>JAQTQZ010000038.1 GCA_028712695.1 Methylovulum sp. | reverse complement strand
CAAGCTGGAATGTTTGAAGATCAGACATAAAACCAACCATTTCGCCATGCGGGCTAAGCTGTTCATCAAGGCTAACCAGATCGCTTATGAAGAGTTGCAGAAATTACGGGCTGCGTAACATCAGTTAGTAATCGTTAATCACTCAAATAAAGCAACCTGGATATGTAGCCAACAAGGCTTAAACCAATGCCCTATAGGCAAAAAGACGCCCATTTTAGTAAATGGCTAAATGGGTGGCCGCATGGAAACTACAGGCTAACGCCAACTGACTTTGTTGGTGGATAAGCGGATGCACTTAGTAAGCGTTAAGACTTAATTTTGATGTTATTGAAACAATATCTAAATTTGCGTAAAAAAAAGGTTCATCGTATACTTCGGGTTGGCTTACTTGATCAAGCTAGCACGTATCACGTATTATAAAAAACTTTTTGGAGGTTATGATTATGAAATGGGAAACACCAAGTTACACAGACCTGCGTTTCGGTTTTGAAGTCACCATGTATATCTACAACCGTTAATTTTTCCGGTTGGCAATAAAAGGGGTTCGTTAAGAGCCCCTTTTTTTTGTCTAATTTTTGGGATCGGCTTTGCCTGACGGGTATTAATCCCGTATTATTTTAGCTTTTTTCCACTTCGCAGGGTTTGTTCATGAAAATCAGAGTTCTCGGTTCCGGTGCTGGCGGCGGCTTTCCGCAATGGAATTGCAATTGCCATAATTGTCACCGTTTGCGGCACGGTAAAATGAACGGTACGGCGCGTGCCCAGTCATCCATTGCAGTGAGCACCGATAACAAAAACTGGCTGCTGTTTAACACCTCACCGGATATTCGTGCGCAACTGGAAGCTTTTCCGGCGATCCAGCCGAAAGAAGGGGTGCGTGATACGGGAATTAAAGCCATCATGTTGATTGACAGCCAGATTGACCATACTACCGGCATGCTGATGCTGCGCGAAGGCAAGCCGCTGGAGGTTTATTGCACCGAGATGGTCAGGCAAGACTTGACGACGGGATTCCCTTTATTCACTATGTTGGCGCATTACTGTACCGTCAACCATCATCCTGTCCCTGTCGATGGCAGCAGCTTTAGCATTCCAGAAATTGACGACTTGCGTTTTTATACGCAGGCGTTAAAAAGTAAGGCGCCGCCTTATTCCCCACACCGTAATGACCCGCATGAGGGCGATAACATCGGCGTGATTATTGAACAAATTTCGACTGGCAAAAAAGTGTTTTACTCGCCGGGTCTAGGTGAAATTGAACCACATGTCATGAAAGCCATGCAGGATGTCGATTGCTTATTGGTGGATGGCACATTTTGGACGGATGACGAAATGTGCAGCCAGCACATTAGCCATAAAAAAGCGCGTGAAATCGGTCATTTGCCGCAATCGGGGCCAGGTGGCATGATGGAAGTGCTGGAAGGTGTGACAGCCCGTAAGATATTGATCCACATCAATAACACCAACCCGATTTTGGATAATGATTCTGAACAACGTAAAGCGCTTGATGCCGTGGGTATTGAAGTGGCTTACGACGGTTTGGAAATAGACTTATAACGTTGATGCCTTGCGGGTTTAAACTCGTTAATAGAAGTAATCACAACACCTGAGGTAACGCCATGTATTACATAGTTGAAACTGACAAATTATTCAATCAGGCAGTGGACGATCTGACCTCAGCGGTTGCCCATCATGGTTTTGGGGTGCTGCATGTCCACGATTTAGGCACGGCACTTCGTAGTAAAGGGATTATTTTTACGGAAGAGTGCAAGATTTTTGAAGTCTGTAATCCAGGGCAAGCGGCTAAGGTTTTGGCTAGCGATATGCGTTTAAATATGGCGCTGCCGTGCCGTATTTCGGTTTTTACCGAGCAAGGCAAAACCAAGCTTGGGCTTATTAAGCCACTGCCAATGCTTGCATCGCTTTCTCAGGATCCCGCCTTGATACAAGTTGCCACCGAGGTTGAGGAAAAAATTATTCAGATGGTTGATGAAGCATGCTAGCTATACTCACTGCCGCCTACGGGCTTAAATATAATTATAAGGAGACCCTATGAGTTGTTCTGACAATAAAGTGTGGAGCAAAGAGGAATTTGAAGCCGCCCTACGCGGCATGGAAAGGTATTACCACATCCATCATCCGTACCACATCTTAATGAATGAAGGTAAGTTGACTAAAAAGCAAATCCAAGGATGGGTGGCCAACCGCTATTACTATCAGGTTTGCATTCCCCTGAAAGATGCCAATATTCTCGCTAACTGCCCTGATCGCGAAACCCGCTCTTTGTGGATACAGCGCATCCTCGACCACGATGGCCACCCCGGTGATCCTGGTGGTATCGAGGCATGGATACAGTTAGGCATTGCGGTTGGCTTGACTCGCGAGGAAATCACTTCTGAGCAACACGTTTTGCCGGGGGTGCGGTTCGCCGTGGATGCTTATGTTAATTTTGCCCGCCGCGCCGAATGGCACGAGGCCGCCAGTTCTTCATTGACCGAGCTGTTCGCCCCCAAGATTCACCAGCAACGCTTGGATAATTGGCCGGAGCATTACCCTTGGGTTGAGCAAGAAGGCTATATCTATTTCCGTAAACGCTTGACTGAAGCCCGACGCGATGTCGAACATGGCTTGGCTATTACGCTGGACTGGTATAAGACCCGTGAGCAACAAGACCGCATGGTACAAATCCTTAAATTCAAACTGGATGTGCTATGGTCTATGGCGGATGCTATGTATATGGCTTATATCCATAACATGCCACCTTATTTTACAGTCACCGATTAAGTTCCGATCAAAGCAAAAAAGCGGGCGCTTGCCCGCTTTTTAAACCGGTTTTAGCTTACCCCGTCTTAACGGGCTAGCCTATTGAAATGAAAGTGATTTTTAACTGGCCAACACATTCAGATTTTTTTCAGCTTTATTGCTGATAATGGCAGCAATTTATATTTCATCCCCCTACTTTTGAGCCTAACTTACACTATGAAAATCGTTTCAGCTGTTGTCCTGATTATTTTGTTGAACAGCGCCGTGGCTTGGTTGGTTAATTTACCGCAAGAGGCCGGTCAGGATGTCCCCGAAGGCAAGCTCAATAGCCTGTCTTTTGCACCGTTTCGGGAAGGTCAGAGTCCGATGGAAAGCGTGTTTCCTACGCCAGCAGATATTGAGTTTGACTTGCAGCTAATGAGCAAAAAAACCCATTCTATCCGTACCTACGCCAGTGCCGAAGGCACAATGCCAGTGATACCGGCACTGGTGCGCAAGTACGGGTTGACCTTGATCCAAGGGGCGTGGTTAGGGGGAGAAGAAAAGGGCAATAAAAAAGAAATCGATGAATTGATACGCTCTGCTAATGCCAACCCTGATGTCGTTAAGCGGGTTATTGTCGGCAATGAAGTGTTGCTGCGCGGTGATCTTGAGCCGGAAGAACTGATCAAGTACATCCGCGAAGTAAAAAAAGCGGTTAAGCAGCCGGTGTCTTATGCCGATGTTTGGTCGATGTACATGAAATATCCCGAACTTATCAAAGAAGTCGATTTTATTACCATCCATATCCTGCCGTATTGGGAAGATGAGCCTATCGCCGTTGACCAAGCGCCTGCACACATTGCCCGTATTTACCGGCATGTGCGGCAGGAAGCCAATGCCATAGCGCCTAACAAGCCGATATTGATCGGCGAATCGGGTTGGCCCAGCGAAGGCCGGCAACGTGGCTGGGCGGTGCCTAGTGTAGTCAACGAGGCCAAATTTATTCGCGGCCTGATCCAAGTTGCCAATGCCAACGGTTTCGATTACAACATTGTCGAAGCCATTAACCAATCGTGGAAAAGCGAATTGGAAGGCGTGGTCGGTGCCAACTGGGGACTGTTTTCCATTGATAGAAAAGAAGTTTTTCCTCTCACCGGAAAGGTTTATGAAAACCCGGATTGGTATAAAGGACTGCTTGCATCAACCATTTTTTTTCTAATTGCTGTGGTTATATGCTGGAGACCGTTGCAAAACCTGTCAATTCTACCCCAAACGGGGCTTCTGGTTTTTTTGCAAGTGTTGACGGTACTTTGGGTTAATCAAGTGGAATTGTTGTGGTATACCAGTTATAGCGATTGGCAACGTTTGATGACGGTGATTATTTCCGGTTTAAACGTCCTATTAGGCGGTTTGATTGTCCAGCGCGGCTACGGCTTATTAACTGGGCAAATAGCCAAGCCTAAGTTTGCAATGGGCTTATACACTATTTATATGCTTTTCACCGGCTACGCGATTTTTAAAACCTTTTCCTTGGCGATCAACGGGCGTTATATCAGTTTCCCTATTGAGGCAGTCACCATTCCGGTTATCGGGATGGTTGGGTTGATGCTTATCCGTTATGTTATGGGGTCTGCTAAATCACTCGCTGCTTTTGAACTCAACGATTTGATAGGTTATGTCAATGCCAAAGCGAGCCAAGGTAAAATTATAGGGTATGCCTTATTAGTGACGGGAGTGGCATTAATTGTCGGAGAGACTTATGTGTTTTTCGACAGCCGTGACCTTGTTGCCGACCATCCGGAATTTAGTAACCGGCTGGGCATCGCGTTTAACTATACGGTGACTAATCGGCAATTGTTAACTTGGCTAGTGTGCCTGATTGTTCTCGCATTGCCACTGTTAGCCGGTAAACAGACAACTTCCTCAAAACGCTAACAGGATTAATTAACATTATGAAAGTTAAGGTTTTATTTATTGCACTAAGTCTGTTGGTCGCCGTACCGCTATGGGCGGCGGAAAAAACCGTTATCCGTATTGGCGTACAAGCATTTGGCACCGTCGATTGGGAATTATCGGCGATACTTAACGATCCGGCGGCTGATTTTCAGCTTGATATACACACGTTGGCAAACGCCGAAGCCGGTAAAATCGCCTTGCAATCGGGGGCGGTCGATATGATAGTTTCCGATTGGTTATGGGTTTCCAGACTACGTGCAACGGGCGCGGATTTTACTTTTTACCCGTATTCGACCGCTTCGGGTGCGTTGGTCGTACCCGAAAGCAGCCCCATCCATTCATTAGCAGACCTTAAAGGCAAGCGCTTAGGGATTGCAGGTGGGGAGTTGGATAAAAACTGGCTATTGCTACAAGCGCTGGCGCAAAAGCAACAGTTGGATTTGAATGCCACCGTGGAAAAAGTCTTTGGTGCGCCGCCATTAATCAATGAGCAAATCAAACAAAATCGCGTCGATGCCGTCCTTATTTACTGGCATTTTGCTGCCCGGCTAGAAGCCCAAGGTTATAAGCCGTTGATTGATGGCAAAGGGATTTTGCAAGGTTTAGGCATTACGGAAGCCATTCCCAGCGTGGGTTATGTGTTTAAAGAAAGTTGGGCGAATGCGCATAAACAAGCGGTCAACCATTTTTTTAAGGCCAGTAAACAAGCTAAAAATAAATTGTGTACAGAGGATGCGGCGTGGCAAAAAGTGCTTCCGCTAACAAAAGCAGATGACCCCCTAACCCAGAATGGTCTGCGCCAAGGTTATTGCGAAGGGGCTATCGGGCAATGGGGTGAGCCGCAACAGCAGGCTGCCGCAGCGTTGTATTCGCTGCTGTATACCTTGAGTAACCATCAACTGACTGGCGCGTCTGAAAAGCTGTCAGCGGGCACCTTCTGGACGATTGACTAAGCGCAGCTGATTTTGATTTTTTCCAAAAAAATATTACCCTACTTGTCGTTATTGGCTTTTTTAGTTCTCTGGCAAGGTCTCGCAAGCTATGTAAACAACACCACATTGCCCACCCCCGATGTTGTCGCACGGGTATTTTGGCAGGCGTGTATTTCAGGTGAATTGCCCTATCATTTGGGCGTAACGCTGCTCAGGCTGGTTGTCAGCTTTGCAGTTTCTATGAGCTTGGGCTGTGCCATCGGCATTGTTTTGGGGCGCAGTAAAAAACTCGATGCCTTCTTTGATAACTGGTTAATCTTGTTTTTAAATGTGCCGGCACTGGTCACTATTATTTTATGCTACGTTTGGTTTGGCTTGGTGGAATCGGCGGCAATACTCGCGGTTGTTATCAATAAATTACCTAATGTTATAGTCACTATCCGCGAAGGCACCCGTGCATTGGATCAAGACTTGCTGGAAATGGCCCGTTGCTATCGTTTTAGTAAACGCAAAACCTTAGTGCATGTTATCTGGCCGCAACTGCATCCGTTTGTTATGGGGGCGACCCGTTCGGGTTTGGCGCTGATCTGGAAAATCATTTTGGTGGTCGAGTTATTAGGGCGTAGTAACGGTATGGGCTATCGGCTACATTTGTTTTTTCAATTATTTGATGTTGCCAGTATCTTGGCGTATACCGTCGCTTTTGTCGGGGTTATCCAGTTGCTGGAGCTCATCATTTTAAAACCGCTAGACAAAAAATCGCGGCGGTGGCGGCGATGAGCGACATTCAAATCAACATCACTAATAAAAGTTACCGTGGCCGGTTAGCACCAATTATTGATAATCTGAAGCTATCGCTTAAGTCGGGTGAGTTTGTTTGCCTGTTGGGCCAATCCGGTTGCGGCAAAACGACTCTGCTTAATTGCATAGCCGGTCTTGATACCGCTTACACCGGTGGCATCATGCTGGGTGGACAACATACACAGCCTAAGATAGGTTACATCTTCCAGAATCCGCGGCTGTTACCTTGGCGTACCGTGCGGGAAAATATTGAACTGGCGTTGGATGGCACGCAATCGCCGGACATTATCGATGCCTTGCTTGATGCCATGCAGCTTACTGAAGTCCAGCACGTTTACCCTGAACGCCTATCGCTGGGCATGAGCCGAAGGATTGCCATAATCCGCGCTTTTGCCGTCAATCCTGACATATTGCTCATGGATGAACCGTTTGTGTCCTTAGACGCACCAACCGCCAGACAAGTCAGGGAGCTATTGCTAAAACTCTGGCAAAAACGTCCACATACGGTTTTGTTTGTCACACATGACCTACGTGAAGCGATTGCCCTTGCTGACCGGCTCGTGTTTTTATCGGCCTCGCCAATGCGCGTGGTCAGCGAAATTACCGTACCTATTGCGCGTCATGAACGTAATAATGAAAGGCTAATCGAAGCCTTTAGGACACAACTTAAAGATAATTATCCTGATATTAAGACACTGCTTTAAGTTATCTTTATTCTGGTAAAAACGGTTGCGAATTACCCTAAAATATTTAATACTCTAAGGTTTTTCAGCCATCGCAAAGCTGGCTTACAATTTCTGGAGATTAACCGACTATGAAAAAAAACATTATGTTAGGGTTTGTTGTTGCAGGTTTTGCATTAAATCCGCTTATTACTCACGCTGGCAGTGACAAATACCCTGCTGCTGATTTCCAACCTAGTGTTATCTATTTAGATCCAGAGGTTGCGGCACAACAGACCCAAGCAAAAGATGAGTTTGATCCAAAATACCCCGCAGCAAGTTTTGAACCTAAAGTGGTTTATCTTGATGAAGCTTTAGCTGAACAAGCGCAAGGAAAAGATGAAATTGATGCAAAATATCCGGCAGCTTACTTTAAGCCTAAAGTCATATACCCATAAAGGGTTGCCTATAGAAGAAGGTTTTCTTGCTTATTATCAAGTAAGTTCTCTAGCCGCAATGGGTTATGTAGGCATAATCTGGTAGCTGATGCTACCTATATGTGACCAATGTTCCGATTCTCTTAATACTATGAATTATAAGTAGCATTAGGCCTTTGGTTTAGGCGCTATTTGTTTGGCGTATGAGTGCTTGTGACAGGGATGTCCTAAAACTAAGGAACAAACTTTTTGTAAATTAAGAGTTTAATGGCTATATTGGCCGCTTGTCTTTATAATAGCGGATTAGTAGAAAACGATTCGTTGCTTACGAAATATCTGCTTACATTTTGCATGTTAATCAGCACTTTTTAGAAATTCCATCCGCTTTTTTCCTTCGTGCCCTGTTCGATTTGCAATTCCACACATTTTATTTATAGCCCATGGGGTTGCCCCCCCAGGTATTGAGGTAGTTATATGGCAACAGGAACTGTTAAATGGTTTAATGAATCCAAAGGGTTCGGTTTTATTTCTCCTAGCGATGGAAGTGCTGATGTATTTGTGCATTTTTCAGCTATCGCAAGCGATGGCGGTTACCGTACATTGGCTGAGGGTCAAGCTGTGAAATATGAAGTCGAATCAGGGGCTAAAGGCCCACAAGCATTGAATGTAACCTCCGCGTAAGTGTTAAGGTCACTTCCCTGTCCCAAAAACCCAACACTACTAAAATATAACCGGTAGAGTTGGGTATACCGGCTCCCGGTCAATCAACTTACTCCCTGAATTTAGGACATGTCATTTGAAACGAATTTTTGTAGGAAACTTACCCAGCGACGCGACTGAAGCGACAGTTCAAGCCTTATTCTCTGAATATGGCAAAGTCCGCTCTATTGAGCTGGTATCAGATATATTTAGCGGTAAATGCCGAGGTTTTGGCTTTATCGGTATGGAAGGCCATGAAGCAAGAGCTGCCATTTCAGCGCTTGACGGTAATCTTTATTGCGGAAAACCTTTAAAGGTTAAGTTTGAAGATACCTCTGCTGGCAGAAATGGTCGTCGTCATTAAACACTTTTTTAAGTAAATGTAATTTTTACATAGCGATTAAAAACCGATAATAGCGGTTTAAGTTATGGTAAAATTTCGTTATAAATTGCCCCGATAGCTCAGCAGGATAGAGCGGTCCCCTCCTAAGGGACAGGCCGGTGGTTCAAATCCGCCTCGGGGCACCAAATAAGCATCCAATACGATGCAAAGAAGTACAAAAACCCGCAAGTTATCTGGCTTAGCGGGTTTTTTATTGCCCAATGAAATACAACGGGGATTATTGACATACCGCCAATTGTGGCGGTATAAGTGCTACCTTTTTTGTCTGGGCAGGGACAGTTTTTGTCCTTAGTGCGTGTTATAAAAGTCCCCGACTCAATGTCCTGTTTTTTGTTCAGCGGCTCGTGCAACTAACTACGGGTTTATATAGAGAGAGGATGGTGTTGCTAATTATGCCCCATTTCTTATCGTTCAGATTGGTTGGGTAACTCCTGATTTTTAATGCCAGTTTCTTTCTGCTCGTTGGTCAAATGGCAATAGTTTACCAATTTTCCGGTTCTGATATGTTTGAAGCACGTACTGAGAGATGGGGCAAAGGGGGAATGTTGGTGGTATATTTATTTATGCACTAATGCTATTGGAAAAAGAAAGCCCCAATATCTTGATGAAAATATTGGGGCTTAAGGAGAAAAATCAGCCGATTACAAAGGGGGAAGCTCGACTGATTTGAACGCCGTTGAAGACGAACACGAATATGACTTTAGTAAGGGCAGGAAGTTCAAAAATAAAATTTTCATTTAAAGCGTGACATTCTGTACCTTTAAAAGTTAGGCGGCAGAGCAGGAACCTTAATTACTGTAGGTTAGGTTCCAGCACTTTTAATTTGCCTGAGTAGTAATGGAGATTAATTGCAATTTTGCATTTCGATAATGAAGTTTTCCGAGTTACGTTCGCTTTGGGCGGTGTCATTGCGGAGGTTTTCAATACGCTCCAAATAATCATCGTCAATGTCGCCGGTAATATATTCCTTGCTGAAACAAGACGTATCAAAATGTTTGATATTAGGATTACGTTTGCGGACCGCTTCAATTAAATCATCAAGATCTTGATAGAATAGCCGGTCTGCACCGATGGCAATACATACTTCATCTTCAGTGCGATTATGGGCAATAAGTTCATGGGCAGCAGGCATATCAATGCCATAGACGTTAGGATAACGTACCGGTGGGGCTGCAGAGGCAAAGTAAACCTTTTTGGCGCCCGCATCTCTAGCCATTTGAATAATTTGCGCCGACGTGGTGCCTCTTACGATCGAGTCATCGACTAGCAGTACATTTTTCCCCGAAAACTCAAGATCAATTGCATTTAGTTTTTGTTTAACCGATTTTTCCCGCATTTTTTGCCCAGGCATGATGAAAGTTCGGCCTATGTAACGATTTTTTATAAAGCCTTCGCTAAATTTTACGCCTAATTCGTTGGCCATTTGCAAAGCCGCCGTCCGGCTGGTATCAGGAATGGGGATAACGACATCAATATCATGGTCGGGCCATATCCGTAGCACTTTTGCCACTAGCTTACTGCCCATGCGCAAGCGTGCTTTGTACACGGAGACATTATCTATGATGGAGTCGGGGCGGGCAAAATAGACATATTCAAAAATGCAAGGGCAATGGTCTGTGGTTTCAGCGCATTGTTTGGTATGCAGCAGTCTACCTGCCTCTTCAATAAAAACCGCTTCGCCGGGTGCTAGGTCGCGGATAAGTTCAAAGTCGAGTAAGTCGAGAGCAACGCTTTCTGAAGCGATCATAAATTCAGAACCTGACTCGCTTTTACGCTCACCAAAAACAATTGGCCTAATGCCGTGGGGATCCCTGAAACCTAATATGCCGAAACCTGCGATCATAATGACGACAGCATAGGCGCCTCGGCAGCGGCGATGCACCCCAGATACCGCTTGAAAAACGTCTTCAACAGTCAAATGCAATTTGCCCAAGGACTGTAATTCGTGGGCAAAGATATTAAGCAATACTTCAGAATCGGAATCAGTGTTGATATGCCGTTGGTCTTCTACGAATAAGGCTTTCTTTAGTTCTTCGGTATTGGTCAAATTGCCATTATGCGCCAGCGTCAGGCCAAAAGGAGAGTTGACATAAAATGGCTGGGCTTCTGCCGAACTGGTACAACCGGCAGTTGGATAGCGGACATGGGCTATACCCATATTGCCCCTTAATTTCATCATTTGTGCATTAGTAAAAACATCCCGGGTTAAGCCGTTGTCCTTACGGAGATGTAAGCGTCCGTGCTCGCAGGTCACGATGCCTGCAGCATCTTGTCCTCTGTGTTGCAGGACAGTCAGTGCATCATATAAATCCTGGTTAACGGCTTGATGTGAAACGATAGCGGCAATACCACACATGGTTTAATGTTTTCCTGATGGTTGAAATTAATGTTGCTTTAGTCGAAAAATCCTCAGGTAGTTGCTTACACTGATTATCTCGTAATTTAAGGCGTGTGCTAATTATATGGCACCCTATTGATAATGAAGATGTTTTGCTAGTTCTGATGGACTATTGTCGCGCACCCAAAGGGCGATTGATTGGAAAGGCGGGATGAGTTTTGATTCTTTCCACCAAGGTGATTTTGGCAAAACAGATAATCCGCACAGCATGACGATGATGGTAACAAAAATAGCACCGTTAGCAACCCCAAAAACCATTCCACCTAAACGATCAACAATAGATAGTGTTGGTTTTTTGATGAGCTTGCGCAACAGTAGGCTTATTAAGCCGCCGATAAACCTTGTTATTAGGCATAGAATGGTAAATGAAGCGGCTATTCTGGCGGCTGGGTCGCCAATGGTTGGCTGTAGAAAAAAAGAAAAATCGCGGCTGAAATTCAAGCTGACCAATAGTGCCATTAGCCAAGTCACCAATGAAAAAGCTTGTAGGCTAAATCCTTTTAATATACCTGTAAGCAACGTGATACAGAGCAATCCGATGATAATGTAGTCCACCCAGATCATAGGTTTTCCTATGCTAGCTATCGTTCTTATTCAGCGATCAACAGGCTCTTGATATTTTGTTGGCTCAGCTTGTCTTTCATCGCGTCCGCCCGTTTTTTATCAAGTTCTGGACCGACTCTAAGCCGATAGAATGTACCTTTTCCTGATACTTGGATGGTTTCCAGCAAGACGGGTAAGCCCTGTTTGCGTAGATTATCGGCAAGCGATGTGGCATTTTCTTTTTTACTGAAGCTGCCTGCCTGAACATACCAGCGCACTAATCCGGTTTTTGGCTTGCTTAGGCCGCTGGGCTTTATTGTTGTCGAGGCGGCTGGTTTTGTCGCGGGTGCTGTTTTAATGGCAGTGGCAGGTTTTTTTACGGTGGGTTTCGTTATTTTCTGCACCGGATTAACTTCGGAGATTACTGGTTCCTGTTCTTCTGCGGCTTCATTGTGTACATTGGAGTCAGGGATATTTTCCACTTCATCTTGAGGGGAAAACTCGTCTTCCTCATCGCTGTAGCCAGGCTCAACCGCCATTTCATCAGGGCTTAGATCTGATGGGCGATCGTTTATAGGTGGAGGTGGGCTGACATCTTCAACACTGCTAGGTGGGTAGGGAGGATCGACAACTGCAGGTGGTGTTGGAATGGCTAGTTCACTGACAACCCGACCGCTGTTATCAACAGGGTCATCAAACAGCATGGGGATAAAAATAGCAGCTAAAGCCGTGACGACCACTGCACCAATCAAGCGTTGTATTAGTTCTTGACTCATTTTATTAACTCACTTTTATCAAATTCATTTAAGCAATCGGACACTAAAAAAAAGGAACCAAAAATCAGTAATAAGTCATCGGCTTGAGCTTGGTTTTTTGCGGCCTTAAACGCATCGGTAAACCCTGTATAACCAAAGGATACATTGGGTATTGAACTTTGTAAAAAAAACTCTTGCATCATTGTTTCGTGGGTTGCCCTGGTATTAGTCAAAGGTGCAAAAAACCAGTGATTGACAACAGGTTTCATGATATTGAGCACGCCATTTATGTCTTTGTCTTTCATCATCGAAAAAACAGCAAGTATGCGTTTGCCAGGAAAATAGTGGGTTAAATAGTCAACCAGTGTCTCAGCGGCTTCTGGATTATGGCCGACATCCAATAGCACGGGAATGTCCCCGGCAATTAGTTGGAAGCGCCCTGTCAATTGGGCGTGTTCCAGGCCTGAACGGATTGCCGGTTCACCTACTGGCAACCGTTCGGCCAACAAATTGACCGCTAAAATAACTGATGCGGCATTACGGTATTGGTGTTCACCTTTTAAGGCGGGCTCTGGCAAGTGTTTGATATGTAGGTTGCCTGCAAACCAGTCCCATGTTGGCGGATGTTTTTCGTAACCAAAATCCTCGTTAATGCAATAAAGCAGGGCGCCTTTATCGACAGCGGTTTGTTTCACCGACTCAGGCGGCATTGGATCGCCGACAATAGCAGGCGTGGCTGCCCTAAAAATCCCTGCCTTTTCACGGCCAATGGCCTCACGGGTGGTACCGAGCCAATAAACGTGGTCTATGCCGACGCTGCTGATTAAAGCGACATCAGGATCGACAATATTAACGGCATCAAGCCGCCCGCCCAAGCCGACCTCAAGTAATTGGACATCCAAATTTGCCCGCCAGAATATGTCAAGGGCGGCTAATGTGCCGAATTCAAAATAACTTAGCGAATGGTTCGCGCGGACTGACTCTATGCGTTCAAATGCGCTACAGATTAGTTGGTCAGAGACCGGTTCGCCGTTTATTTTGATGCGCTCGTTATACTTTTGGATATGTGGGGACGTGTAGGTGCCGACACGGTAGCCCTGTGCTTTGTAAATGGCTTCAAGATAAGCGATCGACGAGCCTTTCCCGTTGGTACCGGCAACGGTAATCGTTAGTGGTTTGATACGGTTGGGGTTTAGTGCGGCAAAAACTTGGTCGGCACGTTCCAGACCCAAGTCTATTGCCAATGGATGCAAGCCTTCTTGCCAACCTAGCCAACCTTGCAAAGTGTCAAAATACATTGGAGCCGACAGTGTGTTTTGATCAGTTCGGTACAACAATGTCTTCAACGGCCGGTTCAATCTCAGCCGGCACGGGATGTTTTACTTTGCCAGCCATCAATAGGGCAAGGATGCTGGCTATTTTGTCGCGCATATTGCGCCTATCGATAATCATGTCGATAGCACCGTGTTCTTGCAAAAACTCACTGCGTTGAAAACCTTCGGGCAATTTTTCACGCACCGTTTGTTCTATGACTCTGGGGCCTGCAAAGCCAATCAGCGCATTGGGTTCTGCCACATTAATATCACCTAGCATCGCTAAACTGGCGGAAACCCCACCCATGGTCGGGTCGGTCATAAAAGATATGTAGGGAATACCCGCATCGGATAGTCTGGTTAATGCGGCGCTGGTCTTCGCCATCTGGAATAACGAAAACAAAGATTCCTGCATTCTGGCACCGCCACTGGCTGTGAATACAATAAAGGGAGCCCCTAGTTCCAAGCTTTTATTCACTCCTCTGACAAAGCGTTCACCAACGACAGAGCCCATTGAGCCCCCCATAAAATTGAAATCAAACGCCGCAACAACAATATCCTGGCCTTTTAGCTGGCCTTTCATAACCACTAGCGCATCATTTTCTTTGGTCTGCTTTTGTGCTACAGCAAGCCGTTCTTTGTATTTTCTGATGTCCTTAAACTTTAGTGGATCAACCGGTTTAATGGTTTTACCGATTTCTTCTTGTCCGCCTTCATCCAAAAACAGTTCCAGTCTTACCCGTGCGGAAATACGCAAATGGTGTTCACATTTTGGACAGACACTGGCATTTTTTTCCAATTCAGTATTGTAAAGGATCCCATTACAATTAGGGCATTTACTCCACAGACCTTCCGGCACAGTACTTTTTTTAACAGAGGCTTCTGTCCTGATGGCCGAAGGACGTAATTTTTCAAACCAACTCATGGGTGTGTGCTCCGCTCATCCATTGCCTGACGCATAGATGCCAATAATTCACAAATTTCATTTTTAGCGCGAACCAGGTCATCTAAATTCGCTTCAATTTTACTGATTAAGGCGCTGCCGACAACGACACCGTCACCTAATTCCGCCACTGTTTTTGCTGTTTCGGCGTCTTTGACACCAAAGCCGATCCCGATAGGCAATGAGGTGTTGGCTCTGATTTGTTTAAGCTTATTTTCCACATCGGCAGTGTTTAAGTGGCCAGCGCCAGTCACCCCTTTTAATGAGACGTAATAGAGATAACCACTGCCCAATGCGGCCATTATTTTTATACGCTCGTCACTGCTGTTAGGCGCCAGCAGGAAAATCGGGTCAATACCCCGTGCCTTCAGTAAATCACGGCATTCTTGCCCTTCTTCAGGCGGCAAATCAACGGTTAATACACCATCGATTTCGGCGCGTTGCGCCGCATTGGCAAAATCTTCATAACCCATTGCTTCAATAGGATTGAGATAGCCCATTAGCACCAACGGTGTATGCTGGTTGGTTCTTCTAAATTCCATCGCAATTGCCAAGGTACGCTTCAGGCTCATTTTATGTGCCAGAGCACGTTCGCTGGCACGTTGAATGACCGGGCCGTCTGCCATCGGGTCAGAAAACGGGATGCCCAGTTCGATCACATCAACACCCGCTTCCACCATTGCATGCATCATTGGCACGGTAAATTCAGGATTAGGGTCGCCTGCGGTGATAAATGGAATTAAGGCCTTGCGCCCTGTTTTGGCAAGTTCTTCAAATTTGGCGGCTAATCGACTCACAGTTCTATCCCCTCACGTTTTGCCATTGTTTGCATGTCCTTGTCGCCGCGTCCGGACAGATTGACGATAATGGTTTCATCCTTGCCCATAGTCGGTGCCAATTTCATTGTGTATGCCATCGCATGGCTGGATTCCAGTGCGGGGATGATGCCCTCCATGCGCGTCAACGCATAAAAACCATCCAATGCTTCGTTATCAGTGATGTTGACATATTGGGCACGCCCCGTATCTTTCAACCAAGCATGTTCCGGGCCTACACCCGGATAATCGAGACCCGCCGAAATAGAATGGGTCTCGCTAATTTCGCCATCATCATCAGCCATTAAGTAAGTACGGTTGCCGTGTAACACCCCAGGTCGGCCTGCGCACAATGGCGCGGAATGCCTGCCTGTTGCGATGCCGTCGCCTGCGGCTTCGACACCGATTAATTTAACCGACTCGTCTTCTATAAAGGGATAGAACAAGCCAATAGCATTCGAACCGCCACCTACACAGGCGACTAAAGCGTCCGGCAAACGCCCGGTGGCAGCCAGACATTGTTGTTTAGCTTCGCGGCCGATAATGGCTTGAAAATCCCTGACCATTGCCGGATAAGGATGAGGCCCGGCGACTGTGCCAATGATATAAAAAGTATTGTCGACATTAGTCACCCAATCCCTTAAGGCTTCATTTAACGCATCTTTTAGGGTTTTGGAGCCAGACTCAACAGCGATAACGGTCGCACCCAGCAATTTCATGCGATAAACATTCAACGACTGCCTGGCAACATCGACAGCGCCCATATAAACTACGCACTCCAGTCCCAGTCGCGCCGCAACTGTCGCGGTTGCGACGCCGTGCTGCCCCGCACCGGTTTCAGCGATAATGCGTGTCTTACCCATACGTTTGGCTAGCAAAGCCTGACCGACGGTATTATTGATTTTATGCGAACCGGTATGGTTGAGGTCTTCGCGTTTTAAATAAATTTGCGCACCGCCCAATTCACGGCTCCAGCGTTCGGCATGATATAAGGGCGATGGCCGACCGACATAGTATTGCAAATCGGCATCCAGCTCTGCGATAAATTCAGGGTCTTGCAAATAGTGCTGATAGGCTGCATTCAATTCCTGAATCGGTGGGATCAGGGTTTCAGCGACAAACATTCCGCCGTAAGGGCCAAAATGTCCCCGTTCATCGGGCATATTATATTTCTCTGTCATGTTCATTTTGTCCAAACTTAGGCTGTTCAAATTTATTGACTGCTTTCAAAAAGGCAGCTATTTTTGCCGGATCTTTAACACCTTTTTCCACTTCCACACCGCTGCTGACATCCAATGCGTAGGGTCTTACCGCTTGTATCGCGTGCTGTGCATTAGTTGCATCAAGGCCGCCCGCCAGAATAATTGGCAAAGCACAGCGTTTGGGGATCAACTCCCAATCAAAGCAATGCCCCGTGCCACCTTGGGTATCAGGTTGATAAGCATCTAACAATAATCCCGCCGCGTCATAATAATCTTGCGTTATTGAAGGGAGGTTTATATCTTCACGCATGCGTATTGCCTTTATATAGCGTTTGCCATACAACCGACATGCCGCAGGCGATTCATTGCCATGAAACTGAAGGCAATCTATGCTGACTTGTTCCAAAACTTGTCTTATCTGCGCTTCCTGCTCATCAACAAACAGCGCTACAACTGAGGTGAAAGCAGGCAAGGCATTAACAATTTTAATAGCCTGCCCAATTTCAATATGCCTAGGACTAGGTGGATAAAATACCAAACCTATCGCATCGGCTCCCAACCGAGCAGCAACCATTGCCTCATCAACACGGGTAAAGCCGCAAATTTTAACGCGAGTTCGCATAAAGTGATATGGGAAATTGTTCAAAAAATATCAAACGGATTAGGATAGCATAAAACTTTACTTGATGGTGGTTGTGAAATGTATTTTTGCGGAGGAGGGTATCTCTGGGGCTTGGGCACGCTACGTTATAGGAAATCCTAAATAGATAAGACATTTTCTAATGGAGTATTTGTGACTGCTGGAAGCCGCCCATCGGCATAAAAATTTATGGCTATGGAAAAAAGGCCAATGGGTGCAAATGCAGAAGCGTTTCGCTACTAAAAAGGCATAGGTGCTTGTGTAAATGCCTATAGATTTAGAGGGTCTTTTTGCTCCACTAGGCCAAAATAGTTATAGAGGGTGTGCATAGGCAAAATGGCTACTAGCAATGGTTATTTGGGCAAGTTACCGTGCCATGCCTTTGATTGGTAGCTGTAATTGTGTCCGGTACGGCTTCTATTTCTTAATTTTTAAATATGCGGAATAAGTTGTTCGGCTGTCCGTTGTAATTCCAAAAAAATGTGATCAAGTTCTTCATGGGTTTTAGTGATAACAGTTAAAACGGCTTCTTTTCCGGCATGGGCTATCAAAATGTAACCATGTGAGCCTTTAATCATTATTTGGTCCACAACCCCGCCAACTAGATCTTCTATGCTCCGCGAGCTTACTGAATAGAGAGCAGCGCTCATGGCTCCGATACTGTCTTCGTCCATATCCTCGGGTAAGGCGGCAGCCATGACCACGCCGTCTTTTGATATGATAGCTGATGCTTTAATAGTGGCGGATTTTTCGTTTAAGTCTAAAAGTAAAGAGAGCATGATGATATTCCTTCGTTAATTATAAGCGTTGGCAAATTAGTAAAGAGCGTTCTGTTCATACCCGAAAATTAAGAAATCTTTCGAGTTCTTCGGCAATAGTCGATTCGCGATAACATTGTTCCATTTCATTAACATAATCAGTAAGGATAACGTGCTAACAGCATCGATGGCACGCAATATTTTTGTGCATCTTGTAGAGTTGTCGTTGAAAACTTTAAAAACAAGCAACGTGAATTTATCAGTGAGTAACGCCATGAATCCCGCCATAAACTTAACAGGTGAGCTGATTTTGAAAGGTGTTTCGCCTACCTTTACATACATTGGGCAAACTCGACATCAATGGTTTTAGTAAATAAGCCGATGAGCCCGTTTAAGTGCGTATCTTTTTGTTTGTCAACACCTCCATCCAAGTATCTGGCTGTACTGGGTATGGCGCCTGAATTATTATAAGAAGAGTTTGTGACAGTTTGTAAATGGGGTGTTATCTCCGGTGCAATTTCTTTTAGAGAGGCTTCCCGTTCTGGAGTTAAACCGGAAAAGGTTTTGGCATACTTAAATAATGGGTTCATCGGGAATGGTCATTTTATAACCTTAAGAGACATTAAAGAAGTATAGTCATAAATTTACATTTATTAAGATTAATAACGCACAATAAGCAAGGTTTTAACGGATGCCTACGATTCAACGAAGGGGTTAAGGCTTAAAGCACAACATTGGTTTTTTTAACGGTGCGAAAAGAAATTAATGTGACTTTTGCTTTAAATAAAACGATATTATCAAATTCAATAAATTAAAAGGGATGGAGTATGGATAACGGTGATATTGTCAAGGTAAAAAACTATCTGCTCAACCTTCAGGATCGGATTTGCGCCGCTTTAGAGGCTGAAGAACCTGATGCGCGGTTTACTGAGGATTTGTGGGAGCGTGCGGAAGGCGGGGGTGGACGGACTCGGGTGTTGGCGAATGGTCAGGTGATTGAACAGGGCGGTGTTAATTTCTCCTCGGTGTCGGGCGTTAGCTTGCCGCCTTCTGCTACGGCTAAAAGGCCAGAAATTGCCAATCGGCAATTTCATGCAATGGGTGTGTCTTTGGTTATCCACCCCAAAAACCCATACGTCCCCACGTCACATGCTAACGTACGTTTTTTAATTGCCGAAAAGCCTGGGGAGCCAGCGGTCTGGTGGTTTGGTGGTGGGTTTGATTTAACGCCATTTTATCCTTTTAAAGAAGATGTCCTGCACTGGCACGAGACCGCGCGCTCAGCCTGTGAGCCTTTTGGGAAAACCGTTTATCCCACTTATAAACAATGGTGTGATGAGTATTTTTTTCTGTCCCACCGCAATGAGACTCGTGGTGTCGGGGGACTGTTCTTTGATGATTTGAATGGCTGGGAATTTGCTAAGTGTTTTGAATTTATGCAAAGCGTTGGCAACCACTATACAAAGGCTTATTTACCGATAGTGCAAAAACGTAAGGATACGCCTTATGGCGATAGGGAGCGCGAGTTTCAGCTTTATCGACGCGGTCGTTATGTTGAATTTAATTTGGTTTATGACCGGGGCACTTTATTTGGGTTGCAATCTGGCGGTAGGACAGAATCCATTCTGATGTCCATGCCACCTGTGGCGCATTGGAAATACAATTGGCGGCCACAACCTGGTTCACCTGAAGAGGTTTTGTATGAGCAATACCTAAAGCCGCAAAACTGGTTGGGTATTTAAACGACGGGATAACATATGTTTTTTGTCTTAGCCGCTCAATTCATACTTGGTTTGCTGTATGCCAATGCAGGGGAATGGTTGATGCACAAATTCATATTGCATGGGCTGGGGGAACGTCAGGGCGGTTTTTGGGCTTATCATTTGCATGAGCATCATGCGGTTTGCGCCCAAAATGCAATGCTTGACTTAGGATATAAAGCGGTAAATTTGACAACATGGAACACACAAAGCAAGGAATTGGCGGTCTTGGCGGGGATTGTCTTGCTGCATGCGCCTTTATTTTTGATAGGGCCCTCATTTATCGGTGCGGTTTATGGTTCTTTGGCACTTTATTACTATAAGCATCGCAAGGCCCATCTTGATCCCGTTTGGGCGCAGCAGCATTTACGCTGGCATTATGATCACCATCTAAATCATTGTTCGGCTAACTGGTGCGTTACTTGGCCTTGGTTTGATTATCTATTAGGGACACGCATTAAAAGTAAAAAGTGAGTTTTTATCATCGGTGCTTGTGGGCTGATTGGTTTATGGTGAGAAAAATTCCCAGAAATAAATGGCGTGTTAAAAATTTTAAAAATAATGGTTATATGGTCTATCCTAAAAAATCACCAACCCTTCCTGGCCGCACATCATGAACAAACTAACAAACAAAATAGACAGTCTTAATGACCTTTACGATGCAGCTATTAACGTATCGGTAGATTATTTCATGGCTGATGTTGCTATCCCAGGATTTGTGGGCACATCAATCAAAATTGCTGATTACATCCCAGCGGATATGGGACAAAATACTGCAGGAGTTAAACCGATTTACACCGAAGACCAGATTGTCCATCAATTGACAACGTCTTGGGGTGGTGGTGACACATCACAGCATTTATGGTCGGCTGCCCCTGCAACGCCTACTATTCCTAAAGCGAGTATTAGTTTTGGGATTAATACGGCCAATCCGATTAACTTTACTGCCCTAGGCCTGCCTTCATCTCCAGAAGGTGACGGATTAGTCGCCATGACTTCCTTACAAGTGGCAACGGCGCAGCTTTCTTTCCATATATGGGATGATCTGATACCCACTAGCTTAGTTGAAAGCGGTGGGGCTGGTGCCAATATCACGCTAAATTATTCCAATGCCACTAGCGGTGATGGCTCGTATACAACCGCTTTGACGTACAACACCACGCCACGAGCTATAGCGGCCGATCAAATTTGGCTTTCTTCAAATTGGAGCAGCAATGGGGATTCTGGCATGGTGAATGGTGGTTATGGATTCACCACCATGATGCATGAGATTGGCCATTCCTTAGGGTTGTCGCATCCTGGTGTCTATAACGCAGCACCAGGGGGGGCAATCACTTATGCGGATAATGCCGAGTTTGCCCAGGATAACCGTCAAAACACCATTATGTCGTATTTTGGCGGCTATGATAGCTCAATTAATGGGTGGACTCAGGATGGGACATTTCTCAACTATAAGTATTCACAAACGCCGATGGTGTACGACATTGCCGCTATCCAGTCGCTGTATGGTGCAGACACCACCACGCGGACGGGCGACACCATTTATGGTTATAACACTAATCTTTCAGCTGGTGACCCCGAAAAAGCCATCTTTGACTTTTTAACAAACACTACGCCGATTTTCACTATTTGGGATGCAGGTGGCAGTAATGATGCGTTAGATGCTTCTGGCTGGAATGGCAATCAGACGATTGATCTTATGCCCGGAAGTTATTCGTCGGTGCGGGGGTTAAACAATAATGTCGCCATTGCTTTCAACACCATGATTGAAAAAGCACTGGGTGGGACGGCTAACGACACACTCATCGGCAATAATGAGGATAATATTTTAAATGGCGGCGGCGGCAATGATACGGCTGTTTACAACGCTTGGACAACGTATGCCATAACCGGCAATTCGGCTAACGCAACGGTAATTGATTTGTCTGGTGTTAACGGTACTGATACGCTTATTAGCATTGAAGATTTAATGTTCAACGGCGTTACTGTCACTACAGAAGCTGCCGTCAACGATGCGCCTGTGGGTGTGGCAGATGATAATGCCAATGATCCTGTGGTCGAAGCAGGCACAAGCGTGGCCGGTGATAATAGTGCAATAGGCAATGTACTGGATAACGATACTGATGCCGATAGTGCGTTAGGGCTAGGTGAAACCAAAGCGGTAAAGACAGTCAATAATCAGGCTGGTAATGTCGGTAGTGCAGTGGTGGGGGTTTATGGCAGTCTGACACTACTGGCCAATGGCAGTTATACCTACACACTAGACAACACCAATCCGGCAACAAATGCTTTGTCAGCAGGACAAATTGTCAGCGATATTTTCACTTATACAGTTGTCGATGCGCATGGTGCAAGCAGTACGTCCACCCCATTGGCGATTAGTATTACAGGTAGCTCCGATGCGCCTGTAAATACGCCCCCTACCTTGACCACCTTTGCCGCTGCTGTCGCTACCAGCAATGAAGACAGCGAAACGGCGATCAGCTTTGCCGATTTGCAAAACCAAGGCAATGAAGCGGACAGCGACGGCAGCGTCACCGCTTTCGTAATCAAGGCCGTCAGCAGCGGGACGTTGAGGATTGGCGCCAGCGCCGCCACTGCCACCGCTTGGGACGCGTCTGGCAACGCCAGTGTCGATGTCAGCCACAACGCCTACTGGACACCGGCAGCCAACGCCAACGGCACCTTGTCAGCGTTCACCGTCGTCGCCCGCGACAATGGCGGTCTGGAATCGGCTAGCCCCATCCCGGCCAGCGTCACGGTCATCCCCGTCAATGACGCGCCCGTTCTTACCGCGCCAACTGCGATTAGTTACACAGACACAGTTTTTGATGATACTTTTACTGTAGCCACAGGATCGCTTGTTGCCAGTGATATTGAAGGCAATATTTTGACCTACAGTATTGCTGGCGGCGTGGACAATGGCAGCGGTTTCGTTAGCAAAAGCAGTGCGTATGGCGTGTTGACGGTCACTAAGGCTACCGGTGCTTATCGTTTTGAGCCGAATGACCTTGCTATAGAAGCCCTGAAGGCACCGGTTAGCACTGAGTTTACAGTGACCGTTTCGGACGGATTGCTAAGTGGCAGCCAAACACTGGCTGTCGACATAGCGCAAGAGGGTGTGACTGAATCTAATGGTAAAGACAGGTTGATTGGCACGTCCGCTAATGACAAATTTGATGGTTTGGCCGGCAATGATTTCATTAATGGCTTAGCTGGCGCGGATATCATGAGAGGCGGCTTAGGCAATGACACTTATGTTGTCGATAATAAAGGCGACCGGGTGATTGAAACTTCCGCCCTGACAACTGAAATCGACTGGGTGAGAAGTTCAATCAGTTACAAATTAAATGCTAACGTGGAGAATCTCAAACTCATTGGCAAAAAAGGAATTAACGGCACCGGCAACGGACTTGATAATATCCTGACCGGCAATGCTGGCGCGAATATCCTGGATGGTGGTGCGGGGGCGGACACGATGAAAGGAGGTCTAGGCAATGATGTTTATGTCGTCGATAACAAAGGGGACAAAGTGATAGAAACGTCTACCCGGACGTCTGGCATTGACCAAGTGAACAGTTCGATCAGTTACACCTTAGGGGACAATGTGGAAAACCTTAAGCTCACCGGCACCGCAGCGATTAACGGCACCGGCAATGGGCTTGATAATATCTTGACCGGTAATGCCGCTGCAAATATCCTGAGTGGCGGTGCCGGGGCGGACACTTTAACAGGGGGGATAGGTAATGACATCCTAGATGGTGGTGAAGGTAATGACACGCTGATAGGCAATAACGGCTCTGACGTGTTTCGCTTCACCACCGCATTAACAGGAAATGTCGATAAAATCACCGACTTTTCAGTAGTCAATGACACGATTCAGTTAGAAAACGCTATATTTACCCAACTTGCTAAAACCGGCGTGTTAAACGCCAATAATTTTATCAAGGCTGCAGCAGCGGCAGATGTCAATGATTATGTGATCTACAATGACGCTACTGGCGCTTTGCTGTATGACGCAGATGGTAGTGGTGCAGGAGCGGCTGAGCAAATTGCCCTGTTGGGTAAGGGTTTGGCCTTAACCCATAGCGATTTTGTCATCATCTAAGGAAATACCGGGCACAAAGCCTTCGCCTGTCCTAAACCACGCTTGCGGATAGGGTAAAATAAATAGTTAGTCAGTGAAGAGTGGTATAAAATTACCGGTTTTGACTTTTAAGGCCGATTTTTCGGTATACAAAAGCGGTGGCTCACTATGCGATGTCCTTTTTGTTCGGCTCAGGATACTCGGGTCCTTGACTCCAGATTAGCAAATGAAGGCGATCAGGTGCGTCGGCGGCGTGAATGTAATGTCTGTAAAGAACGCTTTACCACGTTTGAAGTGGCTGAATTGACTATGCCACGGGTTATTAAACGCGATGGTACGCGTGAACCGTTTGATGAAAAAAAACTGCGATCAGGGATGCTTAAAGCACTTGAGAAAAGGCCGGTAGAAAGCGATGCCATTGAAGCGTCGCTCGCTAAGATAAAGAAAGAACTGATTGCTAAAGGTGAGCGGGAAGTGACGGCTCAGGAACTTGGTGAAATGATCATGAAAGAGTTAAGTGTGCTGGATCATGTCGCTTTTGTGCGTTTTGCGTCTGTTTACCGGAGTTTTCAGGATGTTAGCGAATTTACCGAAATGATTGCGCATTTGCAGAAAAAATAATATGACGGATGCGACGCAGAAAGACTGCTTTTTTATGGCGCAAGCTATCCAACTGGCGAAGAAAGGCCGTTACACGACCGACCCTAATCCGCGTGTAGGCTGCGTGTTGGTCAGGGAAGGGAGCGCTATCGGTGAGGGATGGCATGCTAAAGCGGGTTATGGACATGCCGAAGTCGAAGCGTTAAAAACCGTATTGGATGCTAAAGGTGCAACGGCTTATGTCACCTTAGAGCCGTGCAGCCATCATGGTAAAACACCGCCGTGTTGTGATGCGTTGATAGCTGCTGGCATCAGCCGTGTAGTGGTGGCAATGCAAGACCCTAATCCATTAGTTTCAGGACGTGGACTGGACAAGCTTAAACGCACTGGAATTGAAGTGATAGTCGGTGTATTGGCGGATGATGCCCGTGCCTTAAACCGTGGCTTTATCAAACGGATGACACAAAACCGTCCGTTTGTGCGCAGCAAATTGGCGATGAGTCTGGATGGTCGGACGGCTCTGGCGTCCGGCGAAAGCAAGTGGATCACATCAGCGCAAGCCCGCGCCGATGTGCAGCGGTTACGGGCCGAAAGTTCGGCGATTTTAACCGGCATCAATACCGTGCTGGCGGATGACCCCGCCTTGAACGCACGGGTCAGCTTCGATGTCGTACAACCTGTCCGTGTTGTCTTGGATACCCACTTAAATATGCCGGTGACGGCGCAAATGGCAAAATTGCCAGGACGCAGCCTAATTTTGACCTGCTCGGACGATGCGGCAAAACAACAGGTATTGCAACAGGCGGGATTTGAAGTTTATCGACTGGCTGAAAAAAATGGCCAGCTTGATTTGCAGGACGTGATGCGTTTTTTGGCGCAGCAGCAAATCAACGAGGTTTTGGTTGAAAGCGGCGCTATTCTTAACGGTGCCTTGCTCGCTGAAGGCCTGATTGATGAGCTGGTGGTTTACATGGCGCCTTGTGTGTTGGGTGATGAAGGGCGCGGCTTGTTTCATCTGCCGGGCTTGCTGACTATGGCGGATAAGAAGGAATTGAAGTTGCTGGATGTTAGGCAGGTGGGCGGGGATTTAAAATTGACGTTGCAATCGAATGTGTAAATGGAATTCATCACGCCTTTAAAAATACGTTCCGACCAATATTTTTAGATTTTTGTTGATGATTTTATGGCTTTTATCTAAAAGCAAACAAAACTAAAGTGGGGTCAGTTTTGGAAAAAAGGTATCAAGTATTCGTCAGCTCCACTTACGCGGATTTACAGGATGAGCGTAAAAAAGTTATCCAAACTTTGTTGGAATTGGATTGTATTCCAGCGGGCATGGAGCTTTTTCCGGCTACCGATGAAGACCAATTTGAATTTATCAAACGCATTATTGATGACTGCGATTACTACCTGCTAATTATCGGGGGTAGATACGGCTCGGTAACCGCCGAAGGCATCAGCTATACCGAATTGGAGTATGAATATGCCTTAGAACGTGGTTTAAAAGTGATTGCCTTATTGCACGAAAAACCCGAGCAAATTCCATTTGTTAAATCAGAACAAAATCCTGACCTGCGTATTCGTTTACAAGGTTTTCGCGACAAGGCGGCTACAGGCCGAGTGGTTAAATTCTGGCAACACAAAGAAGAGCTTCCAGGTATTGTGGCGTTAAGCCTGTCAAAAACCATAAAACTGTTTCCCGCAGTGGGTTGGGTTAGGGCTGACAAGGTGTCTAGCGAAGAATTGTTAATTGAAATTAATGAGCTTCGTAAACAAAATGAGTTGATGAAAGAGCAATTGGCGGCAATTGAGCCGAGCATTTTTAGCGGAAGTGAGGAAAAGGATTTTTCGTATATTTATAATCAGCTGAATCGCTTTGAAAATATAGAAATAAAAATTAGACAAAGAACAAAGCCTAATGAAAACGAACCGGATTTAAATATAAATTATTCAATTAATTTGGCTTCGTTGATACCGATTATTTCCAAATCAGATAATCATGAATATAAGTGGTATCTTATTTCAGATAAGATTTTGCGTGAGATTTTTCAAAATCAAACTGAAAGAGAGAAGTATTCTGTTGTAGAAATTGAGAATATGGATAGCGAGTTGCTAAGGTATGGCCTACTTACAAAAAACTACATTCCTCCCGTGCCAATGAACGGAAACGATCCATTTCGTAGTGTATTGGGCATGAATAGAGGAGATGTATACCGTTTAATTTTTTCGGAAAAATTAGAACGTTATAAATATTGGCTAAGCGTGAACGACAAAATACCAGAACGCATTCAAATCATAAAAATGGAATGATGACGATAAATAGGGATTCGTAAACTTCTTCCAGCAGACTGTGCCAATCTGGCAAAAGGTGATTTATGACAACAATTTCTATCGAAGTCGATAACGAACTGGCAAGGTCGTTTTTACAAGCTACCGTAGAGGAAAAACGGCAGTTTCAAATGCTATTGAATTTGCGTTTAAAGGAGTTAATTGTCAACCCCAATAAGCCATTGGCAACAATTATGGATGAAATGGGGAGTTATGCGGAATCGCAAGGAATGACGCCGGAACTATTAACCTCGTTGCTTGATGAAAAATAAAGTCCGTGTGGTTATTGATACTAACGTTGCCGTTAGTGCTGCTTTGCTACCACGTTCAGTCTCACGGCAAGCGTTTGATTTTGTAGTGTCGCAGGCGAAACTATTGATGTCAGAAGAAACATTATCGGAATTAGACGAAGTGCTGTGTCGACCCAAATTTAGTAAATACGTTTCGGAAAAACAACGCTTAGCGTTTTTTGCAGCTTTAGTACGCGAAGTGGAGTTTATTCAAGTTATTGATGCAATAACAGAATGCCGTGATAAAAAAGATAATAAATTTTTGGAATTGGCGGTTAGTGGCAAAGCCAGTTACATCTTGAGTGGTGATAACGATTTGCTAGTCTTAAATCCATTTCGTGGTGTTGTGATCTCTTCGCCCGCATCCTTTCTTGAGTCTGCCAGCACATCCATTCAATTCACCAGTTAACCAAAAACCATGTTCACAGGCATCATCCAATCCATTGGCAAAATCTCCACTATCGAGCGCAAATTAGGCGATTTCCGTTTAAAAATCGACACGGGCAAATTGCTGCTCAATGACACGCAACTGGGCGACAGCATCGCCGTCAATGGTGTCTGTTTGACAGCCGTAGAATTGGGGGCGCATTATTTTTATGCCGATGTGTCCAATGAAACTTGGTCAAGAACCACGCTCAGTACGGCGATAACAGGCACACCAGTCAATTTGGAACTGGCCTTGACCCCGACGACGCGCATGGGTGGGCATATTGTCAGTGGTCATGTCGATGGTATCGGCAAGGTCATTGAGAAAAAAACGGACGGGCGTTCCGTTCGTTTTAGCATCAAAGCCCCCGATACGCTGGCTAAATATATCGCCGAAAAAGGTTCCATCTGTATCAACGGTATCAGCTTGACCGTCAATGAGGTGAATGGTGCGGTGTTTGGCGTCAATATTGTCCCGCACACTCTTAAGGAAACGACATTGGGCGATGCGGTGGTTGGCACACTGGTGAATCTGGAAGTTGATATATTGGCTCGCTATATGGAGCGTTTGATGAAAGGCGAGGCGGCGGCTAAACCTTATGGTGGCATCACCGAAGCGCTATTGCAAAGCAGCGGATTTTTAGGCTAAACGGGCAGGGTGCGTTGAACGCAAACATTGCACCTCACTACGACTATTTTGGACAATTATGAATACCATTGAAGAAATCATAGACGATTTACGGCAGGGCAAAATGGTCATCATTATGGATGATGAAGACCGCGAGAATGAAGGTGATTTGGTTATGTCCGCCGCGTTCACCCGTCCTGAAGATATTAATTTTATGGCGCGGTACGGGCGCGGTCTAATCTGCCTGACGTTGACGCCGGAGCGTTGCCAGCAGTTGCGTTTGCCGTTGATGGTGAATGAAAATAAAACCCCGCATTCGACTAACTTTACCGTGTCCATCGAAGCAGCCACTGGCGTGACTACCGGCATTTCGGCGGCTGACCGTGCGCGTACCGTGCAATGTGCCGTTGCCGTGGATGCCAAGGCCGATGACTTAGTGCAGCCTGGGCATATATTTCCGTTAATGGCGCAATCCGGCGGGGTGCTGAACCGTGCCGGGCATACTGAGGCAGGCTGTGATTTGGCGCGGTTGGCTGGCGTTGAACCGGCGGCGGTCATTGTTGAGATACTCAATGAAGATGGCTCGATGGCAAGACGTCCTGATCTGGAGCTATTTGCCGAGCAGCATCAGCTAAAAATCGGCACGATTGCCGATCTGATCCATTACCGGATCCAACACGAAAATACTTTGGAGCGCATCAGTGAATGCGCTTATCCGACAGAATTTGGCGATTTCCGGCTTTATGCGTACCAGGACAGAAACGATAACAACGTGCATCTGGCGTTGGTGATGGGGCAGGTCTCGGGCGATGAGCCGGTTTTAGCCAGAGTGCATGCGCGGAATTTGCTCGATGATGTGTTTTCGTCCAAGCGCAGTGATTGCAATGTGCCGATCCGCTTGGCGATGCAAAAAATAGCCGAAGCGGGTCGTGGTGTGCTGGTTATCATTCGCCAGAGTGAAAATAACAAAGCGCTTGCTGAATTGATCCACCGCTATCAATTGCAGGATAACGGTGTTGCCGGTTCCGCTAATGAGGCCGAGGTCTTTGACTGGCGCACGACAGGGACTGGCGCGAGAATACTGGCTGATTTGGGTGTGCATAAGTTAAAAGTGCTGGGTGCCCAGAAAAAATATGTCGCACTGTCTGGTTTTGATCTGGAAGTGGCGGAGCATGTAGGTTGAGTTTGTATAAATAATGTCTGTAGAGAAAAATAATGTCGAAAGTAAAAATATTTGAAGGGAATTTTTCAGCGCAAGGCGGTAAATTTTGCCTTGTCGCGTCACGTTTTAACAGTTTTATCGTCGAGCAGTTAGAAGCCGGTGCGATTGATGCGTTGGTGCGTCATGGTGCCGATAAGGGCGATATTCATCTGGTCAAAGCGCCAGGTGCGTTTGAATTGCCGATGGTGGTGCAGCGCGTTGCCGCCAGTAAAAAATACGATGCGATTATCGCGTTGGGAGCTGTGATACGCGGGGGCACGCCACATTTTGAATATGTCGCAGGCGAATGCGTTAAAGGCATCGCCCATATTTCATTGCAATATGATGTGCCGGTCAGTTTTGGCGTGTTGACTGTTGATACGATAGAACAAGCGATAGAACGTGCCGGTACTAAAGCGGGCAATAAAGGGGCGGAAGCCGCGTTGTCAGCCATCGAAATGGTGAGCCTTTTTAAAAATCTGGAAATTTAATGAGTCTGGCTCGCACTAATGCGCGTAAAGCGGCGGTACAGGCATTGTACCAATGGCAGATGACTGGTCAGAACCTCGGCATGATCGAGCAGCAGTTTATTGATGAAGAGTGGTTGAAAGACGCCCAGAAAAGTTATTTTAATGAACTGTTTCATGGGGTGCCGACAAATCTGGATGTTATCGACCAGGCCTTAAGCGAATTTGTTGACAGGCCAGTTGATGCGGTTGACCCAGTCGAACGGGCGATTTTAAGAATAGGCACTTACGAATTGCTGTATCGGTTGAATATGCCTTATCGGGTTGTTATTAACGAAAGCGTTAATCTTGCCAAATGCTTCGGTGCTGATGGTAGCCATAAATATATCAACGGCATCCTCGATAAAATCGCCCAGCAAAAACGGGTGGTGGAAATTAACGCGAAAAAAGCGGCCGAATAACAAACCGCTGTCTCAGTACAAACTATGGCTCTTTCTGAATTCGGCCTCATCCAGCGGTTTTTCACGCGGCAAACCGTAACTAATCCGTCAACCCGCTTAGGCATCGGTGATGATTGTGCGTTATTGGCAATCCCTGAGGGCTATGAGTTGGCGGTCACAACTGACACAATGGTTGAAAACGTGCATTTTTTTGCCGATGCCGATCCTAGGCAATTGGGCCATAAACTGCTTGCCGTCAATTTAAGCGATCTTGCCGCGATGGGCGCCAAGCCTGTTTCAGTCACCTTGGCATTAACCATGCCGGCTGTTGATGGAGACTGGTTGACGTCCTTTGCCGAAGGTTTTTTGGGGTTGGCAGAACGTTATGGCGTTGATTTGGTCGGCGGTGACACCACGTCTGGCACATTGACGTTGACGGTTCAGGCGATGGGCTTGGTGCCGTGCGGTAAGGCATTGTTGCGGTCAACGGCAATGCCCGGCGATTTTATTTATCTGAGCGGAAATTTGGGCGATGCGGGCTTGGGGCTAAAAATTACCCAAGGCTATCCGTGCACTGATTCGGCGGCGGCTTTGGCGCGTTTCAATGCCCCGCTACCGCGCATTGAAGCAGGGTTGGCATTGCGCGGCGTTGCCCATGCGTGCATTGATTTGTCAGATGGCCTGGCCAGTGATCTGGGGCATATTCTTGAGCAGAGCGAGGTCGGAGCCTGTGTTGATTGGGAGTCCTTGCCGTTATCGGCGGCAGTGCGGGCGTATATTGATGAGACGGGCGATTGGCCTATGCCGTTGGTTGCGGGTGATGATTACGAACTGTGCTTTACAGCCGCACCGGAAAATGCATCATTGATACCGGCTGGCTGCCGAAAAATCGGCGTGATTGACGCGGCATCCGGTTTACGCCTAAACAAATCAGGCACTATCCAACTTTTAAAGGCAAAAGGCTATGAGCATTTTTCTTAATACCGTCGGTAAAAATCAACTGACAGCACGGCAAATCTTGCGCGACCCGGTGTTGTTTTTGGCGTTTGGTTTTGGTTCAGGATTGGCAAAAAAAGCCCCGGGCACGATGGGTACGGTTGCCGCCATTCCGCTTTATTTGGTGTTGATACAAGCAGATTTTCTTGTCTACAGCGTGTTGACGTTATTGATCACCGGCGTTGGCGTGTGGTTTTGTGATGTGGCGACAGAAAAGCTCGGTGAGCATGATTTTAGTGGCATTGTTTGGGATGAAATTGCCGGATTTTTGATAACGATGTGGATAGTCCCTTTTAATTGGCAAAATCTGCTGCTGGGATTTGTGCTGTTTAGGGTGTTCGACATTGTTAAGCCTTGGCCGATTAAATGGATCGACCAAAAAGTCCACGGTGGTTTAGGTATCATGCTGGATGATGTGTTGGCGGGTGTGTTTGCTGGCGGCTTGTTGTGGCTGATGGTCGGGCAGGGTTGGGTTTTTGGTGCATGATGGGCTAGGTGGGGGCTATGGTGTTTTGGGTAAATCCCATTTAAGCGGGCATTCGTAAGCCATCGTAGGAGCGGCATCTTTGACCGCTCCTGCAAGTTGACAACGTGGGCATCGGCTAGCGTTGTGAGCCGTCGCTGCTCTATTCCCCCGCTATCGACATTTGTCCGATCAGTATTGAACCTGTCCGGATATTGCCTCGGTAATCGACGTCATTACCGATGGCAACGATGTTTTTAAACATATCTTTCAGATTACCGGCAATGGTGATCTCTTCAACAGGATATTGGATTTGGCCATTTTCTACCCAGAATCCGGCGGCGCCACGCGAATAATCGCCAGTGACCATATTCACGCCTTGCCCCATCAATTCCGTAACCAGCAAGCCAGTATCCAGCTGTCTTAACAGCGCCTCATAATCATGCTGCCCAGGTTCTATCGTCAAATTGTGCACGCCGCCAGCATTGCCGGTGCTACGCAGACCTAGTTTGCGGGCTGAATAGGTGCTTAATACATAACCGCGCAAAATGCCGTCACTGACAATATTACGGGTTTGCGTGGCCACTCCCTCGCCATCATAAGCGGCGCTGCCTAATGCCGCTGTTAAGTAAGGTTGTTCGTGAATATGGACAAATTCAGGGG
>JAQTQZ010000061.1:442-7363 GCA_028712695.1 Methylovulum sp. | reverse complement strand
GTTTCATCACCAAAGAGATGGAAGCCGCTATTAAGGTCGATACGTTCGATTTTCAAAAATACGGACTGCTCCATGGAAAAGTAAAACACATCGCCGATGATGCGATAGACGATGAGAAACTCGGACCTGTCTATGAGATCACTATTGATCCTAAAGAGACAACACTTAGAGTCGAAGGGAAAGAGTTAAGCATCAATCCCGGCATGAGTGTTACGGCAGAACTCAAAGTAGGAAAACGCAGAGTGATAGAGTTCTTTATTTATCCGATGATCAAGTATCTCGATGAGGGGCTGAGTGTGAGATGAGAAAAATAATATCTTTAGGGAGTGAATTCTATGAAAAGGAGTAATGGTAGTTTGTTGTTATTAAAAATAAGAGGTCTGGTAAGTCAGTTGTTTACTGCCGGGGTAGTTTTTGCCACTTTGGTATTACCGGCATATGCAGACAATAATAATATTCAGTATGGTTCTAATGGTGTGGATTCACCCGATCCTTCCGCAGTCGGTTATCGCATTATCCCGGGTGAGTATCCCGTTAAAAAAACATTGCTGATTAAAGACATTATCTTCCATCCTATAAAACTGGTTGAAGGGGATAAATGGTTGGTGGAAGTTACTAGAACACCGGGATGGTCTAGCGGTAAATATGATGAGAAACCCAAGCTTGCTTTTTTGGATATGACAACCGGAGAGTTGACTTACACCCCTTATGAGGGGAGATTTCGTTGTTTTGATGGAAATCGAATAGCGTATTATCCTGATCAAACACAAGCACGATTTCAGGTGATGGTAGGTGAATATGGCGGAAAAATGGAGCCATTTACCGATACTGCACCAAGTGACTCAAACGGTATGACACTGGATAAACAGTGTCAGATTATCAAACGCTCCGATATTCCTCATAAAGACTATGGAACCAAAAAGATACCCGGGCTTAGGGCAAGCTATGCATTTCCAAATGATGCGCTTTTTACTGTACAAAGCATTGCCTTAGAACCTACTTATCCAACTACGCTACATATGCCACCAGTTGTCAGCAAAGTAATGCAAGATAAATGGATGTGGCGTGGACCTAATGGTGAAACCAAACTAATACCGACAAACAATGGAGAAGTATTTGGTATGTGGAATGTCTTGCCTTTCGAGGGTAATGCATTACTATTAAGACCACAAACAACCAACATATTGGCTCCGTATTGGATTTATAAGCATGAGCGTATTTTATATCCTGACGGCAGGCTGGAGGTATTTCCATTTCCCGATCTGATCTGGGAAGCTATCCTTTCTGGTCGAGGCCAAGTTAGTGCCGGCGCGTACATGTATACCAAAGCAGGATTAATCTGGTCTGTACAAGAAAACAGCAAGATACCAAGTGGCGACTACATAGAGGACAGAAAAAATAAAACTCTTACCAAGGTTTCTGAGACAGGAAAAGAACTTGGAGATGGCTGTCGGCAATTGACTCAAAAAAGCTACAACAAAAACCTCTTCTCTAAAGAATGGTTTTATGAATATTACATACTTGATTTTTGTACAAAGGATAACAAATGACATCAAATTTTACTTCAGGACAGACAAATACAATATTAAATGGATTTGGATTTGCGAACACCATCTATAATCTTAACAATCCAACTGGGACACAAATACAGCCCGGACAGCCGGTGATATTTTATCCGGATATGGCAGGTCAGTCAGGATACCAATCATTAAACGTTCCTCCTCCGACTGGGTATGAATGGACAAATGTCATTCATGATCCTAACTCAGGGTTGGATATGGCAGTAGCGTATAACCAAGACACCAACACAGCCGTGGTAACCATCGCGGGGATCAATAGTTTCGGAACAGATGCAGCTGGTTCAGGATCAGATTCCACACAAGCCGTGAGCGGATTTGGCGGACAGGTAGCTGCCATGTTTAATGGCGGTACGGTGGGCGATAAAGTGGATGACCTAAATAATGGTGGCATTTTACAGATTTTACAAACTTTGAGTCAGAAAGGTGCAGATGGTGTGCCATCTTTCAATGTGCAAATTTGTGCACAAAGCGGTGGTGGAGAAGCGGCAGATGCGCTTATGTCTGTATTAGCTAACAATGGAACACTCCCTCCGGCGGCACTTAAAGCTATGGGACTTGAAAATAGCGGTATCACAACATCGCTAACGTTAGCAGATGGAGAAACACCTTATCTATTTAATTCCAACGCATTGTCCGAAGTAAAGATCAATACGGTGGGTTCATTTAATACATTGGAAAACTTGGGTTTCACAACCACTCTTCCAGATGGAACATCAAGCGTCTATAATTTCGTCGCAGGGAATAGCACTTTTCAAGATCCTATTGGCTTGCTAGGCGGCTCTCAGTTTGGAGATACATGGCTTATTCCAGTGGCGTCATCGGACGATGTCTCTGGATTAGGAGGTCAGCTTGGGTGGTATCACCGTATAGAAGGAGCACTAGCTACTTATATAAATGAAGGTGGTTCCCTTAATAATTTATCCACGGTAGACCGAGTTCCCTTAAATACTTCCCAAATGCAATTGGTTTCAAAAACGTTATTAAGTTTGGTTCCATTGAAGAGTAATATTGCAGAAGATGGTGAAATCCTTGCTGCAGGTTTATTTGCAATGGTAGTAACAGCACCTGGTCAAAGCGGTGCAGCTATTGGCGAGATGTTGGCTTCGGCGCTCAGTGCGGACAATACGAATAATGGTGTGTTTACCATCATTGGTGATCTAATAGAGGCAGGGGTAAAGTACTATGCACTGACCAATCCGGCAACGTTTGCAATAGGAATTGTTACGTTGTTTTTCGGCTCTGCAATTGTAAATAATATATTAGGTTCCAATAATGCCAATTTACCAATAGCCACTATTTCTGCAGCTGATTTGATTGCATGGAAAAGCAATGTATCTTCACCAGACGGTAGTTCTAGTAGAGTTGATTATAGTTCAACATATGGTTTGATAATAGATACGAATGGAGATGGGACACAAATAATACATTATTTACCGCAAGATGGCAGTCCTGCTAGAGTAATAACTGTTCCTATAGCGGGTAATGTAGACAATATTGCCTTGAATGTTGAATATTCAGATGGAACCAAGGAAACTTATTTCAATGACGGTACAGAAAAAGTATACTTTAAGAATAGTACACCTCTAGATATTTCTTCAGATCAGGTTGTAATTGTCAGTTCCTCAGGAGTAACGGTTAACAGTTCGGATATAAATGGAAACCATTATACGGAAGTGTATGGCGAAAATGGCATGCTCTTATCAAGAACGACAACTGAAAGACTGACCAATGGGTATATGAGGGAAACTACAACTTATTATTCAGGAGAAGGTGATGTTTACGATTCGCGGATAATGACGATTTATAACGGAGACGGAATGGCACTCCAAAGTCAAATAGCTGTTACAAATACACTTAATGATATCACTGAAATTCAAAACTACTATATGGGACAGCTTACTACAAGCGGTATAATTCAAGGTATTGCGACTGATGACCAGCTTTCACAAGAATTTGGTATAGCATTACATGTACAAGACCTTTCAGGGTTTTCAGAGATTGGAACGGGAGAGGCAATTGATCCATTGTTACAGACCTTAGGGGTAGACAATACACAAACATTTTCTACTGCACTTCAAATGACAGATGCAAATTATAGCGGTAATAATGTTGCCGAGAATATAAGCTTTGAATCAAACAATGCCTATGGCGCTTGGCTTGAACAACAATTTAATGATGCTGTCACTACGGTTCAGAGTGTATTTCGTGAATTTTTGACGACTACGGCATTAACGTCAAAAGCTGATCCTTATCTAATTTCATTACAAAACGGTCCATTAGCAGTCAAATTAGCACTAGAAAATCCGACAACCCTAAATATTCTTTCGGCATTAAAAGAAGTGATTCTTGCTGGAGGAGTTTTAAGCGAAACGTTCAAACAAGGTATGGCTACAATCTTAGGTACCAATATTGAAGGAATAAATATGTTGGTTGCTGAGGGAGGATCCTCGTTGATTAGTATCCTCGCCGCATATGAAAACCCAACCCCACTTAAAATAGCAAGTGCATTACAACAAACGCTTTCTGCTGGTGTCGCGATCGATAGACCTATGGTGAAAACTACAGCGGAAAGCTTAGGTGTTGATATGGCAACTGTAGATAAAATGTTGGCATATGGTGGGGCTGCATTGGCAGTAATCTCAATGTTAAAAGATCCTTCTACACAAAATATTATTATGTCCACTCAACAAACGGTGAATTTGTTGGCAAAAGTCCAAACGATTCCTGCATTGCATGATCAATTAGGTTATATTAGCACAGGATTAAATAATGTTATGGTTATTTATAATTTATATAACTATGTTAAACATCCAGATAATGTTAGTGCAGTTAATGCGCTTCTTACTGTTGGGATGCAGGTTGCCCCAGAATATGCCGTTCCATTGGCTGCAGTACTTACCATAGGAGAACTTGTCGCGCCTAAATTTACCAATGAAGTAGTTAACGATATTGGTGCAGGCATAAACATAATAAATGACTTTAGCCAATTCTTATGGACAGGCACCGGTGATATCGCGCATTCTGTTGAAAAAGTGGTTAGAAATTTTTTCCACCATTGTCCGCTAGTATTAAATCTTGCCGGCAACGATGTATGGACTACTAATCTCACAGCTTTCTCCCCTACTTTTGATATGAATGCGACGGGAACAAAAGTACAAACAGGATGGATTACCCCGGATGAGGGCTTTCTGGTACGTGATAGAAACAACAATGGAATAATTGACGATGCCACAGAACTTTTTTCCGATAAAACATCATCAACAGCAACCACGGGATTCGGCGCATTATCAGAGCTAGATAGTAATCATGATAACATAATCGATATAAGTGATAGTGAATTTGGAACATTAAAGATATGGGTTGATAAAAACAGTGACGGTATAAGCCAAGAAGATGAGCTGTATACGCTTGCGGAATTAGGCATTGCTTCTATTAATTTGTCTGTGGTTCACGGGTTCAACTATAATAATCAAAATATCATTACTGATACAAGCACGTTTATATATACAGATGGGAGCAAAGGTCAAATTGCCGATGCAGTATTTGCGACAAAGGATCCTCAAACTCCATTATTAGCGGATAATCTTATTACTATGGGAGGAAATAGTACAACAGTACGCCTTGATAATGGACAAACAATCCAAATTATTAAAGCTTCGGATAATAGTAATGTCGTGGTGACGAATGAGGGAGTAAATCTAATTACTGTAAATGGGAAAAACAACGTTATTAAGCTTGGCGAAACCGATGATACGATTATAGTAGGAAGTAATACAGTTTATGGAGGAAAAGGAAATGACACCTATTATATAGATAGCACGACAAATCAAGTAGTCATTGAAAATGCCAATGAGGGTAGTGACACTATTGTGTCATCAATTAGCTATGTCATTGGAAATAATATAGAAAATTTAACTTTGACCGGAATCGGTAACATTAATGCTACAGGTAATGATTTAAATAATATCCTCACAGGAAACAGTGCTGTCAATATCTTAAATGGAGGCGCCGGTAACGATCTTTTGGACGGACAAGCCGGTGCAGACACAATGCTCGGTGGCACGGGAAATGACACATATGTTGTGGATAACATCGGAGATGTAGTAACTGAAACATCGACATTAGTAACAGAAATCGATACCGTATTGTCATCTATTAGTTATACCTTAGGTTTAAATGTTGAAAATTTGTCCCTTACCGGAACGGCAGCTATCAACGGAACCGGAAATACACTTAGTAACGTACTGATCGGAAACAATGCAGATAATATACTTAATGGTGGATCAGGTGCAGACCGTATGTCAGGCGGTGCAGGTAACGACACCTACATCGTAGATAACACGGCAGATGTAATAACGGAGAATGCAGCTGAAGGGACCGATAATGTGCAATCAAGTGCGACATATACCTTGAGTGCAAACGTTGAAAACTTGACACTTACGGGAACGGCGGCTATTAATGCAACTGGAAATGAGGCTGATAATCTTCTAGTCGGTAACAGTGCTTCCAATATACTCGATGGCGGGATCGGTGCAGACCGTATGTCAGGTGGCACAGGTAATGATACGTATGTCGTAGATAATAGTGGAGATGTCGTAACAGAGACATCTACTGTAGTAACAGAGATCGATACAGTATTGTCATCCATTACCTACACCTTGGGTACGAATGTTGAGAATCTTACCCTCACAGGAACGACTGCTATAAATGGAACCGGAAATACACTTAGTAACGTACTGATCGGAAACAATGCAGATAATATACTTAATGGTGGATCAGGCGCAGACCGTATGTCAGGCGGTACAGGTAACGACACCTACATCGTAGATAACACGGTAGATGTAATAACGGAGAATGCAGCTGAGGGGACCGATAATGTACAATCAAGCGCAACGTATACCTTGAGCGCAAACGTTGAGAATCTGACACTGACCGGAACAGCATCTATTAACGGAACCGGAAACAATCTGGATAATATCCTCACAGGAAACAGTGCGGTCAATATTTTAAATGGAGGCGCCGGTAACGATCTTTTGGATGGACAAGCTGGTGCGGATACAATGATCGGCGGTGCAGGTAACGACACCTACATCGTAGATAACACGGTAGATGTAATAACGGAGAATGCAGCTGAGGGGACCGATAATGTACAATCAAGCGCAACGTATACCTTGAGCGCAAACGTTGAGAACCTGACACTGACCGGAACAGCAGCTATTAACGGAACCGGAAACAATCTGGATAATATCCTCACAGGAAACAGTGCGGTCAATATTTTAAATGGAGGCGCCGGTAACGATCTTTTGGATGGACAAGCTGGTGCGGATACAATGATCGGCGG
>JAQTQZ010000061.1:0-342 GCA_028712695.1 Methylovulum sp. | reverse complement strand
TAGATGTAATAACGGAGAATGCAGCTGAGGGGACCGATAATGTACAATCAAGCGCAACGTATACCTTGAGCGCAAACGTTGAGAACCTGACACTGACCGGAACAGCAGCTATTAACGGAACCGGAAATGAGTCCGATAATCTCCTTGTTGGTAACAGTGCTTCCAATATACTCGATGGCGGAATCGGTGCAGATACGATGATTGGCGGTACTGGAAATGATACGTATGTCGTAGATAATAGTGGAGATGTCGTAACAGAGACATCTACTGTAGTAACAGAGATCGATACAGTATTGTCATCCATTACCTACACCTTGGGTACGAATGTTGAGAATCTTACCC
>JAQTQZ010000037.1 GCA_028712695.1 Methylovulum sp. | reverse complement strand
GATGCGGACAAAGGTGCTCAACGGCGAGTTGGAACAAACGTTTCGGGAATGGCATCCTGGTTTTCGGGCTGAAAATGATACCAAGCTCAAAATGGCCGCCTAGCCTCCCCCGACTTTGCATGCTCTCTAAAGCTTCGGCCTTCGTCCGTAATTGTGCGATCTCGCGCGGGAAGGTGTCGGCGATGGGCGGCAACAGGGTTTCCCAGTACCCCTCCCATGCTGCCTCGCCTTGGGGTTCAAACAAGGCAAAGAACTCGTCATGCCCACAGTCGAATTCACCCCGCTGGCTACGCACGACGAAACCGGCCTCAACCCGTAAGGCCGTCACCGTTTCCTGGTTAGCCACCACGGCGCCCCGCTGGGTACGGTTGATCAAGCCCATGCGTTTGGCAACGGCGGTGAATTCAGGTGTGCCTTTGCGGTAAACCGTGCGTCCGAACGGCACGGCCATTTTGCGGTTTTCCGCCAGGATCGCCTTCAGGCCACACAATAGCTGATGGTCAATTATCGGAACGCCGCCATATGTCCCAATCAAGTCGGACACCGACGCTAGGGCGGCAAACGGGTCGTCCTGCATGGCGATGACATCCAGGCTGAGCTTGAACTGCCCGGCATAGGGGGTTTTGGCCGGGTAGCGGTGGTGGTGGTCTGAAAACAGCCGTTTCCGGTACAGGGCGTTTTTTACCCGCGCTTCGGTGGCGCCGTCTTGAAAAACCAGTTTGATCTGCCGCCCTGCCCGGCGCAACTGCACGGTTCGGTCGCCAGTAACAGGAGTCGTGATAGCGGGTTTCGAGTGCTCGACACCAATCACCCGAACTGGGTGGCGGCTACGGAACAGGTCTTTCATCGTCCGGCAGCTCAAACCCAGCGCAAGCGGTGGCGATGCAGGGTTGATGTCACCGTAGTGGACGGCGGGGGTGTTTTTGCTGTTGCCGCCAGCGGTTCCGTCAGTGTCAAAATAGACCGAAAAGTCCTGGTCGAACAGCAGCAGCTCCGTGGCCACCTGGTCGACATTCTCGCTTTTGAAGGTGTCCGATGGAAGCATGAGGACTGCCCGAAGCCTTTGGGCAAACTTGGGGATGTTCAGGATCGCGGCCTTGGTGGATGGCGGCACGATGGCGGCGACAATGCCACAATGGCTTAACGCCTGCGCCACTGCGTATTCGTGGGACAAGGCCGAGGTGTCGGGGCCAAACTTGCCGTAATGGGTGATGCCCGGATAAGGCTTTAGGAACGGGCCGGACAGCGTGATGCTGAAAGGCGGGTTGATGAAGGCCGCGCTAAACTGTTCCAACTCCACTTGCTCCATGCCCGCGTGTCCGATATCAATGCGAAAATCCGTGCCGTCAAACAGCCGGGTGACGGCAGCCACCAGTTCCCCGTCGATGTCGAAACCAAACAGCGACACCTTCTGGGGGTCGGCGTAGCGGAACATCGCCGCATTGCCGATACTGTTATCGAATAGGCTGTAGCGTCCATGATTCTGTTTGAAAGCGGGGGAAACCGTCCGCCAAATGAAGCGGCTTAACCAGTCGGGCGTAAAGTATTGCGCCAGGGTTTCCTTACGCTTTTCATGCAGACCCGCTAATGATCCGGGCTTGTTGGCCAGTTTGCCTCTGGATTGCAGGCCTTCCAAACCGATGGGTGTCAGCCGTTGCATCTATGCCGCCTCCGCTGGGTTGAGGGAGTCCAGCAGGTGCGCGGCGATCTCTTCACCGCCGTGCAACATCAAAAACGCCAGCACGGCATCCAAAGCGGTTCTAGTGAAGCGGAATTCGTGCTTGTCCTTAAAGCAATGGATTTCCAAGCCACCCCCTTTGCCAAATACCGTCCGGGAGGCTATTTTCGGATAACTATAGTTAAGGCGCCGGGCTTCGGCAATATAGGCGTCCATCGCCCCGCCGAACGGCAGGCCGGCTTCGGTTTCAATCAAGTTCAAGGCGGGCCGTAAGCTTTCCAGTTCCTGAAGTTTTGACCCAATGCCGTTATCGCTGAAGGCGTAGGTTTCAAAAATGACGCGGTTGTAACGCACACCAGAAAACCCTCTTCTGAAATGCCGTAAGCTGAGTTGGTCGATGATGGCATTGGCCATCAATCCCAACCCCGTATTGACCAGGTTCGCCGCTTGACGGTCGATTTCGGTGGCGATGGCTGCAAAATCCAGGGCATCCAGATAAACGCTAATGAGCGCCATCTCTTCCTCTGGTTTCTGCCCGTCATCGCATTGGCCAAACAGTTCGCGGGTTTGCCGGGTCAGGCGTTTATGGTCGGCGACTTGGTACAGTCCCCGATCCAGTTCGATTTTGGCGGGTGTGCCGTTGGCATGGTGGGCGGTCAACCGCTTGCACAGGCCATCAATAAAGTTGCGGGTCACTTCATCCATACTGGATAAGGCGTACACCCTCAGCGGTTGGACATGTACGCCCATCGTGGTCAAAAAAGCGGCGTGTTGTAAAAGGGCATTGCGGCTTTCAACCGTTTCAACCAGGCGGTCGTGCAGGTTCTTTCTTAAGGCTATCGGGTCTTGCATGGTGTGGCTCCTGTTGAGGTCTTTTGGAAACACCATAAAACAGGCCGCCCATTATGCAATACCCTCATTTGGGCTTTTTTTCAGGGGGATAAAAAAATTATTTCAATTAACTATGGATGGCATATCAATGGGTTATTTATCACCGACAAAATCGTTCCACAGCTTCCTACACGGACAATGGGGCACAAATGGGCGGTTCCGACAGCGGACTTAGGCGGCTTGTTGACGGGCCGATACTGCCAGGATATGGGCATCCATCAATTTGACCAAATGCCAGGCCGATCCGATCCCCTGTTCAATATCGGCAATAGTGTCACCATCAACCATTTTCAGCATCCGCAACCTGGGCAGGGAGCCAAGCTGGGATTTGTTGGCCCTCACTGTTGCAAGCGTATTACTTTTGATGCCCAAATAATCGGCCAACAACCTGTCTGTCCGAAAATGGAATTGCCCTTTAAACAAATCAAGTAAGGCCACGTCGATGGGCATTTCAGTTGGCGGTTTTTACTATTGATAACGGCTTTTATCAAGAGTAAATAGCTGGAATGCGCTCCATCTGTACAGATTGTACGTATAACCGGATATAAAAAAACCGCCGCAGTTTTCACCATGGCGGTTGTCGTTTAGATACTTCGTGTCGAACTATCTAATCAGCAGCTAGCACTAACAGAGCATACAATTAATTGCCACTTTATGCTTCCCAGGCCTGGTCTGTGTTGATGATGATTTTGGGGCGGTAATGTATGCCCTTTTGCGATTCCAATTTCATCACCGCAAACTATACATTTGTAGATACCTGGATCTGGTGTCGTATCACCTGGCGAGTATGTTTTATCAAAGTTAGCGTGAGTTGAGTGTTTAAGAAAGTTTGCGTTTTTGTAAAGTGCCATGGCGTTTCCTTATGAAATTTATTAGATCGTCTGCTATCCGAAGCTAAAACAATTACCCTTTAGGTGGATACGGATCATTTCCGTAGGAGTTTTTTTCACGGATACGCCCATTTTCACCGTGAATCAAAAGCTCTGATTTTTGGTTCTGTGCGATACTTCGGCCACGATCTATGGCCTCCTGTTGAGTTGAATGAACTGATGTGGCTTTGCTATTGCCAGCGCCCTTTACAGCCCAATCGTCACCGTGTGGAACAACGTGTTGATTTTTCTTAGTCATTTTCGTTTCCTATTAGATTTCAGTTAAGACGATAGCCCTAGTTTGTCTAGGGTCCATTGAGTACCAGCAGCTTTAAGCATTTCAGACCAATTAGGGTAACTGGTGTTGTTACCGATAAATGAATCCCACTCAATATCAGGAATAGCTTTAAAGTCTTCATCGTTGTTGATTTCAAACTCGCTTGCCTCAAAAAGCTCTTCTGCGGAAGTGAAGCTTGAACAGGAAGCCATGAAAGATGGTGTAAGCATTTCCGTAAGAGGAACACTTTGATGACCATCAATTGCCTTAAGCTTATTTTGAAGCTCTTTTAAACCTTTAATTTCAAATGTCATGTTGTGTGTTCCGTTGATGAATGTGTGTTTTTACTAAAAAGTTCGGTATAGAAGTATTACAAATAACACTATAAAGTATTCTGTTGTTAAGTACAAAAAATACTGCTACTCTGAACTTATTTTATGAGGAGTTACCCTATGGCCACGTTATTGGGGGAAAAAATACGTGCAGAACGTAAGCGTTTAAAGCTTACACTTGATGAGCTTGCCGAGAAAACTGGTTCAAGTAAAAGTTACATTTGGGAGTTGGAGAATCGCCCAGTTGTGAGACCTTCAGCCGAAAAAATTTCTAAGATTGCAGACGTGTTCGGAGTTACAGTAGAGTTTCTTTTGGATGACGAAAAACTGACATTGACAGAATCGGACGTAAACCAAGTGTTTTTTCGCCGTGTCACTCAGCTTGATGCAACTAAAAGAGCGCAGCTTGAGAAATTTTTAAACGCAATTGACGATGACGAGTAATCCAAAAACACCTTCAGCTTGGGGAATCGAGTTATCCAAACTTTGGATGGTGTGCGGTCAAAATTTCCCTGTTGATGTAAAACAAATTGCTCCCGAAGTGACTAAAACGAGATTTCCAGATGAACCTGTAGGAATAATTAAAGCGCACGGAATTACTGGTATTGATGGAATGCTATCTAAGCGAAAGAAGGGTGACTGGTGCATTTCTTATGATGATACTGTCACTGTTCCAGGACGAATCAATTTTACCCTTGGGCATGAGTTTGGACACTATCTTTTGCATCGAAAATTGCGTGAAGAATTTCAGTGCGGTCAAGGTGATATGCTGGACTATGAAAGTACAGAATCGAAAAAACTTGAATCGGAAGCGAACAATTTTGCGTCTTATTTATTGATGCCCATAAATGATTTTAGAGAACAAATCCAAGGACAAGCTGTTACTCTTGACTTGTTAGGGCACTGTGCTGAACGTTATGGAACCTCATTTACCGCCACTGCGCTAAAGTGGCTGGAATTCACTGAAAAAGCCGCATTATTGGTAGTGGCTCGTGATCATTTTATTTGTTGGTCTTATCCAAGCAAACTAGCAAGCAAACGGGGTACTTATTTGCGACCAGGTACGCCAGTCCCACAATCTGCGCTTGATCGATTAAATCATGTTGGCACAAAACGAGTAAATCAAAGTTGCCGAGTCTCGCAAGGTATTTGGCATTCAGAAATGGAGGCTGAGGAATCCGTAATTATTTCTGATAATTTTGATTTAGCTATTTTTTTGGTGCAGTTCCCAACAGCGAAACGAATAATTGACCACGAGGAAGAGGAGATTCAGGATACTTTCACTGTTTTGTCGAATAGAGCACAAGGGTAATTGGTCAAAATGAAAGGTCTAATTTTGCTCTATCATTCTGTTCAAAAACTGGATAACATTTTATAAGTTACCGACTAGACAAATTGAACCCAACTGTCTGATGTTGCGATGACTGTCATAAGCGTGACGCTCTGACTCACAAGGTTTTGGGTAGCGCATTTAGGGATCGCCTTTCGAAAGATAAGGGACGGAACTGGATATTCCCTACTAACAGTTCCAAAAATACTTCGCATTATTCTAAATGTACCAATAATACTTCGCAAGAATACGAAGTATTATTGGTACATATTGCAAAGTCAATTTTATTAAAATATTGATTTTAGACAGTTTAATTAGTCTGTTCGTAGTTCCAATAATACTTCGTTGTACACCACGGGGAATTACGCAACAAGTTTGATTTTTTCGATCTATTTTGATGGTAGGGAATTGCTCTTCATTTTACTGGAGGGGCGGATGTTTCCTGCTAAGGTGACGGGGCATTTACAGCTCTATTTTAGAACCATCTGAAAACTCGATAGATATTGTTTTAGCACCATTAATTAATTTTGTAATTTTTGGAATTTTTACATTGTCCGATTGGCATTGCTCTGCCAATAGAAAGTTTTCTAATTCGGTAAACTCACCTATATTTAGTAATTTCTGTAAACTGTTTTTAATTTCTAGTGGTGGCATATAATAGTTATTGATTGATGTTGAGCTATATATAAGCGCGGGTAGTTGTTGCTGTTGTATTGAATTCAATTTATTAAAAAACATCGTGAAGTCATTACTTTCCATTATTTGTATCCCTTAAAAATTACTTTGTTACACTTTGCACTTGCAAGTTTATGATGGACATTTCATTTAGTTGTTTGCTGAATGCCCCGTTAGTTATGGTGTCCGTAAAAATATACTCACACCCCGCCTTATTCAGTGCGTTAACCTGTAAATCCGCTTATTGTCATTGGTCGACACCCGTGCTAGCCGCATTTCATGCCCCCATTGTTAGACAAAATTGATGGACTTTCAAGTTGTTGATTTTACGCGTTTCGCCGATTGTCTAAACCCCCTTACTTTATTAGACATATGTGGTAGTTATTGATGCGAATTTTGGCCATTTATTCAGCCCCAAGCGCCTTAAACACCGCATCAACCGGATCAGAATAAAAGCTGGTCTGGAATTTGGCGAACAGTTCGCCCCTGACGGTTGGTATGTCGCTGACACTCGCCATCGGCAGTAATATCCGTTTGCCGCCCGAATCAAAGGTCATTTGCAAGGTTTCCGCCAGATTTTCAACGGGAATAATGTTCCCGCCCAAGGTCATGGTGCCTAAGATGACCATCTGGCTTTGCACGGGCTTATTCAGGATACCTGAGCAAAAAGCGATAAATCCGGCCATTGTTAGGGTGAGCGATGACCCGCTGTTATGCAATTCAATCAAATGCAAATGGTAGTCGTGGTCTGCCGCTTTGGCGGAACCACTGACCCTGGAAATATTGCCTTTGTAATAATCGAAGCCGACTTTGATGGCTTCTTTGGCTTGGGTGTTGCTGCCAAAACCGGACAGGTTTAGTTTGCCATTACCGGCGGTCATTTGTGTCTCGATCCTGAACAGCCCCAAATGGCCTTTGACCCCTTGGGAAATGGTGTGCAGCACGCCCGCTTTTAACGTGCCTTCTGGAATCAGCTTGTCGCCGCCCTGCTCAGGGACATTCACAAATTTCTCTTCCAGGGTTTTCTGGTCGATATAGCTGAAATGCACGTCAAAAAATTCCATGCCGCCAATCTTTTTTAATTGTTCTTTCACACGGCGGCGGGTTTCCAAGGCGTACTCCAGACATTGCGCAACAGCGGCCTTGTCATAATCGCCATGCGGATAGAGCAGCTTTAGCAAACCCGACACCGTGCGTCTGACGGCAATGGTGTCGCGTTGGTTCAGGTTGTTGCCCAGCTTGAAATAGCGGTCAATGGCATCGGAAAAGCTGTGCTTACGCATTTCGCGCATAAACTCAGCCAAGTAATCGACAATAAAGCCATACTGGTTGGTGAAAAACTCCGGGCGCATTTTTGGGATTTCCCAGCCAGGGATGTAGGCATGGAAGCGGTCAAAAAAGGCGGTGTCAATCATCACGTCCGGGAACGGCGTCAATAAGTGGCTGGTCTTGACCAGCGTATCAACGGATTGGTTGATGTTGCCGATAAACACCATACTGGCCGACGCCACAATGGAATCCCGCCCTCTGGCAAACGAGCCGGAGGCCATAAAGTCTTTCATGATCTGGATGCCATCCTTGTCCTTAAAGGATATGCCCGCCACTTCATCAAACGCCACGACATCCCATAGACCGACCAAGCCGATGCTTTGCCGGCCTAGGTTATAAAACAGGTTCGCGACGGTTGTTTGCCCACCGGAAACCAGAATGCTGTTGGGGCTGACTTCCTTATAGATATGGCTTTTCCCCGTACCGCGCGGCCCCAACTCGCAGACGTTATAATTGTTCTCAACAAAGGGGATCATGCGTGCCAGCAAATGCCATTTGGCGCGTTCCGTAAAATGTGCTGGCTCCATTCCGGTCGAGCGCAGCAAGACATCCAACCATTGCCCGGCATCAAACGCCTTACGCCCTTCAAACAAGGCCTCCATATCCATATTGGGCATTTGGATAGGTTTTAACTCGGTGATTTGAAAAGGTGATCCGGCCTGCCCTTCCTCAAACACATAATGCAGGGTGATAATGCACCAGATGCCCCCGGCCAACAGCTTTTCATAGTCCTTAACCAGGCGGTCAGAAATTTCAACGCCCTTAACCCCCAGATTGAATAGGATGGCTTCGTAAACGTCACGGCGTTCATTCAGCTTAACAGCGACCTTATCAATGACCTTGTAACTGCCACTTTCCCTGATTTTGGACTTGATCTTTTCGGCCTCGTCAGGGCGCACATAGTTATCCGCCAAGATGCGCTTGACACTGGTCAATCCGGCCTGGATGGTTTGTTCGTCATCACTGGCGCAATACATGCCCAGCAAATATTCCAACACATACACTGGCACATTCGCGCCTTCCTTGATTAGCTTGGTCAAATCCTTACGGACAACCTTACCGGCAAACGTCCGGTTTAATAAGGCATCCAGACTCGTGTCCGTCCCGTTAAGGGTTGTAGTCTCGTCCATCATCCATCCTAAAAATCGTTGCTGAAGGCCAGATCAACTTTCAACGGGACCCGCAGCACTTCCACTTTGGTCGTTGCGTCACGGGCAACCAAAAAATACTCTTTATTGCGGTCATACGAACCCGACAACACCGTCAGCAATACGGAACGCTTGCGTTCATCCAGCAATGGGGAATGGCTGTCAAAGGTGATGGTCTGTTCATTGCTGATGGGCTGGTCGCCATCGCGTAAACAGATCACCAAGATGCGGGGCAAGACCCGTTCGGACACCGCCTCGTTCTGGATAAATTCAAAACGTTGGGTATTGGTTACAACCTTATTGGAAGCGCCGAGCAAGCTGATACCGACCACCTTGGTTTTGGCCAATTCCGATTCGGTCGAACGGACGGTAATCACCGGCACCACAATCTCCTGGGGCATGGCGCTGCCATGCACAAACCGCGCACCGCCCGCAAAATGAAAGCGGTTGACGCCTTTTGGGAGCCAAAAATCCAGGCTGCCTTCCGGTTCAGTCCCTGCCGTCAACGCCGTATTGCCAGACCAGACCTTATCATTGCCGCGCAGGCCTTGACCCAATAGATAGCGTTTTTTAGCCAGTAACGTCCCTTCCGGCTTGTCAGACAATGCCGATTTATCCGCTTCCGCCAACGCTGATTCCTGATAGATAAAACCGTGGTCAGCTGTCACCAAGACGTTATAGCCATTCAGGCTATTGACGATAAACTTCACCAATTGCGCCAGTTCAATGACGGTGTCGGCGGCGGCTTCAAAGGTCTTGGTTTCAGAGGACTGTTTGTCGCCAATCAGATCAATGCGGTCGTGGTAAATATAAATAAGCCGACGGTCACGGACAAATTCGCGGCCTTTATCCTTGCCCATGGCCAACAAATCTTCAGCCTTAATGGCAGCCCCGGCATACGGGTCTAAATAAGCACCACGTTGTTCCGTCGTAGAGACGGGCTTGCCGTCCGCGACAAGTTCCAGATTGCTGTTAATTTTATAGGCCAAGCGTTGATGGGGTAATAAGGCGGCCATGCCCAAACCGGTATAACTGGGCAATACGCCTAGCATACTGGAGAGTGATGCCTTGATCCGGCTGTTACTGTTGATGGCTTGGGCCAGTTCCTCGGCCACCTCAAAGCGAAACGCATCAGAAATGATGACAAACACCCGCTTTGCGCCGTCATCGGATAACGGCACCACCACTTTATCAAAAAAGTGTTGTTGGTTAATGACTTCAGGCAGCTGCCAGGATGACAACAACCCTGCCCCGCCTTCGAGAATTTTACCCCAAGCCGAACTGAGCTGGGGCATAAACCAGCCAGAGTAAGCGGCTTCAATGCGTTGTTTCAATTCATGTAGGACTGACCAACCCATCGGCTCAACCAACTCGTATGCCCGGTTAAAATGCCGGTAGCCTTGGTCAAAACGGAATAACTCAGTTTGATAGGCCGAAAACCCCGCTTTAGCGGAAACAAAACTAAAACCGTCCTGATACTGGTCTTTCAACGCCAAAAAGTGGATGGCGGCTTCCAAGGCATCATAACTGGCGGCTAACGCCCGGTGGACATCATGGGTGTTCGCCAGGATCGGATTGGCCCAATGCCCATCCCGCCGTCTGGCAATTAAGGCCAGCACCGCATCCAAAGCCGCCCCTGCCCCGCCCAAAACCCTGTCTTTCAAATCACTGATGATCCGGCGTTCAACGTCTTCAAACGTCATCACTTCAGTCAAGTCATCGGCGGACAATCCGGCCAACAGTTGGGTCAAATCCAAATCCCGGCCAACCGCCGCCGTTATCAGGTGGTAGCTTGAATAATGCGCCATATCCGAACGCCAACGTGAGGCAAAAACAGACGCATTGGCGGCAAGAGGGCGTTCCGGCAAGACAAAATGTTGCAGCGCCCCGACAGGCTTGGCAATGGCTGATCGGGAAAAATCCGTCACTAAAATACGGAACAACAAATCACGCAAACTGGGCTTGGTTTCCGCATATCCTAAGTGTAATTTCACCAGTAGCCAAAAGGCATCTTCCAGATCATTGGCGATAATGTCCTGCCAGACTTTCGGCTGGGCATTCAGGTCAACCTCACCTTCTTGCACGAAAGCCACGAACAAACGCAGCAGGATCGCAAACAGTTCCGGCTGGTCAGTACGGACTAACACCGCCAACATTTTCCGATCCAGGTCATCGGCATTGTCGCTGGCGATCACCAGCCGTTTTAAGCGTTCAACCCGTGCTGAGGAACGCAAAAACTTCGCCCGTGCTTTTAAATGTCCGCGTAGGGTTTGCGAAACCAGCCCTAAATCATCCAACAAAATAGACGTGGAATCGGCTTTAAAGGCTTTGCTGCGCAGGCGAATATCCAATAACCAATCGACATGGGGATCAGGTTCAGGCTGGGTGCTGTACAGCAGCCAACACTGCCCAGGCTGGCGCTCAATATCGATTTTGACTTGTAGCGCGGGTGTTTCATGCAAACGGACAAGATTGACATTATCCAGAACAAGATTGTCCACCGTCGTTGCAAACTCGCCTTCCGAATCATGCCAAAACACGATGGGCTGTGCAGCAAACAAGGCGGCTAGGGAATCGGTGATGCGTTGTAGGCTCAAACTATTACCTTTCGTTTTAAAAACTATTCTACGGATGGGTGGAAATATCCCTCAAAGTGCCGAACGTGCGGGAATCACCACCCGTAGGTAATCATCAGTAAGATCAAAATCCGCCTCTTTTCCAGAAAAATTACGCGTCAGAGGAATTATTTTTCTTCTAACCCCCATGCCGCGGGCATCCACATAGCCATAATCACGCATAATTTCAACAATGATGGGGTTGCGGGCCGAACGCTGGCCTGCGAGCATTTTTTCGACAGTCATGGAGTTTTGCAGTGTGCCGGGACTGATGACCTCCAGCCGATTGGCATAATTGACGACTTCAACCTCGGTTGAGCGCGTCCAATCGCGATGTACAAATGCGTTTAAAATGGCTTCACGGACAGCATCAAGCGGATAGCGATAACGTGAATCACGCCGGAGCCCTTCATTTATTTCGGAACTGTCTTCTGAAATGAAAGGCCGCATCCGGTCAGATAAGCGTTCGACCAAGCCATCTTCAACGACTATCCGGCCTTCACCTACCCGTACTTCCCATAAGGCGATCAATGGGCCATCTAATACCGTATCATCCTGGGCCTGATAATCTTTCTCGTCACTGGAAAACGACATCCAACGAACACCGGCATGTCGGAGGCTTCGTCTTGGGCTACGGCCAAACAACACCAGTCCGGCAACCGTGCAAACGGCAGGGTCACCATCTGGGCGCCCCACCATTAAGCCCAACCCTTTTAAACGTTGTTCCCATTCTTCAGCAGATTGTGGTGGCGTCAAATCACCAATGACATTCAGCAAATAGTCCGTTAAACGGTTTTGATCCAGGTCTTCCAGACGGCTGCCTGAAACCGGCAAAACTTCGCTGTGTAACATGCCCCCACTCTCAAACAAGCGGGCTTGTTGCTCCCGTGTGGCCAAACGGGAAGTGCTGCCAACACGGACGAAAATTTCCTCCCGATTGTCCTTGCGAAGTACATAAGGCTTCGCCGTACCTTGAGTAAATGAAATCACAGCAACCCTTTTACCGCCATCAAATTCAACTTCTTCATAAAAGGGAAGAATCATAGGATGGACATAACGGCCAAAAACCGTATCCATAACCCATGTTTCCAAATCGTCGCGTTGGATACCACTAATGGTGCCATCGTCCTCAACCCCTAACAGCAGTTTACCGCCTTGAAAATTAGCCAAGGCGACAATCTCTTTGGCCAACTGCTCCGGCCGCAAATCGTCCCTTTTAAATTCCACGCCAGAGTTTTCGCCATTGGCAATGATTTCCAGCAACTCACTTTTCAACATAAAATCGGCCTTCAAAATTCATACTTTTCTTTACGCTGAATAAAAGCAGCACGGCCACCTTCAAGGATATTGGCGACTTGGTCACGGATAACAGGCACATCAATCGACCCTTGCGCATCTGCATCCAGCGAACCATGATTGCCCCCAGCGCTAAACACACCAATCCACTCGGCATCACCAAAAACGGGGATATTCGCATTGTGGGTGGCAAACAAAAATTGGCGGGTCGTTTTGGCTGCCCGCAACTCATGAACGATACGTTCGGCAATAAACGCATTATCCAGATTGTCTTCCGGCTGGTCCATAATCAACGGGTCAACATTTTCCAGTAACAACATGTGCAAAATGGCGGTGCATTGTTGGCCTGTTGATAGTTTGTCCAACGGTTTGAATAGGGCTTCTGATTCACCATGGGCAATGTTCAGCAAAATATCAATGCGATGGCCCAGTTCCAAAGCCTCCAGCTCCATCAATTGGGACAAGTTTAGCTTACTCAAAGCCGTAGCGACCAATGGGGATAATCCATAGTCGATGAAGAGTTCTGCTTGCCCTTGCCTTATGGCATGGGCAAGGGCCAGTGGTTTGATGGACTCAAGTTCATCAATCCAGGACAGCCTTTTTTCACCCACCCCATCAAGCCGACAACCTAACAAGAAAGTTTTTAACGGGGTTCGGTCAGCTTCAATGACAACCTCAACTTTCAATTTACCTTTAAGATGTTTGTTTAACTTTTTTGCCGCCGCATGTAGCGACTGGGTGCGTTGGTCACGAAGATCAGACACAGCCGCCAGCAAATTACGCCGTTCCTGCTCCTGTGCATCTTTTACTTTTTCAAAGTTGGTGACGCGGCTTGCCAAGGGCTTGATCCGTTCAATTTCCTGTAACAAACGTTGATAGGCCGTCCCTACTTCCTGACCGCTTTTCCCTGATAAGTCTGGAAGGTTGCGTAAAGCGGATTCCAGCTCCTTTTCACCTATTTGTAGCGATTGTTGCCAAACTTTAAGTTGTGCCGATAACTGTTGGTCTGCTTGGGTCAGCCCGCCTTGCAAATCATCAATCGCTGTTTGGAATTTGTGGTGAAGATGCTGCAAAGTTTCACGGATCGGTAAGAATAACGCCGCGTTCGGCAAACCCTCCAACGCTTTATCGCTAAGAAAAGCCAAGTCGGGCAGATTGTCGCGTAATGCGCCTAAGCCAACGTGCAACTGTTGGATTTCCTCAGTGACACGTTGGGAAATTTGCCGTTCGCGGGCAAATAAAGGGGTTTTTGACAATTTTTCTTTGATACCCAGAGCGTTATAGCCTTGCAATTGTTCTTCCAATTTTGGCAAACGTGCGACCTGTGCTTGCAAGTCATCCAATTCACCTACCGTCTGCAAAAGCTTCTGTTGGTTCTCATGCAGACGTTTACGCAACAAGGTGTTTTTATCGGCATAGTCGCCATCGTTTGGCAGAAACCGGTCTAAAAGCCGGAGCCGGCTTTGTTCATCCTGCGCCAATTCGTATATTTCGTTTTGACCGTAAATGTCTATGCCAGGCAATAAGTCACGGGGTTGCAATGTTGAAACATTGCCTTCCATATCCCGCACAATGGGCATTTCACCAAAACGGCGGGAAACCCGGTAACGGCGGCCATGTTGGGCTGAAGACAAAATTTCCATTTCAATCCGACCCGAGGCTTTACCTAAATTCTCCTTGATAATATCGGCATGGAGCTTTTGCGCCTGTTTGCTTTTAGGCTGGATGTCTAGCGCATAACGTAGGCATTCCAGCAAAGTCGATTTGCCCGTACCGCGCCCCCCGATAACCGTGTTCAAATGGGGAGAGAAGGTAATATTCAGCCCATCCAGATAACCGCCAGACACGCCCATTGACACAATCTCACCCGTAGGCTTTTCTTCACGTTGGGAATTCAACCGTATACGCGATTCGGGATCAAGGAACGCCACCTTAAAAGCATCAAAGCAGGGTCGGGTCATTTTGACCCAGCAGGTGGCGCCGTCTTCATCCAGATCAGCGGGTTTTGCCACATCTTTGGCGTTGATGACTGCAAGTGGACGTTCACGTAGCCAGCTTACGTCCACATTTTCGACGATCCGTTTGGATTCGCGTGGCAAATCAGAAACTGACCCTGGTATTTGTCCTGCACGGACTAAAGTATGATTTTTCCAGACATGCACCAAACCACCGCCATCCTGGTTTAGGCGGAGTAGGCCGTTTTTGCCGGTGATATGAGCGGCATACCAGAAGCCGCCAAGATCACTTATTATTCTGGCCAGCTCCAGGCATCCGAGTTTTGACGGCCATACTTTTTCTTGCGCGTCGGTTAAATCAAGTTTGCCCAAGTAGCGGTTCAGTTGATCCTTACTGGTCCCTTCCGGGAACAAACACACCATGTGGATTTTCTCGGTCGAAGCAATTTCAAAACCGGGAAAAACTACAATGCCATAGGGTTCCAAAAACAAGCGCAAGGCATCGACACTATCCACACTGCCATGATCGGCAAGCCCTATGACCTTAATGCGATGTTCCAGACACTTGTCCAACAACTGTTGGTTATAGTCTGTTTCTGTCAAGCCGTGTTCGCCGCCACGGTAAGCACTGTGGTAGCCGAACGGATTGACCTGTAAGGCACAACGCCAAAATTGCGCTTGGTTATATTGCTCGCTCATAGACATGCCTGACTCTTTGCGTGTTTAATCATTTGCGCTCCCCGTCACCGCCTTCACTTCAGCCAGCAAATCGCCAAACTTACCGTAGTTTACCTTTACCCCGTCATCCAAATCTAATGTGATGCGTAGGTCGGCGTAGTGGCGGAGTTTTTCATCGTAGGCCAACAGTTCGACGTGTTTTTTCTTGAGCTTTTCGATGTCTTTGTTCAGTTTGCTTCGGGTAGCGTTGGCGACGGCTGCGGCGGCATCTTTTTCCAGCATGTCGATGCGAGCCCCAATTTTTCCGGTCAACGGCACGACATATTCGGCCCGCATTCGGGCGAGCGTGCTTTCCTGGTAACGGTGCAAATACACCAAGGCCTGGAATGCGCCTTGTTTGCCGCTGGAGAACAGCCAATAAATCGGGCGTTTTTTGTAAGTTTGCAGATGGTTTTTATAAAAGCTCCCGGCAAGATAACGGCGGATCGTCTCTTGGGCGGTTTCGGTCGGTTTTTGGCCTAGGCTTGCCGCCAGCCACGCGAGGTTTTCCTCTTGTGTGTCAGCACCCCATACCGCCAGTAAAAATTCGTTGAGCCGGTTGGCGGCATCGTCCTCAAACCAGAGTTCATCCGTAATCGGCACAATGCCATCGGCATCGGCGGGAAAGCTAGGGTAACGCTCAGGGTCAAAGCCGATATTACCCGATTGGGCGTAGATTAAACCCGGTTCGTCCAAGCTATAACGCCCCATCATGCAGCCGATGGTGTAAGAGATCAGGCGTTGGCAGTCTTTTTCACGGTCGGCTCGGTAGAGGGTGATCTTATCTTCAGAGACTTCAGCGGAAAGTTCATCTTGCAGGCCATAGGCTTCGATGAAGAGGTGGTTGTTTTTCTGCTCAAGGGTCTTCATCTCTCTGATTCGAGCATTGCACACGCTTCTCCAACAATCCCACGACTTTGCCACATTGCTTGATTGAATAGTCGGAACTATCCAAGGCAATACCTGAAAATCCCACGACATTTCGTAAGAGTCCCAGTCTAGCTTTGCGATTTCGACGCAAGATTGAAATATTTCTTTAGCATCCAGTTTTAATTTTTCCCAAGAGTGAATTATGGGGAAACTTCCAACTTGACCAACCTCAAAGTTCAACGTCTGTGCCAAATCTGACAATAAAGGTTTTGTTAGCGCAGAGTTCAATACGCAAGCAAGCCATGGTAATGCTCCCTCACTAACTTCGAATATTGAGCAACCAGCTACATCGAATACAAATCCAGGTGGAAAATATCTCACCGAAAATCCACCAACTGTGACCTTAGACCAACTTATGCAACAAGAAAAATAGTAGTCAGGGTTTCGGCATACCGACTTGGGCCTGCCTCCAGATTCAGTTCCAAAAAATCTAATGCTATGACCGTCATTTTCCCAGTTAACAACCCATTCTTGATTTCCATACCATTTCCGAAAAGCCCCACCCTTATTGTAAGGAAACCATCTTGCTGTAGTTTCTGCGGCTTTTTGTCGAGACACAGCATCAAACTTTACGCGCGATAACTCCACTTCGCTCCATAGACGAAGAAACTGGTTGTTGTCCGCAGTCGCCAAACCCTGCCGTGGTGATCCGATAGCCCGTAATGAAATTGATCTCTTGAATATTTTCAAGGCACGCTCACTAACAAAATACGCAATCGCTGACCCAGGAACATCCTGAAAGTCATTTTGTTCTAGGGTGTGCTTGTAATCGACATCAACAGTTCGAATAGCTTCTTTCAACTTCTTGGGCTGCTCTTCAGATCCGTAAAATGAAGTCAGGTCAAAGAACGTTCCTCGGAAATTAGTTGGAACAACTTGAACTATAAATGCGCATATAGGCACATATGCAGACTCAAAGAATGAGTGATATTCGGGCTGTACTAACGAAAGCAACGAATAATCATCAAGAATTTTTTTCCTGAGTTCTTCGTATGATTTAAGGAACATCCATACGAAGGGGGACATAATTCCACATAGTCCACCTTGTTTGGAAAGCTCAAAAATTCTTTCAATAAAAATCGAAAACAGATCGGATTTTGAGTTAGGGAATTTATCTTGAGCCATTAGCTTAAGTGCGGCATTCATCCCCTTGCTACCCATATACGGCGGATTCGCGACTACCGCATCAAACGGCATTCCCAAAATTAGTGCCTGCCGCACAAATGGTAACAGATTCAATGCCGCCGCTTGAACAAGTAGATCGCCGCTCTGGACAGCCAACTGTAAAAGGGTGTCTAATGCTGGCAGTTTCGCATTCAAATCGAATGGAATTTGAATCAGTGAGCCCAAGGTTTTGGCATGGTCAAAGGTGTCGATCAGTTTGCGGATATTAAGTACTTCGACTGGCTTAGCAAGGACATTACTAAGTGATTGGACAATTTCATCCGCATCCAATCCTTTGGTTTCCTGTAAAGCCAGCACGTTAAGTTTGAGCGGATTGTCGAACAAACGCCTGTCATCGGCGCGGGCTTTCATCAGCAAGGCAAAACCCGCCAATTGTGCCGCCCGGTCATCAATGTCCAAGCCGTAGAGGTTTTTTTCCAGTATCAGGCGGGGAATGCTGCGCAGCGGGTAGCCGCGTTCCAGATAAATGGCTTTTAATAGGTCGTAGGCTTCCACCAAGATATGACCTGAACCACAGGCGGGGTCAAGTACGGTGATGGATTCAGGATTAAGGCTACCGCCATCTTCTGTCATGCGGGACAGGATGAGCGCATCCAGTTGCGCCTGTACTTCCGGCGTTTGCTCGGCGGGTTTAATGTAATATTCCCATTGGTTTTTTAGCGTCGATTCTGGATTTGCCATTGTCCACAAACGTCCGACGCTGTTTTGCACCAGGTATTTGACTATCCAGTTCGGGGTAAAAAGTTGGGTGGCGGCGGGGATGTCTTCAGATTTAACCACTTTGCCGATGACTTGGTCTTTTTTCTCGCTGATGTAAAACTGGTACAGCCAGCCGATGATTTCCACTTCTTGCCAATCTTGTTCAGGGATGGCGGCAACCAGTTTGGCAATGACCGAATCGGTCAGCAATAAATTGTCGGGCAGCAGCAGTTCGCTTTCATTGTCGATGCGTTCAAACAAAAACGGCATGGCTTTGGCTAAGGCGTTGCATTGGGCAATTAGGGCCAGGCGGTACAGTTCGCCGTCTTTGTCGCCCGCCAGTTTGAGCGCGATGGCTTGCTCGGCGTTCAGATCGGGCAAGTCGCCGTTTTGTGCCAGTTCCGCCGCCGCGTTCAGTAGTTCCGGCAATCCGCCATCCCGACTGGACAGGGCGCGATAACCGTGGCTGAGGTAGTCGTGGATTTCCAGGTAACGCAAGGCGGCGAAACGGTTAAACCAGGTGTAGGCGACGGCTTCCATCGTTTGGCTAAAGCCGTCTTTGTTGATGCGGGCAATAAGATTGTCGCGTTGGCGGCTGATTTTGGACGGCCAGGATTGTCCGGCAATGATGACGAAATCGCCATTTTTTTCAGCCGTGGCTATTTCCAGTTTACCGTTTTTTTCCGCCAGCCCGATCCGGTTGGCGCGGGCGGTAACGGCGGCGATAAAATCTTTACGGGCCTCTGGGGCGTAGGTTTTGAGTTTGGCTTTGTTCATCCGTGATTTTATATAAAAGGGTTAATGATCCGAAGGCCGTCAATTTGTTGTTGATGCTGCATGTCTTCGGAAATCAGGGTATGACAACCCGCTTCCAGGGCGGCGGCGACAATCAGGCTATCCCAATAGGACAAAGCGAAGGTTGTGCGTAAGTTGAGTGCGTAAAGATGCCAATTTTGTGTGGGTATAAAAAATGTGCAACTTTCCAGCAGCCGCGTAAACATAGGCTGAAGGTCGTTGTCCGTCCAAGCGTGTTTACGCTTTAGGGCAAAGCCGAGTTCATTAATAATCTGAGGTGTGAGGGTAATTTTTCCGGCATTCTGGATGCCCGTTTGCGCAAGCTGATGTTTGCTGGCATCGCCGGCACTGGGGATACTGAGCGCGTAAATCCAGATATTAGTGTCAACGCAAACGGTCGGCATAGAGTTCTTCCCGCGCACAAGGTGTTGCATCGTCAACCTGACGGCTGAATTGATTGAAAAAATCTGACCATGCCGCTGCCGGGTTTACTTCGGGTACGGGTTCATCATCCAATGGCCAAAGAATCACCTCAACTTTGCGGTGTTGCAATGCTGCCGGCACGGGTATGAAGGCCGGAGTGTCCGTAAATACAAGTCGTTCAGGGTTCATAGCGATTTATCCAATTAATTTTTAGGCTCTGATGGATGGCACTCATGGGTATCTCCGTAAAAATGGGTTTATGACGGTCATTATTGAATCCGGGCTTTTTTGCCTTCTTGCAGGATCGCCACCAGCTCCTGCCTGAGTTTGGCAAGGTAAGCGTCCACTTCCGCTTCGGTTTCCAGATAGGTTTTGCTGCTTAACGCTTGGGCATTAACCACTTTAACAGGTTTGGGTGCGGTGTGATGGCTTGGCTTGGCTGTGCTACTTGTGCCGGGTTCTTTACTGCTAACTGGCGGTTGCTTTTGGCTAGCGGCAATCTTATCCATCGCCTCATCCAATAACGTGCTGGCTTGTTCAGCCAGATAGCGGATTTGGGGGATGCTGGTCAATCCGGCAATCTTGAGCTTGAGTTGTTGCAGTGGATATAGGGTTTTGTTACGCAATTCGGCGCTGGCATTGATTTGCGCCAAGGCGCTATCAATTTCGGCCAGTTTGGGTTCTATGGCCACTAAGGCCGCTTCCCGTTCGTTGTCCGCCAAGCGTCCGTTGACCGTTTCAACCGTGCCGAGCAATGGGGCGATGCGGTTGATCTGACTGTATGGCGTCGGATTATCCCGGATGGCGTTTAGCTCTTTGAGGGCGTTGGCGGCGTTACTGTCTTGCTGCAAGGCTTCGTGGTTCTCGGCAAAAGTAGCCAATGCGTCCAACATACGCTGCCAGGTTGTCAGTTGGGTTTTGTAGAAACTGGTGACATCGTGGCTGTCTTCCCGCAAATCCAGCCAATCGTCTTTGCCCGCCAGGAAGGTGTCGATGAATTCGTAACTGTCGCGGATCGCCAGTTGTTTGCCTATCTTGGCAAGGGCTTGGTCAATGACAGTTTTGCCGGGATGATATTTTCCCGCCGCCGCATGGCTAGTGTTTTTGAGTTCGTTCTGCCAGAGCGTGAAGCTGTCACGGGTATCCGTGACCAAGCCGTCTTCCTCTTCCCTGGGCAATTTGGCAAACAGTTCACGGTGCAAGTCGCGTGCGCGTTTGAGCGAGACGCTATCCGCCGATTTACGTTTGAGCAGGGAAACTTGTTTAAAACGGACGGATTTGGTCAACGGGTCTATGGCGGCTTTAGGTTCAATGTCAGCGCCTTCGAGCATCAGTTTGATCTCACCCGCCATGTAAAGCCGGGCAATCAGCAAGACAATTTCCCATTCCGGTTTCCAACCCCACGGGATGCCAGTAAAACGGTCAATGAGGTCGGACAGCAAAACGCGCTTTTCTGAGGCCGCCAACAACAGGTATTGGCGCAGCTCGTTGACCGCCAGCGGGTTGAGTTCTTCGTTTTGGGCATCCTGCAACAGTGGCTTGATGTCATCACCGGAAAGGACGGCTTTGATTTCGGCGATAGGGTCAGGTGTGCGGTATTTGAGATAAGGCAGTTTGAAGTAGGTGTTGTCGATCAAATAATTGACCAGCTCATCCAACAAGCTAGTCGGGTGCAGTCCGGCCTTAATGTCGGGTTTTTGCCCCAACACATAAAAATCCCCGGTCACCATCAGTATGCTGAGCTGTTCAGTCAGGCGCAGTTTCCGCTCACGGTTTTCATCCTTACGGTCGGCCAGGATACGTTTTAATGACGGTGTGGCTTGGTCGGCCTTAGGGCTGATGATGTATTTTTCAATTTGCAGGTACAGCGTCAGCTCTTCATAAAGGCGTTGGCCTTCCGCCATGCGCAGGATGGCCCGGCCTGTCGATTCGGTGCTGCGTAAGATACAGGTGGATTCGTGCATCTTTTCATAGTCATCGCCTAAGGGCGTGAGTATTTCCAGTGTCAGGGCATGGTTGGCGGTTTTCCACGGCGCACCATCCAGCAGGCGGTTGAATTCGTAGTCGCCTTTGGTGTCACGGTGGCGGACTTTGGTTTGGCTGCGGAGGATTTCCTCGAAAACCAGTTCAGACAGCAAACGGGCCCGTTCCGAGGATGACACATCGACATGGCCAAGTTCCCTGGCGACATCACGCTCTTCATTGGTCAGGAAAAACCAGTGGTCGCCGTTACGGCTGATCAGTTGCTGTTGCTCCAGCCTGGCCAAGGATTCTTGGATACGGCGTTTGAGGCTGAGTTTGTCGGCATCCACTTCCTCAAGACACAGCGTCGCCAGATTTTCAATGGTGGGCTTGATGGTTTCTGTGATGTAGCGGATCAGGAACAGCGCTTTAAGCAATTGGGTGTCGTAGGGTTCCAGCGCCGGATTATCAGGGGCTTGGTCAATTGACTTCTTGGCCATGCTGTCAATAAAGCTGTCGATGGACGGATAAAAGTCATACAAGGGTATCAGGGCATTAATGGGCTTGTCGGCATTTTGTACTGCCGCCGACTGGAAAGCGTCCAATAAGGAACGCTCCCCGCGTGACAAATGTTTGCCGGTCGCCCCCACTTTGCGGATCGACTCGAAGATTTTTTGTAAAAGCTGGAATTGGTAAGGGGTAAACGGATAAAAGGCGACAAATTCAGCCGCATCCTTAAATCCCCGCAGGTTGGCGGCATTGCCATGAAATGACAGCTGGTTGTTGATAATGTCGCCTTTTTGGGCGTAGACATCGCGTAAGGCCACATGGGCTTCTTCGGTTTTGGACAGCAAACGCTCACCAATGACTTCGTCGGTGTTGGAACTGGCCAAGGACAAGCGGGTATGGAAGCGGGCCTGAATTTTGGAAAAGTCTTGGGACTTGGTTTTATTGGTTCCGCCAATGGCGGCGTCAATATCTTCCTGGCTGGTGACGATCACCCAGGCACGCCCTTGGCACAGTGTGCCCAACTGCTCCACGATGGTTTGCAGGCTCAGCATCAGCTGGGTGTTGTCCCCGATAAACTGCCCGACCTCATCGGCCAGAAAAATGACCCGATGGCCGTCGGGTTTGCTGTCCAAATACTCACGCACCAACTTTGCCAAGCCTTCAATGTTGATGCGGTAACTGTCACGGGCGTTGTCAAACCAAACTCCGGCGGATGCTTCCGTCATGTTGAGGGATTGCGCCAAGGCGGCGACCACGTCATCACGCAGGAAATCGACTGCATCGCGTTCCTGTTCCCAAGCATTGCCGTTTTGGCTTTGGAAGAGGTTTTTGAAGGTGCCGTAAGCCCCTTTGGCAATCAGGTAACGCTCCATTTCAGCGATATGCGGGGCATCGCCACACAGCCCCAGTTTTTCGTTAAACACCCTCAGAAAAACTTGGACAATGGCGTCGCGTTCGGATTTGGCGTCCGCTTTGGCATCAATGTTAAACAGGATGACATCGGCAGTCCCTTTAATGGCTCTGTGGATGTCAGCCAGCAGCAGCGGGTCTTTGATTTTATGGTCGTCAAAAAACTCTGCGGCTTTTTTACGGTTGCCGGTTTTGGGGTCAACCGCTTCATGGTTTTCCAGCAAATAAGACAAGATTTTGATGTAATGGGATTTTCCTGAACCGAAGAAACCGGAAACCCAGACGCCCATCCGGGCGGTAATGGTCGGGTCTTTTGGCTGTTCGGCGGCGGCCAGGTAAGCATCGAAGAATTTCCGAAAATATTCGGTGAGCTGTTTGGTGACGACGTATTCTTCCAATTCCTGCCAGATGCTTTCCGCATCCAATTGGTCGGCCTTGATGACCCCATTGATCGGGCGGTCAATCGGCTTGATGAACAGTTCCTTTATCTCCATGTTGCTCTCTTCTCTATTGGCGGCGGGGTGGTTACTTGAATGGGTGTTACATGTCGGGTATCAATCTGAAGGCCCGGTAGTAATGGTCTTCGGACAGTTTGTTGAACAGGCGCAATGAATAGCCGTCATAACGGCCAGGGTAAAACATCAGCAACGGTGTCCTGCCCATCAAGGGATGCAGCGCCGACAGTAAGGTGTGTGTCCTGAGCATGGGATACGCACTACCGACCCCCCATAGGATCAGCACGTCGCAGTTGTCCAGATCGACCATCGACGCTATTTTCTGCGCCAATTTATCTTCTTTAAGCACCGGGCGCAAAGCCGCCATGATCGCCCCGTCGCCTTTCGTGCGCTGCATGTCGATAGCCTTGTCGAGCAGCTTGCGCTCCTCAAGTGTGTGGATCACGAGTTCAAACAAGTTGATGGCTTCCGCACGGATAGGCGGCTGTGACTTGTTCAGGCTGGTGATCACCGTCCGGGTCAGAAAATCCCGCATGTCCATTTCGCGTTCGGGCGGATAGTCAAAAATCCAAAAGCCAATTTCATTGCCGAGGCCTTTGCTGTTCAAGAAATCATCAGAGGCAATTTTTGGCAGGATTTGATTGAGCCGTTCTTCGAAGGTCAATGCCATTAGGCCCGCTCCAGGAGTTCGATTAGGGCGGTATCGCCATGGACTGACAGGTAATGCCGGACATCGGGATGTAAAGAATGCGGGGTCAGTTTCATGCTGCTGGAATTTTCAAGATAGTTGGCTTCTACCAGGATACGGCGGATAACCTGGAACAATTTGGCTTGTGTTGCGGTTGACCAGTGCGCCACGGAGGAATCCCTATGTCGGCATTCGTTTAAGAAGCCGTCCCAATCCAGCGGAGTTAGCGCCAAATCTAACCGGCGTTGATGGCCTATGTAAACGTCCCTTATGTAATCGGCCAGCAATTGGCTGTGTTTGGCGGCGGCAACCAATAAAAGTTGGATGCTCACTTCTTTTTCCCGATGGGCGATCATGTCCAAACCGGTTTCATCAAGCGTCTTCAGGCGTTTTCTGATCAAACCGGCTTGGCGTAACGCCGTGGCCGGGGCTTTCTTTTGCAATAGGTTATCGTCAACCAAGGCCTGTTTCCAGGCCTTATCATCAGGATGGCCCAATAAAAATGCCGCGATACGGCGGCTTTCTAAGGGCATCAGGGAGCCGGCGGAAATTTCGGCGTTGTAATAAGCGTTCACAGTATATTCAAAAAATTGCCCGTCATGTAAACCCCGTCCAGTTTTCGGACAGCCTTGTAAATCTAACCCGGCGCCTCGTACCCTGGCGCAAACGACGCACTGGATACGTTATATAAGGCAAGGTGGTTTTTAAGCCAAAGCCTATATTCATTGCCCTTCAGGCAGTGGTTGGGCGAACAATCGACAAGCCATTGCCGAAGCACATAGCCGGCATTGGCCGCCCTGACATTGATCCGCAACACACCCGCTATCATGCCATAGTCGCCTTCAATAATTTGGGAATGTTCCTGGTTTGGGTGGGGCACCAAGTCCAGCTCCACTATCCGGTTCCATTGTATATCCGCCGCCGCTAGCTCATGGTTTTCAATGGGGCTATTGTCAACCACCGTAGTCGCCAACATCCTGGTAAGGACAAAGTCACGGAACTCGGTGGATTTCCGGTCATACGCACGGACATGCCAACGGAGGCCATCATTGACTAAGGCGAATGGAATGATTTCACGGACACTCGCTCCGCTGGTGAACGACTTATATTCCATGCGGATCACTTTCTTATTATGGATAGCCCGTGTGACCGGTGCGAGAATATCGACGGACGGGTTATTTAACGTCAGGGGAAGTTCGCAGGTCAGCAAAGCGCCCATGCTAGACCCGCCCTCACCAAAACCTTGGGATAAGGCCGTTAACACCCGCTCCGAAACATGTCGGAATGCCGCCGAAAAACCATCCCCCAACACATAACGTTTCGTTTTGTTATCAAAATTGATGTTCTCCGGGAAAGACTCCCTGTATTGGGCAAAGTCCCTGGTGGCAACGGCAGGCGCTATCCCAAACCGTTGAATTAAATCCTGGCGACGCGCTTCCCCAAGGAAATACAGGCGGAATTCAATGTAGGCCAAACGCTCCCTTTGTGCGTGGCTTAAATGATCCAGCCCATTCGGAATACTGTTTTCTAAGTGATTATTTTTCATGGTTTCAAGTATAGCCAATTAGGCTATAACAAGCAATCAAGCACATTAATTGACATAACCAAAACGATTACATAGAATAATCAAAAGAGGTTTTAAATATAATAATTATGACTTAACGTCAAGTCATAATATTGACAATCGACCAAACTTTAAAATTTCTTTTATCCTATGGGTAGTGATGAAGATAGCCCATTTCCTCTTTAGGGGAATGGGTGCGTAAAATCAGTTATCTTCAATGTATACGAGGCCTAAACGAATCATTCATGAATAAACCTTCCCAACTTGCTACAAATCCCACAGCTAAACAACCCATTGACGTAATGCTCATTTGTGCCCTCAAAGACGAATACGACCAAGTTCTACAAGTGACAAATGGTCTTATTAACCCTTGGCATGAGCATCCAGACGCTAACGGCTGGCTAGTTGCCAATGCCAGTTTTGCCACCCCATCCGGTAATCCGCTAACCATCTGCACTACCCATGCCAGCTATATGGGACGCGAACAAGTCCAAGCCCTTGCCAGCAAACTCATTAGCGAAAACCCCGCTAAGTGCATTGCCATGAGCGGTATTTGCGCGGGACGGCGTGGCAAGGTGGTGTTAGGAGATGTGATATTCGCCGAACGGTTTTGGTCTTATGATGCAGGCAAAATGACGGTGGAAAACGGTGAACAACGCTTTCAAGGCGATATGCTGCAATATCGGCCTTCAACGCATTGGGTACAACGGATGCAACATTTCAATATCGCTCCTAATGCCGAATGGCTGGCATTACGCCCCCAATTACCCTATGAATATCAAGAAGATTGGGTTTTATTAAGGCTGTTAGCAGGCGACACCAACCCTAGCCAACACCCAGCCTGCCACAAAGAATGTCCAGATTGGGGCGAGGTTTTAAAACGTTTGTGGCAAAAAAAGTGGTTAGAAAAGCCACTGGTTTTAACTGAGACAGGCCGCAAACGAGCTGAAGAACTGCAACTGCTGCATCCGCACGGCCTACCAAAACCAGCCGGCTTTAACATTCATACCGCCCCTATCGCCACAGGCGCAGCCGTCACCGAAGACCCTAGACTTTTTGACCGACTCGCCGAAAACATGCGAAAAGTCTTGGGAATAGAAATGGAAGCCAGTGCCTTAGGTGCGTTGGGCGATATTCATGACATTCCTGTGCTGGTAGCCAAAGGCGTATCGGATTTTGGTGATGCGTTCAAAGATGACCGTTATCGGCAATTTGCGGCTAGGGCATCGGCGGAATGTTTGATTGCTCTGTTACGTGCTGGCGAAGGCTTATTGCCTAACCGTACAGCGAGAAATACGGGTATTTTGGCAACATCTAGCCCTTCATTACCCAGCTTATCCGGTATCCCACGCGAGCTTATCGAAGTGCTGGCAGAGCAATACCCGGATGTCCGCGATGCTCGTGCCTTATGGCAACGCGCAGGCGGTAAAGCGAGCCAAGTTGAGAACATGCCTAATCCACGCGATTTGTGGCAAAAGCTTTGGCAAGCCAGTAGGCAAGGTGCGGCGGCAAGGCCCGAAACCATTTTGGCAGAAGCATTGGCAGACTTGCCCGAAAACGAGACGCTACAAAATTACTTTGCCGCATTGAAATCAAACTAACACACTTAAACCCACGCTTTGGAGGCTTTGCATGACGGACTTGTTGACTGATCTGTTGAACGCTGGACTGATTGATAAACTGGATGGCAACGATGACCGCTTTACCAAAATGGAAAAAGCCACCGAAGCGGTTGCCCAAGAACTGCGCGACCAGCCGCCATTGCTGATCCGGGCAATTTTGGCGGCGCTTGACCCCGATATACCTGCCGATGATCTGGCGCTTGTTCAGGCAGAACAGGCTTTGATTAACGAATGGAAATCCATGCGTTCGGTGCATACCGACAGGCCAGTCAATTTATTGCGAGCGATATTGTTGGCAGCTTGCAAGCTAGCTGCAGAAGATGGCGACAATGCGGCGATTCTTTGGCTGACGGCGACGGATATGTTACCGATGCTGCGGTTGGGGAAAGAAGAAAATGTGGTGAGCCAAATTCTAAAAGGTTGGGCAACATATTCTGAGGGCAACGCAGTAATTGACTCTGCAATTTCTGCCGAAAATTCATTGCAAGAAATATTTGATAAATTAACATCCATTGAATTTACAACTTTTTCATCCCAAGAACTTGATCAAGATTCTTTACACGAACAGATTGAGTCTGCTGCTGGGAGTCGAAACCAGTATGGGACGGTAAATTTTGATAATTTTATAGCCACACAAAACCTGACAGCTAATGAACTAGTTCGCTTATCCTCTACATTCTCCAAATCTCAAATTGAAACTTCAGAGCAAGTTCAAGAGTACCTAGCCGAACTCACGGAAATTTTGAAGGCAACATCAACCTCTCAGCAAGAGCGGATTTTAAAAACCGCTCAAACCGAACAAACCCGTCTAAACGCCCTCTGGTGGTCAGAAGCCCTGTATTCACCCTCCTTAACTCGCAGCTATCGTGAACTGCCCCAAACTATCGCCACCGTGGTGATGGCAATAGACCTGCTCAACGAAGTCAGCAAACCCACGCCCGCCAGCGTCGGCTATTTGCTCGCCGAAGTCGTCAACCGCCTGCCTGAAGCCGGATTCGACCGTAAACTGACGCTACAAGATTTATTGGTAGCACTGGCTAAAGACCGTACCTAATTGCCCAAAGCTTGGCTGGAAACCTTAACTCCGCCACCCGAAGCAGGTCGCTTGAGCTTGCGTGATTTAGTAGTGTCAGTATTGGCAAATCCTACAACCGATATTGATGTCGCCATCAAACGCACCGGAGCAAGCGGCGAATATGAATTGAGTTTGCCCAAATTTGCCCATGCCTTGTTCCGGCAAGAGCAAGCCGTGCAATTGGCGGGGAGTGGTCAATGAGCCAACAATGCTCAAATCCCACTTGTTATATCCATGAGGGCGAAGCCTGTGCATTAGGGGAAATGCAGCATACTGAATGCACCTCATGGGCTGGGGAATCTGCTGAAAGTGAACCAGAAACCATAACACTACCATCTGCCCAAGCCTCTGCGCGTGTGCCTTGGTCGGGCAGCGCCATAGGCTTAGCGGATATTGCCCATTTAACCCCACGCGGTCGTTCCATTGTCGTCGGCGTTTTGGGCGCACATGATGCCGGCAAGACGACCTTGTTAATCGGCAATTACCTGCAACTTCTGCAAGGCCGAACGCTGGCTGGGGCGCAGTTTGCAGGATCACGCACTTTGGGGGCATGGGAGTCGTTGGCGGCGTGGACACGCTTTGACGATGCCGCCAGACCGCCGTCGTTTCCGCCACATACACCGCGAGGTACTAGCCGTGTCCCTGGTTTATTGCATCTTGCGTTACGCGGTGCAAACGATGAGTTCAGAGATGTATTGATAACCGATGCGCCCGGCGAATGGTTTAGCCGCTGGGCGGTGACTGTCGATGCACCGGATGCCGAAGGTGCGCGTTGGGTAGTCAACAACGCCGATGCGTTTTTGGTGTTCGCAGATTGCCAACGGCTTTCCGGTTCGGAACGTGGCACGGCAAGAAAAGACTTGCGCGAACTATTGGAACGGCTGGGCAACCATGTCGGCAATCGCCCCACGGTTTTGGTTTGGGCAAAAGATGAGCATGAGCCTAGCGACGGCATCCGCAATGCAATTCGCCAAACTTTGAACAAGCAAATCCCTCATGCCGGCGAAGCCAACACCAGCACCAACCGCCCCGAATCGCTATTGTCGGCCTTGGCAACCGTGCTTGCAGCCACTTGGACACCTGCACTGGCACAACCCGTAGTTGAACCCATCCACCATCACCAGCCCTTTGCCGCTTACCGAGGCCATCATGCACACACCTGAAATCGTTCTGCTGGGTGGCCCAAATAGCGGCAAAACCCATTATTTTGGTCAGCTTTACATACGCTTGCGCCGTCATGCTGGGCAATTACAGATACGCAACGACCAAGGTACGCCACCTGATCTCAGCCCGTTGGAGGAAGTGCTGCATTGTTTGGAAAATGGCCGTTCCGCTAGCCACACGCCAACGAAAACATGGAGGGAAGTGCTGTTGCCGCTAGTCGATGCCCAAGACAATGAAATGAATCTGTTTTGGCCTGATTATGGTGGCGAGCAATTGGAAACCGTTTTTAAAGAGCGAGAAGTGCCGGAGGCATGGCGGGATAGATTGTCGAAAGCTGACGGTTGGGTATTGCTGATCCGTTTACGCAAAGAAACCACTTACCCAGACGCGCTGGCGGAACTGAGCGAACGGGCCAAGCACAGCAATGGCAGTGTGGCTCGCCCCGGTGTGTGGGATGCCAATGCCCGCTGGGTGGAATTATTGCAAATTTTGCTGCATGTGGCAGGGTTGGGAACGGTAGAACGCTTGCGCTTACCTCGGTTGACTGTATTGTTGTCCTGCTATGACGAGCTGGAAACCCACGAAGAATTGCCGAGCAAAGTATTAGCCACGCATTTGCCATTAGTTTCGGCATTTATCCACAGCCTTTGGGCAGATGATGCCGTCAGTGTGTGGGGACTTTCGGCATTAGGCTGTGCGTTGGATAAAAATAGTGAAAACGATAAATTCATCGACGAAGGCCCGGAACACCAAGGTTGGGTGATTGCCCCGAATGGCGGCAAGCGGGATGCCGATTTAACCCAACCCTTGGCTTGGTTGTTGAGGACATCATGACACCGCTAAGAGCCAAATACGGGGCCAAAGGCAATCGGCATGACTTGTTGGAATGGCAAGGCCATCCTACGCCATTGCCTTCGGAGTTATTGGGGCTAACGGATATGCCTTGTGGTACTTTTGCACCTGGGGTTTGCTGGTGGCCTTCGGTGGGATGCGAGCCTTTGGGCGATTGGTGGGCGTTATGGTGGACAGTTCCCGATTCTGACGCACCGCGTGGCGGTATGGTGAAAAGCGAAGTGGCTCTGTGGCCTTTCGCGGAAATAGGCCATGTTGCTGATTTGCGGCCAGTTATGGCTTCATTGGCGGGGCTAGATACAATTTCGCCCACACCCACCGATTTGTTAAGTGCTGTTGCCGAAGCGTTAGTCACCTCTGAAACAGGGAAGCCACCTATAGTCGTCGGATTAGAAGCATGGCCCAGCATAATTGCTGATCTTTGGCTGCGCTTATGGCCTGAAGCACGGCAGACATTTTCGGCGCGGGTCGCGCTCAGCCCGCCGCAAGGTGGCGAATCGGTCGCCCCGCCTTGGCTGTTTGGCATACCGTCTACACGTTCGTCGGAATGGTCACGGCATCGGTTAATTACTGTCGGATCGGCTTCAAAAACCAGCAATCGGGCGGCGGCTTGGTTGATGGGAAATGATGACCCTACCTTTGAAACGATAAAAACAGCCTGTCATTTTAGGGCTGCCGATTTGAAAAGCCTAGGCAAGATTGCGCGGGCGGCAGATCATCTGGATAAAATGCAAAATGCCCGACAACCTCAACAAGCGTTGGATTTTTTGCGAACTTTGGTGATTTTGGCACCTGACATAAACACCGCCGAAGCTTTGAAAGCAGAAGCCTTGCAAATAGTCTCTGATGGCCTAGCCAATGGCTCGGCAACATGGGTAATGTCACTAGCCAATCTGGGTCCCGCCTTACCCGAAGCACATCTACCAACATCCTCGCTTTCGCTATGGACTAGCCAAAACGCACCCATACTTTCCACAACTGAATCCGCTAAATTGCTGGAAAAACTGTCGCCTAGCCGTGCGGAAAGTTGGTGGCAACGCGCAATGCAGAACTCCCTTTCGGAAGGATTAGCTAACCCTGATTACCGTTGGGAGAAAGCGGCACTTTATTGGTTGAGTCTGGAGGGTTGTGCTGAGGTACTTAAGGAGATTCTACCGGCAACTGAAAAGCTAGAAACGGCTTTGTTGACAACCACTTCTGACACTACCTTATCTACCTTAGAGCTACAGCAGATCAGGACACAAACAATAGAACGCCATTGGTCACGCCTACATGCTTGGACGGCGACAAAACTGTTTTCAGCCAATGACGCTTTCCAAAAGCAGCGGACATTTTCTGGTAATCCATTGCCTGGTTTGGCTTACTTGGTCGAACATTTATCAGGTTTGGCGGTTATCCAAGAAACTATTACCAATCCCGATAATCAGCTTATTTCGTTAGTCGCCCAACGTACCGCTAAAGAACCGCAATTATTACAAGATTTGGATGTTTCTCATTCAGCTTGGTGTAAACTCTGGGCGGCGCATGTCAACACAGGCGGCACACTTTGGCCTGCAAACGCAAATCGGGAAATATTGGGCAACGGGCTTTTGGATGCAGTACTGACTGGCGATGAATCACCCGTATTAATTGCAAAACTGGCTGAAGATTTGGCGGAGCTGGCTTTCTGCCATCCAAGACGGGCAGAGCTTTGGAGTAAACTCAGTAATGCTGGATGTAAGGCATTGCTACCGTATGTAGCGGATATTTTGATTGGTCAATGTAATGCAGGGCAAACTGTCACAATGCTTGAGCCACAGCTGGTAGCGGCGGTTGTTATTCAAGCCCGTAAAACTCGCCCATCAGTAAAAGTGCTTGCTGTGCTTTTGTTTTGGAATGTGCAATTGAATGAGCAGGAAGTTGTTACTTGGCTTTCATCTTATGCACGAATGGACTGGGATACGACGGCAGCTACAACGGTTGCCAATGCTGCTCTTTCCAGAAGATGGAAACAGGTTGCGGAAAAACTCTATCATCTATATAGATACAATAATCTTACTAACCTGAAGCCCGCCATAGTTATTTGTCAGAATTTACTTTCGTTTTTGCCACGCCTTTGGCTAACCTTCGATGCTCCAAGCCAATCCCAAAGTGCCAAAAACATGCAAATGCTTATTCTAGGCGTTGCGGAATTAGGAGCTGACCTCGCACCCTATGATTTGGTCAGCATTTGGGAGCGTGCTGGAGGGAAACAAAAACAATTAAAAATTGAAGGCTCACCAGCACAACAATGGCAAGAAGCCGCTAAATTGGCTTATCAAGGCGGCTTACAAGAGGGTTTGCTTGGGCTAGTCAAAGAACTTAAAGAAAAACTCCCAAATAACCCACAACTACATGAGATAGAAAAAATTATTACAGCCTCTCAATCAATTCGAAAGTAATAAAGACGAGGCATATTGCCTTTACCACCCTATTTTTTATCAAAAAAGGTATTTATATGCTGGATTTATTAGGATTAAACATCGAAACAAAAATGCTGATTCGGTTATACGCTTTACCCATACTGTTTCTATTGGGTTCGTTGATGCTTATGGTGTTTACAGAAGAGCGGCAAGAAAATCGCTTGTTAGCTGGCGTTTTTGAGCTATTAAACAACGTTGCGTTGTGGTTAAGCTTAATTTTGTTTGTTCTTTTCGTTATTACAGGTTTGTATGCAAGTTTTTTATATTGGAGATGGCGCGACGGAAAATTTCAAGAAATCTGCCACGTTTGCGGTGGCATGGTTGTAGAGAAATACGGACGTTTTGGGGCATACTCCAAATGTCTGGCTTGTAGCGCCACTCACTCCATTTAAAACTAAAAGAGATATCGCGGATTATCTCTTAAGCGTAAAATTATGACGAATAATACTGAAAAAACCTTTTGTCAGCAGACAAGCAGTGATCCTGATACACGGCATAGGTGAACAGAAACCTATGGATTGTAAAACAGCGTGGAAAATTTGCCAGTTTTGGCAAGAAAAGAGCGTCATAATTTACCAGCAGATTTTGGGTTCTGTCGAAAATCTTTACAAGAGCCGGGCCCGGCCTGATTGGCGGACAAAACTAGCCTGCCAAATTGATAAATTGCTGGTAAGCGGGAAGTGTCTTCCCGGCGATCTGTCCCTTGCGGATCATATGGGCGGTTTCTATCCCATCGTACAACGAAGTATTTTTGGAACATTTGTGTAAGTATTATTGGAACAATTTGCAGAAACAGGTGTTGCCAGCGGCAAAGATGCACACCGTCCAAATGTTTGCCTATTTTAATCACGGCATATCA
>JAQTQZ010000036.1:33219-34290 GCA_028712695.1 Methylovulum sp. | reverse complement strand
CCATCCTGGCTATCGTGGCGGGTATCGCTATGGCTATCAGAACCGTCTACCGAAGCATCGTCATCTCCGCCCTGCCCTTGGCAATCTTTATCCAACGGATCGACCAGCACCAACAATCGGCCATGGCGGTCTACGTCCAAGTCACCGGAGAGCTTGATCGGCGGCGGTGTCACGGTAACAGTGATGCTCGCCCTGGGCGAATTTGATAAGGTTTCCATCAGTGACACCAACCGTTTTGTCCGCCGTTTGTCGCCTAATTCTAGGCCCCCAATTCCTGTTGTACCCAGCTCATATGATTAGCGAAAAGGTCATATCTTCTCTGATTTTGGGAGTTGTGGGTAACCGTGTGGCTCTAACCCTACTGACTCACTAACCAAAAATTATAAACGACTAAAAAAATCATAGTCAGAATTTGCAATAAGAAACATAACTTTAAAATACCTCCTTCAATCTTTTTTTCTTTTAGTATTGCTACTAGTTTTTCAATATGGTTGGTATTTAATCTTTTGTCTGAATCAGATCGAATTATAATCCATAGTTGTAAGATAGAAATAATTAATATAAATATCATAAGGATAAAAATTATCATTTAAATAAAGCCCCAATTTATTTTTTTCCAAGAGTGCGTATTCCAAAAATAATTTCCAAGGCTATCGCGGCAGCCACGGCTTGTTTAGCCAATACGGATGCTCCAAGATATTCTGCAACCATTATCAGAGAACTAACGATAGTAATGCTTCCCGAAAACCCTATAAATGCAATTTCATCTTCATAAGTTTTGAAGTCTATGCCAAAAATTAGTGCTAATGAGACTGTTATGGCAATTAAACTAGTTAAAGCTACTATTAGTGGCATACTTACCAATACTCCAGTTGGCGTGACTACTAACATTAATAATGCCGTGCTGGCTACTGCGAGAAGCGTAAACCACCCCCCATTAGCCCCACCCGCAATCTTAAACGCCCCGCCCCCGGTGTCGGCATCATAGATGATATACCCCGCCCCGCTCCAGCCCGGTACGCTGACCGCGTCGGTGTGGGTGATGACTTGAAGCCCGGCATTCAGGCGTTG
>JAQTQZ010000036.1:0-33119 GCA_028712695.1 Methylovulum sp. | reverse complement strand
CGGATTTCTTCCATCACCAGCGGGTCGTGGTGGAGGTTGGGCAAGGCGGTGGCTTGGTTGGCCGGGGTGATGTGGTAAATCCGTTGCCCTTGGGCATTGGCCTTTTGCAGCGCCTTGACGGCGGAGATGGCTTCGCCGGGGTTTTGCGCGTTGACGAACATCTGCTCCGGCACGGCGTGTTCCAAGGCCGAGGACAACAGGCCGACCTGGAACTGGTAGCCTGCCCGTTTTTCCTGGTCGTTGGCATCCTGCCCGACGATGTGGAACATCGGCATGTCCGTCGCCACGCCGCCGGGCTTGATCGCCCTTGGGATACCGAAGAAGTAACTGACGTTGGGTTCGTAGCATCGGAATGTCGGGCATAAAACAGCATGCCCGACCTACCTGACTACCTGGCTATTTCAGATTCATTAAGTAATATAGTAATCACATCTCTAACCGTATATGACGATAAATTTTGTGGCAATATGGATACGTTATTTGATTTAAGAAGTTCTTCTATATCTTCATAAAACAGCTCAGAAAACATAAACAAACCCGATAAGTTCTCAATTGTATCGTCTTCCTTTAATACTTCTGGTGGAAATCCAACCACTTTCGAAAAATCAGTCCAAGCTCTAAGAAATCTATTTTTATCCACACTTGGGAAAAAATTTTTTCTTATGCTATCTAAGTCTGTTTTGCTGCTACGTAAAATATATCGTTTTTTTTCAAATAGATATTTATTACTCTTCCGCCTAAAATTATTAGCAAAGTTAATATCATAAAAAATAGGAATGTATATTGCATAGAAAAATCCTTCAATCAAAATAGTGGCATTATATATTCCAATAAAAATTCCTATTAGGGTTCCAAGCGGAATAACAAACCCTCTCATAAAAGCAAGCTTCCCAAGATTACTACTAAGAATAGCTCTCAAAACGCTCGTTAATGGGTTTTTACTCCCTAATAAAGAAAGGGGGCAGGTCTTGTAATCATACATTTATATGACTTTGATTTGCTTGATTACAAGACCTGACCCCTATGCGTGTTGACCTTTTGTTTTGGCGCCTTTTTGGCGTACTTGGCTGTTGCTAACTACATCTTACGAGTCAGGGATTACGCCCATATATTGCAGTCCAAAAATAAATCAAAATGGCTATGCCAGAAACAAAAAAGCAAATTAATGCAATTTGCGTATATCCTTGTGAAAGTAAATTTTTACCAATGAAAGAAGGAGTTAAACAAACAGTTAAACGAGCTAATGCAACAATTGACTTCATTGCATGCGAATTTAGATTTCTACTCATTGCTCAATCTCATAATAGCTTGCATATAATTGAAATTGGCTGCTTTATTCAAACAATACCATACAAAGTTAACAAAATTGAAAGTATAGCCGCAGTTACAGCAATAAATGGCTCTAAAAAGCCAAATGGAATGAGAATAAGGCTTGCAATTGCCAATATGTTTGATTTCACTGAATCCCAACTGAGGTCAGGATTGGTAAGTATCTCTATAAGCACAATATGAACGCCAAGCGAAATGAAAAAAGATGCAAGCAGCATACTTGCAAATAACCCACCAGGAGTAGCTACTCCGAGAGCCATTAGAGCACCTATTGCAAAGATTCCAACACCTGCAATAAATATTGTTCCCCCATTCCCCCCACCCGCAATCTTAAACGCCCCTCCCCCAGTGTCGGCATCATAGATGATATACCCCGCCCCGCTCCAGCCCGGCACGCTGACGGCGTCGGTGTGGGTGATGACTTGAAGCCCGGCATTCAGGCGTTGCGGATTTCTTCCATCACCAGCGGGTCGTGGTGGAGGTTGGGCAAGGCGGTGGCTTGGTTGGCCGGGGTGATGTGGTAAATCCGTTGCCCTTGGGCATTGGCCTTTTGCAGCGCCTTGACGGCGGAGACGGCTTCGCCGGGGTTTTGCCCGTTGACGAACATCTGCTCCGGCACGGCGTGTTCCAGAGCCGACGACAACAGGCCGACCTGGAACTGGTAGCCTGCCCGTTTTTCCTTGTCGTTGGCGTCCTGCCCGACGATGTGGGACATCGGCATGTCCGTCGCCACGCCGCCGGGCTTGATCGCCCTTGGGATACCGAAGAAGTAGCTGACGTTGGGTTCGTTTTACCATGGCGAAATCTCTGGAAAAGGCAGCGCTAAATTGAGGAACTTTGTATGTGTCGAATTTGACTAATGTTGATTTCGCCTGAAACTGCGATTCTTTTTAAGAGTAGAACGAAAAAATAAGTTGTCAATCTGGTTTTCCGGTTATTTTCATTTTGGCTGGTTTTAGCCGATTCATTTTTAGGTAACTGATCTTACACAACCCTTAATCTCTGCAACTCTTCATAAACCATCTGGCTGGCTTGAATGAGTAGTTTTGCCCGCATGGCAAAATGGTTGAGGTTGAGGTTTATCTTCAAACATTCCAGCTTAAACACGGCATAGACGGACATGAAGATATGGTTGTTCTGGGGTGGTGACGGTGCGGGTCGGCGACTTTGCCAGGCCTGCATTGGATTTCAATGACTTGTACCCACAAGGCATAAATGAAACTCTTCGACTTTCCACCATTTTTGGCTTTGTTGAATAAATAGCATTTTAGGTGAGTTTGGACGTTGAAGATTTATTTCAATTTTTAACAAACACAGGCATCCCTAAGCTTGTCATTCGGTTAAGTGCTACAGCGCTTACCTAAGCCTCCGATTTTTGTTGTGGAAATTTACGCGCTTTCAGCGGCGAGTATTTTTGAGCGCTGCCACGGCTACCCGTCTTGGGTGGATGCCAGTCGGCTATGGCCTATTCGGTAAAATACACCGTGAAATCACCGCATTTCCTTAACGCATGATTATACGCAGGCCAGTTGCTCTCTTTGATAACGAGGTTTATCAATTTTTTATCGCGGATTTTCTCGTTATGTTTGTAGGGCATCGTTATTGGCGGGGTGACTCTAAAAAGTCAATGTTACCAAATCGACTAATAAAGTCCGATTTATTCAACAAAGCCGCTTTTGATGCTGACATTAAGACACCGTGCTATGCGCCCAATGAATTGCTGTTGATAATAGGCGACCAAAGCAGTGGGTCTTAAAAGCCGCCACCTATGGTTCCGGTTTTTTTAAGTTGGTTTATTTTTCGCTTGGGTTCTTCGATAGGCGTTGTAGCTGCCAGACAAAATGCGGCATTACCTATCAAAATCCATTTTCAAGCCAAAGGATAGAATTTTTCTGGATAGCTATAAGTTTTAAATTGACAGGATTTTTTCCAATATCTCCAAGCGCAAATCTGCGACTTTAGGCGTCCATAGTTCCCGATTTACCGGAAACGCCTTGCTTACTCCGGTGCGCCGATAACCGCGCCGTTGGTAATATGCGATTAGCTCGTTCCTGCATGAGACGACGCTCATAACCGATTTATTGACGCCCCATAATTCCTGTGCGGCTTGCTCTGCGGCAAACAGCAATTGCTTGCCTATACCTTTTCCTTGTAATGGCGGGCTGACAGCCAGCATACCGAGACAAAGTTGTTCCGCCTGTTTCTGCAAATGCACCGATCCTATCAGTTCTGTTTTCGTCTTGCCCAGTAAAAACAGGGAATCGTCGCTTAAGATCAAGCGCAGGACTTCTTCCGTGTCAGTCCTGCGCCCCGCCAGTAAGTCGGCTTCCGTAGTCCAGCCTTGTTTGCTGGATTCACCGCGATAAGCGGTGTTAAGCAGGGCGGCAATCTGCCCGGCATCCTGTTCTTCTGCCCTAGACATTGATAATACGGTTGTCATGATTAAAGCAGCGTCCCCACAGCATCGCACTCGTCGGCAGTCAGTTCAAAATCGAATATCGCCAAGTCATCGCGCATGTGGGTTTCCGATGTGGTGCCCGTTAACGGGATAATGCCGATTTGGCTCAAGTAGCGGAAAAATACTTGAGCGGTGCTATGTCGGTATTTTGCCGCCAGCGCTTGTAGAGTGGCGTTGGCTAAAACATTAGGATTACCGGTCAGCGTCCAAAAGCTTTGGTAAATGACCCGATGCTGCCGGCAAAAATCACGGATGTCCCGGTCATAATGGGTCTCCGCATAAAATCGGTTCTGGATCACTGCCGGTTTGATGGCGGCATCCCGATACAATTGTTCAAACTGTTGGGGATTGTAACAATTGCTGATGCCCAATTGCTTGGTGCCACCGCTGAGAAAAAGCTGTTCCATCGCCTGCCACACTTCCATTGTCTGCTGTGGGTTGGCTAGCGGGGAGTGCAGCACCAGGCAATCCAAATAAGTGGTTTGCAGGTTTTTCAGCGAGGTTTGGAATGATTGCGCGACTTGATCGCTGAGAGTGGCCTTGGGATCATAAGGTACCCGTTCCGGGTCTTGGCCGTTCAACGGCGTGAATTTGCTTTGCAGATAAAGCGCACGGCGGTCTATGCCGAGTTTTAGACAGGCGGCTATCCCGTCGCCAGCGCCTGCTTCGTTGTAATGCTTGGGTTGGCAAGCGGTATCGATGCCGCGAAAACCCAATCCGATAGCCTGTTCGACCAAGGCCGCCGTGCGCTCTTTCTTCCAGGCCGTACCGTAAATAATTCGGGGTATCCGCACCTCGCTCGCGGAAGTCAAATAGTCGTTAGGGTTCATAAGCTCTCCAGGAAAAAATGTTGGACTGCAAATATACTCTGAACGGTCATGTTTACGGCTTTTATATTCTTTCGTAGGGTACGCATTTATGCTCCAGAGGATACCCTACATAAAAACCGAATTGTGACCGTTTAAAGTATATCCTCACATATTAGCCGACTTCGAGCTATAAGAGCTATCTTGGTTTTTTACTGGGGTAGTGTATTTTTAGCGGCAACAGCAGGGCTGCAAGCATTGCCCTAATGCCCGCCGGTTGGGGTTGGAGATCCGTATGCCCCACTATCCGCCGTACTGCGCGACCCTCGATTATTTCATTGTGTGCTGCGGCAATTTGTTCAGTCAGGGTGGCAGGCCATGCAGTAAGCTATCGGCTCACAGCGTAAGTCATAAGCTGTACGATAGTTTTGGCATCCTCGTGATGAGGGCAACGAAGGCCGCTCCGCTCTGTCAGTAATGGTTGGTATAAATCGCCATTGGTGTTAGAGCAGCGCTTGCTCCATCTCCTGCAGATAAATAAATTCCGGTGCTTTAACCCCCGCATTTTTCCTGATTTCCACCAGCTCCGGCGACTCGAAAAACTGCCGGGCATTGTCGAGCGAAGACCATTGCGAGAAATGCACGATGTTGTTGGCATCGTCATCGTACCGTAGCAATTGATAGCTGATCTCACCCGCGTTTTTTCTGATCTCTGCGGCTTGGTCGAAAACCGCCTTCCAAGCCGGATACGATTCGACTTCGTGAATAATTAACACGTACTGCATACATACTCCAATGTTGTCGTTCTTGGTAAAAATTTTGCCCCGCTATTTTAATGGACCGGGCTGGCACCGGTTTGTCGTTTTACTGTCTGTTCAATCCGCCATTTGGTTGGGTATCAGCTCCAGCAAATCGGTCACGCCAATATCGATACCCAACTGGGACAACAAGGTGCTGACCTGGCCGCGATGATGCGTTTGATGATTGAAAAAGTGCATCACCAAGCTGAAAAAGTTTTTGTCTGCGGCGATGCCCTTCATGTTGCTGTAGTGTAAGACGTGGTCTAAATCTGCCGCTGTCAGCGACTGCGACCAAGTGGTGATGAGGGTATCCAGCCAATCTCGATGCGCCGAAAGGCTTGCCATGTCGGTGAATGCTATCTGTCCAAGGCTAGTTGGAGCCGGAAGTTGTCTTATCGGATCAAGTGACCGGTGGTTGCCGGGATGTGCCGCAAAACGTTTCAGCCAAAGGGTATCGCCAACCACGAGGTGATTGAGCGTGCCCATAATTGAACCGAAGAATGCGCCCCGGTCTGCCAACAATTCGTCGGCAGATAAGCGTCCGGCTCCCGTATACAGTTTGGCATTCATCCAGGCGTTGTAAGAAGCCATCAGGCCAATATGGCCGGTTCTGTTCATGAATAAGTTCCTGGAATATCGTAGTTGTTAACTATAGTGGGCAATACGCTTTGCCTGTTCTGTCCCCAAGTTAACTTGGCAAAGCTTGGCATATAGTCAGAAAGCTAGGTGGTAAACATAAAACCGCTCATCGTGCATCCAGCCCGCAGATTGGTACAGCGCTTGCGCTTGGGTATTGGTTACGGCTGTCGATAAGGTCAGGCGTATGGCTCCCAAAGCTTTGGCATAGTTTGTTGCCGTATCAATAAGCCGTTTGGCAACACCTTGTCTGCGGTATTGCGCATCGACAAAGAGGTCGTTGAGCACAAAGGTTCGCGCTAGGGACACCGATGAAAAACTTGGGTACATCTGGATAAAGCCTATGGCAGTAGCGTTGTTTTCGGCAATGAACAGCACTGATTCGCCGTGATTGAACCGGGCCAGTAAAAATGATCGGGCGGCACCGAGATCGCTGGCTTTGCCGTAGAACTGGCGATAATTGTCGAACAAGAAAGCCAGTGCATCCAGGTCAGATAGCACGGCTTGGCGAACGGAAAGGGCGTTCATAGTTTTGAAGTGGACTTAGATTAATTTTTTGCCTTTAGAGGTGACTAAACCCGCCATCTGCGCTTTGCCGGATTTATTCAAGCCTTGGGCCACGCTGTCCTGATTCTCCGCCGGTTGATTCTGGCTGACCTTCCATTTGCCCCGCAACCGGGTCACGGCAAGTTCAATACCGACAATCTGCCCGATCAGTTGGTCGGTAAAATCGTGCGGCGCATCAGACACCGCCCAAGGCTGCGGGAATGCCGCTTCATGATGCGCGGTCATTTGTTCCAGTTGCTTGCGAATCCACGCCGCATCGTCAATCACCCGCAGTGCGCCGTAAGCATGCACGACCGCATAGTTCCAAGTTGGCACCACTTTGCCGGTTTGTTGTTTGGTGGCATACCAGGAGGGTGATATGTAAGCATTTTCCGCCTGGAATATCGCCAAAACTTCGCGGCTTGGATCGGTATCCCTCCACATCGGATTGGCACGTGCGACGTGGCCACGTAAACAACCGTAATCCGAGCCATCGTCGGCCCAGTGCAACGGAATATGGTTGGCGGTAAGGCCGTCGGCAGACAAGGCCACCAATGTCGCCAGCGGATAATCGCGCATCAAGGCTTGCATGACATCAAATTTTGGTTCGTCGAAGTGCTTGGGGATATACATTTTGGCTGTTATCGTTGAATTATGGTTGCGATCTAAATCTTCAGGTCGAACCTGAACGATTGTATTGTGTTGTTGAGGTTATGCCGAGTCAATTAGACGGACTCATAACGAAGCTATGAAGCAATTCACCAACAACCTTAAAATGATGTCTTTCATAGAAATGCTTTGCTTCAGTGTTAAGTTTGAATACTTCTAAACTAACGGGTTTGGCTTGTTCTTTACCAGAAGCAATAAACGACATCAGCAAGTGTGTTCCGATCCCATGTCTTTGGTGATTGGGATGAATCACCATCATTCTTAAAAATAATGTGTCCATATTATCGTCAATGTGGGCGTATCCAACCAGCGCATTTTCTTTATAGACCAATGTCATTCCCGCCGGATTAAAGTGTGCAGCGAAATCGTTTGCTTGCCAATTTTCATCCCAACCCCATATTTCAGAAATATATGCATGCATTACCCTGCGATATAGTTCAAAAATCGCATCCTTGTCCATTTGCGTGGCTTTTCTGTAGAAATAAGGCATGAGGATTCTTTTATTCCGGTGTTAGCTATTGTGATTCAAGACTGCGGTTAAAAAAGCCGACACCAACGGATGCGGCTGTTGCGGCGTTGACCGCGCTTGTGGCACAAACAGCGTGCCGATAAAGAACCGATGGTCGGGCCATTCTATTACCCTGATGTCGCCTTCGGCATCGGCGCCAGTGATGTGTATCGGCCCTTGCTTTAGAGTCTCGATATAGTCCGGATTGATACCAAAGTTACAGTAATACTGCTCGGTGGCAGCCGTTACACCGTAAATGGCAGCAGCTCGTGAACCTGGCTCAAACGTCAGCTGCATAGCCCGTCCGGCCAGCGAACACACTAGCTGCGAAATAAACAGATTCGAGGCATACGGATCGTACTCGGCATGTTGGGCATCCTTAAAACCCAAAACGTTGCGGGCATATTCGATAATCATGTGCTGAAAGCCGCCGCAGGTGCCAAAACATGGGATGTTGTTTTCCCGTGCATGGCGAATCGCCGCCAAAGTCTTGTCCATATTGTTATACGGACTGCCGGGGGCGATCCAGATACCGGCGTAGCGTTCGAACAACGATAGATTGATGTCGGCGGTCGAAATCCAGTCATAGCCAATTTCCAAGCCCAAAGCCGCCTTGGCGTGTTCGATGGCGGCATTGGTCGAGGCGTGGGGCGGAAATGTCGGCGTGTATTCGCCAAGCAGTGCGATTGATGTGGTCATTGGCGGTTAAATCCCTAGTCTCTCAATGTGTTGATTGTCAGGCATATCGTTTGGCTTACTCGATAAAGGCACGAATAATGGGAAAGTCCGTCCAGGATTTCCATTTTTGCACAGTTAGGCAGAGCCGATGCCAAGTAAACAGCCATGGAGACCGGCGACCAGTTATCTTCCGCGCCGTGCCAAATAGTGGTACTGACGGTGATGTCGGGCAGTGACTCTTTCCAGGGTTGAACATAGGCCTTGATGTCCCGTGCGTAGGCTTGCGGATGATTAAAACAGGTTTTTAACCCTCGGCTGATCGTCGCCCGAAACGCCTTGTCGGCTACCAGCGTTTTGTCTTCACCAGCTGCGCTGGAAAACAGCATCCGAAACAACAGGCCAGGGAAAATCCGTGCCAGGCATCCTTGCAGATGGGCTAACAGCAGAAAGGTGAACGGATTATTCTGGGCGAGTCGAAAAACGGCTTTCCCCGCCATCAAGTCAATAAAGTTGTCCGCATCCAGCGGCGCGGCAGCCGAAATCAAGTGCAAGCTACGCACCTTGCCGTTCATCGCTTGGCAAATTTGCAGGGCGATGAAAGCACCCATCGAAAAACCGACAAAATCGACTGGTTTACCGGCCACCTTGTCTGTAATTTCATCCGCTATGCGCTGGTAGTAAGCGACGCCTTCCAATTGCGGATCGATGGTCGAACGGTCGTAACAAATGATGGCCAGGTTATTTTCTTTGCCATAATGATCGAAGACTTGGCATTCTTCAGCCGACCCCGGTGTGCCGTGGAAGTAAATGACCGGATGGCCGTCGGCGACACCAAATTGATGATATTCCACTATTTGTTTTAATGACCGCATGAAGGTATCTCGTTAGGCGATTTGGCTTTCTACTTGATCAAGCCTATAGGCTTAACCCATCAAAATCCGGCAGGTTTTCATAAACCGACTCAACCGTTTCATTTTCAGTTAACGCTTGTACAACTACCGATAAGGGTGCCGTCCAAATTCCGGGAATATCTTTTTCGCAGCCATCGACAAGCGGAAATGCCAATTTTTCCATCGGCGGGCAAAAATCGGCCATGACACCCGGCTTATTGCCGCGCGCATCGATTCGATACCAGCCGTGTTGTTTCAGGTAAACCGCGTTCAGGCCATGCAGGCAGTAAGGCGGACCGGCCGTCTCGATCGTCAGTCGCTGGTAACAAAGTCCAGCCGGAATCTGGTTGGCTCGTAACAGCGCGGCCAGCAAATGACTCTTGGCATAGCAGTAGCCGGTGCCGTGGATTAATACATCCGAGGCTTTACAGGTCACCGGGTTCAGCCGGTAATCCCAACTGTGTTTGATGTCGTCACGGACGAATTCAAAACAGCGCTTGGCAACGGCCTCATCACTAACACAACCAGCAGCCAATGCTGCCGCCTTGGCCCTTAGCAAAGGCTGTTTCCAGTCGATATACCCGCTACTTTCTAAGTAATCGTCCATTATCGCCCTGGCTGCCATTCGGGAAAGCCAGGGATATTTTCGTATGCTAACCACGGTTGGTCGTGCGCTGTCCAAATGTGCAGTTGCGGAGAGACATTAGGGTTTTCATCCAGCGTTGCCATCCGCACAATCAAATTGGCTTGCCCCAAGCGTTCAGCGACAAGATGGGAACCGCAAACCGAGCAGAAATGCCTCAATTTTCCCGGTGAAGACTCAAACGCTGCCAGTTTTTCTTCGCCTTGTAACCAACGGAAATGGGTGCGCAACACCCCTGCCGTAGTGGCGAACGCAGCGGCATGGGCTTTTTGACAAGTACGGCAATGACAGTGGCCGATAGGCGTGTCAATGCTGTCGATTTCGTAGACTATGGCTCCGCATAAACAACTGCCTTTCATTGTTATTCAACCTTGATCTTTACTTGCTTGTTAATTTGAAAGCAGCACTTCGTTGACTTGAATGACCGGCTCGATGTCGGTGTAATTGGCAATGTCGCCTTGCAATTTTTCAGCATGCGGCGTAAATGCCGCCATGAAATCATCTACGGAATCAAAAAGAAAATGGCACATGACGGCATAGGCCGCAGCCGTTCCAGGTATGGCGCCAGCCAGCCCGCGATCAATCGAAACACCTTTGTACCCAGGATGGGAGTTGAAAACTTCAAGAACCATCGGGATATGTGTTTCCAGATAGTACGGTATGTCGAACCGGGCATCTGGTTTATTCGGATACAGAATGCTGATTTTTATCATTGAAACCTCATGTGAGTAAAAGTGTGCGTGATATTTTGTCATCTGGGCGGATAAACGCCAGCCGGTTTTCCAGTATCTGGATTGTAAGGCCAAGCATCTTAAAAATGCTAGTGCCTACTGCATCGGATAGTCCACTAAAGCCCCTGTTTTTTGGTAGCCCCGCCTTAGTATAGAATGAAGTCAGTCCACTTCTGGACGCCACGACGACCCCCACAAATTTTTAAGCCTTGTTGACAAGTTGTGTGCAATGGCCACGGCATCGGATGATCCGGCGGAGCGGATTTCATCCCTGTCCATTATTCAGGTTTAATGACCAGCATTTGATTACCGCCGCGTGAAATTCGTAAGCAACGTTTTTTGATCTGTACATCAAAGCCGCGACGGGTAAATTCTCCGCCCAGGCTGGAAAGATAAGGTGAAATTGGCCCATCAAGCGCAAGCAGCGAAAATACGCGCACCTCGCGGGCAACAGGACTTTTTTATAGCGCCCTGCACCATTTGATTTTAATAGGAATGGATCAATAACAATATGGGGTTACATTGACAGACAAGGTTGGCACAGCACAAGTCATGTATAACGATGGAGGGACGGGGCAAGAAGATGTCCTCCCTAACCCAATAAATCCTCTAAAGAGACAATAGCTTGCGATAAATCCACCAGGCGTTTGTTTTGGCTCATCGCCATTTTACGCATCATTTGGTAGGCACTTTCTTCATCCAAACCTTTGCGGGTCATAATGATGCCTTTTGCCTTTTCAATCACTTTGCGTTCTGCCAATTTTGAGCGGGTGTCTTCCAATTCTTTTTGTAGGGTTTGAAACTCGCGGAACCTTGCCATCGCCACTTCAATGACCGGCATGATTTGCGATTGGTTAAGGCCTTCGAGCATATACGCACTGACCCCGGCACGTATCGCTTCTTGCATAAAATGCTGGTCATCCGGTGCGGAAAATAAAATGATCGGTTTGGCTTGGCCGCGTTGGATCTCACGCATTTGTTCTAAGGTGTCGCGCCCTGGCGCATCCATATCGATAATAATAATGTCCGGTTGCAAGGAAAATACATTTTTACTTAGGTTAACGTCATCGCCCAAATTGGCGATGACGTGGTATCCCACCTCTTGCAGGGCCTGCCTGACAACGGCGCTCCTGTCCGGGTCATTGTCAACCAGTAAGATATTTAATTTCGGCATTCGTTAAGCACACTCTGGACTTAAATTACATAAAATAATCAATAAACACAGGGGGCCACCGTTTAGGCGGGCATGATTTGGTCAAAAAAACAGTCGCCACCCATACTGATCGGTTCGGATTCAGTTTCGGCCCACCAGCGTTGGGCATGGCTGCCTTCTGTTTTCCGGTCGGCTAAAGGATAGGGTAAACCTAAGTCATGGGCGGCCTGCCGATACAAATCAGGGCGGTAGACTTGTGCCGACACGGCTCCGACAGCGTGGCCTGCGGGGATTTGTCCCCAACGTTGCATTTGGCCGATCAGCCAATCGGCATGGGAAACCCAAGGAAAGGTTGCGGCATGGCGATAAAAAACACAAAAATCAGGCACCGGAACAACTGGCCCGGTGCCACAAAATTGAAATTCACCGCACTCGAAAGTTTTTAACAGGGCCGGTTCAACAGGGACATAACCGTGTCCGGTCAAAATCGCCGAAGCTTCCGCCCGGTTTTGCATATTTTCCAGCCATACCGCACCATTTAGGAGAGCGCGTAACAAAGCCTGATGGGTATTCGGATAATGTTGCGCCCAGGCTTGGGTCACCCCCAGCACTTTTTCAGGGCAGCCTTGCCATATATCCACGCCGGTGCTGACAGCCACACCGATGCCGTTGGCAATCGCTTGGGTGTTCCAAGGTTCGCCCACACAAAAACCGTCGATTTGCCCCGCCGCCAACGCATTGACCATCAAGGGCGGCGGAATGACCACCAAGCGCACGTCTTTGTCAGGGTCTATCCCGGCACTGGCCAGCCAATACCGCATTAAATAATTATGGCAACTGAACGGGAACACGTGCGCCAGCGTCAAGGGCGGCCGTTTTTCCGCCTGATGCTGTGCCAACAGTTGTTTTAAGGCGGACACCGATGCTAAGGGCCTGGACAAATCCTGACCAAATTCCGCTAGCTTTTCATAGAGTTTTTTTGAAACCGTGATGGCATTGCCACCTAAACTTAAAGACAACGCCGTCAGCATGGGGGTGTGCAAGCCATCTAAATTTAAGGCCGCAGCAATAGGCATGGGCGCCAACATGTGCCCGGCATCAAATACGCCTGCCGACACTTTGTCGCGGATATTTGCCCATGACGATTCCCGCGACAACTTGACGGTCAAGCCTTCCGCGCTAAAAAAGCCTTTTTCTTTGGCAATGGCCAAGGGCGCGCAATCGGTTAACGGGATATAACCTATATTAAGATCGGTTTTTTCTGGTACGGCGTTGGTGTTTGATTGCATATCGTCATGTATTGATAATCAACGGGAACATTGATCTATAGGCGCATAGCCAAGACCCTTAGAGGTTTGAAATGGTTGCTGCTGAAATTAAATGTGGCTTTCGCCGTGTACGGAATAATTTGGGGCATCGGCGATTGTCGCGGAATTACCCGTATTTTTCAACGTTATCCAATTTTCATGAACCCTTATTTATGATGATAAAGGCAACATCGCCCTGATTTCCGGCAGGCATGAGCCGCAACCGGTCCCGGCTTGCAGGCAACGGCCCACCTCTTGCGGCGTTTTTAAGCCTTGTCCCCGGATGGCGGCCTTAATTGTGTTGGCACCGACATTAAAACAAACGCAGACCACCTCCCCCGCATCGTCCGTATCTGGTGGTGCGATGCCGGAGAGCAATGCCTTGCGCTCGGCGGCGGTGATTTTGGTTTGGGCAAACACATGGCCTAGCCAATGGCGTGGCGGCAAACCTTGGTCGGGCGCAAGGGACACCACGTAGCGCAATTGGCCGCAGACTATCGCCGCCGCCCGGAAATGGCCAGCCGCAGCATCTTCATAATGCAGCCATTGCACGGAGCCGCTGGCTCCGGAAAAATCTGACCTGGCCAACGTTTGCCATGTTTCCGCCAGGTTATTGCCGGCCAATTCATATTGAAAATAGTCCTGATGTTTAATTTTCACCCAATAATCGGCCGGAATTTTGGCCAGTGGCTGCCGGGTCAGGACAAACCCTTGCCAGGCGGGTTGGTAGGGGCAGATGTCGGCAGGCGTATGTTTGCTTTCCGGTTGTTTGGAAACCGGGTCAACGCACGGGTTGACCAATGCCCCCATGCGCCCTTGGCTGGCATATTGCCCGCTCCAGTGCATCGGCACAAAGATATTGCCCGGCTTTTGTCCGGCATCAATCCGAACTCTGGCAACCATGCGCCCCCAATGGCTGGTCAAGGTCGCCAAACCGTTGGCTTGGAGGTGATGACGGGCGGCATCATCGGGATGGATTTCCACATAAGGCTCCGGCTTGTGCCGGTTCAATACTGGGGCAATGGCAGTGCGGGTCATGGTGTGCCATTGGTCACGGGTGCGGCCTGTATTTAACACCAACGGGAACGCACCATCCGGCAGATTGGCGGGCGTTTGCGGCGTTACCGGGACAAATTGCGCCTTGGCGGAGGCGGTAAAAAATTGTCCATTGGCGAACAGCCGCGCCGTACCTTGCGGGTGGCGGGCATTCACCGGCCATTGGGTGGGGGTCAATTGCGCGTAGCCGTCTGGCGACAAACCGGCCAAACCGGAAATGTCAAAATCGCGTTGCCCGTCATTTTCAAAACCTGACAAAGCCGCGTGTTCTTGGAAGATTTGCCCGGGATTTTCATACGCAAACGCCTGCGCAAAGCCCATCCGCCGCGCCACTTGGCAGATAATCCACCAATCCGGCTTGGCCTCGCCTGAGGGCGGCAATAAAGGCCGTTGCCTGGAAATCCGCCGCTCGGAATTGGTCACCGTGCCGTCTTTTTCGCTCCAGCCTTGGGCGGGCAACAAAACATGCGCCAACGCCGTGGTGTCGGTTTCGGCTATGCAATCGGACACTACGACAAACGGGCAGTTTTGCAACGCCTGTTTGACCTTATCGGCATTGGGTAAACTCACCACCGGGTTAGTGCCCATAATCCATACCGCCTTTATTTTGCCTTCCGCCATCGCGTCAAACAATTCCACCGCCGGATACCCCTGTTTTTGGGCAATGTTTTCCGTTTGCCAAAACCGCGCCACGCGTCCGACATCTTCAGGATTGGAAAAATCCATGTGCGCGGCGAGCTGATGCGACAGGCCGCCCACTTCGCGCCCGCCCATCGCATTGGGCTGGCCCGTCAAAGAAAATGGCCCCATGCCGGGGCGGCCAATCCGCCCAGTCGCCAAATGGCAATTGATGATGGCGTTGACCTTATCCGTACCGGATGTGGATTGGTTAATGCCTTGGCTGTACAGGCTCATGGTATTGTCGGTTTCGGCAAACCATTGGTAAAAGGTCTCTAGCTGTTGTGGCGGCAAGCCGCACAACTGTGCGGCTTGGCTAAGATAATCGTGGCCTATGTCGGGCAAGGCTTGCGTGTAGCCTTCGGTATGGTCTTGGATATAGCGGCTGTTGACGGCATCGTGGTCATGCAAATACTGCAACAAGCCGTTGAACAATAGCGCGTCGCTGCTGCTGGCAATGGCCAGATGCAAGTCTGCAATGTCACAACTGGCCGTGCGGCGCGGGTCGATGACAACGATTTTCAAATCGGAGTTAGCGAGTTTGGCGGCGCGCAGCCGCTGGAAAATCACCGGATGGCACCATGCGGCATTGGAGCCTATCAAAATGACCAGCCCGGCCAGCTCAAAATCTTCATAGCAACCCGGTACAGTGTCCGAGCCAAACGCCCGTTTATGCCCCGCCACCGACGATGACATGCACAAGCGGCTGTTGGTGTCCATGTTGCCGCTGCCGATAAAGCCTTTCATCAGTTTGTTGGCGACATAATAATCTTCCGTCAGCAATTGCCCGGAGCCATAAATCGCCACCGAATCCGCACCGTATTCGGCAATGGTTTGATTAAAGGTATCGGCAACCAGATTTAGCGCCGCCTCCCAAGTGCTTTGTTGACCGTGGCAAAGCGGCGAGAGCAACCGCCCTTGCAGTTCCAGCGTTTCACCCAAGGCCAAGCCTTTGGCGCAAAGCCGGCCGAAATTGGCAGGATGCGACATGTCGCCGCTGATCTTGACCTGCCGGGTAGCGGCATCGGCTTGGGCGCTAATGCCACAGCCGACACCGCAATAAGGGCATGTTGTTTTGATGGTGTCCATAGTGTTTTTGGGGAAGTCAATACAAGATAAGGATATGGCCGGAACGGTATTTGTTGTGCATTGGCTTACGCTACGCCTTCCCAAAAATAATCCTGTCCCGAATTGGCGTGACGTTAACCTGTTGCTCGACCAATTCCTGATACCACGCGCTGTCCGCCGTGTCGCCGTATAATACCGCCCCGACCAATTGGTTGGCTTTGACGACCAGTTTTTTGTAAATCCCTTGTACCGGATCGGTGAAAAAAATGTGTTCTGCTTGGTCATTACCCTGAAAATCACCCACGGAAAATAGCTTGATGCCGCTGACTTTCAGCTTGGTTGCCATAGGCGGATTGACAAATTGCGCGGTGCTGTGGCCTGCCAAATGCTGGGCGCAGACTTTCGCTTGCCCGTACAGCGGGGCGACCAGACCAAACGTGTTGCCCCGATGCTCGACACACTCGCCTACCGCATAAACCCAAGCGTCGCTGGTTTGCATGGCATCATTGACAATGATGCCCCTAGCACACGCCAAGCCAGCGGCTTTCGCCACCGTGATGTTAGGTTGCACGCCTATCGCCATGACAAACAAGTCACAAGCCAGCGCCGTGCCATCGTCAAACTGCGCAGCCCGGACGTGTTGCCCGCCATCGCCAACTAAGCCCTGCAAACGGGCCTGCATTTTAAATTGCACGCCCCTGCGTTCCAATTCGGCTTGTAATAATTTGCTGGCTGATGAGTCCAACTGTTTGTTCAGCAAATCAGCGTGGTTGTGGATCACCGTCACCGTCATGCCGCATTGTGACAAGCCATTGGCGGCCTCCAAACCCAGCAAGCCGCCGCCCAACACCAGGGCTTGTTTGCCGGGGGTGGCGTAGGCGAGCATGGCGTTGACATCGGCAATGGTGCGGAAGGTGTTCACCCCCACATAATCGTGACCCGGAATGGCCATCTTAATGGCATCTGAGCCTGTGGCAATAAGCAGGCGGTCATAATCGGCAACTGTGCCGTCCTCGGCCAGCACTTGTCGGCGGGCACGGTCTATGCGGGCCACCGCCTTGTCAGCCCCGGCGTGTAAGGTGATGCCGTTATCGGCATACCATTGCCGGGTGTTGATGAAAATGTCCGCCAATTGTTTTTCGCCGCACAAGACCGCCGATAACAGGATGCGGTTGTAATTTCCATAAGGTTCCGCGCCAAAAACGGTGATCTCATACCGATCCGGTGCGCACGCCAACAATTCTTCAACGGTGCGTAATCCGGCCATGCCGTTGCCTATCACCACCAGGCGCATTTTTTCTGTGCAGGAGCCGTTCATAATCCCACCCCACCGGCCAATTCCACTTTGTTTTGGCTGATGCGGACGGCATAAACCGGCAAGGCCACCGCTTCATTTTCAAGGCAAACGCCGGTGCGCAAGTTAAAATGTTGCTTGTACAAAGGCGATGCCACCACCAGTTGCGCGTCAATATCGCCGCAAATGCCCCGCGACAAGACATTGGCCTGACCAAACGGGTCAAAATTGCTGATGGCATAAACTTGCCGGGCACAAACTTCACCCAGTTCTGGGTCAGGCACATAAAAAACCGCCACTTGTTGCCCGTCCAGCAACGCACACAATCCAGTATTGGGCAACAATTCAGTGACATCACAAATAGCTTGCCAAGTTGCCATCACGCCACCCCAACCAATTTGAAATGCCTTTTTTCTTCGGGCAAGGCGGGACGGGGTTGGCCGCGTTCTTCCACAAACAACACATTGCTGTCGGGCTGGCTGCTGTTGACAAAATGCCGGAAACGTTTGAGCTTGTTGCCATCTGCCAGCGTGGCTTTCCATTCACATTGGTAGGTTTCAATGACATGGCGCATTTGTTGTTCCAGTTCATCAGACAAACCCAAGCTGTCTTCCATGACCACGGATTTCAGATACGCCAAACCGCCTTCCAGATTGTCCAGCCACACCGATGTGCGTTGCAGACGGTCGGCGGTGCGCACATAAAAAATCAACAGACGGTCTATGTATCGTATTAAGGTGTCCTTGTCCAGACCTGTGGCGAACAAATCGGCGTGGCGCGGTTTCATGCCGCCATTGCCGCAAATGTATAAGTTCCAACCGTTCTCGGTGGCAATGACGCCAATGTCCTTGCTTTGGGCTTCGGCGCATTCGCGGGTGCAGCCGGACACGGCGAATTTGAGTTTGTGCGGCGAACGCAAGCCTTTGTAACGGTTTTCCAGCTCAATCGCCAAGCCTACGCTGTCCGCCACGCCATATCGGCACCACGTGCTGCCAACACAGGATTTGACGGTGCGCAGCGATTTGCCGTAGGCGTGTCCGGTCTCGAATCCGGCCGCGATCAGTTCCTGCCAAATGTCCGGCAATTGCTCCAGGCGTGCGCCGAATAAATCAATGCGCTGACCGCCCGTGATTTTGGTGTACAGCCGGTATTTCTTGCCGACTTCACCCAACACAATCAGCATGTCGGGTTTGATTTCGCCACCGGGGATACGCGGGACTATCGAATACGTGCCATCTTTTTGGATGTTCGCAAGATAGGTGTCATTGCTGTCCTGCAAGCCCCAATGCACAGGTTCTAGGATGTGTTCGTTCCAATAAGAGGCCAAGATGTTGGCGACCGCCGGTTTACAAATGTCGCAGCCCTTGCCGGTGCCGTGTTTTGCCAGCAACGCATCAAATGTCCGTAACTGCCCTATCCTAACCAAGTGGTAAAGCGCTTGGCGGGTGTATGCAAAATGTCCGCAAAGGTCGGTGTTGACTTCATAACCTTGTTTCGCCAATTGTGCATCGACAACCGATTTCAGCAATGCCGAACAGCCGCCGCAACCGGTAGAAGCCTTAGTGGCAGCCTTAACCTCACCTAGTGTCAGGTAGCCATTGGCAATTGCGGAACAGACCTCGCCCTTGCTGACATCAAAACAGCTGCATAGTTGTGCCGAATCAGGCAAGGCATCCGCGCCCAAAGCCACTGGCGTTGCCGGTTGTTGTGGCAAAATCAGGCTTTCCGGGTTGGCCGGAAGTTCTATGCCGTTCAGGCAATAGTGCAGCAATGTGCCATATTCGGACGCCTCACCGACTAGCACCGCACCCAGCAAATGGGTGTTATCGGCGCTGACCACCAAACGTTTATAGACTTGGCTGCCGCCGTTTTGGTAGCTGTAAGTCAATGCGCCTGGAGTTTTGGCGTGGGCATCGCCAATACTGGCGACATCGACACCCATCAGCTTTAATTTGGTGCTCATGTCCGCCCCGGTAAAAGGGACGGCTTGGTTTTGCAAATCCGCCACCACCGTCCGCGCCATCGCATAACCCGGCGCGACCAAACCGTAAATCATGCCGTTCCACAACGCACATTCGCCAATCGCGTAAATGTCCGCATCTGAAGTGCGGCATTGGTTGTCAATGACGATGCCGCCCCGCGCACCGACTTCTAAACCGCAGCTTCTGGCGAGCTCGTCGCGGGGGCGGATGCCTGCCGAAAAAAGGATCAGATCGGTTTCCAGCGCTTCGCCATCGGCAAAACACATTTTGTTCACACATGATTCGCCGTCAGTGATTTCGCTGGTGTTTTTGCTGGTATGGACCCTCACCCCCAAGCCTTCAATTTTGCGCCGCAATATCGCGCCGCCTTCGTCATCAAGCTGCACCGCCATCAAACGCGGGGCAAATTCGACGACATGGGTTTGCAGGCCCAAATCCGTCAATGCCTTTGCCGCTTCCAAACCTAATAGGCCGCCGCCCACCACTACCCCCACTTTGGCGGTTTGTGCGGCTTTGACCATCGCTTCCAAATCTTCTATGGTGCGGTACACCAGACAATTCGGGCGGTCATGGCCAGGCACGGGCGGCACGAACGGGTAAGAGCCCGTTGCCAACACCAGTTTGTCGTAATGGATATGCTGGCCTTTTGCCGACACGATGGTTTTGGTTTGGCGGTCAACCGCTACGGCTTTGTCGTTCAAGTGTAGGGTGATGCCGTGTTCTTCGAAAAATCCGGGCGGCACTAAAGACAAGTCTTCGGCGGTTTTGCCCGCGAAAAATTCTGACAAATGCACCCGGTCATACGCAGGCCGTGGCTCTTCGCAAAAGGTGACGGTGTGGTAATCACGTAAAGCCGGACTGGCGGCCAGTTGCGCCAGAAAATGTTGTCCGACCATGCCATTACCGATGATGGCTAATGTTTTTTGGGTGGCCATAAGTAAACCTCAAAAGCGGAGTTAAAACGGTGTGCCGGGGTATCAGGCTTAGAAGCTAATGTTGCCCTGAATCCAGAGTTTTTGGGTGTCGGTGCTTTTAAAACTGGGGTCGATGTTATCGCCGCCGTTATAAAACGCATATTTCGCCAACACGGAATAATGTTTGCCAAATTTTTTCACCGCCTGAAAATCCCATTCGTTGCCGTAGTCAAACCGTCCGGTGTCGTCAGAGAAATCATGGTAAACGCCCGTCAGCACTATATCGCCGCGTTGCAACGGCACAGTGACCGTGCCAAACACATCACGGATACCATTGGCGGGCGTTTGCAAGAATATGTCCGCCCAGCCTTGGAAGGCATGGTTTGTGCCGAGGGGCGTGTCAAACGTTTTGTTTAGCCCCGTGCCGTTTAGCTGCTCCACCGCCCCTGAAAAAATGATGTTATAGGCGCTCACGCCGCCCATTAAATTGTAACGGTCGGCATCATACGCCGTCAGGCCATGCCCATAATTGCTTTGATGGCTAAATTCCGCCGTGTAGACCACGCCAAAATTGTCGCTGAGTTTGTAAGATTCCAACGGCTTGGCACAACAGGCCACGCGCAGGCCATAGGTTTGGTTGGATTTTTCCATGGTCGCCGGTTCGTTGATGTCGGTGTAATCAAGCCAGTAGCCATAGCCGACCACATTGCCGAAATCGCCCATTTTATAATTGGCGTTCAATAGCGGCGCTTCGATATGTTCGGTGGTGCCGGTAAAGGTTTGCACCGTGCCGATATAGCCCGCGTTGACCGTCAGGCCGAACAGTGTCTGGTTTTGGTGGGTAAGCAACACCGCGTCATAAGTGGTCTCCATTTGCCGCCAGCCGACGTTGCCGATGAAACGGTCATCGTCCAGTTTGATGCGTTGCCGCCCCACTTTGATGACGGTGTCGGCAAGCCCTTTGTAAGCCACCCAAAACTGGTTGAGTTCGCTCTTGTCAGGATCGGCAATGGTTGAATAAGCGGTGTTAAAGTTACGGGTGCTGTTGTAATCGTCCTGCATCACCAAGTTACCTTCGTATTCGGCATAGCCTTGGAAGCCATGAAAAGTCGGCGTGAGGTAACCTAGGCGCAAGCGGGCGGTATTGGCGTTGGCGGTTTCCACAGGCAGTCCGGTCTTAGGATTAAGCGGGCCTTGATCTTGGTTGACGTTTTCATAACGGTAGTTAAGGTCAAACTTGATCGCACCGTTATTGCCATAATGGTAAAAATTGAGTGCGTCTTCGACGTCTTTCGTCAGGCTGGCGGATGCCGGATCGCCCAAGGTGGTCATCGACAATAATGCGGCAGCCGATAACCGCGCGGACCGTTTTTTTTGTTGTAGCTTAAGCATAAAGCCCCCTTTATGGGTTGGAATGAAAAGACAGATGTAGGTTGGGGCGAGTGAGGAACGAACCCCAACATAACCTTGAAGCAATTGTTGGGGTTCCTAGCGTCACCCCAACCTACATTTAATGCGTATGGTCACACTCGTTTAAAAAAGTCAGGATGCTTTCGCGGTAGGCGTAGTAATCGTCATGCGCCAGCAGTTCTTTGCGGGTACGGGGCCTGGGCAAGCCGATGTCCTGAATTTTGCCGATTTTGGCGTGCGGGCCGTTGGTCATCATGACCACGCGGTCGGCCAACAAAATGGCTTCATCCACGTCATGGGTGACGACGATGGCGGTGACATGGGTACGTTCCCAGACTTCCATCAACACTTCCTGCAATTCCCAGCGCGTCAAGGAGTCGAGCATGCCGAACGGCTCATCCAGCAACAGCAATTTGGGCGACAAGGCGAAGGCGCGGGCAATGCCGACCCGTTGGCGCATGCCGTTGGACATGGCGCTGGCTTTTTTGCGCAAGGCCGCGGCCAAGCCGACGCGGGTCAAATAGTATTCAACGATGTCTTCACGTTCGGATTTGCTGGCATGGGGATAGACTTTATCGACACCTAGCATGACGTTTTCAAAGGCGGTCAGCCACGGGAACAGGCTCGGTGCTTGAAACACCACGCCGCGGTCTGGGCCAGCACCGTCAATTTCACGGTTATCAAGAACAATGCCGCCTTCGGAAATGGAGGTCAGGCCTGCCGCCATCGACAAGACGGTTGATTTGCCGCAGCCGGAATGCCCGATGATGGCAATGAATTCGCCTTTTTTCATTTTTAAATCAAAACCATCCACGACTTTGACGCTACCGTTGCCGCTGGGCGTGGGATAAACTTTGGCAAGTTTGAAAAACTCCAGATAACGTGGCCTGCCTAAATGGGCTTGTTCCGGTTTTAAGGCGGCATGGTCGAGTTGCCAATCGGTGCTGGTGTTCGGCCTCACGTCAGGCAAAATGAGGGTGTCGGCACGGGTGTCCTGGCCTTTTTCCATGCCGATGTCCATCAGATACTTGGTGATTTCAGCACGCAGGCGTTTAAATTCAGGGTCGTGGTTTAACGCCGTCCGGTCACGCGGGCGGGCCAGCGTGACCGGAAAATCCGGGCCAAATGTGGCATCAGGGCCGGGATTGAGTGGAATGACCCGATCCGCCATATAAATGGCTTCATCAACGTCGTTGGTGATAAGGATGACGGTTTTCTTTTCTTGTTCCCAAATGGACAATATCTCGTCCTGCAGGTTGCCGCGCGTCAAAGCGTCTAACGCGCTAAGTGGTTCGTCCAACAATAAAATATCGGGGTTTGCCGCCAATGCCCGCGCCACGTTGACGCGCTGGCGCATACCGCCGGACAATTCGGCAGGTTTTTTGTCCATCGCCGCGCCCAGGTTCACCATGCGCACATAGTGTTCGGTATGGGCGCGGCGTTGCGCAGGAGCCCAGTCTTTAAAAATGGCATCGACCGCCAACGCGACGTTTTCATAAACCGTCAGCCACGGCATTAACGAATAGTTTTGGAACACGACGCCGCGATCAGGCCCAGGGCCGGTAATCGGCTTGCCTTGTTTTAACACTTCGCCGCTATCGGCTTTAATCAAACCGGCCAAGGTTGAAATCAGCGTGGTTTTGCCACTGCCGGAAAAGCCGACAATGGCTATAAATTCACCCGCTTTAATCGACAAGTTGATGTTTTTTAAGATTGAAGCTTTTTGTTTGCCTTCACCATAAGATTTGCAGACATTATTCAGCTCGACCAACGGCAGTTCAGCATCGTTGGACGGGTTAATGCTTTGTGGGCTTAGGTTCATATCAACAGGATTATGTTTGGCGGCGAGCAGCATGGCGGACTCCTTGATTTATATGGCTTTACCGAAGGCAAAGATTTGTTGCAAAGATTGCATGATACGGTCGAGGATGAAGCCAATAATGCCAATGGTGAACACCGCAACCATAATGCGGCCCAAGGAATTGGAACTGCCGTTTTGGAATTCGTCCCAGACGAATTTGCCTAGGCCAGGGTTTTGCGCGAGCATTTCGGCGGCAATCAGCACCATCCAGCCGACGCTCAGCGATAAGCGCATACCGGTGAAAATAAACGGCAATGCCGACGGCAAGATGATTTTCTTGATTTGGGTCGGCCAATCAAGGCGCAAGACTTTGCCGACATTGACCAAATCTTTGTCGATGGAAGAAACCCCGACCGCTGTGTTGATTAAGGTCGGCCATAACGAGCATAAGGTGACGGTGATGGCCGAAGTCAGAAACGATTTTTCAAACCATGCGCCATCATGGGTCACATACACGGCGCTCACGACCAAGGTGACTATCGGCAACCAAGCCAATGGTGACACGGGTTTGAAGATTTGGATCAATGGGTTGATCGCCGTGTTGATGATGGCGCTCATGCCGCACAACAGCCCTAGCGGCACGGCGATTAACGAGGCAATGACAAAGCCGGTGAACACGGTGTACAGGCTGGTGTAAATCTTATCCAGATACGTGGCATGGCCATTGTAAGGGCGGTCTTTAATTTCCGCGTTGGGATCTTCGGCCAACTTTTTTTCATTACGTGCTTGTTGGCGTTGGTAATATTCAGTTTCCCGAACCCGTTCGGCGAAATGTTCTTTCAGCAAACCGCCCGCTTCTTGCCAGACCGCCACGGGGCCAGGGATAGCGCCCAAGCTGGTGTCCACTTGGGCGGCGGAAAAGCTCCAAAGCCCCAGAAACAAAGCAAAGGCAATAATGGGCACGCCCATGATTAAAAACAGCTCGCGGACTTGTTGGCTAGGGTTATCGCCCGCAGCAATCTTGACTAAAGGGACAAACCACGTCAGCCCCGTGATATTGAGAAATTTGATTAATTGCTTGCTCATGCCGATACCTTCTATTTGCGCTTGAGGTCATGTTATTGGCTTATGCCGGGCCATCGGGCTATCTTTTGCCGACCAAGGCCGCAACACATCAGTGCCAAAATTCTTAAAAAGGTGCATCCATGCACTCAAACCAACCCGCTGTACTTGCGGTGGAACACCTACGGAATATTTTGCTTACCCAAGTAGGGTATGCACCGCATACCTTGCAAACTTAGTCAATAACCTTACCGCCCACCACTTTTTGCTGGCCTTTCAAACCAATGGCAAATTTGGCCAAATAGCCGTTAGGTTGGTGGCCGTCGTAGACAATGCCGTCGATAAAATCAGCTTGTGGCGGTTTAAAGCCCGTTTCAGAATCCGCCGGAAAGTCGCTGGCTTTCGCTTTGCCTTCGACAATCAGCGCTTTGGCCGCTTTCATGTAAATATCAGGGCGGTACACTTTTTTCGCGGTTTCCATAAACCACGCGTCAGATTTGCCTTCGTTGATTTGCCCCCAACGGCGCATTTGTGACAAATACCAGACCGCGTCGCTGTAGTAGGGATAGGTGGCGTTGTGGCGGAAAAACACGTTGAAGTCTGGTAAGGGGCGTTTATCGCCTTTTTCATACTCAAACGTGCCGGTCATGCTATTGGCGAGCACTTCGGCATCCGCCCCGACATAATGCGTTTGCGACAGCATTTCCACCGCTTCAGGCCGGTTTTTATTATTGTCGGCATCCAGCCACATGGCGGCACGGATCAGCGCCTTGACAATGGCAATGTGGGTGTTGGGATTTTTATCCGCCCAGGCTTGGGTCACACCGAACACTTTTTCAGGGTTGTTTTTCCAGATTTCATAATCACTGATTACCGGCACGCCTATGCCTTTAAACACGGCCTGTTGGTTCCAAGGTTCGCCCACGCAGTAACCGACGATAGTGCCGGCATCCATCGTCGCCGGCATTTGTGGGGGTGGGGTCACTGACAGCAGTGCATCAGCGCCAATTTGCCCGGACGTATCTTCGGGCGGCGCGTAAAAGCCAGGTTTAATCCCGCCCGCCGCCAACCAGTAACGCAATTCATAGTTATGGGTCGAGACCGGAAACACCATGCCCATATTGAACGGTTTACCTTCGCTTTTGAATTTATCGACGACCGGTTTTAACGCATCGGCCTTGATGGGGTGCACAGGTTTGCCACCTTCCAGCGGGATATGCGGTTTCATTTGTTTCCATATATCATTGGAGACGGTGATGGCATTGCCGTTTAAGTCCATGCTGAAGGCGGTGATGACATCGGCTTTAGTGCCAAAACCGATGGTTGCGCCCAGCGGTTGGCCCGCCAGCATGTGCGCACCATCCAGTTCGCCGTTGATGACCCTGTCGAGCAACACTTTCCAATTCGCTTGCGCTTCCAGTTGCACCGACAAGCCTTCGTCCTCGAAATAGCCTTTTTCATAAGCCACCGCCAACGGCGCCATGTCCGTAAGTTTGATAAAGCCCAGTTTCAGGCTGTCTTTCTCCAGATTTTCTGTGGCAATGGTTGTAGGGGAAAATGCCATCCCCCCTAAGGCCGTTATTGCCATAATCATCAAAGTGCTTGTTTTTAAATGTTTAAAAGTGGTTTGCATGGGATCACCGGTAAATTGAAGTCAAAAAAAAAGCGCCCCCAACCTCAAATGCTGACCGCACTGGGTTGGAAGACGCCTTTGTCTTGTGGTTTATAACCAATAATATTGCCCCGCCGTTGGGGATATGCCTATATCAAAGCAATGTTTGCGCCAATATTTATAAAATAGTTTTTTATAAATATAAACATACGGTTGCGATTCTGGTTAAGAAAACAGGCACCAATACCGCACTACGGTTTGCTATAAAATAGTGCAGTCATCACTATTCTTTGCACCAATAACACGCTTATTTTGCCTAAGAACGTGTTTTAAAAGCGGCGCGAGCCGTTCGAGTGCAACGACTGCATGGATGCCCCACAAGGAGGGTCTAGGGCAACGCAGCAATCGAGCCGCGTAGTAGTTTTTAAAACACGTTCTAAGAGTGGATTGACTTGTTTTATCGCAAGTTTTCTAAACATAAGGGCACACCATTATCCAAAAATTGCATTAAGTGCCTAGAAAAAAGTTAACGTGTATTTTGACCCAAACCCATTGCCGGTTTCTTCAATTGCCTGCGCCAATTCGCTGGCAAAATACGATTTGAAAGGAAGCCATCCGTACTTTATTTTCGCCATAGAATCCCTATGCAGTTCAACGCGGGGCTGTACCCAAAGGGTATAAATAAGGCGGCAAGAAATAAAAACGCATCCCCTTCCCTTTTCTTCCAGCAAATCCCAGTAGGGTTTTAACTTTTTGGCCATCTACCCAGCATACCTTAACCCTATCGGACATAAAGGGGCGCAACTTAAATCCATCCGCAATAACGGGACATCTTTTTATATCGGCTTAACCATATTTTTTGACAAACCATTCTTTCGCGTGTAGATTTCCGCACTTTCCATCCATTAACCCGCATTTAGGAGGCTGCCATGTTAGATAGTGTAATGATTTCCAGCCTCGCATCTGTTACCCATCGGTAATTCTACCGATTCTTACGGATCGGGGCTTCCACAAAAAATAACCTAAAATTTTTAACACGACCGGACACGGTAAGGCTTTGTTTTGCCCAGCGTTCTGGTCAGTGGGAGTTTGTATGAATAAGCAACGTCTTTGGACGAAACAAGCGGCGCATTTGTGCGCTAAATTTGGCGCAGAAGATGGCATAGACCCGCGTTATGCCAAACGCCATCAAACGCGGAAAAAAACGCCGCGCAAAAACCTGCAACTGTGTAAAGAAGCGGCGCGAATAGTCGCGCTGGTGCTGACGGGCGAAACCCAACACCCGGTGTTGCGCGATTTGCTGGTGTTGTCAGTCGAGCCAGAAAACGATGGCGCGAGTATCTGCATCACCGTAGGCCAATACGCCACCGACAGTTTGGCAGATGAAACCGAGGTGCTGGCGGCGTTAGGCCGTGTGCAAGGTTTGTTGCGCTCGGCCTTGGCACACGCGCTGCACCGCAAACACACGCCGACTTTAAGTTTCCGTTATGTCGGTGTCATTAACCAAGGCGGTGTCTGATGCCTATCCAAACTATCATCACCAAGGGCAAAGTGCCGGTCAAAATCTACACCGACACCATTGAGCCGGAAGCCTACCAACAGCTTCTCAACCTATCGCAACTGCCGTTCATTCACGACCATATCGCCGTCATGCCCGATGTCCATGCGGGCAAAGGCGCGACAGTCGGCTCGGTCATCCCCACGGCGGGCGCGATTATTCCGGCGGCGGTGGGCGTGGACATTGGTTGCGGCATGAACGCCTTGCGTTTGTCGATCAAAGCCCACGACTTGCCGGATAACTTGCGCTCTTTGCGTTTGTTTATCGAAGCGGCGATTCCGGTCGGCTTTAACATGCACAAAAAAGATGTCGCCAAACCGTCAACCGTCACTGGTTTGGCGGTGGGTTTGCACAACATCTTGGGCAAACATCCCAAAATCAACACCATGCAAAAGAAGCCCTACCAAACCTGGGTGCGGCAATTAGGCACCTTGGGCGGCGGCAATCATTTCATCGAGTTGTGTTTGGATGAAAACGACGATGTTTGGGTAATGCTGCATTCCGGTAGCCGTGGCATCGGTAACGTCATGGGCGAATACTTCATCGCTTTGGCGAAGAAAGACATGGGGCGGCATCTGATGAACTTGCCGGATAAGGACTTGGCCTATTTCAGCGAAGGCGCGGCCTACTATGACGATTATCTGGAGGCGGTGACGTGGGCGCAAGATTACGCGCTCATCAACCGCCGCGAGATGATACTGTTAGTTTGCGAAGCGTTGCGTAAGAAATTGCCCAAGTTCGGCATCACCAAAGAAGCCATCAATTGCCACCACAACTATGTCAGCCGCGAAACCCATTTCGGCGCATCGGTGTGGATCACCCGCAAAGGTGCGATCAGCGCGGCAGAAGGCGAATTGGGCATCATTCCCGGCAGCATGGGCGCGAAGTCTTACATCGTGCGCGGCAAAGGCAACCCGCAATCGTTCTGCTCCTGCTCGCACGGCGCAGGCCGCGTCATGAGCCGCTCCGCCGCGAAAAAGCACTTCGACAGCGACGATGTCGAAGCGCAAACCTGCGGCATCGAATGCCGCAAAGACAGCGGCGTAGTGGACGAGATTCCGGCGGCTTACAAAGACATCGACCAAGTGATGGCACACCAACATGATTTGGTCGAGGTGGTGCATACCTTGAGGCAGGTGTTGTGTATTAAAGGTTAGCTAGCGGGTTTAGCAAATTTTTGCCTTTTGGAGCGGAGTCCAAAATTTGTTTTGGACTCCGCTTGTATAGTGGCCTTAATTATGCCTGTGTGGACATTTTAATCAAAACAGCCGCCAATAAGCATTACAGGCTCTGTCGCAAAGTTTACTGGCCTAAGCTAGAATTTGCCCTTTTTTAACCTGCCTAGCCGACATGATCCGTTTCAAAGGCACCCAATTCCCCAAAGACATCATCCTCTTCGGCGTGTTTTTCTATGTCCGCTCGGGCATCCAGGCTTACCGGCAGTTCATGGCCTTGGCGGGATAATGTTGTCCATGGCAAAGGCCCGGTCTACGTTAGGGTAAACTTTGTGACAGAACCATATATTTATCTCAGCTTTATATGCTGCAATTAAGTCCATTTTTTAGCGGCTAAAATTACGGGGCACCCCTAGGCTTAGCTTAACGCTTTCAGCATCCACAACCACCGCCTTCCCTTGCCCGTCATAACTGATGCTTTTCGCCTGCCCCACCGTGGGAACCTTTTTAAAGTCGGCAGGATGATGGGTAACGAAACTCTTGCCAACTTGCTGGTACACATGGCTCTTGTCGGTATGTAAAATAATCCCGGCATCCGCTTTGGTTTTGTCGGCTTGCCCCGACAAATACAGATTATAGACGCCGACTTAACGCCATTGGCTTTTTCTACCTTTTCGTTTTGCCATTGCTCGCCCTGAACGATGCGCTGTCTATTCATCACTATCAGGCGTTGTCTTATGGCTTAGACCCCATCCAGAATCTCGGTCAGTTGCACGGTCGCTAACGCGGCCTCGAATTCCGCCCCATCGTCTTCATACTTGAGCCATGCCCAGCCGCTAGCCGATGGACGGCGATCAAGCATCAGCCGAGCCGCCCTACCCTCGTGTGCAACTTGCACAATCGCTTTTTTGATCTTTGCTGGCTCAAGCGCTTTTTTCTTTACTGCCGATTTTGCATTATTGACGTTACCGCTATCGTTAGCGGCCTGAGGGTTTTGTACGGCCTTATCCGACCCGCCGACAAGATGCGCTGCCTCAGCATCAACCGCTTGATTACCTGGTGTGTTGATGGCTTCGGCTTCAGCCGAAGGTTCAACAGGCGGCGGATTGATGAGCGCTTCCTTGTCGTCCCCTTTATCAATGCGCTGTTTATTATCCAGGAATTCCCGAAACAACTTGACCGTTCCCCGCGTCAGTTCCTGGGTTTCATCCAGCAGCCAGTCCGTGACTTCCTGTGGATTTTTTTTGTAAGCCGTAACCAATTCATTGACCACGGTCACGTCCTTAGTACGCCCAGCGTTGAACATATCGGCAATCGGGTCGGGAAGGTCAAGCAGCGTGACATGTTGGGTCACAAACGCCGCCGACTTGCTGATGGCCTTGGCGATATCGCCTTTCTTCATGCCCATCGCCAACTTACGGCCAATGTGATCGGCAATCTCGCGCGCAGTCAGGCCGTCACGGTGCAAATTCTCAACCACCTGGTCGTCGTCAATATAATCATTGTCGATGAAACACGGGATGGTGATCTTGTCGGCACGTTTTGAGGCACGGAACCGGCGGGCGCCATGATTGATGATATAGCGCCCCGGCATATCGGGGTTTTCCCGCACGGAGATAGGGGTTTTAACGCCACGCAGCCGGATAGACGCCGACAACTCGGCTAAGCTTTCGTGGGCAAAACCGGGGTTGTCTTCGGTGCGCGGTTGGTTGGGGTCTTCATCAATCAGGCCCATATCCAGCTCAAGCGGGTTACCTTGATGGACGTTAGACGGTGTGTCCAAAAGGGCGGAAAGGTCACCCAGTCCTTCCAAGCCGAGCCCGTAAAAATTGGTGCTAGCGGTTGTCATTGCTTATCTCCATTTTTTCAAATACATGCGCGGCCAGCGCCCTGAGTTCTTGCGTCGCTTTACGGGCGGCGGTTTTTTTAATCTTCCAGACAGGCACACAAGATGCCAATGCATCGGCGATGCTGCTACGCAAACCGATGCCGACAGGCACCATCAATTGTGGGTAGGCCTGGTTCAATTCCTTCAGATGCCGGCCATGACGCGGATTACGCGCATCGACCTTGCTGGGTACCATGCCCAAAAATTTCAGCTTGGGATTCGCCCGGCGGATGTGGGTGATGGTGGTGACCATCCGCTTAATGCCTTGGATGCTGTAGGCCTCCAGTTCTATCGGCGACAGCACATAATCGGCTGCCAGCAAGGCCACCGCCATCGTGACGCCAAGGGAAGGGGCAGTATCAATCAGACAGACATCATAACCCTGGTCGTCCAGCCCTTTGATAGCCGCCTGAAAATTCCGGCCTGCCTCCTGCAACGTCATTTTGTCCATATTAGCCAGCCCGGTGTCCGATTCAATCAAGATCATGCCCTTAGAATTGGCGGTAGCCCGGGCATAGTCAGGCGGCGCACTGGCAAACAACCCGCTGGCGGTCAGGCCGGATTTAAACGCTTGCAGGGTGTGGGAGGTGTTTGCTTGTGCATCCAAATCAATCACCGCGACCTTTAGGCCGCGCTCAAAAAAATCAAATGCCAAGTGAACAAGTGTTGATGTTTTGCCCACCCCGCCTTTTTGGTTAGCCGTAACAAGCGTTTTCATTTTTTTTTATCCGGTTTGACGGCGAAGAGCGCCGCCCATTGTTTGACGATATACGCTTGATGTGCGGGAAGCACGACCGATACCCGCTCTCCCCCTTTTATTTTGGTTGCATGTGCCAACCACACCCGATTGACGGCCTGTGAAATAGCGCCCTTGGTCAATCTAGTGGCGGCCACCAATTCGATTTGCGGCTTGCCTTCCACCAGCACCTCCCGCGCTATTTCCACTGTCTTAGCATTCAATTGCAGCCCGCTGACCACTTGCTCGAACTGGTCTGGAGTGAGTCGTTTCGCCATGAAAATTGCCCATCGTTATTTGTTTAGTGCTTTAGCTGATAAATGGAGGGGGTAACCACCAGACTTTGATTGAGTTTAGTTAAACAGCAGTTATGTGTCAAGAATTTTAGCGGCTAAAATTTAAGTTGGTAGAAAATCAAAGGGGAGGGGGTGTTGGATGGGTGGAAAACCAGCAACGGAACAGTACGCCAAGCCTTGGGGGAGCAGCCCAGTTGTTATGCGTAACAAAAGCTGCTGGTGGTGTTTTCATCCCGTTATCAAAGTCCGGGCAGTACAACAAACAGCATGGTGCTTCGCGAGCGTTGGGAGTAGCGTTGCCAATCGTGCCATTTTAGCGTGCGGTGTTCGATGGTGACGGTTTCCGCCAAGGCTAGCAGGTGTTGTTTTTCTTCCAGGGTGATGACGATACCGGTGCCATATAGCCAAGGCGTTGATGCGGCCTAGTAGGCGGTGCATGAACAGGCTGAAAGGCGGGGCAGGCGTAGTAGATCGTTATAGGCCTTAAGGCGTAGACGGGTAGTGTGGTTGAGCTGCACTCTGGATACGGGTGGGGGGTCGGTAAAAAAATGCGGGGCGTGTAAGGGGTGTGGTTGTCCTAACCAGCGTTGGTGTTGGTAGATGGCGATTGCCCCGTCGGGTGACAATTGGGTGATTTGGCTGATGTGGAAACGTCCCCGTGTTGGCTCTAAGCCCATGTGTTCGCCCAAATGTTCCAGGGTGGTGAAGACAATCAGCAGGTAGTCGATAGCGGAACCGTAGAGAACAATGCCCAGGCTTAAAGTGTCGCCCTTGTGGAACTGGGTGCGCTCGTCCAGCGGTGGGATGAGGATGTAGGGCTTGGGTGGTTTTTGGTGCTCTTGCCAATGGGATGGTGATGTCGGGTTGTAAAAATAATCCCGAAAACGCGTGCCGATTTTCGCTAGTGCCAAACCTAAGGCGCCGTGGAAACTTGCGCCTTTGAAGGGCGGCAATTCCAAATCCCCATCTAGGCAAAGCTGGAATTCATAACAGGCCAAACGGAAGGCTTGAAGGTTGGCTACTTGGAGGTTAGGTGGGTTGTGGGTCACAGAGTACGGCATCCGCATCGGGTTGGTAAGCTTTATAAAGCAAAGGTGACGGGGCTGTTGGCTTAATACCTAAGACGGGTTTGGCAAGTGTTTGTCCAAAACCGTTAATCCAGCCCTAGGTTAAACCATCCACAATGCTGCATAAATACGTTTTTGTTCTAGCTTAGCAATAATAAGGGAGGAAAGAAATTAATTATTGCCATAAAAATAGTTAATTTTTCCAGATAAAGCAGCGTAAAGCCCAAGGAAGGTTGCTTTATTAACTGATGTTACGCAGCCCGTAATTTCTGCAACTCTTCATAAGCGATCTGGTTAGCCTTGATGAACAGCTTAGCCCGCATGGCGAAATGGTTGGTTTTATGTCTGATCTTCAAACATTCCAGCTT
>JAQTQZ010000006.1 GCA_028712695.1 Methylovulum sp. | reverse complement strand
TCTACCCAGGAACCGCGCGGGCCACGCGTCTGTTCCTCTATTTGATCTTGCTCCGGGTGGGGTTTACCATGCCACTCCTGTTACCAGTTGCGCGGTGCGCTCTTACCGCACCTTTTCACCCTTACCCGACACTAAGGCGTCAGGCGGTCTATTTTCTGCGGCACTTTCCGTAGGCTCACGCCTCCCAGGCGTTACCTGGCACCTTGCCCAGTGGAGCCCGGACTTTCCTCCATTTTACCGTAACGATAAAACAGCGGCTGCTCAGCCAACTCTTTCAGCAAGTAGTGTACCATAGTCAATCAGCTAACCGCTTATTTGATTGTTGTGCAGCAAGCTTAGATATTGTCCGCCGGTATCTGTAAAATGAGCCTTTTTGTCCCCACCCTACGGTTTATAGGACAATATCATTGTAACCAAAGCAATAATCCGTTTCCTCACCCGTTTTTAGCATAAAGCAACTTTTACATGAAAAAAAAAGCTAGCGCAAACCTGCAAATATACAAACGTTTATTAACCTACATAAAACCGCATCGGACTCTTTTTTCTATTAGCATTGTTGGTTTCCTTATTTACTCCAGCACCCAACCACTGTTTGCTAGCCTGGTTGCGCAAATCATTGACACCTTGCAGTCCAAATCGCGGGAAGACATGTATTATTTGCCATTATTTTTTAGTGGGTTAGTGGTGATACGGGGGATTGGGAATTATCTTGGCAATTACTTTTTAGCCAAAGTGTCGCTGAATGTCATTCATGTGTTGCGCTGTGAAATTTTTGATAAATATACGCAATTGCCAACCGCACATTTTGATGCCAACAACAGCGGCTACATGATCGCAAGGATTACCCACAACGTGGGCCAAGTGGCGCAGGCAACCACCGATGCGGTGCGTAAGGTGGTTCAGGAAGGCTTTACTGCGCTGGGTCTGCTCGTTTATTTGTTTTATTCAAACTGGCTGTTGTCACTTGTTTTTTTGATAGTCGCACCGGTTATCGCCCTACTGGTAAATTATGTCAGCAAACGGCTACGCATGTTAAGCAAACGCATCCAGAATTCAATCGGTGACATGACCCATATCACCTCCGAATTGGTCAATGGCCACCGCGTGGTGCGTAGTTATGGTGGTGAGGACTATGAGAAACAACGGTTTATGGACAGTAGCCTATATAACCGCAGCCAATCCTTAAAATCCACCACCACGAGTTCGATCCATAACCAGGCCATGCAATTGATCATTGCCATTGCCTTGGCATTTTTAATGTATATGGCGCTGTTTTTTATGGAACAATCCAGTGTCGGCAATTTTGTTGGTTATTTGACCGCCGCATTTTTATTGCCAAGACCTGTCAAGCAGTTAAGCGACGCCAATAGCGATATCCAACGCGGCATAGCGGCGGCGGAATCGTTATTTGAAATAATGGACACCGAGAGCGAACCGGATAGCGGCACTTATCAAACAGATACCTGCCAAGGCGCATTGGAGTTTAAAAACCTGACCTTCCAGTACGCAGGCACTAACGAACCCGCACTCATAGACATCAGTTTTAAAGCCGAATCTGGGCAAACCATAGCCTTAGTGGGCGCATCCGGTGGCGGGAAAAGCACCTTGGTCAACTTGGTTTCACGTTTTTACCCGCATGAAACCGGAGAAATCCTGCTGGATGGCGTGGAAATAAACACCTATAAACTGGCCAATCTGAGACAACATATCGCCCTAGTGACCCAACAAGTCACCCTGTTCAATGACACCATAGCCAATAACATTGCCTATGGCATGCTTGCGTCAGCCAGCCGCAGTGCAATCACGGCGGCGGCAACCGACGCCTATGCCATGGAATTTATCAGCAAGCTTGAAAAAGGCCTGGATACTGAGATTGGCGAAAATGGCGTCAAGCTATCGGGTGGGCAGCGGCAACGTTTGGCACTGGCAAGGGCATTGCTTAAAGATGCCCCCCTATTGATACTTGATGAAGCGACATCGGCGCTGGATACCGAGTCCGAGCGCTACATACAAGCCGCCCTGCAAAAAGTTATTAGCAACCGTACCACCTTAGTGATTGCCCATCGCTTATCAACCATAGAAAATGCCGATATGATTTTAGTAATCGGTCAAGGACGGATCATTGAGCGCGGCACTCACCGCGAACTGCTAGAAAAAAATGGCGCTTATGCCCGACTGCACGCCATGCAATTTAAAGAATCCGGCGAACAACCGGCTTGATGGCGACCCCTTCTTTTTATTTATTTATAGGAAACGTGACGTTGAAATCATTTATAACTGAGCTGCAAGCCCATCAAGCCATGATGGAGAGGCTCGCTGACTGTGCCGGAACTATTGAGGCAGCCGGTGTGCTGTTAGTGGACACCTTAAAACAAGGCGGCAAATTATTGCTTTGCGGTAATGGCGGCAGTGCGGCCGATTGCCAACATATCGCTGCCGAGTGTGTTGTGCGTTATGAAAGAAAACGCCGGGGCCTACCGGCTATCGCCTTGACCACAGACACCTCAATATTAACCGCCCACAGCAATGATTACGATTTTGAAACCGTGTTTTCCCGCCAGATTGAAGCACTAGGCAATAGTAAAGATTGCCTGATTGCGCTATCGACTTCTGGGCGCAGCAAAAACATCATCAAAGCCGCACTTGAAGCAAAAGCTAAAGGCATGGCGGTCATTGCCTTAACCGGCGGCGATGGTGGCGAGTTGATCCAACACGCCACTTTGTCAGTTATCGTGCCATCGGCAGTGACCGCACGGATCCAAGAGGCACACATTCTCATAGGCCACTGGTGGTGCGGACTGCTGGAAGCCAAGTTAAGCGATGGAACCTTAGAGGAGACAACTAATGCTAGCCACCACGCCTGAATTCGGCACAACCCGAATCATTGTCATTGGCGATGTCATGCTCGACCGCTATTGGTCCGGACAGGCCACGCGCATTTCTCCAGAAGCGCCGGTGCCCGTCGTGCGGGTCAAAACCATTGAAGACCGCATCGGCGGAGCCGGTAACGTCGCGCTTAATATTGCCCGCTTGGGCGGCAACGTGACCTTGCTAGGCGTGATCGGTGCAGATGCCGAAGGTGAAACCATCAAACACCTGTTGGAAGAGCAAAATGTGGTTTGCGATTTTGTCGTCGCACCGTCAGCGCGCAGCATCTGCAAATTACGCATCATGGCCCAGCATCAACAATTGATTAGGGTCGATTTTGAAGAAGCGCCGCTCGACTTTGACCATGTAGCTTTGCAAGCGCGGCTGGTAAACCATTTATCTGGGCACGACGCGGTCGTATTTTCGGATTATGGCAAAGGCACGCTGGCGCATGTTGCCGACTATATCAGCGCCACCAAGCAAGCCGGACTGCAAGTGTTGATCGACCCGAAAGGAACCGACTACCGGCGCTATGCCCACGCGGATGTCATCACCCCCAATTTGGCCGAGTTTCAGGCCGTGGTCGGCGATTGCGCAAACGAACAGCAGTTGCTGGACAGAGGCCGCGACTTATTGCAACAGCAGCAAATCCAAACGCTGCTGCTGACCCGTGGCGAAGCAGGCATGACCCTGATCCAACCCCAACAAAGCCACAGTCTGCCAGCCCAAGCCAAAGACGTGTTCGATGTCACCGGTGCGGGCGACACGGTCATTGCCGTGATGGCGCTTGGCGTGGCAAGGGGCATGCCTTTGCCGGAGGCGATGTATTTGGCCAACCTTGCTGCCGGCATTGTGGTCGGCAAATTGGGCACTTCGACCGTTTCCATGCAGGAACTCACCCGTGCCATGCACGGTGACCGCGACTCATCTTATGGAATTGTTTCGGAAGATGAGCTGGTCAAACTCATTGCGGGTGCTAAAGCCCACGATGAAAAAGTCATCATGACCAACGGCTGCTTTGATTTGCTCCATGCCGGTCATGTGACTTATCTTGAACAAGCGAAAGCATTGGGCGACCGTTTGATAGTCGCGGTCAACTCGGACGCTTCCGTCAAACAACTCAAAGGCGAATCGCGGCCAATCAACAAATTGCAACAACGCATGACCGTCTTGGCCGCCTTAGCTTGCGTGGACTGGGTGGTCGCCTTCGAGGAAGAAACCCCTGAGCGCTTGTACTGCAAAACGTTGCCTGACGTGATAGTTAAAGGCGGCGATTACCTTCCCGAACAAGTCGCAGGCGGTGATTGCGTGATTAAGGCCGGGGGTGCAGTAAAAATTTTGCAGTTTGTAGAAGGCCAATCGACTACAACGATGATTAATAAAGCAAGGGGGGGGGCATGATTATTGTCACGGGCGGTGCCGGTTTTATCGGCAGCAATTTGATTAGCACGTTAAATGCGCGCGGCGAACGCAACATCCTGTTGGTCGACAATTTGACCAATGGCCAAAAAATGCACAATATTGCTGACCTTGATATTGCTGATTACATGGATAAAACGGAATTTAAAGAGCGGATTGAAGCCGCGCATTTTTTTTCTGGCATCCGTGCCATTTTTCATCAGGGCGCGTGTTCGGCAACCACGGAATGGGATGGCGAGTATGTCATGCGCAACAATTACGCGTACTCCAAAAGCCTGCTGCATTATTGCATCGCCCATAACATCCCGTTCATCTACGCCTCGTCGGCGTCAGTTTACGGTAGCGGTGCGCACGGTTTTAGCGTCGATCGCAGTTGCGAGCGCCCCATTAACATGTACGCCTATTCAAAATTCCAGTTCGACCAATATGTCCGGCAGCTGTTGCCGGAAGCTAAAAGTCCCATCGTCGGTTTCCGTTATTTCAATGTCTATGGGCCAAGAGAACAGCACAAAGGCAGCATGAGCAGCACTGCCTACCATTTCAACCAACAGATAATTGGCCAACAAATAGCCCGCTTGTTTGCCGGTTGTGACGGCTACGCAGATGGTGAACAACGGCGCGACTTTGTTCATGTTGATGATGTCGTTGATGTCAACTTATGGTTTCTGGATCATCCTGAACAGCGCGGCATTTACAACGTTGGCACCGGCAAAGCAGAAACGTTTAACGCCGTCGCCCAAGCCGTGATTGCTTGGCATAAGCAAGGCCGCATTGAATACATCCCTTTCCCCGTGCATTTAAAAGGTGCTTACCAAAGTTATACCCAGGCCGACATTTCCGGCTTAAGGCAAGTCGGTTATGATAAAGAATTCCTGACCATAAGCCAAGGTGTCAGCCGCTATTTAGATTGGCTCAATAGTGCCGCCTGATTTAAATCAAATAACTTTTAAAACGCCTTTTTAGCTTAACCAGACTTGGACAACGCTTTATACAAACAGCCTAAGAATTGTAACAGCTGCGTGATATAACCCAGTCACCAGGTGATATGCCCCGCTTTATGGCTCGCCAATCTTAATAAAAAACCTTGTATCCCGCATTTCACCTGGCGTTTCATCAAACAAACCAAAGCTACAACGCACACTCTATGCCAACTACAGCGGCATATCGCCGCGCGGCGATATGCCGCATTTTCACTGTGTGTACAAGCCGTTAAACTTCCGCCCGCAGTTGTTGTTACTGTTTTACCCCTCATAACGACTGCATCCTTCCTCTCGATAATGCGGGTCACCTCACTTTGGGCCCGCATTTTTTTTCAAGCCGGAGCCATTATGAAACGCAGTTACCTGACCCCAACAGCATTTAACCAAAGCAGTTTCAAAGAACTTAGCCGCAAAACCGCTATCCATGAAGCAGGCCATGCGGCAGCCATCTATTTGGGCAATAAACAAAAACAATTGCCCCCCGTATTTTTTCAGATTTTTATTGTTGGCAAAGATGCGGTGCTTCAAAAAGCCAAAGTCCATAGCCCGTGGATTGCCAGCATACAAGGTGGCCGTTTAATCCACACGCTACCCCGTTCTGTTGAAGAAACTACCGACAATTTTTCTCCTGCACAAAAGCAAGCCTATATCCATGCGTTTGAGGCAGACATGGTTAATTTGCTGGTAGGGCCATTAGCTGAAGCGAATTATGTTGCTTTGCGTGATGATGAAATTATCAACGCAAGTCTGGTGAATTTAAATGCCCTGCATAATTACGGCGGTACCGCAGACCTTCAAGTCGTGGAAGACTATCTTAACTGCTGGAGCACTGACGAAACCTTGCGTAAACAGAAGATAGCCGAACTGTTTGCACAAGCCTTTGAGTTTATCAATCAGCGGGCAAATTGGCGGGCGATTAATGCCTTAGCAAATGCTATTTTGGCAAACAACAAACAGATTTTTGATTGCGAAGAAATCATAGCCGTGCTTGATGCCCACTTTTTTGACGGCAAAAAAAGCACTTTGAGAATGGCCTAAACCAATACACAACAACAAAATCTAAGTGCCTATCAAACGCTCTTTAACCTCAGCAAAAATAAGCGGCCACTTGCCCTTAATAACATTGTATCTTACCAAGCGACCGCTAACTGCTGATGGCTTTATTTAGAGTTCCAAAAGAAATTGGATAGATTTTTAGCCATCCTTTTTGATCAACACGAGTATCTCTTCCCTGTTGATAACCTCTTTTTCTTGCAACAAATCAGCTATTTTTTCCAAAACCGGACGGTTAGCCATAATAATTTCACGGGCCCGGCTTTCGCCTTCTTCAATCAACGCGATAATTTCGGTGTCGAGCAAACGCGCCGTGGCATCACTGTAATTGCGGTATTCGGACACTTCAGTTTCCAAAAACTGCAATTGTTGGCGTTTGCCATAGGTTAAAGCGCCCATTTTTTTACTCATCCCCAAGCTGCATACCATGTTACGGGCAATTTCACTGGCTTTTTCCAGATCATTTTGGGCACCGGTGGAAATGCTGCCTAATACAGTTTCTTCGGCAATACGCCCGCCCATCAAGATGGCAATCTGGTCTTTCAGCTCATTTTCAGTCGATAAAAACCGTTCTTCAACCGGCAATTGCAGGGTAAAACCCAAGGCTGACACGCCACGCGGAATAATGGATATTTTATGCACCGGTTGGCCGGTCGGCACGTGTTCGGCAACCAAAGCATGGCCTGCTTCATGGTAAGCCACCCGGCGTTTTTCTTCTTTGTTCAGGGCGCGGTTTTTCTTTTCAGGCCCTGCCAAGACACGGTCTATGGCTGCTTCAAAATCATTCATTTCCACTGTTTCATGATTTAACCGCGTGGCTATAATCGCCGCTTCATTGGCGATATTAGCCAGATCAGCACCAACCAGACCTGGCGTGCGACGGGCAACGACTGTGATGTCGATGTCCTTGGCTAAGGTCATTTTCTTGATATGTAGCTTGAGTATTTCAATACGATCCTGCAAATCGGGTTTATCGACAATAATTTGCCGGTCAAAACGTCCCGCCCGCAACAGCGCCTTATCGAGAATTTCAGGACGGTTGCTTGCCGCCATGACCGCCACCCCTGACGAAGGGTCAAATCCGTCCATTTCTGTCAGCAGTTGGTTCAACGTTTGTTCGCGCTCATCATGTCCGCCCATAACAACGGGCCCGCCACGTGAACGGCCGATGGCATCCAGTTCATCTATAAAAATGATGCAAGGTGCTTTGTTCCGGGCTTGTTCAAAAAGTTCACGCACTCTTGCCGCACCCACACCAACAAACAGCTCGATGAATTCCGAACCGCTAATATTGAAGAAAGGCACTCCGGCCTCACCAGCAACCGCGCGGGCCAACAAAGTCTTGCCTGTGCCAGGAAGGCCCACCAGTAATACGCCTTTGGGCATCCGCCCACCTAACCGATGGATTTTGTCCGGCGCTTTTAAAAATTCGATGGTTTCCTTAAGCTCCTGCTTGGCGCTATCGGCACCGGCAACTTCATCAAAGGTGATTTTAGGCAACGCGTCAGGCTGGATACGGATTTTATTTCCCAGATTTAAAAAGCCTTGTTGCGCGCCGGTCACGCGTTTGGCCATCCACGACCAGATTGCCAATAAAATTAAAATCGGGATAATCCAATTAAAAAAAAGATTGCCCAACCAGTTTTCACCGCTTCTGACCACATATTCAACCTTGTTTTTTTGTAGCAGCTGCGCCAAATCATTTTGCCACAAAGGCACAGTCACGAAGTGTTGGCCAAGCTTGTTTACGTCTTCAGGCTTTAACGTACCGCTAATAAAGCGCTCGGTAACGACCGCCTTATCTACTTTTTTTTCTTCTACCAGATTAAGGAATTGGCTATAAGGTATTTCATCACGTTGCACTTCGCTTAAATTGTTAAAAACAAAAACCGCCACCATGAATAACAACGCGAAAGCGGCTATCCGCCACGTTTTGGAAGGTTTATCTTGGGTTGGATTAGCTTCAGGCGCTTGCTTTTCCTGATGAGCAGATATTTTCGACAAACTGTTTTTTAAGAAATTAAAAATATTACTTAGCAGTAGGGCAATATAATCAATCACATTGTTTTTTTGCTTATCCATCATACTTACACCTTATGTCAATGAAAGAAAACAATTTGAACACCACAAGCACTTTTAGTTTAGGGAAGGGCTTATTAATTCCCCATTGCGCTGGATTTCTCCAGCTGGATTGAAGATTGTCCAAGTAACCGCCGCGGTAGGTTTGATCAATACGTTGGGATAAACTAGAGAATAACGATGTGACCGCAAAATTCAAACATTGCCCGCCGCTTGTCTAACAACAGGTCTAAATGCCTGCCCCGTCGTTTGGGCAGGCATTACTTTGTGTAGTAATAATAAAATTACTTTGTTTGTTCAGGGCTTTTTTGATCTTTTAATTCGGCATGGTTCTTTTGCCATTTTTCATCGTGTTGCTTTTTCATTTCATCCATTTTTGCCATTTGTTCTTTGGTAAGAATTTCCTGAAGACGGGAGTGGGTTTCTTCAAAAATGGCTTTGAATTTATCTTCTTGTTCCTTGAACAGGGCTTCCACTTTGGGTTTTTGCTCGGCAGTTAAATCCAACTTCTGGGTCAGCCGTTCGATTTTGTTGGCGCGATGTCCCTTAAAACCACCGTTGTCTCCAGGAAATGCGGCGACAGTTAATGGAATGGTTAAAGCCAATAAAATAGCTATAGTTTTCTTGTTCATGTTTGATCTCTCGTTGATTAGGGTTGCAGAACAGTACATTTCTGTTCTTGATACTTACTTTACTATCGAAAAGCGCAAACAATTTGAAGGAAATGTGCAAATAATGTGAAGACTTTAATTAAGGTTATGTCACCGTTAAATATTGAAAATTGATAAGCCAAAACTTTTCCGGACACAATGTTAAGTAACCCCTATCCGCAAGCTAAGGGTTTGTCCGTCCGTTTGGCTTGGTATTGCATGCTAGGGCAAGCAATCGGCTGGTATCAGGTTTTTGAGCGGTGGTTGTTTGCCAACGGCCCAGTTTTTTCAGGTTGCCCAGTTTTAGCTCCGGTGGTAAAGTCCGGTCACCGTTGAGCTTGGTGTTTACCGTACTTTGGAACAAACTGGATTGTCTTGTTGGTTGGTGGCTGGCTGGGGTTTTCGCGGTTATTGCCGGGCTTAACAAATCGGTCAAAGGGATATACTTTAAACGCTCAAATTTTCGGTTTTTTATGTAGGGTACGCACTGCGTACCCTACGAAAGAATATAAAAGCCGTAAACATGGCCGTTCAGAGTATATACCGTCCGTTAGCGGTTTTGGCTCATAGTTTTTTCAAGGTTCGGTGGTTTCGTTTTCGTGAGCGGTGCGCCCCGTAACGTTAGGCACACCTATACTGGAGCATCATGTTTATTGTTATCCGCTGGCTTGTGTTATTGGTCGTATGTTTAGGTATCACAGGTGTAACGTGGATTTTTCTTGGGCATCAGCTCTCTATTTGGAGTTGGCACGTATGTCCGCAAGGTTTTTGGCGGGAGTCTCCGGGAGAATGTGTGTTCCCGTTTGTTTCAATTTTGCAGCTAAGTTTTGCCTACGGACTAACTTCAATGTTGCTTCTTTTTGCAGTCGCTTTGCTTGCCCCTGTGCACAAGTTTTCCTCCTGTATATTGCTTTTAATCGTGCTTGCGCTTTTACCTGCTTACATTTTAATTTTTAAAAAGTTTTCGTGGGTTGCTTTGGTTTCACTTTCCAGCGTTATTGTCATAGCGGTATGTTTTATGTTAGGTGCTTTTGTCGCATATGGCATTGCCACTGGGCAAAACACAAAATAAACTGTAGGGTCTGGGTATGCCAAATTTTATTATTTGGTCGCTTATTGGCTTTGTGCATTTTTCATGTTGCTGTCGTTTCGACTCCTTAGCGGCATGCCTTACCGTAACGTTAGCCAGTCGGGGGGCAGATGAATACCGAAGCATTCAGCGACGCAAGGATTGTTGAGTCATGGGGCATAAACGCCCTGCCGTGGACTGCCGCAGTACGCGAGGGGCAGATTGAGAGCCGCAAGCAGGTTACGGATCAAGCCATCATCGATGCCATTCTTAACCGATACGGTGGAGACCGTAGAAACACATCAAGGAGGGCAGGTCTTGCAATCAAACACCCAGCCTAACCTTTCGCTAAAGCGGAGCTGCGCAAAAAGCCACCTTGCTTAGCTTTATGTTAGGCCGCCATTACACAGTCACAACCGTAAGTTAGGAGAAAGAAAAGCAATGATAAAGAAAGTCTACGCAAAACTAAAATCAAAGGGGATAGTCCGCTTGCTGAAAGAGGCATATCGTCGATCCCGGCCTCAACGGCTTAAATTCTACCCGCACTGTAAGTTGTTTTTTCAATCTGGGAGCGGTCTGGAGATTGGGGGGCCGAGTGGCATATTTGGGCGCGGGGGGATCATTCCTATTTATCCAGATGCCGCCAGAATCGACAATTGCAACTTTAGTGGCAATACGGTCTGGGAAGGAGTTATCAGGGAAGGGGATACTTTCCTTTTTGAAAAGGAAAAGGCGCCGGGTCGCCAGTATGTTGTCGAGGCGAGCAATTTACAAGGTATCGAGGACTCCTCTTATGATTTCGTCCTTTCATCCCACTGTATCGAGCATTTGGCTAATCCATTACAGGGTCTTGCAGAATGGATCCGGGTTCTCAAGCAAGATGGATTATTTGTGCTCGTTGTCCCACATAAAGATGGCACTTTCGATCACCGTAGACCGGTAACTTCGTTGGAGCACTTGATCCAAGATTTTGATAGTCAAACAAACGAAGGTGACTTGACGCATCTGGAGGAGATTCTGAGACTTCACGATTTGAGCAAAGATCCGGGGGCGGGCGACTTCCAGTTCTTCCAAGAGCGGTCAAAGCGGAATATCGAAAACAGATGCCTGCATCAGCATGTTTTCGATACGCGCCTGGCAGTTGAAGTGGTTAATTATATGGGACTCCAAATACTCGCTGCAGAACTCTTCCATCCTTATCACATTGTGATCATAGCTAAAAAAATAGGGCAGGATCAGGCCGTGAATAACGGGAGATTCAGGGGGATTGATGTGGCACCGTGTTGGCAAAGTCCTTTTCCATCGGATCGGCTAACCTATCACGAAATGGCATAACTAAGGCGCTCCACTGCGGCCGGTGTACAAATTGATACCCTGTACTTTTACCATAATTAATTGCAAATGAAATGACAGTTGTCCTATTAGAATTCATCTAAAAACTGTCATCTCTTCGATTAATTCTTAGGCTGCCCCACCTTCAATTAGTGTAAGTGCCGCAACTCTTATCGTTTTTGCAATTTGAGCAGCCAGCGCTTCATCTGCTAAAGCACGCATCAGTGTTACACCGCCGGATAACATCACCAGTAATGTCCAGGCACGATCAACATTCCTAGTGGTTCCCTGAGGTAGGCCTTGGGCAATCACATCGACCAGCTTAATCATTTCAGCTTGGTAGATTGCTCTTACAGCTTCGTTTGACCGCGTCACTTCGGGCGTAAGTGCTTGCAAAGCACAAGCCTCAGCAAGATCGCAAGTACGCTTCGTGCTTAAGTAAAAATCGATGAACACTTCGGGCCAACGAGCGCCATATTCTGACTGAAGATTCTGAATGGCATCATGCACTTCCCTTAAACCAGTAACAACGATTTCTATAAAGGCATTTTCCTTGGATGAAAAGTGCCCGTAGAATGCGCCGGAGGTTACCCCAGCTTCTTTTGCCAAACCATCAACACCTATTCCGCTGTACCCACACTTCTTAAAACAACGTCCAGCAGCGGTAATAATGCGCTCACGAGTTTGTTCTTTGTGGTCGGTTTTGTATCTTGCCATTTTCTATCCTAAATCATCTTTTGAAGAATTATATCAAAAATAGCGAGCGTTAGTTGTTGACAGCATAACGATAGTTATTTAATAATACATCACGGTCGTTATTTAAACGCCGTTTTGACAACAACCCAATTTATAGGAGATACAAAATGCCACTTACCCTTACCTTTACCGAAGGTGCTTTGCCAGAAGGCGCTGAAAAACAAATTGTCGCCAAGCTGACTAATTCTATGCTGCGTTGGCATGGTTTGGCTGGTAACACGGTGATGACTCCAACCATTACTGCTCAAGTCCATGTGATACCCAAAGGTCGTACTTTTACCGGAGGGCAAGAACTTTCAGGCGCATGGATCGAATGGAAGACTCCTTCATTTGCATTCGCCACACGAGAAATCCAAATTGGGTATATTGAAGAAGCGACCCATATTGTTCATGAAGCCTCTGGCGGTAATCTTCCAAAAAATCAGATTTGGGTAAATGTCGTACATGCAGTTGATGGTGCATGGGGCATTGGGGGGGTGGCGATGACAAATGCAGAACTGGGTGAAGCAATTTCCAAAGGCTGAGAGATCAAATATCGAGAGTTGCTCAGAAATATATTTCTGATCCGCGATAAGTATTATACAAATCGTTTACTCGTTCGAAATTAGCCTTTTCCATATTAAAACCTCGGAGTCAAGAATGAACCTCTCAAACTATCTATTCTTTACCACAACCTGCGAACAGGCGCTCGGTTTCTATACAGAGTGTGGATTGGGAAAGATTGTTGCCACCCTCCGCTACGGCGAGAACGGAATGCCTGTCCGAACTGAATCAATGCGCGGCAAAATAATGCACGCTCAATTTGAGGGGTCTGGAGTGCGCTTCTTCGCTTCGGACAATGACGACGCCGAGCCAATGAGAGGCTCGGCGATGATTTTCATGCTGGATGATCGTGATCAAACAATGCAACTTTTCTCTCGCCTCGCGATTGGTGGTCAAGTCACTACGCCCCTTGCCATGCAGCCCTGGGGCGACTATTTCGGCAAATTGACCGATCGGTTCGGTGTGCAATGGATGTTCAATTGCACTGCCATTTTATGAATTTCGAGTCTGTGTGGGTTTAATATAAACACTGGCCTTAGAGTCACTCAACCAATCCTCGATCTCACATCAAAGCTATCATGAAATATATAATTTCAGCAGTTGCAATCACTGTTCTTAGCGGTTGCACAAGCATTGCTGGCAATTCAGTTTATCCAGTAACTCGAAACAGTCCAACTAGCGAGGCACAATTTACGCTCACTAAGGTATCGCGCAAAATCATTGAAAGAACAGACATAGCGGGTGGCAGTGAAGAGCTAAGGTTAATGCTGATTGACTTTCCCCCTGAATTTTCTAGCGTTCCGCACACCCATCCTGTTGTTGGTTTGTGCTATATCATTGAAGGAGTGGCGGAATCCCAGTATGAAGGTGAAGATTTAAAAACGTTACACGCCGGTGATTCTTATCAAGACTCAGCGACAAAAAAACATTTGTTGTTTAGAAATGCCAGCAAAACTTACGCCCTTAAATTTACCTGCGCAGCTAAGATTAAGAAAGGTCAGGAATTTATGCAACCTCTGTAGTTAGTGGGCTACCGGAGAAAATTACATGCAGAAGACAACATAATCAGATGATTATCGAACAATTACTCCCGGTAAGCGATTCCGTTCCCGGAGTAAGTATGCTGTATTTGGGTGTCCCCATGGTCGCAGACAAATCACTATATTTTCGCGACTGGGGGCAGTCTGGAGCACATATTCGCTTGCAGTTAAAGCGAGACAAACCGATTTCAAACGCGAGCCGTTACAGCTAATGCTCCTAAAAACAAGCCGCGATTGATGGGCTTAAAGGCCATCAATCGTGTTGGCAGTAGGGTTTTTGCAGAGTCCAACATTAATAAGGCTGGCGTGTGATGGTTACGAAGGGCGCTGCCAAATTAAACCCAAGGGTCTTCCCCGTCTTTTTTCGGTGGGTTCACGTCCATTGGCACGGGTTTTTCTACAGGTATTTTTTTCTTCCATAGACCGTTGCTTGAAAAACAGCCCCAGCCCCACTTCAGCCAATCAAGCAAAGAAACCGCCAGCCATAACGACCAGGCCAGCATCAGCAACCGGTATACCAGCAATGGTACAGAGACCAGCGTTGCGGTGGGTAGGGTCGATAAGCTCCTGTCCTGATACCAATTTAAGTTAAAGGCAGTGGATTGGTTGCCAGTGATGCGCATATCGGGTGAGCTGAGCAAGCCTTGGGCGACGGCAAAAAATAAAATCCCCAGCGAGATTAATGTCATGCCAGCAATAAGCGTTTGCAGCTCGTTAAAATAACGTGATTCGGCGGTCTGCTGCGTCCGCCAACCCAGCACCATCAGCCACGCGATAACAAGCCCCGCCGACATTATCGGTATTTGGCTAAGCCCCACCAACAATAAAAACCATTGCCAATGCTTTAACGGCGTCAGGTGGACTTTACCCAAGCCCAGCGCGAGCATAAAAATGACGATTAAAATGCCCCAGAACAAAACCGCCGGCCCCAGCCGTGGCCCTAGGGCAAACAACACCCAGCGGTCTTGGCCTAAATTGATGGTCAAATCGGTGTTGACACTGGCCTGTCCCAAATCAATTTGCGGGGTGCTGAAGACCATCGACAGGGGGACGGCTTCTTGCCAATTGACCGCAATATTCTGTTTGCCTGGGTTGACCGGTAAGGTCAATTTTCGGCCTTGTTGTCGGATGGGGCGGGTTTGTCCGTCGATTGTCACCGATTGCAACAGGGCATTTTCGGGGAGGGTAAGCACATGCTGGCCGCCTTGCGAACTGCGCAAACTGAACGATAGCCCCGCGTCGGTGATGCGTTGCCCGGGTTTGACTTGTAGCCTGCTGCTGTCAATCGTTAGGGTTTGGCCTTCCACCGCAACGGGGCGGGTTATTTGCAGGGCGATAGTCTCACTGGGCCACGGATGCCATTCGGGCAGCCATTGCGCCGTGTTGTTAAGATGGATCATTGCAATGCCGGAGGCTTCAATATGCCAGATAGGGCTGACATCGGCTTTCCAGACTTCAATCCATTGGTCGGTTTGCGGGGCGGTCAAGCTGATTTTGTCGGTTTTTGCCAAGGTCGATTCCCATTGCATGGCGTATTGCTGCGCCGGAATATTGACCTCAACCTTGCCGTCCTTAACCCTCACCCCAGGGCTGGTCACCGCTTCCCCAGGCAGTAATGGCACGCTTAACACCACAGCGGTGTCCGGCGGCGACATTCTGATGACTTGTGTGCTCACGTGCCAATCAAGATCCAGTTGCACCGTGCGTTCAACCCTTGCAAACGCGGGCAATGCACCGGGTTCCAAGGTGTTTTTGGTGTTGTCGTCATGGCTTTGGCTGATGCGGCTGAACTGCAATTGCCCGTCTGCCTGCCCGTCGTTTTGCATGCCGATGACTTCCCAGCCAGTTTTTTCAACCGTGACATAGTTGGGTTTGAGCGGCAAAGGGAGGGTGAGTTTGCTTAATAACGGTGCCACACCGCGCAAGATAACACGGTGTCCGCCCGCTTTCAGCGTGATCCATAAGCCATTATTGTCGCGGTACAGCGCGGTCGCAGGCGAGCCGTTGTCCAGCACCTGGTTAGGAAACCATTGGCTGTAATCGGCGGGCAACGGCAAGGTGACTGACTCCTGCGCATCGATTTGCAAGCTGATGTCGATGGTTTTTTCATTAATCGTCATCGCCATTTGCGGGATTTGCGCGCAGGCGGGCAAGCAGTCGGGAACCTCAACTTCCTGCAACCGGCTTTTTAGTTGCGCCAACAAGGCGTCGTTGGGGTAATCGGCATAGCTTTTTTGGGTCGGCATTGCCAGCATCGGCACTAGCAACACCCCAAGCCACAGCGGTGTTGCGGCTTTAAATTTGCTAAAGTCCGGCCTGAATTTTTCCGCCACGCCAAACATCAGCAACGCCAGCGCGGCGATAAACAACACGCGGATAAAATTCAACAGCAAGGTCATCATCGGCGACAAATACCATAAGCGCAGTTGTTGCTGGCTATCCACCGCACCATTCCAAGACAGCATTATTTTATGCCACTGCCACTGCGGCAACCCTGGGCCGGTTTGGATATGCGCACTGGGATCGATGCGGTCAAGCACCGCCTTTTTTTTGGGCAGTGCGGCTACTTTGTCTGCGGCGTTATAGGCGTAACTGCGCATTTTTCCCAGTGATGAGCCGCTATATGGGCTGGATACCGCCTCCTCTTTCATCTGCATTTCCATCGGCGATACGGCTTGGGACATCGGATAAGCCGTTTGCAAGTGGCTTTCCAATTGCGGGTAAAGCCCCGTGCGCACCTGATCGACCATAAACGGCACGGCAATCAAGACTAAAACCAGCCAAGACAGCGTGCGGCACACGGTTAAAAATTTAAGGAAGCGACCCGGCGGCACCAGGTTGATTAACGCGGTTGTCGCCAGAATGACCAGCCAAACAAAATGCGGCGAGTCTGGCTCATGCCAGATAAGGGTTAGCGTGACCAAGGCGAATGCGCCCCACGCTTTGTTCCAGAGCCGCCCCGTTGCCAATCCGGCAATCAGCACCAAGAACAAATCCAGTAATGTCCAACGGGAAATCCAGCTATCGGGCACGTTGTCAACACCGGCGGCGGCCAGCAACCGCCAGCCTGGCGGCAGGTTAAGTTCGGCGCTGACCTGATGGAAGTCCTGCTCCCAGCCAACCGCGCTTAACGTGCCGATAGGGCCGATGATGCGGCTATCGGCATCCAGTGTTATCAGGCCTTTGCGCACTTCAACCCCATTTTTGTCGGTGCCCGGTTGATGGGTGATCAGTTGGTTGTTGCCATCCAGCGTGACCTTGCCCGTGTGCGTTTGCGGCAAAGCGTTCAGCCGCCAGCCACGGGTCATTTTGCCGGTCATCAGATCATTGACGGTGTAGCCTGTGCCGTCAAAATCCAACCACAGTTTGCGGGCCAAGTTGAGTTGGTTGGGTTCCGGTTCAGGGTCGCCACGGCGGATGACTTTAAAGCCCATCGTCTCGCCTTGGCTGATGCTATACGCAGGCAACATTTTCCAGTCTTCCGGCAAATTAGTTTGGCTGGTGTCCAGCGCACCGACTTGGCCAATCTCCACAACGCGCAAATCAGGGCGGGCTTCAAAAACCCAGATTTCCGTTTGCGGCCAGTTTTCAGCTGGCGTGGTAGGAAACGGCAGGGCGGTCAATTCGTTGGTGTTCCGCGCCATGATGTCGATTACCCAGCGGCCAGGGCGCACTTGCATTAACAATTGCCCGTCCGGCTCAAGCCGCGCGGGCAGGGCGCTTTGCACGCTTAGCGGGATAAAGCCTGCCAGCAGCGGTCGGGGCAGTTTCAGTTCCCGCTGCACCCCCGAAACATCTATCATTAAACGGGTCAAAACCTGCACCGGCACGTCATCCGTGATTTTTCTGAAGACTTGGATGTCCAGGCTATTTTGCACATTTTCCGGTTTTTTTAGCCCCACCTCGCTTTCTTTCAGCCAGATTTGCCCGCCCCTTATCATCGGCGCGGGGATTGCCAAACCGTTGATCTTCAAATCAATCAAGCCGGTGTCCGCAGGTACGGCCAAATTATCGGGGATTGCATCCCATAAAAATTCCCCCTTGATCTGATAATTTAACGGTTGCTTAGCATCTGCCGCCAGCTTAATGGAAGGAATGCCGTTTCTGTCCAGCACCAGCGCGGGCTTGTCGTTAACAGTCACATTCAGCGGCCAATGCGTACCATCGCCCGGTAAACCCACCCAACTTTCTGCATACACTTGCCAGCGGGTGGAAAACTGGCCTTTTTTTGGGGTTAAATCGAGCTGGGTTTCAGTCGGCCAACTACAGCGTTTTTGCTCGTAACTGTTGTACATAAACGGGCAAGCCTGTTCAGGCCGTTCTTCCTGCACCCAAGCAATCCAAGGCTTAAGCGGCTCGGGTACTTGCTCTGGGGCAAGCGGCTTTGCCTGTGAGAGGGATGAAAATAACAAGACACCTGAAAACAGCAAGCAGACTAAATATGGCATGGCGCACTCCCGATAGTGTTATGGGTTCAACATACCATGAAGAAAATGGGCGGACAAGGTGCATTGCTTTCTAAGCTGCCTGTGCGGCAGTGAACTGTGTGGCAGCCAAAAGCAAAGCATGGAAAATTTTCTAAGCTGCCTGTGCGGCAGTGAACTGATATGCGCGGTTGCGTAGCCAAGTTAGGCGTTTCTAAGCTGCCTGTGCGGCAGTGAACCCATGTCGTGAGACTGATTTATGATTTTAACTTTTCTAAGCTGCCTGTGCGGCAGTGAACTGGCGAGTAAAGCCCAAGGGTTCAGGTGTGACTTTCTAAGCTGCCTGTGCGGCAGTGAACGCCCCACGCATCCGCCAGTTGAGTGGCGACAATTTCTAAGCTGCCTGTGCGGCAGTGAACATTTTCCGTATCGCGTTCCAGCCCTTCACGCTTTTCTAAGCTGCCTGTGCGGCAGTGAACATATTTATACTGTTGGGAGTGGGGGGAGTTGCTTTCTAAGCTGCCTGTGCGGCAGTGAACCACTAACCCCTGCGGTCTGCAAAAACATATTGTTTTCTAAGCTGCCTGTGCGGCAGTGAACCCCCCGCGCATCCATTGCCGCCGTGATTGCATTTTCTAAGCTGCCTGTGCGGCAGTGAACAATTGTTTTGTTTCGAGTTAGCATCATCATCGTTTCTAAGCTGCCTGTGCGGCAGTGAACGAAGGGAAAAACTACCTGACAACCAAAGGTAATTTCTAAGCTGCCTGTGCGGCAGTGAACGAGCATAGAGACCGTTTGCGCCTTAAAAATATTTTCTAAGCTGCCTGTGCGGCAGTGAACCTGGTCTTATTACCATTGCTGCGATCTTGCTTTTTCTAAGCTGCCTGTGCGGCAGTGAACAACAAAATCAGATTGCACAAATCTAGGGGCGTTTTCTAAGCTGCCTGTGCGGCAGTGAACTTCAAGGCCGTAATCCAATGGCCGGACAACATTTTCTAAGCTGCCTGTGCGGCAGTGAACGGCGGGCGCGGTGGTGTCTTGGCCTGCCGGTATTTCTAAGCTGCCTGTGCGGCAGTGAACTAATAGGTTTAACGCGCGTATAAACAGATTCATTTCTAAGCTGCCTGTGCGGCAGTGAACTTTTTCAGACGGCATTATGCTCGAACCCAGATTTTCTAAGCTGCCTGTGCGGCAGTGAACAATTTCACCGAGATTTTTGACGACACGTTTAATTTCTAAGCTGCCTGTGCGGCAGTGAACATAGACTTGACGACACAAAAGCCGGTAATCGATTTCTAAGCTGCCTGTGCGGCAGTGAACTGATCAGATTTACGCTTAAGTTATCGACAAAATTTCTAAGCTGCCTGTGCGGCAGTGAACCCGACCACCCGTTTTCTAAATCTTGAGCGTAATTTCTAAGCTGCCTGTGCGGCAGTGAACTTTCTCTCCATCTTGATTTTCAAAAAACCAAGTTTCTAAGCTGCCTGTGCGGCAGTGAACGTAAAAATAAGATTTTTCACAAATTTAATATATTTCTAAGCTGCCTGTGCGGCAGTGAACAATAGACTCGCTCAGCACGCGATAAATAAACTTTTCTAAGCTGCCTGTGCGGCAGTGAACTTCATAAAAGCGGTTGGCAAGGTAGTTAAAGTTTTCTAAGCTGCCTGTGCGGCAGTGAACCAGCGGATGAAACTTTATTGATACGGGCTTTTTTTCTAAGCTGCCTGTGCGGCAGTGAACAAAATAAGTAGAGCAGAACAGATTGGATTATCTTTCTAAGCTGCCTGTGCGGCAGTGAACGGATTATGCTTTGCCCACTTCCTCCACATTGTTTTCTAAGCTGCCTGTGCGGCAGTGAACGTAGCGGTAAGTAAGTCGCCGTTATCGCCACCTTTCTAAGCTGCCTGTGCGGCAGTGAACATTGCTTGATTTCTCCAATGGTTTGATCCGTTTTTCTAAGCTGCCTGTGCGGCAGTGAACTGCGCCGTCATCCAAACCGGACATGTTCTGGATTTCTAAGCTGCCTGTGCGGCAGTGAACTCATAGATAATATGAATATTTTTTCAACTTAATTTTCTAAGCTGCCTGTGCGGCAGTGAACCTGAAAACGGGTTTGTCGATGGTAGAGCGATTTTTCTAAGCTGCCTGTGCGGCAGTGAACAAGGCAATGCAGTATTACCATGAATTTGAAGTTTTCTAAGCTGCCTGTGCGGCAGTGAACGTGGGGAAATCCTACTCGGCAACCCCAACTACTTTCTAAGCTGCCTGTGCGGCAGTGAACCGCGGACGAAATGGTGGACTTGATGCCGTCAACTTTCTAAGCTGCCTGTGCGGCAGTGAACACGGGTTGAACGACAAGCCGCCGTACTTGTCATTTCTAAGCTGCCTGTGCGGCAGTGAACGCAAGGTGCGGATTTACGCCAGTTGCTTCCTATTTCTAAGCTGCCTGTGCGGCAGTGAACGTACCCATGTCGGTTTTGATAACTCTTATTCTTTTCTAAGCTGCCTGTGCGGCAGTGAACTTTACAAAACATTAGTCGGCACCCAAGGCCAATTTCTAAGCTGCCTGTGCGGCAGTGAACAATGCCGTTCAACATATTCGCCATCGAGCAAATTTCTAAGCTGCCTGTGCGGCAGTGAACTTCCACAACGACCCTTTATATGTCATCGTCAATTTCTAAGCTGCCTGTGCGGCAGTGAACCCATCCGAAAAGCTGGATGATAAGACAGGATATTTCTAAGCTGCCTGTGCGGCAGTGAACCTACAACATCAAACCGCTGTGCCGCCGTTGTTTTTCTAAGCTGCCTGTGCGGCAGTGAACCTGACATCACGGCAATAATCAGATGATGGGCATTTCTAAGCTGCCTGTGCGGCAGTGAACAATAATTAAAAACACTTCATCATTTTGTGAGCTTTCTAAGCTGCCTGTGCGGCAGTGAACCCGGACCGGTAACTACATCGGGCTCATAAGATTTTCTAAGCTGCCTGTGCGGCAGTGAACGTATAACGCGCCCTCCTCTATTTCTTGTGACTTTTCTAAGCTGCCTGTGCGGCAGTGAACTTGCTGGCTATATCGTTTTTGGCACAGTTAAATTTCTAAGCTGCCTGTGCGGCAGTGAACAAACTACCGGCAGAACTGCTATAACTTATCCATTTCTAAGCTGCCTGTGCGGCAGTGAACCTTCGATAAATAATTTATTAGACTTAATAAATTTTCTAAGCTGCCTGTGCGGCAGTGAACTTTGACGGCACGGCAATCAAGTTAGACGGTAATTTCTAAGCTGCCTGTGCGGCAGTGAACATAGACATGAGCGAAAAAGGTATACAGTATTCATTTCTAAGCTGCCTGTGCGGCAGTGAACATAAGTGACTCGTCAAGCTTATCGACTTTTCCTTTCTAAGCTGCCTGTGCGGCAGTGAACACAAAAAGCAAGATCAAGAGCATTCGCCATGTTTTCTAAGCTGCCTGTGCGGCAGTGAACAGATCATGACCCATAAAAGACCAAGTTTCTTCTTTCTAAGCTGCCTGTGCGGCAGTGAACAGTAAAGAGGGATTAAGTCTGACGAACCTAAATTTCTAAGCTGCCTGTGCGGCAGTGAACGGTGCTTTGCTGTACGGTGTTAATGTCTGACTTTTCTAAGCTGCCTGTGCGGCAGTGAACGGCAATAATGACTTTTAACTCACTCAAAAAATTTTCTAAGCTGCCTGTGCGGCAGTGAACTTTCTGGTCATCCATACGCGTTGACTGAACAATTTCTAAGCTGCCTGTGCGGCAGTGAACATGCCGCTGAAATGCGCGCCCGTTCCAGGCATTTTCTAAGCTGCCTGTGCGGCAGTGAACTTGTCGATGCTAGGCACTGATGACATTAAGCTTTTCTAAGCTGCCTGTGCGGCAGTGAACCGTAAATGGGGATATATCTGGGTCTTATATGTTTTCTAAGCTGCCTGTGCGGCAGTGAACTAGGGAGTTGGGCGTCGGGGGCAGCAATAAAATTTCTAAGCTGCCTGTGCGGCAGTGAACGTGCCATCATCAGTGTAAAGCACTAAATTTACTTTCTAAGCTGCCTGTGCGGCAGTGAACGTTGCAACAGGTAAAGGCGGGTCGGTCGATATTTTCTAAGCTGCCTGTGCGGCAGTGAACACAAAATGAAATTCCATAACCCAGGCAAAGACTTTCTAAGCTGCCTGTGCGGCAGTGAACCTCTGCGAGGGTTACCCAATCTCTGTACGCGTTTTCTAAGCTGCCTGTGCGGCAGTGAACGTGAGGTACAACCGACTGCAATAACTTCTGTTTTTCTAAGCTGCCTGTGCGGCAGTGAACCTGGATATTATTACGTTGTATGAGCGGTTGAATTTCTAAGCTGCCTGTGCGGCAGTGAACGCGTGTGCGGCTTGCGCCTTAACAAAGCGTTATTTCTAAGCTGCCTGTGCGGCAGTGAACGCCTTACTCTTTACTATTAACTACATAAACTTTTTCTAAGCTGCCTGTGCGGCAGTGAACGATTGTTGGCTTTAAATCCTGGCCTGATATTTTTTCTAAGCTGCCTGTGCGGCAGTGAACAGACATTAACACAAGTACAAACAGTTCCTGGATTTTCTAAGCTGCCTGTGCGGCAGTGAACGCCGAACAGTCGCGCATGGTCAAAGAATTTAATTTCTAAGCTGCCTGTGCGGCAGTGAACGAAGTTTCGCCGACGGCATCAGCTTGTGTGGCTTTCTAAGCTGCCTGTGCGGCAGTGAACAACTCCAAGTTTACAATTGGCCTAAAACTCTATTTCTAAGCTGCCTGTGCGGCAGTGAACCTTCATAACCACATCCGCCTGACGGCAACGTATTTCTAAGCTGCCTGTGCGGCAGTGAACGTAGCGGCATGGGAGGATGCAAGGGCAAGAGCTTTCTAAGCTGCCTGTGCGGCAGTGAACAATTTCGCGTCGCTGTCTTAACGCTTGAAAGCTTTCTAAGCTGCCTGTGCGGCAGTGAACAGCAAAGCAAGCTTTATTTTTGCTTTGCTCAATTTCTAAGCTGCCTGTGCGGCAGTGAACTTTTGTCACCGAGGAAGCTTTTGACGCTTACTTTTCTAAGCTGCCTGTGCGGCAGTGAACCAATTGTCCAGTAGCTTACAAGTATTGCTTTATTTCTAAGCTGCCTGTGCGGCAGTGAACCATCGAGGTAGAATACAACCTTGGCTATCGATGTTTCTAAGCTGCCTGTGCGGCAGTGAACAAGCAATCGAGATAGAATACAACCTTGGCGGTTTTCTAAGCTGCCTGTGCGGCAGTGAACAATCCGGTGCTCCGCCGGATTGCGTTGGTACATTTCTAAGCTGCCTGTGCGGCAGTGAACAAGTTCGATGCTGATTTTTCCCAATCAGATATTTTCTAAGCTGCCTGTGCGGCAGTGAACCAGACATAATCGCCCAAGGCAACCATAAACTATTTCTAAGCTGCCTGTGCGGCAGTGAACGGCGCGGATGCGCTTGACTTCGGCTTTAATGCTTTCTAAGCTGCCTGTGCGGCAGTGAACAGGCAATACTGTTGGCAATGTCGTCCGGTCTTTTTCTAAGCTGCCTGTGCGGCAGTGAACAAATAAAAACATTATAAATCAAAAACATAAATTTTCTAAGCTGCCTGTGCGGCAGTGAACTGACCTTAAAACCTCTGAAAGCCAGCCGTGTAGCAGTATACAGGAGATTTTACCGGCTTTACCCATCTCCAAAACACCGCTGCACAACTAACTGATTTTTCTATATTTTTAAAAAGCGCAAAAAAATTGGGTCAAAAGTCGGGGACGCTGGAAACGGCGCTTAAGCCATAGCTGCTGAAAGTCGCCCCCGACGGTTCGGCAACCACCGTTTTTTTAATCCACAAACAAAACGTGTTGTCGCTGCCCAAGCTTTTTAGACGTATAAACGGTGTTGTTATGGATTCATGCGCCATCTTGCCATAACACGCCAAAGCCGTGTCATAGTCCATGCCATGCCTTTTGGCATAGCGCCTGGCTAGGCGTTCCTTGTTGGTTTTGGGCTGCTCGCGTTGGTAAACCGTGTGGCCTTTGAGCTTTTCAGGCACGGGGCAGATGTCGGTGCAATGCACATAGTCGCGCAGCCGCGCTAACCATTTTGCCGCATCAAACTTAGCGAGTGTCGCTTCATCTTGGGCAAACAGCCTCAACTTACCGCCCAACACGCTGTATTTATCGATGCACAGGGATGTGCGGGTGTCGTGAGAGGCAGGAAGCCGGGAACGACCGCCAACCACATACTCAGGGAACGATACGCCTATTGGCACCCGTTTTTGGTCGTCCTGCATTTCGACTAAGCCTAGGTGGATTTGTTGGTAGACTTTTGACCAGAGGCTAAAGAGATTGATGTCCGAGTTCTCTATTAGGGTTATTTCAATGTAGTGTTTCATATCCTAAATCCTAATTTCGCCATCAATATACGCCAAGCCCTTTTTGCCCAGGTAGAAACTAGAAACACCTGCGTTTTCTATCCTCTCTTTTAATTGTTTTGCTGTTTCTTCAGGTATGTCCAGTTGAATGTCCAGCGTTCCATTGGCTTTGGTTAACAGCGATGTGACTTCGCCTTCGCCTTTGCGCTTTTCTTTCAGCAAATAGGGATTGCCCCAAATCGGCTTTTTATTTCCGGTGGTATAGGTGTTCATAAAATCCTTGGGTGTAAAACCACGTTTGGAAATGCCGCTGATGCCGCCGCTTTTGGTGAGGGCTTTGGACACATCATGGTGTTGGCTTAGCCGCGCAATTTGCAAGTACAAAGCTGAACAATAAAGCTCAATCGGCTTGATTTTGTCGTTAGTGATTTTGTAGGCCACGTCTGGAAAGGTTTTTTGCAAAACCGCCAACGTTAACTGCACGGTTTCTGTCAGGTCGATGGCTTTTAACGCATTCAAGTTTTCCAGCTGTTGTAAAACACTGATGGGGTCAAATTGCACAACGCTGTCAATCTGGTAATCAGCCTGCCTGACAAATTGGCATAAACTGTCAAAATCCAAAGTTAATACGCCCCAAAAAGCATTGGAATAGCTCTCACTAAACACGGGGTCATTAGCTTTTATCATGCCCGTAAATGCGTTCTGGTCGGTGTTGCCCGTCATGTTGCGTATATAAACCATTTCGCTATTGATTGGCTTAGTGCGGTCTTGTCGGTCGTTGAAGGTGATGTGCGGCTCAAGTTCGGCAAAGAAGTAATCGGCAGATTGCCTCGATTGGTAAAGTTTGCGTTGATCGCCAATCAGCCGATTCAACACGCCCATGACGGTATCCTTGCTAATCTCCCGCTTAATGAAATTGGAATACTCACCTTGGGCATCTTTTTTTCCCAAAGCCGTCATGGAGCCTAAAAACTCCCTGCCATTTTTGGGTACGGGTTCGTTGTTGGAGCCGCCCAAAAACGAATTGCGCCAAGACGCTTCGTATTTGATGGTAATACGCATAACCGCTCCTTATTTGGCGTAAAAATAAACCGCATAAGGTGATTTTGGCGTTTCGCTGATGTCGCCTTCGCTGCGTTTGATACGCATCATTTTGTGGCTGTCGTTGTAGTCAACCAGCACACTATCAACATACATATAGCCTTTGGCTTGGCGGATGCTCAGTTCGTTAATCATGTTTAGGGTTTCTTGCACGAGTATGTCGATGGCTACGTTGTCCAATAAAATGCCTGTTTCGCCTTCCTCAAAAATAGTGCCACCACGTACATAGTTAGGGTGGAAAGCTGCTTTTGGTTCGCGGGTTGGGTCTAGGCTTTTGATAAAGGCTTGTACGGCTTCGGCGATTTTTTCGCCTTCGCCTTCTTTAATCACCATTGCGGCGCGGTCGAATTTTTTATCCAGCGAAATGAATTGCAATTGTTCAATGCTGATTGAACCGTAAGCGAGATATTCGGTTTCGCCGAAAGTGGTTTTGGAGAAAAAGGAATTGCTGGCAACATCGCCACCTTTGTCGTCCTTGTCTTTTTCTTTCGAGCCGGAACGCCCCATTTGCTCGAAATTGCCGTTGCCGATTTGGTCAACAAAATCTTCCAATAGCAGCGGGCTGGTACGTTTGCATTGGCTTGACGGCACAACATAGCCTCTTATCAAGCCAGTAATTGATGTTAAAACAGCAAGCAGACTTTTATCTTTTGCGTAGTGTAAGTCATAAGCCTGATCCCTAAATAAATGATGGCGTATGCAATTTTGACTGATGTACAACGGTGTTTCTTTGAAATTGATTTCTGACGGGTCTTTTTTGAGCTTGTAGCCTTTTTCGCTTTCCTTACCCGTCAGATTGGTATAACCCCGCAATTTGGGCATGGAATGGTTGTCGATAATTCGCCCGTCGCTTTGTAAAGTTGTCGGGCCATTCCAGTTGACCACACCATAACCTAATGCTGTGATTTTGAAGTCAACACTTCTAATACCTGTGATTTTATTCATAACTGTTTTCCTATTTTTACTGTGAGATTTAGATTCATCAGGTGCAAATTCCCGATGAACAAAATTATAAACACATAATAAAAAAACACCACTATATTCTTTTACAAATTTAATGTCGTAAATTTTTGTATAGTAAAATAGGCTCGCTACTGCATAAGTAGCTTAGAAAACTATGTTCTTGCGTTTACTGCCGCACAGGCAGTTTAGAAATGAAAAATTACCCCGCCGCAAATGGCGGGGTATTAGACTCACAGAGATTCAAACCAGTCCTCTAAACGCAACCCACCGACGCGCGAAAACTCTTTGGTGTTATGCGTTACTAAGGTGGCTTGGTTGGCTAACGCAATGCCCGCAATCATCATGTCCAACGGGCCAATCGGTGTACCTGTCTTTTCTAAAGTTGCCCTAAGCTGGGCGGTAATTGCTGTTTCATGTTCTGTAAACGGCAACACGCGCACAACCGTGAGCAGTTCAGCCAATTGGTTCTTGCGTTTTTCGGGTGAGTTTGACTTGGCAATGCCAACTTGAAGTTCATACAAAACCACCGAAGGCAACGCGATTTCATGTGGCGGCAAGCTAAATAAATGGCTAGCGACATTGCCCATACCCTTAAAAAAATAAATCACGGTGTTGGTGTCTAATGCATACATCAAAAATCTTCCCTTAAAATATCTTGTCCTTCAGCAGCGCGTAACTCCTCTGCAAAAGGCATGTCTTGCCATGTTCCGGCTAATGCCTTAATGGAGTTGGGCCAAGTTGTGACCGTTTTTTCATCAATAATTTGTTGTAACCATTGCTGGGTGGAAAGCCCTGCTGTTTTCGCAGCGGCGTTAATTTTTGCTTCTGTGATGTCATCAATTTCTAATAACAGTTGTTTCATAGTGACCTCGGTACAGTTGATCGGGTGTTTTTGTCCGTTTTGTATAGTTTAATCCTCTGTTGATGTTAAATGCTTGATTGATATTGCCCCGATGGGTTGTTTGTCGCATATGGCATAGTAAATTGCTTCGCTATGCTGTTCTTTCTCACCGCCTACATTATCGAGATCACTTTTGGTGTAACTTGAGTAAATAGGAAGCTCCGGGTCTCTGGCATACCCCTCTATCACTTTACAGCGGAGTAACATTTTGTTTGCAGGTATACCTTTTACTGGATGAGAGCTATCAATGTTTCCATGCTTTTTGGCCATGTGATTAATCAAATCCAAATTTCTTAACCTGCTCAAATCCTCAGTTAAGTTATCAATGTCTTCTTTTTCGTTAGAGGTTATTGAGTAAGCATATTGGTCAATAAACTTTAGCTGTTTAGGGTCATTTACATCACAAATCGCCATTTGCACAAAACGGTTATCACCGCGCAACGACGTTTTGCTGATTTTGACTCGGCCTTTTTCTACCGCTTTTTTAGGTGGGATCGTGCTAGGGTCAATAACCTTTAGGCTGATTAATTGCACACTGGCTTTTAATGAGGCCAATAAATCTGATTCAATTAATTTTTTGACATTATCAGATTGGTAGTAGCTTCTGTAGAGTGCGTAGAGTTCCGGCAAAGTAAAAACTCTATCGTCCAGTTCGGTTTGCAGAAATTGATACCAGGATTTTGCCGACTGTAATGAGTGAATGCTGTTTAAAAATCTTGAACTACTGTCTTTGCATTTGCCTTGCTTTACATCGTCTGTGATGGCAATGGTTAAGATATTGTTTTTATTAACCCCAAAGCGGTCTAAACGCCCAAGTCGCTGTAGCAAATTTTCCGCTGTCGTCATCTCGCTAACCATATAGTCACAGGTGATATTCAATGACGCTTGCACAATCGGGCCGGCACGCAAAACGGTAAATTGACGGGTACCGTTTTTCTTGAAGGACTCAAACACTTCGTTAAACCAACGCTTTTTATCGCTTTTCTTAAATTTTGAATGCAGCAATACGGCATTTTCATCATGTTGGTTGCGGATGAAACTTCTTTGCGCCGTCAACGCGGTGTTGCTGATAACAATGGTATTAGCGGTTTGTACTTGATATAGGGGATTGCTGTTGTCCTGTTTGCTTTCTTTAAAAGTTTTAAAGTCTAGTTGATACCGGCTAGGGTTAAAGGACGGCATTTCAATGATGTCTTCATGGTCTATGCCTAATAATTCTTGTAGGTAGAAATAATGCGGCGTCGCAGACACTAACAAGGTATTGGCGCGTTGCGCCTGTTGCTGCTTGCAGGCGATCAACTCAGCAAATAACAAGTTAAAGGCTGGCATGTTGACGTATTCATGGAATTCATCGAATACCACATGGGCATTCAAAAAGTTAATTAGGCTGTTAACTTTAGTATGGGTAATGATGGCATTAAAAATTTGGTCAATGGTGGTGATAACAATGTTGCCACGGAAATAATCATTTTCATGCGTTGGCTTATCCCATTGATTGGTAAATTTAAACTCTCCGGTGTTTATTTCTATTTTTATGCTGGGTATTGATAACTCGAAGTAGTCCGTAGAAATCAATTCTTTAAACAAGCCTTGGCAGATTTGCACTCTTGGGCAAATCCAAATCAGTTGTTGTACATTTTTGAGTTTTACCCATTCCAAAGCAATTTTAGTTTTGCCGCAACCAGCTGGGCCTGCTAGTACCGCAACATCTTGCGTTTTGGTTAATTGATTGGCAATTTCCTGTTGTTTGGTTGTACGCTCGCTAGCGGGAAATTGCTTTAGGCAGGTTTCAATATAAGAACATAATGTTGATTCATTGAGCAAAATGTCGTTTACCAGATTATCCAACGTGTGTTTTTGGATATGCTCCTGCAAATCTGAAGCACTAAGCCCTGAAATAATTCGATCTGCGGAAATGACACAGGCACGCATGGTGTTATTGTTGGCATTGGAGTTAACTTGTGTTTTATATTTCTCGATGTTGTCTTGTAGCTCATATTTTTTATAATCCGGTAATCCCTGGCTCTCTAACGTTGCGAGTACATCTAAGTCAATGTCCTCATGAAATATTTTGCATAAGACAGATTCTTCCTGATCCTGATATTTTGCCGCTATTGTGCTGACTGTTTTCAGCAATTTTATCGTCTTCTCTAATAACTGTTTAACATCAAAGTCTTTTAAGTTTTTACTGAGCTTACTGTAAATGTCGCCATAGGTTTTAATATCGCCATCCTTACGGAACGGCTTGGCATGATGCCAGTAGACAACGTGCTTGATGGACTTTTTATTGTCGGCATTGATAGTTTTTAGGCTTATCTGGTCAACGAGGTGATAAAGCAATGCCGACACTTCGTTATGTCTTGGGTGTTTCTCAAAACTAAACTTGGCATCGTCGATGTGTTGCCCGTCTTCGGCTTCAAAAGCCTTTTTCTTGGGATTTGTTACCCATTGCTGAAACGCCGGATCAATCTTGCCCAAGTCATGTAGGCAGCCAGCCACAAAAATGGCTTCGGAGTGGTCATTTTTATTGGCAATCAATCGCCTATGCAGTTGTTCTGCGACATAGCCGACGGCAAATAAATGCTCTGCCAATGACTGTAAATGGGTGTTGGCATAAAGCCAGTTCGGGTTAGGTTTATCGTTTGAAATATCCATAAATAACTCTTTGCTGGTGGTGTTTACAGGCACTATGCCATGTGAATTAAAGGCGTTACGATTCCCCACAACCCAAACCAACTCGCTCCTGCTCCTAGACCGTAGCCAATGGCAGGAAACAGCGGTGTTTTTGGTGGCGGTTTTGCGTAGCAGGGTTTTAACCGCAATCAGGCCGTCTTCGGTGATGATGGTTTGCCAGGTGTTGTCGCCGATGCGGTTGGCGAAGGCGTCGAGGACGCGGCGGGTGCGGGTTAGGGCTTTTTTCTGGCATTGGCTGACGAAGGTGACCATCATAACCAGTCACCCCGCATGGCTTGTTGTTTGACTTGCTCGAACATGAAATCCAAGGCTTTGTGGTCGGTGAATTTTTGCAGGATTTGCTGGCGGAATTCTTGTTCGGTCATTTTTTCTTTGGCGCAAACAAACGCCCAGGGCAAGACAATGGCGTCTTTGATGAGGTCGGCGATGTCAAACACTAACGCGCCGCGCCTTGTTTTGCCGTGCATGACGGCAAAGCCGTGCGGTATGCCCAGCACCCAAAGCGTGGTGGCGGCCAGGCCGTAGGCGAGGTAGTTACCGTGGTTTAAGAAGCCGTTGGCCAGGTCGGTGGCTTGGTGGTCGCGGCTAAAGCCGTCTTGCCCGGTGGCTTTGGCGGCGTAGCGGTACAGTTGTTTGGTCATCAGGGCTTCGCGTTGCAACAGGTCGCCGACTTTTTGGGCGGTGTCGATGTGGTCGGTGTAGCTGTCCAGGGCGATGCTGAGTTGGCTGTCGTCGCTGAAGAAGTTTTCGGCTTTCAGTTCGCGGTCTTTGTCCCAGATGCGTTTGATGTAGGTGATGCGGGCGTGTTGGAAGGTTTTGGCGACGCTGAGCCGCTTGGCTTCGTCAAACCAAAAGCTTAGCCAGCCTTGCACGTAGTCGGTGGGGCGGTATTCGCTTTGGGGGTTGAGCCATTCGATTTCACTGCCTGAAAACAATGGCGAGCCACCGCCGCCACAAAAGCCGACCAACACGCCGGCGCTTGCCAACATGCGCATGGCGGCTTGGGTGATGGACGTGCCAGTGCCCAACAAAATAACGGTGGTGTTGGCGATGGGGATGTTCCAATACAGATTTTCGTCTTTGGCTTCGGTCAGGTACAGCACGCGCCCGTCTTTTTGCATGACACGGCATTTTTCCAGATAATAAATATTGGCGCGTTTGGAGTGTAAAATGGCTTTTAAGTCGGTCAATTGTTCCATAAATAAATAGGGTTCCTGAGGATGATTGAAGGGGACAGGTGGCGCGGCCTATTATGTTTGGTTTCACAAACGGCCGCCAATTTGCGGTTGGCATCCAATGCGGCTGAATTTTTCAGTGTAGGATAACGATAGGGCGCTACCGATAATGGGCGTCATCAACGGGGCGACCAACATGGTGCCGATGACCACGGGGGCGCTGTTGGTGAGCAAGCCGTAGGAGGCTATGATCCCCGAAAGGATCAACATGGTATAAAAAGAAGGCCGTGGTGTCGATGCTACGCTGATTTCACCACAAATTGCCTCACGGACATCGTTGGTCAGTGTTTCGGATAATTTTATCGTGCGCGTTTTTAATGGGTATTAAACAAGGTTTCAAATTCTATGGGGGCGAGGGGTTTGCTAAACAAATAACCTTGTCCGTAATCGCAGCCCATAGCTGTCAGCAAGTCCCGTTGCTCGGTCGTTTCTATGCCTTCAGCAATCACTTTTATACCTAGCTTGTGCGCCATCACGATAATGGCTTCGCATAAAATAAAATCATTAGAATCGGTGGTTAGATGACGGATGAAGGTCTGGTCTATTTTTAGGTAATCAATATCGAATTTTCGAAGATAGGCAAGCGAGGAATAGCCGGTGCCAAAATCATCAAGTGAGACATTAATTCCCGCGTCACGATAGGCCAAAAGCTGGTTGATCGTGTCAACATTGGCATTTAACAGCAAGCCCTCGGTGATTTCTATCACTATGCTCTGTCCAGGGATGCCCAGTTCCTGCAAGTACGCAATCCACTCGCCATGCGCATAAGGCAAGCTCTGGAATTGTATCGGCGATTTGTTCACACTGATTTGGAATTGGTCATAAAGGCTGCTTCGCCATTTTGCGGCTTGACGGGCAACTTCCCGGAACACCCAGTCGCCGATTTCAATAATCATCCGGTTTTCTTCGGCAATTGCAATAAACACTTCAGGGTTTAGTACGCCGTAGACCGGGTGTGTCCAGCGAATTAACGCCTCTGCCTTATGAACGTTGCCGGTTTTTAGCGACACAATAGGTTGGTAGAGCATGAAAAACTGTTGTCCGGCAATGGCGCTACGCAGGTCTTTAGTCATTTGCACACGAATTCGGGCCGCTTCTTGCATAAAAGGGGCGAAATAACTGTAACAGTTGCGGCCTTTTTCTTTCGCATCGTACATCGCTTGGTCGGCGCTTTTAATCAGTGAAACCACGTCGTGGGCATCTTCAGGATAAAGGGCGATACCAATGCTGGCGGAAATATAAGCAGTTTCATTGTCTAGCCAAAAAGGCTGGGCGAGCACGGCCAAAATATTTTTGGCAACGCCATCGATAGCCTCGGGTTCGCCAATTCCGGTAAGGATGATGACAAATTCATCCCCGCCTAACCGTGCGACGGTATCCACTTCGCGCACGCACTCACGTAAACGGCGTGCCGCTTCTGACAGAAGCTTGTCGCCCATGGCATGCCCAAGGCTGTCGTTGATTTCTTTGAACCGGTCCAGGTCAAGGAACATTAGCGCTAACCCTGATTTTGTACGGTGGGCTTTTTTGATTTCTTGATTCAGCCGGTCATTAAACATGCGCCGGTTTGGCAAGCCTGTTAGGGAATCATAATTGGCTTGTTGCCAGATAAGGTCTTCAGCCTTTTTGAAAAGGCTGATGTCGGAAAATAAGGCGAGGTAACCTTGCAGGATGCCGTCTTTATTAAGGATGCTGTCAATGGTAAGCCACTTGGGATAAATTTCGCCGTTTTTGCGTTTGTCCCATAACTCGCCTTGCCATCTGCCGACGGTGTTCAGTGCGTGCCATAAGTTGTCGTAGAAGGCTTTATCATGCTTGCCTGATTGAAGTATCCTGGGGTTTTTGCCAATAATTTCATCCGCTGTGTAGCCGGTGACTTTGATAAAGGCCGGGTTGACGGCAATGATGGTGTTATTGACATCCGTTACAATCATTGCTTCGCTGGTGTTTTGATACACCAATGACGCTATTTTTTGTTCGTTCCTGGCGTGACTTTGTTCAATGGCAATGCCTGCTATGGTGGCTGCTTGGATAATCAACCGGATATCAGCCTCATCAGGTGTGCTTACCTGCCGCTGGTAAATGGCGAATGAGCCAATGACTTTACCTGCTGTATTCTTGATAGGTTCTGACCAACAGGCCGCTAATCCGGCCTCGGCAGCCAAGTCCTTATAAGCGGCCCAATAAGGATGGGATTGGATATCTTCGACAATCACACGCTGGCCCGAAAAGGCGCAGGTGCCGCAAGAGCCGACCCCCTCGCCACATTCAACGCCGTCAATCGCGGCATTGAAAAAATCCGGTAGGCTGGGGCCGGCTCCCAGCAGTAAATGCCGGCCTTCTTGATCCATCAATAGGATGCTGCAGAGCATGGCGGGGTTGTTCTGCTCGATATTGGCGACCACAGCATGCAAAATTTCATTGAGCGGTGCGCCTTTGGCCAATAAGTCTAACATTTGGCTATGTGATTGTTCGCGTTGTTCGGTAAGCTTTTGTTCAGTAATGTCGGTAATGGTGCCAATATAGCCCTGCACCTCACCGGACTGTGTGTAAAAAGCCTGCGCTTGGCCTAGCACCCAGGTGATTTTGCCGTCGTCGCGCAAAAAACGATATTCCAAGCGGAAGGGCCGTGCTTCGGCAATGGCATTTTCCCATTCGCTGCAAACCGCTTGCTTATCATCAGGGTATAACGCTGTTATCCAACCAGTCCCGGCGGCTTGTTCTGGTGGCAGGCCGGTAATATTCGACCAGCGGCCATTCACATAAAGGCAAAGCCCTTCTTTGTTTGTTTCAAACACGCCGACAGGCGACACATTAAGCAGGGTGGCGTAGTGCTGTTCACTGCTGCGTAGCAATAGCTCGGCTTGTTTACGTTCGGTTATATCCAACTGCACGGCAACATAATGCGTCGTGGTGCCTTTTTTATTATTAACAGGCGCCATATACACTTCTTCCCAATAAATAGAGCCATTTTTGTGCCTGTTGGCACATTCGCCTGACCATGCCAAGCCGTTCGCCAGCGCGTTCTGCATGGCGCGGTAATCGGCGGGATCGGTCAATTCGGGATAAAAAAAACTAAAATTGTAGCCAAGGGTCTCGGCTGCAGAGTAGCCGGTTATTTGCGTAAAGCGCGGGTTAGTGTACTGAATGGTCGCATTCAAATCGGTGATAATGATGGCTGCGGGGCTTTGTTCAACGGCGACCGATAAGGTGCGTAAGTGATTTTCGGCCTGATCGCGCTGGTTAATGACTAATGCCAGCGTAAGCCCAACCAAGGTCAGCACCAGCATATAAGACCAGAAGCCGTACAGTGAGGTGTTGGCTAGGTCGCCGGCAAAAAAACCGATGCCTTGGATAGCGCCCAGCAAGGCTTGCGTCGCAGTTATGAAAATAATGAGCAAGGTGCCGTGACGTCCTAACCGCACAGCCGCCCAAACGACAAAGAGGAACGGCCAGTAACCTAGCGCAAGTTTGCTGTTAAGCTCATTGAAAGGGGATAAAAAAAGGGCTTGCCCCATTAGCAGCATTAACCCGAAACAGAAGAGGGCCTCAATAGCCTTGTGCCACTTTAGCCAGTGATGGGGAAAAGTTTGCCACACCAATATCAGGGGCGCTAATAAGGTCATACCTAAAACATTGCCCATCCACCAATGTAGAAAGCTGTCTTCGAGCACTTCGGTTGTGACAATGCCCGCCAACCAAAAGCTGGTGACGCCGATAATGGCGGCGACCATCGCTGTTAGGGTAGCCGTTAGGGCTAACGCAAAATAATCACGCGGTTGCGTTAGAGAAGAATCAAAACGATAGTCTGCTTTTATTAAAACATGGTCTAGTAGCCAGACACCAAGCAAAGGCTCAACCACATTGCTTAGTGCCGCAAAAGTTGAGGGCAGCAGTGCGCCCCCTAGCATTAGCCGGACGGCTAATGATCCGAGCAAAATACCGGGCCAATATTTTTTGCCGCCGATAAGTAACGTTGCCAACCCTAAGCCACTGGGCATCCATACAATGGAAATGTTGCTGGCATCTGTTGTTAAATGGATCAAAACAATTTTAACAAGTAGTGCATAAGCCACCGCCACGCCAAGTAGTTTTGGTAAATAAGGCCAACGATAAGTTAATAAGGGGCTCAAGGGGTTTTACCTGGGCAGTTGTTATCAGTCATGAGTACATTTAATCGGTTGCAGGTTTTTATGTGTCTTAGCGCAAAGCCATTAAAGTCTATGCTTGTGCGGGCCAGATTTTGCGTTTAGTTTATCAAGTGTCCGAAACAGCCAGATAGGCTGTTGCCGACGTGAGCCATTGCGCAGTGTATGCATTATTAAAATACTGATGAAGGGCTGTTATATCATCTATAAGCAATCCGGCAAGCAAATGGGCAATGCGCCGTGGAATAGGTGGATAGTCGCGGGCAAATATCTTTTCTGCAGACAAGCCGGAGATGCAGTCAGCAGATGCCGTTACTCCAAGGAATTCAAAAATGGACTTAAGCAGTTGTTCGGGCACATCAGCAATATCTTCAAAAAAGCCGGTGAAAATCTGTTCTGGGGAATAATATTTTTTCCAGCGTTGCAAGTTTTTAAAATACCGTGCATGGGCAAGCCGTGTGGGTTTACATAAAAACCCGATGATAGTTTCCTCGTCTATTGTGTGTATGCCCTGATAACCTGAGCGTTCGCTAAAGTGCATCGCCGCTTGTGACCACATCCTCTCAATAGGATTGCGCATCAGGTAAATAATTTTTATGGTCGGCGCAAGTGCGTGGACATGGGCGATTTTTTTTTCATTCATGACAGCATAATCCGGCGTTATTTCGCCAGCAATCTGGCTGTTATCCGGGCTAAAAAGGGATTGGTACCAGTGGTCAGTCCGCGGTAAAAAATAATAACGGCTATACCAGTTAATGGCACTAGGATTGGCGCTTGCCATGCGATAGGCTCTTTTTAACCGGTTAAAAACCCAATAACGGTCGCCGCGTTCCGGTGCGCACATAAAAAACACAAACGGTATATTTTTAGGCAAGTCGAAATAATGCATTTCTTTTTCAGGCGGTAACCAAATATCAGGATGGATCCTCAAATTTCGATCCATCCAAGTTGTGCCGGATTTTTGTGCGCCAATAACAAGAAAATTAGGGGTCATATTAATGCTCTCTATAATTATAAGGTAATTAAATATGCGGCTATTGCACTATAGCCCCAATAAAAATTATTGTATCCGAACGTCTCCCGCGTTATAAAAGCTCAAAGGGGCAACCCTTAAATAACGCGCTATAGCTTGCTAGAGTTTTGGCTTGCTATTATTATTTTTTAATTTACAAGCGTAATTAATAGGATTTTAATAATGCTTTTTTGTGAGATTACAAATGACCAAAAACACCTCTAAACCAGTAACTAAAACGAGCCCTACCGAACCTGATAATGATGACGATGACATTTTTGATGCCGGTGAATTTGCTTCGCTAACAGAAAATCTTGAAACAGAGACCGTAAAGAGGGATGCACGCCGAAAAATTGAAATTTATTGGGAAAAGAAACGGTTGAAAGATCAATTTGACGATTTTGATGAATCTGAATTTGGCTTTTGATGGGCAATTCTACTAAATTTATCTACAGTTAAAGTTTGTCTAGTTTTATTGTGTATTAATTCCAACCCCCTCTATAGCAATTATCACCGTATTTGCCCTTATTTGCCGCCGGTCTCCAGAAAGCTGCTCCCTTACCACTCTGGATTGCCCATTTTTGCTTTGCCATGCAATAAATACCGTACCCACCGGTTTTTCGGGCGTACCGCCGTCTGGGCCTGCAATGCCCGTGACGGCGATCGCATAATCTGCATCGCTATGGGCTAACGCCCCTGCGGCCATTTCTTCCGCTGTTTCGGCGCTCACTGCACCATAACGTACCAGTGTTTCAGCCTTTACTCCCAGCATCCGTATTTTTGCGGCGTTACTATAAGTGACAAAACCACTATCAAACCAAGCCGAACATCCTGGAATTGCAGTAATCACTTCGGCAATCCAACCGCCTGTGCAAGACTCCGCCGTAGTTATTTTTTTATTTTCTGCATGTAAAAACCGCCCTAACTGATCAGCGAGGGCAAGCATTTGTTCTTCCATCATTTCTCCTTGTCGGTAGATTAAAGCAGGCGCTGGTTTTTTACGGGTCATGAATTTGTTGGAAGATCTGTCACGCCCTGAGGGTTTTTATTACGTGGCATGCGAGGCCGTTAAAAATAATGCAAAAATTCCACATTATGGAATATCATCCATCCGTTACAGGTTAAATTCTGGACTGGGCATTTTGCAGTAAAACGATCCAGATTACTTTCTAACGAGACGTGTATTTATTATAATAATCAAAAGGTGGAGAATATGTTACTTTTAGCTAAAGCCGCAGGTATTGCCATTTTAGTGTGGTTTTATTTGACCGCAAAAAATCAGGGCGAGCCACCGATAAAATGGGCGGTTATCGGGGTTATGGGTTATTGGATTGCTTGGTGGGCGGTTAAGTTGTCGATTGTTTCAATATTGTCAGGACTGGTTGCTAAAAGCGCGACCGGAACGTTTTTGCTCATCCAGCTACCCGCTGTCATAGGTGTTTGTGCAGCGTTTTTAATTAGGAAAAAGCTCTTGGCAGATGCGGCAAAATAGTCGCTAACCCTAAAATAAAAAAGGCGCGTCGTGTGACACGACGCGCCTTAGATTATTAGTGAAATGCAGTCAATTACAGTTTGTCTGCATTTTTGTCCAGATATTCTGCAACACCTGCTGGGTTTGCATTCATACCGGCATCACCTTTATTCCAACCGGCAGGGCAAACTTCACCATGTTCTTCATGGAATTGCAGGGCATCAATCATCCGCAGCAACTCGTCCATGTTACGGCCTAATGGCAGGTCGTTAACCACTTGATGACGTACCACACCCGCAGTGTCTATCAGGAAAGTACCACGAAAAGCAACGCCTGCACCGGCTTCAACATCATAATCTTTACAGATGGTATGTGACAAATCCGCCGCCATGGTGTAGCGGACTGGGCCAATACCACCTTTATTGATAGGTGTGTTGCGCCAAGCATTGTGGGTGAAATGTGAATCTATAGAGACGGCAATCACTTCAACACCGCGACTTTTGAATTCATCTATACGGTGATCCAAAGCGATCAGCTCACTTGGGCAGACAAAAGTAAAGTCTAATGGGTAGAAAAATACGACTGCATATTTACCGTTAGTGGCTTCAGAAAAGCTGAAAGAATCAACTATTTGACCATCACCTAAAACGGCTGGGACTGTAAAATCAGGTGCTTGTTTACCGACTAATACGCTCATTGGTACCTCCAAAAGAATTAAAAAACAAAGGATTACACGCTTGAACTTACCATTATGGCAGTTGAATTGGGCTATTCTACACTAGATTGGTCGGGATTTGTCTAGCTAGGTTAATTTTTACTTGCATTTAGGCTGTCTTTAGCGATAATTTGTTACGGTTATATTACAAAAAACGATGGTTATTTTGATTTTTGTAATAGGCTCGCCTCGCGCTACTTTAAAGCTCTATGCCCCGCGAGGCATTGAGTGCACTTTAATCCATGGCTATTGATGTCGGCACAGTCGGTGGCGGCATAGCTTTGTTGTTAAAGCCATCTGTATATATTCCGTTATAGAGAAATCAGTTTATGGTAAAAAACAAACATATTACCGAACCCGACGTTTTTGGTTTTCAAGTCCGTATCGTGCGACGCGGAAAAGAAAGTAGCCGTTATTTTTCCCATAAGTTATGGGGAAATAAGGGCAAATCTTTGCAAGCAGCCATTACTTGGCGGGATCAAATGCTTGTCGTCCTCAAAGGTAGTAAAAGCCGGTTCCTTAAGCCCCCTAAAAATAAAACCACGACTGGTGTGACAGGTGTATCCAGAACGATTAAATACGATCACCGTAAAGATAAAAGCTATCTCTGCTATACCGTTTTTTGGGTACATGATGGCAAGGCGCGCAACAAAACCTTTCAAGTTGGCAATATCAATAAAATTACCGCTGATGATGAATTACATGCGTTCCGCACTGCTAAGTTGTTTCGGAGTTGCTATGAATTTGCCATCGATAACGATATTGAATTTCATGATGACAAATTTGACGGATGGAAAAAAACCCGTTTATATGACAATGAACATTTAAATGCGGTGTCATGCTGATACCGGCCTTAACATAAAGGAAGCGCGGGGATAGGGATTGGACAAGCTGGTTTGTAATGCGGTCAGGGAAGGCCGTTAATGTATATGCGGTTGTTTGAGTATGGACACCATCACGCCTAACCGGCATGATGGTGTGGCAATCATCTTATTTTTTTATCAGCTTAAGCGCAAAATCATAAATAGGACGTCGGTTAACCACCACCACATAACTTAATAACCCCAGTATTAAGCCATAAAACAGCTTGCCGATGAATGAAGACCCTTGCCCGTTTGTTGGTGCAGTTGCCGCCCCCCTCTGTGGCGCAACCGTTTGCACGGCGACTTTGGCGGGCTTATAGTCGGCTTGCAGATCTGGTAGGCCTAAGCTGTGCCACTTATCATAATCCTGCCAAATAGGATACTGGCCTTTCCATACGGACTTGCTGAAATAAGGGGCCAGGCTCATGCCATGTGCGGAAGGAATCCCTTTTTCATCAACAAAGCCTTTATAGACAACTAGGCTAATATCTCCGCCTTCACCATGTCCATCCGTAGTAAACGACTTTTCCACATGGTCGTGCATCATCCAGATACCTTGGCCAAAACTGTTTAAGCCATCATCGGCGCCGTTCAATTCGAGGTCAATGCGCTGAGCCGGCACCATACCGTGCACATCGCGTTGGATATAGGAACCCGGGCCGTTATCAACGCCATCGTAATGGGTGATGACAGGCTTATGGCCATGAATGTGCATTGCAAACGCATCGGTATGGCCATTTAAAATCCGGAGCTTCACTTTTTGATTCTCTTCCATGTGAATCAACGACTCCCTTAGGGTATAAGGGAAAGAACGGCCATTGAGCATAAAGTAGTCGTCATCAGCATCGGTGATGTCATACTCCATGTTCATGTATTTGGCGGTCAGGCGCGGGTCATTTGCGGCTCTTGCGGCGACTTCATGGAGTTGTTTGTCCGCCGACTCATAATGCAAATCATATTCCCTGGCGTATTTTTCCAGCACAGCGACCGAGGGATGGCGGACTTGTCCCGCACCTACGTTTAAGGTTTGCGGCCAGTTATTAGGCCGGTTTTCTTCGACGACAAAAATGCCTTGTAAGCCCATAGGGATATGGGTGTGCGGTTGCACATGGCAATGATAGTACATGGTGCCCGGCTGGCGGGGCTTGATGACATAGGTTTTGCTCTCGCCAGGCATGGTGTCCATGTTGCTGGTTTGCGCCACGCCATCATTCCCGGTTCCTCCCATATCCATAAACGGGTGGTCGATGCCATGTAAATGGATGGAATGTGGCAGATAATGGGTGTTTTCCAGCACCAACCAAACCACATCATCCTGTTCAACGCGGATCACGGGCGAGGGCACGCGTAACAACGGGTTGGCGATAGGCTCATAAAGGCTGCGGGTGGACATGTCACGGGTTTTGGGTGCATAAACCCAAAACGTCGGTTGGATACCTGGAGCAATGTCAAAGGTTGTTATAGGTTCTTTAACATCAGGCGAGCGGCCATTTAACTCAACGACTTCCAATTTAATAATAATTTTATCAGGATCGCCGTCGCCATCCATATCATCGGACATGGTGATTGCGTCAGCCGCTAGCTGGGTCCTCATTAGGGTGTCCATGGAAATACCGTTAGTGCCCTTAACAAAAGCGGCAATATCGGCTGGATTGTCTGGTTCACACAGTCTTGATTCTTGTATGTCCACGCCGTCGATAACTTGGGCTTCGCGCCATTCCTGAGGCGTGAAATCAGAGCAGACCTCTTCAACCGGCCCCAACTCTACTTTTTTATTAGGCGGTAAGTCAGTCGTTGCCACGCTCCATGACTGGTTAAGGAGCAGCACAACGCCCCCAGTAAAGGTAAGCAAATTTTTACGCATACGAAATCCTCAGTAAAACACTCGATTGAACATAATTACCACTCGATAAAGCTGGTAATTTACGATACCGGATATTTTAACTGAATAGAGCTGTCAAGTCTTTCTTGGTTCATTGGAACTTGTTGTAAAAACAGCTACGCGATTCGATCACGTCCCCTTCGCCAGATTTAAATTGGGGTGTTTGGGGCGCTTTGCCCAATGGGTTGCAGCACTTTCGCTATGCGGGCCAGGTGGCTTATGAAGGGCTATAGAAACTGCGGGCTGCATAGCATCAGATTTTAAAACAAATTACAGATTAGACCATTACCAATTTTTGAAATGACAGTGTTGCTTTTCCTTAAGCCGCCAGTATTGTATATTGCCTGTCTTGTAGGCAGGGATTGTTGGGGTGATGCCCCATTGGTCTCCTGTACTGCCAGAGACAGTTTTGGCTAAAGCTTTGCCGGATACCCCAAACTACGCAGGAACTCTTTATGCCGACCATCACGCAGTTATCGCAATTGGACATGGATGCCACTTACAGTTATGCCGACTATCTGACGTGGCAGCTTGAAGAAACTGTCGAGTTGATCCGTGGCAAGATTATGTTGATGGCGCCTGCGCCGAATGTGAAGCACCAGCGCGTCATCACTAATCTGGGTGGGGCGTTATTTAACTATTTTCATAAAAAGCCCTGCCAATTATTTTATGCACCGTTTGATGTCAGCCTTTGTGGCAGCCGTAAATCCAAATTGGCCGACAGCGAAGTTTTTAGCGTAGTACAACCTGACTTATGTGTGATTTGTGATCCTGAAAAACTGACTGAACATGGCTGTAACGGCGCTCCGGACTGGATTGTTGAGGTGCTGTCGCCGGGCAACACCAAGAAGGAAATGCGCTTGAAATACGATTTGTACCAAGAAAACGGTGTTAAAGAGTATTGGTTGGCTTATCCCTACGAGCAATCGGTTTACCAATTCGTGCTCAATGCCGAAACCAACTGTTACCAATTATTTGCCATGCACGCAGGCGACGACATTGCTACGCCTTATCTCTTTCCTGACTTAAACATCGATTTGGCCGATGTTTTTGCCGAGTAACTAAAAAATCTAAGGACTTTAATTATGACAACCTCTTGGGAAACCGTTATCGGCTTGGAAATCCATGCCCAACTTGCCACCCAATCAAAAATTTTTTCCGGCGCATCCACCGCTTACGGCGCCGAGCCCAACACCCAAGCCTGCGCCGTTGACTTAGGCTTGCCTGGCGTATTGCCGGTGTTAAATGAAAGGGTAGTGCGCAAGGCGGTCATGTTTGGCTTGGCTATTGACGCCGAAATTGCGCCATGCTCGGTGTTCGCCCGCAAAAACTACTTTTACCCTGACTTGCCCAAAGGTTATCAAATTAGCCAAATGGATTTCCCTATTGTTGGTAACGGCCATTTGGATATTGACGTGGATGGTGAGACCAAACGTATTGGTGTCACCCGCGCCCACTTGGAAGAAGATGCCGGCAAGTCGCTGCACGAAAGTTTTCACGGATTGACCGGCATTGACTTAAACCGTGCTGGCACACCGTTGCTGGAAATTGTCTCCGAACCGGACATGCGCTCCGCTAGTGAAGCCGTCGCCTACATGCGTAAGCTGCACGAACTGGTGCGCTATCTGGGGATATGCGACGGCAATATGCAGGAAGGCTCGTTTCGCTGCGATGCCAACGTGTCCGTGCGTCCCAAAGGCCAAAAAGAATTCGGTACCCGCGTGGAAATCAAAAATATCAACTCGTTTAAATTTGTCGAAAAAGCCATCAACCATGAAGTTGAACGGCAAATCGAGCTGATTGAAAACGGAGGTGCTTTGGTGCAGGAAACCCGCTTGTACGATTCGGTAAAAGACGAAACCCGCTCGATGCGCAGCAAAGAAGAAGCCAACGATTACCGCTACTTCCCCGATCCTGATTTGTTGCCGGTGGTTGTCACCGAAGCGTTTAAAGCCGAAGTGAAAGCCACCTTGCCGGAATTGCCAGAGGCCAAAAAGCTACGGTTTAAATCCACGTACCAACTGGATAATGAGGCCGCCGCCCAACTTACGTCATCCCGTGTGCTGGCGGATTATTTTGAAGCGGTGGTCAAGCAATCGGGCTGCGAAGCCAAGCTGTGCGCCAACTGGGTCAACGGTGACTTGGCGGCGGCGCTGAATAAGGCGGGTTTGGAAATCACCGAATCGCCGATCAGTACCGAACGGTTGGCCGGTTTGCTGGCGCGGATCAGCGACAACACGATTTCTGGCAAAATTGCCAAGCAAGTCTTTGAAGAACTTTGGCAAAACCCAGCGGTTACCGCAGATGAGGTCATCGATGCCAAAGGCTTAAGGCAAATCACCGACACCGGCGCGATTGAAGCCGTCATTGACCAGATTATTGCCGGTAACGGCAAACAGGTTGGGCAGTACCAAAACGGTAATGACAAGGTTTTTGGCTTTTTTGTCGGGCAAGTGATGAAGGCCATGCAGGGCAAGGCAAATCCGGCCGAAGTTAACAAAATGTTGGTTGAAAAGCTTAAGAAGTGATTATGCAGGGTGGGGGTGCTTATCCCGGCCGTATGTAGAGTGCTTGAATATTGGGCGGCCAAGTCAACTTAGTGAGTGATATTTTAAAATACGTTCTTAGACTAACCGCCTTGATGAGAGACATGACAACAAGTGATATTTCTTGGCTTTTTGAGCCGCATACACAAGCCTTGTTTATGCGGTTTCCGTTGCCGCTGGCTATTTTAGGCCATGATGGGAACATTAAGCAGCTCAATGATTGTTTTAATAAAACGTTTGATAGGGAATGCTTGAATTCGAAGAATTTGCAGAAAATTTTGCAGGAGGTCGAGCATTCCATTTACGAGCCTGTGCCGTTCCAATGCGATGAATGCGGGGCCGAAGTGTTTGTGCGGGCCATCAATTTAGGCGACAACCTCATTCTGATTTTAGAGAAATCAGCAGGAAATACCCATAACAGCGAACTCATTGCATTGCATCGGCGGGTGCTGGAGCTTGAAAAAATCAGTGTGACTGATAAGCTGACTGGGGCATGGAATAGAGGCTATTTTGACCGGATTATCCCCATTGAACTGGCGCGTAGCCTACGTTACCGTCAGCCGCTCAGCTTGATTTTTTTTGACATTGACCATTTCAAGCAGATCAACGATACCTTTGGCCATGCGGTGGGGGATACCGTATTGAGCGAGCTGGTGAGATTGACGAATGCCAATATTCGCGCTTCGGATATGTTGTTCCGTTGGGGAGGGGAAGAGTTTATGATCTTGGCCACTTCGACCCGCTATCACGCGGCGGAGTCATTAGCCGAAGGCTTGCGTAGCAGAATTTCCGGGCACGATATTGACGGGGCGGGGCGCATCACTATTAGTTTAGGTGTGGCGGAGTATGTGTCGGAAGAAAGTGAAGCGCGTTGGTTTAAACGTGCCGATGACGCCTTGTATGCGGCAAAAAACAGTGGCCGTAATCGGGTCGTGGTAGATGCGCAAGGTAACAGCGATTTATGGGTGGATGACTCGGAAAATAGCATGGTCTTGCATCTGAATTGGCATGATTCTTATGATTGCGGGCAGCCGGTAATTGATGCGGAACACCGTAAATTGTTCGATTTGGCTAATGTTTTAATGAATATGGCATTTACTCGCGGTGAAAAACCGCAGGAATTTCATCAGGCCTTGGAAAACTTGTTAGCGCATGTGATAAAGCACTTTGCCGATGAAGAGGCGATACTTGCTGAACACCATTACCCCGATCTGATCCGGCATAGCAGTGCCCACAAGCATCTGGTTGAGCGTGCTCTGCAATTGCGCGACGCCTCGCTTGCCGGGGGCGTTTCGGTCGGGGAGATGGTGGATTTTCTGGCGGATGAGGTGATTGCCAAGCATATGCTAAAAACAGACAGGGCATTTTATCCGCTGTTTGAAAAGTGATCCGTAATGCAGGTTTGCGTGGATGGATTGCTATAGGGGTTAATGTGGGCATGTGATTATAGATCCGCCCCGCAGGAAGAGGCTCCCCATTAGTCCCGTCGAATTGCCTATAAACGGCAGCTCGACGGGTTTATGCAGTTTTTATGACGCTAATGGTTAGCCTGGATTCAGATGTTTCCCCAAAAAATTGTGAAAAAGACGACTGCTATCACAATTAATCCAAATATCCCAAAAAACTTCACGTCATCAAAATAATGTCGAATGTGTTTCATAATGCACCTCCAAAACTCAAGCGACTATTTAAAGGCAACAAATTAAGCCGGAAAAATCGATTGAGTAATTAATTACTCAGCTTCTTCTGGTGTTCCATTAAGATTATCCAAATTGGCTGCGGTTTGCTCTTCAATGGCTTGGCTAGATTGTCCATCAAGTAACAGTTGGGTTAATGCCTGTATTTTTTGTGCATCAACCCGTTTGGCTTTGTACTCGCGTTTCAACAATTCTACGAATGGGAACAGCGCAACGTTAATCTTTATCGTCGGTTGGGGTGGTTTTTTCTGATCCGGCGGTAACTTTTTACGGCCACGCTTTTCTTTTTTAGGCATAACCTAGCCTTTTATTAAAAAGTAACTTAATTATAATACTAATGGCGGAGCCTGCAACAGTTATTTTAAGGTAACCTTTAAAATAATTACCGCTGTGCGTTGGAGGCTTATAAAAACTTGTCCGACTTGTCGTTATGTCTTTGCATGGACAAGCTGTTTTCATTATCGGCTGCGGTTTAGTTGGAGGGTGACCCAGTGCAGAGCTTACTGGCAACTTTTTGAGTGTGCAAGGGTTTTTATCTAACAATCGCGGGGTATGTGCCATTAAACTTATAGTCGTAGTGCAATTGGCCATTGCAATTGTTGGGTTGGTTTTTCAGCAAACCACGCCTTAATGATATTTTTGATTTAACTTCAATGGATTGTGTTTGCCTTATGTTAAGCGGCTGTTTTAAATAAAATTATTTGTGCGTGTTTGTCCTGAATTAGCTGTGCAAATTCAAAATGACAGCGCAATCTGCTATCATTGCCAATTTTGTTTATATCCCTAGTTAAGGACAATCCATGTCAGAGTTCAATAACGTATCTGTCGTTAAAAAAGCCAATGTCTATTTTGGCGGTAATGTCAGCAGCCGCACTGTCCGGTTTGCCGATGGCTCATTAAAAACACTCGGCTTTATGTTGCCCGGCGAATATACCTTCAATACCGCTGATGCTGAAGTTATGGACATTATCGATGGCGAGCTTGACGTGCTGTTGCCGGGTGCCGAACAATGGCAAGCCATCAAAGGCGGTGAATCTTTCGACGTGCCAGCCAACGCACAGTTCACTGTAAAAATTAACACCCCGACCGATTACTGTTGCTCGTTTATTAAGTAACCATGGAAAAAGTCGCCATCTTTGCCGATGTGCAAAATATTTATTACACCACACGGCAAAGCTACCAACGGCATTTCAGCTACAGTACATTCTGGCAACAGGCCACCGCCAACCGGCAGGTTGTCGCGGCGATAGCCTACGCGATCGACAAAGGCGACAGTAAACAGCAAGGGTTTCAGCAGATACTTCGGAACATCGGTTTTGAGGTGAAACTGAAGCCCTATATCCAGCGCAGTGACGGCTCGGCCAAAGGCGATTGGGATGTCGGCATCACCTTGGATATTATCGACTACGCGCCACTGGTTGACGTGATTACCTTATTGTCTGGCGATGGTGATTTTGACCTGCTGCTTAATAAAACCCGCAGAGCTTATGGTGTGACAACCGAAGTGTATGGCGTGCCAACTTTGACGGCACCTTCGCTTATTCAGGCCAGCAACCGGTTCATTGCGATTGATGATAACTTGCTGCTGTAAAAATTTTTTATTTCCCCAGAGTAAAGCCCGTTTTTACTCTACAAAAACCACTATGGAAAACCACCTTGATCTCTACCGCTAATATCACCATGCAGTTCGGGGCTAAGCCCCTGTTTGAAAATATCTCCGTTAAGTTTGGCGACGGCAACCGTTACGGCCTGATCGGCGCGAATGGCTGCGGCAAGTCGACGCTGATGAAAATCCTTAGCGGCGACTTGGAGCCTTCGGCAGGCAACGTCTCGGTCACGCCTAACGAACGCCTAGGAAACCTGCGCCAAGACCAATTCGCGTTTGAAGAGTTTACCGTGATTGACACAGTTATCATGGGGCATAAAGAGCTCTGGCAGGTCAAACAGGAGCGCGACCGCATCTACAGCCTGCCGGAGATGTCTGAAGACGAGGGGATGCAGGTAGCCGAGCTGGAAGTTGAATTTGCCGAACTGGACGGCTATACCGCCGAAGCGCGAGCCGGGGAAATTTTGTTAGGCCTGGATATTCCGGTGGAACAGCATTATGGCCTGATGAGCGCCGTCGCGCCGGGCTGGAAATTGCGGGTGTTGCTGGCGCAAGCCTTGTTTGCCAACCCCGACATCATGCTGTTGGACGAGCCGACCAACAACCTTGACATCAACACGATACGCTGGCTGGAAGACGTGCTTAACGAGCGCAACTGCACGATGATTATCATCTCGCATGACCGGCATTTTTTAAACAGCGTCTGCACGCACATGGCTGATCTGGATTATGGCGAATTGCGCGTTTATCCGGGGAATTATGACGATTACATGATCGCCGTAACCGAAGTGCGCGAACGCTTGCTTTCTGGAAATGCCAAGAAAAAAGCCCAGATTGCCGAACTGCAGACGTTTGTCAGCCGCTTCTCTGCGAATGCGTCCAAAGCCAAGCAAGCCACCTCACGCGCCAAGCAGTTGGAAAAAATCAAGCTTGATGAGGTCAAGCCTTCTAGCCGCGTCAACCCGTTTATCCGCTTCGACCAAACCAAAAAACTGCACCGTTTGGCGTTGGAAGTCGAAGGCTTAAGCAAAGGTTACGGCGGCGAACCGTTGTTTAAAAACCTAAACCTGATGGTTGCTGTTGGCGAGCGGATTGCCGTAATTGGCCCTAACGGTATTGGTAAATCGACGTTATTGCGCACCTTGGTCGGTGATTTGACGCCTGATGCAGGCAACGTGAAATGGTCTGAAAATTCAGAAGTCGGTTATTTCCCACAAGACAATGCCGAAGATTTTGCCGAAGATTTGACATTAATCAACTGGATGGGGCAATGGCGCAAAGAAAGCGATGACGACCAGACCATGCGCGGCACGCTGGGGCGGTTATTGTTTTCGCAGGATGAAATCAACAAATCCGTCAAGGTGTTGTCCGGTGGCGAAAAAGGCCGGATGCTGTTTGGCAAGCTGATTTTGCAAAAAAATAACATCATGGTCATGGATGAACCGACCAACCATTTGGATATGGAATCGATTGAATCGCTCAATACCGCACTGGAAAATTATCCCGGCACCTTGATTTTCGTCAGCCATGACCGCGAGTTCGTGTCATCGCTGGCAACGCGGATCATCGAATTGACCCCGCACGGGATTGTTGATTTTAGTGGAAATTATGAGGATTATTTAAGTAGCCAACTGGGATAGGGCCGTGAGTTGGGGATTGTTATCTGTCCCATAACGTTTTTTGTGTTCCCGAACATTCCTGAAATGTTCGGGACGAGGGTTACAAAACCCCGTCCCGCTCAGTCAATTACCAAGATGTCCCATTTAACTTAATTTCAATGCTATCGCCTTCGTTGCTTTTCAAGCCAGCTGAATTACAGCTCCATTTGTCCAAACCGTTGGCCAGCGGAATGATTTTGCTTTTACCTGTGGTGATGTTGGTGCAAGTGGCTGTGTAGTCTTGCAAGCCGGAAACGCTGCCGCTAATTGGTTTTACTCTGGTATATAGCTCTTTGATTTCTGTCTCGGTTAATGATCTGTCATAAAAACGGACATCGTCAAGCGAGCCTTTGAAGGGCGCGAATGCACCGTTTATTTCCTCTGTTGAACCGATACGCAAATCAGCCGTGTTGCTATTGAAGCTGCTGAATTGGTCTGCTAATAAGGTGCTTAGTTTGCCATTTAGGTAGATTTTCATGACATGGTTGGAGCGGTCGATAATACCGACATAATGCAACCATTTGCCTGTGGAAGGCGTGAAGGGTTTGCTTGAAAAGTAGGCCTGACAGTGGTTGGCATTGTCCCCTCCCGCTACAGCTTGAAGAAAGGAGGCGTTGTTTTGTAGCCATACGGTATATTCCCTATTGGTGCCGCATGTGGTCGCAGCGCCGCCTTTGTGGATAATTGCAGAAAATTGGTTGGCATAACTGTCCACCCGAATCCAAAACGCCATTGTCCATTCTTTAGCGGGATGCAAGGTAGCCGCACTAGGCACAGTGATATAGCTCGCACCATCAAACTGCAACGCTTGGTTGTCTGCGCCTTTGACACATTGCAATGAGCCGGTGATGGTGCCGTTGTTATGGTTGCCGCTATTGTCAGTTGCCGTGCAATCATCAAATGAATAGTGCGCGGCGAGTCCGGTTGTCAAATCTGCCATTGATGATTGGCTTAGCATTAACAAAGCCGAGGTTATTGCGGTAGCAAGCGTTTTTTTCATGGGTTGTCCTAAGAAAAGTTGGATAAGGGAAAGCCTAACGTTAAGAAGCGCCTAAATAAGGTAGTGCGGATTAAACCAGATTTTTTTGAGAGTGTAAAAAATCTGTGTAAACCACCGTCAAATGCGGGACTAGACAGGCAAGTTTCCAACCGCCTGTGCCCACTGGGCGATAAATGCGAGGGTTCTCACCTTCACCCTAACGCGCCATATACCCAGACACTTCCGTTAGCGGCAATTTGATCTGGAGAGCCAATTTCCCTATCCCGTCCTTGGTCGGCAATCCTGGTTTTGTCGGGTTTATGACATTGTTTGATGCCAGCGATAAGTTTGACCGCATTGGTCGAATCGCCGGGAAAGCCGTGCTGCTTGGTTTTAAAGCAATTGATAGGTTGGCTATTGTAAGTTGGCCTCATTCTTGAATGCCTTTCTTTTTGATTCGATACGATCACCACATTGGGCATAGCGCCATGCCCTAACTAACCTAAATTGCGACAGGCTTTTTTACTGCGTTGGCACTTTATAACAAGGGACAGTGATGAACTTACAGAATAACGCCGACAGCATCGCCCAATTCCATCGCTATATTGCCGGACAAAAAACGCTGCTGAGAAACCACTACGGACAATTGCTTGCCCAAGACCTTTCGCGGCAGCAATGGGATGGCTGTTTCCAACGCAATGTGTTGGCTGTTTTGGCACAGGCTTACGACGGAGCCTTGGCGTATCTGAAAACCTTGCCGTTTGATAGCACCGCGTCCCCAATCAATCTGGGCTTGGCGGATTTAACCAAACAGGCCTTGGCGGCTTTCGATGGTTACGTTGACGAATTTTTACTGTTTGTCGTCGACAAACATCGCACCTCTTGCGCCTTATCCAATTTTCCTGACGAACATAAACCGGACAAGGTTTATGTGAACGAAGTGAAACGCGACATCGCAGGCTTATGGCAAAACTTCGCGCTAGAGGCTAATGCGTATGTTCTGGAATGCCGGTGATGCAGCCCCTCAACCCATAGGAAAACCGCATGAAATTGTATATGACCCCAGGTTCTTGTTCGACCGGCATCCATATTTTGTTGGAAGAGCTCGACCTGGTTTTTGAAGCGCATCTGGTCAACCTGATGGCTGGCGACCACACCACGCCGGAATATTTGGCCATCAACCCCAAAGCCACCATCCCGACATTGGTGCGCAACGACGGCGCAGCTCTGACCGAATTCCAAGCCATTGCCTATTGGTTGGCGCGCAGCCATCCCAAAGCCAAATTGTTGCCCGGTGATCCGGACGGTGACGCCCACGTCATTGAGCTGATGGATTATGTGGTTGGCACGATCCATGGGCAAGGTTTTGCCAGAGTTTTCACCACCGACAAATTCACCGCCAACGCCACCGATGTTGAAGCCGTCAAGGCGCAAGGGCTGGATATTGTCAATCGGGCGTTTGCTGTCGTTAACGGCAGCTTGCCGCCGGAAGGCTATGCGGCGGGCGCGTTTAGCATTGCCGACGCCGCACTGTTTTATGTTGAATTTTGGGCGGACAAAACCGGCGTTGCGCTACCGGAACGGTGCCTGGCACACTACCGCCTGATGCTGGCGCGTCCGGTGGTCAGGCGGGTGTTGATGGAAGAAGGGTATCGTGTGGACTGACAGGGCAGCCTGTGAGCCACGTTTGAATTGAATAAGGTGGGAAAAATGGCATTGCTGGAAAAAACTGAAGCGCTGACGGTGGCTTACGGGCCGATTGATAAGGATCATGAGGAATTCATCAACTTGCTGAATGCGTTGGATACCGCCAATAACGGGGATTTCCCCGCGTTGTTCCAACAATTGTACGAACATACCGAACAGCATTTCGAGCGGGAAAACCAATTGATGGCGCAATACGCATACCCTGGCGTAGCCGACCATAAAGGCGAACATCAGCGGGTGCTGGGTGAGTTCAAGCAATTTAAATCACGGGTCGATAAGGGCTTGATTGTTTTTGGCCGCTCATTCGTCAAGGAACGGCTTCCGCAATGGTTTGGGCTGCATGTGACAATGATGGACACTGCCTTGGCGGCGCATATCAACAAACAGTCCGGTAGTTGAGCGTATGGTTTAATGGCGCTTTACCCTGAATTGGAGACCATTGACGGTTTTTACGATACCGCTGAAAGCACACGGATTTATCAGTGTTTGCAGGGACAAGATTGGCCAGATAACCGTTATATCGTCGCTGGGCGGCAATTCATCTTACCCAGATTACAGACTTGGCACGCCGATCCTGGCATTCGCTACAGTTACAGCAACAATCTGCTGGAAACCCGCCCGTGGACACCGCAGCTGTCGGAAATCAGGGCAAAGGTCGAAGGCTTCTTGGCATACCGGTTTAATTCGGTATTGGTCAACTTGTACCGCAACGGCGACGATCATGTCGGTTGGCACGCGGATAATGAACCGGAACTGGGCGAACAACCTTTTATCGCGTCGTTGACTTTAGGCGCGGCGCGGTTATTTGCATTCCGGCATAAAAAAACGTTGGATTCGGGGCAACTTTTATTGCCTAGCGGCAGTTTGCTGGTTATGCGCCCCAGTTTTCAACACGATTGGCTACACAGTGTGCCTATTGACCAAAATGTGACTGAAGGGCGGATTAATTTGACGTTCCGGCAAGTCATTCCGACAAATAGACAGTTCAGATCAACTCATCACGTCGATTGAACTGGCAGGTAGTTTTTGGTTGCCCGTCAGTGCAATGGCTAAGGACTTGGAAGGAAAGGGTATGACAACTTATGCCATCGGCAGTGTAAAAGGCGATTATCAAGCGTTAATGGCCTTATTGGAAAAAATACAGTTTGATCCGGAAAACGATTGCTTATGGTTTGTCGGCAATTTGGTCAATGACGGCCTGGAATCGTTGGCTGTGCTCAGGTTTGTCAAAAACTTGGGCAAAAAAGCCGTCACCGTGCTGGGTGACCAGGAGCTGCATTTGCTGGCATTGGCGGAAGGCTTGGCAGAGCCGAAAATGGGCGATACGCTGGAAGAAACGCTAGCCGCACCGGATCGTGATGAGCTGTTGAAATGGCTACGCCGCCGTGCGTTGATCCATCACGACAGCAAACTCAATTTCACGCTGGTGCATGCGGGCATTCCGGGCGAATGGACGTTTAGCCAAGCGTTAACGTTTGCCTATGAAGTTGAATCAGTGCTGGTACAAGGCAACCATGCGGCTTTTTTTGAAAATTGGGTGCAAGACCAATCGCGCTGGCACGCCAAGCTTAGGGGCTGGAAGCGGCTGAATTTCATCACCAATGCTTATACGCTGATGAAATACTGCAACGGCCAAGGTAAACTGGATTTTCATGCCAGTGGTGCGTTGGCAAGCCAGAGCGACGGTTTAATGCCTTGGTACCGGCAGCCCGAGCGGATCACCGCCAATTTGAACATCATTTTTGCAGATGATGCCCATTTTGAAGATGACGCTTATCCTGGAATTTATCCGCTGTCCAAACAAGGTGGGCTAACCGCGCTGAAATTGTCGGCTACGCCTGAAAAAATCAGCGTCAGCGGATAGCGTAAGTTTTTGGCTATTGCGGGCTCACACTGCCCGCAATAGATAACGCGTTATAACGTTGTTTGGCGCTCAACCGGACATCTTCTTCCGCGTCATCAAACAGCTGTTGCAACAAGCTTGGCGCTGCGCGCAACGCCACTTCATAACGGACAGTCCAATCACTGTCTTCAATCATTAAGGCCAGGTCATCGGCTTCTATGCGCTGGGCGACAATACGGCGAATATCGACTTCAGTATCGTTGACCATCAGGCCCAAGCTGACGGGCGGTATGCGTTCGGCCACCGTGCGCCGGACTTGATCGTCAGGATCAGCAACCATTCTGAATAAACGGCCTACCGGCAAGCGTTTGGCGACATAGACCCGCACCAAATAATCAGGGTCATTGGCCATCACCTCCAATTCTTGCTCCGGTAAACGGTCAGCGACGGTGATCCTGACTTCCCGGTCAGGGTCACCGCGCAATTCCACCAGCCATTCCAACGGCACACGGTAAGCCAGCACCCGCCTGACCGCCTCGTCGGGGTCGGTCAGCAACGGGCGCAATTGGCTGGTGGGCAAATAACGGGCGGCAATGGCCCGGCGCTCCCAAAAGTAGTCATGGGTATAGTCGGCTGCATAGCCGGGATTTGCCTTGAAAAACCGGTCGATTTGCCGGCCGCTATTGGCGACTACGCAACAATCGCCCGGCTTGCATTGGTCAGCCTGTAGCAAGGTTTCGCGGTAGTCACAATGCGTGCAGTCCGCGAGTGGGGTCAGGTCTGCCGTTTCTTCATCCTGCGTAATTGTAGCCATGCTAGATTGCCTCGGCTGCTACTGGGAGAAGCTGTGGGGTAATTTGTGCCAGCCATAGTTTAAGCCGCTCTTCGGTCAAATGTGGTTGGGTGCGTTGGTCTAATGCTAAGCCAACAAACTGACCGTCGATGACGGCATGGGAATGCTCAAATTGATAGCCTTCGGTGCTCCAGCGGCCGACAATGTCAGCGCCGTAGCCGTAAAACAGCCGGTAGAGGTGGATCATGGAACTTGCAAAACGGTCTGCGTAGCGCTCCTGATTGCCCAATCCGAACAATGCCACGCGCTTGCCGGACAAATCGGCATCATCCAGATAAGGCGCAAACTCCGCCCAATTGGCTTCTACGCAGCCCGTCGATAGACCCGGCAACTCACCCACCCCATAGCTGGGCGTGCCCAAAATCAGGGCATCGTACTGTAACAATTCGGCAATACGGGTGCGGTTGATGTTTTTGGGTTTGTCCGCCAATTCATCGCCTAACATGCTGAAAATCTTTTTGGCCACCAGCCGGGTGCTGCCGGTGTCTGTTCCGAAAAAAATGCCGATTTTGCTCATAAATCACCTCTGTTCAAGAATGCTGGAGTAGTGGCTGTACAGCCGTTTCGATTAAAGCCAGCAAGTATTGATCCAGATCACACCAACATTTTTCATATTAAATATTAGTGATATAGCCTATTTAAACGCGGCATCATCTTCGTTTAGGTGCGTGCATGTTGACAATTTTGGCCGGATATGAAGGGTATGCGACATAGAATATTTACACAGTCTCCGGTTGATTGCCCCGGCTTTATCAGGGTTGCCCTTCCTCGTCCGGGGCACCGGCTAGCAAGCCTTCTTGACGGATCATGGCCTTAAAGCTTTTCATCACGGGGCGGGAGATGGCTGTTTCCGCCAGCAGGCGTTGTTCGTAGATGATGTTTTTCATCGCGTCATCAAGATGACTGCGGGCTTGCGCAATCAAGGGATGGAGCGCCGCATCCAGCAGCTGGCCAGGCTGGGTTTTCACCTCGTCGTAGAGCCGTTCCATCACATGCTTTTCCGCCGCCCGCATTTTGCATTTGCCGTCGAGGATCTTCAGCATCACCGTGATGGCGCAATCGACATGGATAGGTGCTAAGGGATGTGCTTGCACCCATTGTGCTACAGGGTCCTGCATCCTATCGCCTCCTCGTCCGCTACGACGCTATGCACGTAGTCAAGCAGCGACTCTTCGATGGCCTCGTAAGCATAACGGGAGATGGCTCGGACTCCGACAGCCAAGAGCTTTTCTGTTGGCCCGTCGCCGATCTTGGCAACAAAAACGGCATAACAATCTTTGATGGTTTCCAGTATGCCCGCCATCGCCGTCTGGTCAGAATGCTGGCCCAGACAGTAATTAGCCACTTCACGGGTTTCTAGCAGCTGGCAAGCATCCTGGGTTGCTTCGTAAATGCGAAATTGCTTGGCATGGCCGAAGTGCTCGCTAATTGCCATGCCTTCTTTGCTAGCCACCGCCAGTTTTATCGGAAAGTCGATCATGCTTGGATAGCTCCTTTACAGTGGCCTGACTGCCAGTCTGTTGGGATGGCTATAGATGGCGCAGTCGGCGTATCAAAAAAACGGGGTTGTTCGGCGGTTATCATGGCGTTTTGGAAAGTGAAAGGGAATCTGATGATGTGTAAGCAAGAGGAATACCAAATAGCATGAGTGAGTCATGGCGGCGTTTTGCTTCGTTTGGACGCAAGTTAGCCAGTGGAATTGTCGGTTTTGCCACAGAAAATAGGGGGCTTAGGTTGTGGGTCGTGCCTCGAGGGTGTAAATAATTTCGTGTAACCGCTTATTTTCAATGCAGTAGAATTCCTTTAGGAGGAATGAAAATGAGCGACATCATCAAAGGCTCCGTTTTAGTTTCAGCGATCCAAGGTTTGGCACGGGGCATTAAGCCCGAGGCAGGCCCCTTTCCGTTAACCAGGGAACTCCTCAAAATCACCGTGGAAGCCCCACTGAATGCAGGACTGTAAGCCCATCTAGGCAATCCCAAGCATTCACCGACGGGGCACCGTTCCGGTAACGGCAGGAATGGCTATGGCAGCAAAACCCCCAGCGGTGATCATGGCGTGCTTGGGGTTGAAACGCCACGCGACCATAACGGCACCTTTGGGTCTCGGTTTGTACCCTAAAGGGCATAAATGACGTAAAAACCAAACCCGGCTGGCGCATTTTGCTGACAAGCTCCTGGCCTGTATGCGGCAGGCATGGCTGCCCGTGATAGTGTCGATACCCTAAAGCACTGTTATTTTTGGCAGTTATCATCGACTGGACGTTTACCCAAAAGGCACAAAACAAACGAAATTCAGCGAAGGCAACGTGAAAAATGCGCAGACCTTGCGACTATGCGCCAAAGGAGCGGAATGGATTTCCATACACGAGGGGCTTACTGATAGAAGTGCTCTCGGATTCGCGGATCCTTTACTAATACCAATTCCTCGTCATCAAGCAGGCTTAACGGATTTGCCTTAATATCAGAGAAATCACCATCCGGCCGGAATTTTTCCCATGCCCAGCGTAGTCGTTCCAGATAGATGGGGAGCATGGCTTCCAAGGCTGGGTTATCTGTGGCCAGCAGCACTGCAATGGCTTGATGGCGTGCAGATTGCGCGTAATCCTTTTTGCTATAAAAGAAGAGTCCAGCATCATCATAAGCCTCGACAACCTGAACCGACGTTGCCGGTAGCCGTTGTGCCGTATGCAATGCGTGCCGCACCCAAGCTAGCGCCGCATCGTAACGAGACAGCTCAAATTGCATATAAGCCGCAGCCCGTTGTTGATCTGACAGCTCCGCCAATTTCGCTTGGTAGTCGACGGAAACACAGCCCGCAAGAAGTAGCGGAAAAGACAACGCAAGAAAACGTATAAGCGAAGTTTGGTATTTACGCATTCTTGAGGTTGGGCTCCCCATTTTTCTTACGCCAAGTCCAAATAGCATTTATACGCTTCGTAGCCAAGGATTTTTACGTTTTCATTGCTATTTGTCGCAACTAGGTTCTCCTAAATCGATGCCTAACGTTGGTAAGGGGCTGCCTGTTTGATTGCCTACAGCGCAGCCGCTTACCTTGATAAAAAACGAAACTTCAAAATTGCCAAGAGGCGGCAAGTCGCCTTGACCGACTTGTTGGGCTAAGAAGAACATACTTGCGCCAAACGACCACGAATCCAAATAGCTCAGTTTGCCCCGACGCGCAACAAGCACCAAAGCTGGCGACGAAAGGACGTTTACACAACGGGCGCAAAACTACCGGTGCCAACGCAAAGCCACCTGAAAAGCTGAAGACAACCGGCAAGCAGAAGATCAAACAACTACCAGTCGCCGGATTGCAGGGCAACACGCGCGCTACCAACCCCCCCCGCTGTAAGTGCCCTATGGGCGATTGTTAGGGCTTAGCTCAGTGCTTGTGGTCATATCTGCCGCCAGCATGGTATAGCCTTGAGGCCAGATTCCGATCCAAACTTTAATTGGAATCCCCTTTGCTTCGGTTTCCACCCATACCCATGTCCAATTTCCATCGGGATAGACATACAAATTATACGCGTTCATCCGTAACTTCCCGTTTTCATCCCAATATTTTGTAGAAACCGGGGCGTTATTACCCACTTTAATTGTGCATATACCTTTAGGCTCGAAGTCCGGCATCGTTATTTCGACGCTGCTATCAAAATCAAAGCCCAAAACCTGTCCTTTGCCCTTCATATTGATGTGAAGCGGCTCCAGACCCAGTACATCACCGTCCCCAATCTTAGCCCATTTACCAAAGTACAGATCGACCTTAGCGTTGGGGCTTAGACTCTTCGATACATATCTCATCAAATCAGCCATGTTACTTTCCTCCAATATAAGTGATGGCAGCCAATTCCTTACTATAGCTTCTGTTGCTGCCATTAAAAACAGAAGCTTTAATCCAATGTCCTTATTTAGAGACTTGGGGGATTATCAAGCCCCCTGTTTATCATGACATTACTTTTTGGCGTACTAACGCAGTAGTGCGGCTTAGGTGCGCTTCACAAACCTTGTTAAACCTCGTAGCCAGCCGCGCGTAGTTTTAATCCGCCGACACTGCGAAATCTCAGGTTCAGTTGGTAATGTTGGGGGGGGGGGGCTTACCCCCAACATTACGGGCCTATGTGGGGAAGTAAAGAAGCCCAACGTTACGGTAAGGGACGCGTTGCTAACAAAAGCGAAACGACGCAGGCAAACCTTGATAAAAAACTGAATTTCAAAACCGCCAGCGGGCGGCGCGTCCCTTGACTGACTTGTTGGGCTGTGCAATACAACTGATACTACTTTTTATGTGTTGCAGAATTCGTTCATAACTGTGGCCTAGCAACAGCCATAAACCCTTTTCCTGCGTTATAGGCATGGCGTAGACCGGTAATAATATTAAAAATATCTTCCTGATCGTTACTATGACTGGTCAACTCAAGTCCTTTTTGAAGGCTATGTTACCGTTAATTGTTGAAAATTCCCCAAGGCGGCATTGAGCAGCCATTGCGGAGTTGGGGAAGCCCCCTTAACCCGCTGGCCTTGGCTGAGGTTGACTGCTTCGTGGCTGATACCTTTTGCCCTGCAGAACCCCCTTGTAGGTGGGATTGCCGTCGGTGGCCAGCACGAACCCCAGCGCATCCACCAAACGCGCCTTGGTCAGCTGGCCGTTGCCGGTCACGAAATCGAGGGTGTGGCCGGAGCGGTCACGCGTCACCAAGATACAGGCCTGTTCGTCGGAGATGCCGGGCTTTCGGGCACTGCACCCGCGTTCCTGGGCTTGCGGCTTAGATTCCGCTTGCCCTTGTCTGATTCGGGCAGATAGACTTCATCCACTTCTGTAATGCCTTCGGGCGCACTGGCGCACCGTTCTTGACTCCGCCAAAGCCGCCAAGTAACCCAGCCATTTGGACTTATGGCGTAGCCGCGAGTTGGGGTACCCGCCAGGGCGTTGAAGGTTTTCTGGCAGCTTTGGCAACGGTAGCGTTGCAGGCCGCTGGCGAAGCCGTAACGCGACAGCTGGATACCCGCACAATGCGGACAAGCGGGTTTCAACCGATTCTATGGCGGGCAGGTCGGTTTGACGATCAAGCGCGGTCTTGGCCACATTGCGGTGATGAAGGCTAAGTCCACAGAGGCTTGACAGCAATTCCTTAAAGTCTTCGGTAATCATCAGCTTATCCCAATCAAATTGGTGGTTAACTGATCAGACAGGGCGTTGGCGGTATGATTCCATAATTAACGGTGACATAGCCATTTTTTTTGAGTAAGGTTTTATCTTGGTCTATTTTAAGTAAAGTTTCTGGGTTGCAAATTATAATTCTCAGTGCGTGTTTTAAAAGTCCGGTGGTGATATTTTTTAGAATCAAATTTATCTTGAAACAAGGTGATTTCGTCCAACGGTAGTGGGTCTAATCTGCGATTAGGCATAAATATCCAAGCCAAATTCGACTTTGCCCATTCCGGGCCGGAAGTTTGGGTTCACCCGGACGAGGTTTTAAGGTGCATGACCGTGTTCTTGCTGATCTTCAGTACGCGTGCCGTGTCACGGATGCCGCTGCCGTTGATGGCCATGTCGACTGCCTGTGTCTTGACACTCGGTTCAAGGGCTTTGTAACGGTAACTGGGCATGAAGGTCTTAGTCCCGCCCCCGGGGTTCCGGCAGCGGTAACGTTGGATGCCTAACGCGCTGCGGCCTGATTTCATAATGTTGTTGCCGCTGCCGCAGGTCGGGCAGGTAATTTCTTGATAGCATGTCATAGGCGGCTAGTTTAATATAAATTACAGATTAGACCCACTACCCGAATGGCGACCATGTCGATGTCCCCCGACTCGGGGGCAATAACATATCTTGTTGCCGATTTAAGGTAGGGTGGTAGCGGCGCTGTGGCATAAGGGCTTTGTGGCTTTACTATGGATAGGTATATTATATGAGGTATCGGGTGGTGGAATACTTTCACCGTCTCGTAACGTTATAGCCTTGCCGAAGGAAGCTTTCCCAAGGAGATTTTTCAAAATGAAAGCACTGTTTGCATTTATTTGCCTTGTACTGATTTATGGGTGTACTAAAGTCATCACTGAGCCTGGATATGAAACCGTTATAGTTGACAATCCGTGGTTCTTTGGTCACGGCGGGGTTCGTGACGAGACACAGAAACCCGGTCTGTCGTGGTATTGGTGGTCCACTCGTGGGGTATCCGTCGCGTTAACGCCAATCAAATACAACGAGCCGCTCGAACATTTATCGACCAACGACAACAACTTCATTAACTATGCCAGTTACATTGTGCTGCAATGGCGTGACCCTGCTGAACTAGTAAAAAACTTCGGGTACGAAAACTGGTATGAGAACAATCTAAAGGAGCAATACCGTACGATTGTGCGTGACGTGACAAAAAAGTATCAGATGACTCCAATCATGACCGATCCGGCGACTCTTGCCAGCATCGAGAAAGAAATAGCAGATCAATTCAAGAAACACATCAAAAAGACCGGACTGCATGTATCGCTTATAAACGTCAACATGGGCAAGGCGCTTCCTGACCCGGCTGTCATTGTTGAAATGAACAACACCGCTATCCAACAGCAGCGCGTAAAGACAGAAAAACAACGAAAATTATCGGAAGACTCAAGACTCCAAGCGGAACAGAGTAGAGCAAACGCGGACAATGCTTATCGTGAGCAAATGAAGCTTGATGCTGCGCAGTTTGTACAACTGGAGTCAATCAAGCGATATTCCGAAGCGTGCAGGGAAAGCAAAAATTGCGTAATAGTCCAAGGCAATGTACCCGTACTGGTAGGTCAGTGAAAAAGGCTGATCCTGCAGTCCACCAGGCGTTGCGCGATAAAGCCAGGCAACGCCCCTTACTATAACGTTAGACTTATGTGTCCCATAGAATCTATCTGAGATTTTTTCGAAAATTACTCTCCTGACAAGCAAAGCCAGCTTTGCTTGGAATGGTAAGTATGCCAAAAAATTTATCGATTCAAACATGGTGTTCAGACAACAGGTTTGCGAATACGATTAGTCCCTGCAAATAGCCGAAGATAAGTTTCAACACATTTGCCCTTCATGTGATTTGGGTTGTGCCAGTCAAATATTGGCCATTGGCCAATGCTATTTAGGCTCTGCCGCGTTACCCTATGGAAAAAGAACAGCACGTGTCTTGTCAATAAAAACCAGAATAATCGGGCTATTTCAATAATGAACGGTTCACTGTATTCTATAGAATGATTTTAAAGTTGGTGTTTAAGCAAATGTCTAACCAAACCCCCAATATTTCCTGGAAAAACTATCTGACGCTGTGCAAGCCCAATGTGGTTTTGGAAATGCTGTTTACGGCGATTGTCGGCATGTTGCTGGCAGTGCCCGGAATGCCACCTATAGCAACGGTTATTTATGGGACTGTCGGTATTGCCCTTGCGGCGTCTTCAGCGGCGGCGATCAATCATTTTATTGACCGCAAGGCCGATGCGCAAATGGCCCGTACCGAACACCGCCCGTTACCCCAAGGCTCATTAACCGCCACCAATGTGATGGCTTTTGCCATTGTGCTAGGCATCGGTTCGATGCTGTTGTTGACGTTGATGGTCAATGTCCTGACAGCCGTGCTGACCTTTCTGTCCTTATTCGGTTACGCCATTGTTTATACGCTGTACCTTAAACGTGCCACGCCACAAAATATCGTCATTGGCGGCGCGTTCGGCGCGACCCCGCCACTGCTCGGCTGGTGTGCGATGACTAACACTATTGACCCTTACGCCTTGCTGCTGGCGTTGATTATTTTCGTCTGGACCCCGCCGCATTTTTGGGCGTTGGCGATTGCCCGACGGGAGGAATACGCCAAGGTCAACATCCCGATGTTGCCGGTCACGCATGGGGTTGAATTTACCCGCCTGCAAATCCTGCTGTACACGGTATTGCTGCTGATAGTCACGCTGTTGCCTTATTTGACTGGCATGAGCGGGCTGATTTATCTGGCGTCTGCGGTGCCTTTAGGATTGGTGTTCATTTATCTCGCCCTCCTGATGATGCGGACTAAAGACAACAAAACGGCGATGAAGACCTTTGGTTATTCCATTGTTTATATCACTGTCTTGTTTGCTGTTTTGTTAATCGACCATTATTTCAAATACACCTTATGACTGTCCGGCATCACGAAGATACCCCCCATCCAGAACATCCCTTCGCAGAAACCATCCGCATTTTAGGCAAAGGCAAAAAAGGCTCCAGGCCTTTGACGCAAGAGGAAGCCTATCGCGCCATGCAGATGATACTGAGCGACCGCGTTTTGCCCATTCAGTTGGGCGCATTTTTAATGCTGATGCGGGTCAAGGAAGAAACGCCGGAAGAGCTGGCGGGCTTTGTGCAGGCTGCCCGTGAGCAGTTCAGCTTTGCCTCAGGTACGCATGTTGATCTGGATTGGTCGACTTATGCGGGCAAACGCAGGCATTTGCCGTGGTTTTTATTGTCCGCTTTGTTGTTGGCAGACAATGGCATCACGGTCTTTATGCACGGTGCGGCAGGGCATACCGCAGGCAGGCTGTACACGGAAGATGCGCTCAATGCGCTAGGCCTGCAACGTGCGGAATCGGTTGAGCAGGCCAGGCAACAGTTGGCTGGGCAACACTTCAGCTATCTGTCATTACAGCAATTCTGCCCTAAATTGCACGATATTATTGAATTACGGCCAGTTTTGGGTTTGCGTTCACCGGTGCATACTTTGGTGCGTCTGCTCAATCCATTTAACGCCGATTACAGCATCCAAGGCATTTTTCACCCTAGTTACCGTCCCGTCCACCAACAGGCTGCGGCGTTGCTCAACCAGCCACACATGGCGGTTTTAAAAGGTGAGGGCGGTGAAACCGAACGCAACCCCGATATGGAATGTCTAGTGCAAAGTGTCCATAACGGCGAGTTGTCTGATGAAAACTGGCCTGCGCTGTTTGGTCGCCGCCATATCAAAGCCGAATTGCTTGACCCTGAACAGTTGGCCTTAGTCTGGCAAGGCCACCTCGATGATGAATTTGCGACGGCGTCCATTATCGGCACGGCTGCAATCGCCCTTAAATTGTTAGGCAAGGCGGACAGCCAACAGCAAGCGCATGAATTGGCTACCGCATATTGGTCAAACCGGAACAAACAAAAATATACGGCCAAAAACTGACATGCTATTTAGACAACGGCTAGAGCGCTCAATGGAGCGGCTAATCTACGCCAGCCGCTGGATGTTGGCGCCGATTTATGTCGGGATGAGTTTTGTTATGCTGGCAATTTTCCTGAAATTCTTCCAAGAACTCTACCACTTCATCCCGCACATTTTTGAAATGGGCGAAACTGACTTTACCCTGACACTGCTAACCTTGATTGACCTGACCCTAGTCGGCAGCTTGGTTGTCATCATCATGTTCAGCGGCTATGAAAATTTTGTCTCACGCCTTGATATAGGGGAGACAACTGAAAAATTAGACTGGCTAGGGACGCATGATTACGGTTCAATGAAAATGAAAGTGGCGTCGTCGATAGTCGCCATTTCTTCGATCCATCTGCTGAAAGTATTTATGAATATCAACGCCACCGATAATGACAAATTGCTCTGGTATGTCGTGATCCATCTCACTTTAGTGATTTCCGCCCTGTTCATGGGTTATTTGGATAAACTGACCAAACACTAATGTCCATACGTTTATTGCTGCTGGAGACGGTGGGTTGCCATCTTTGCGAACAGGCGCTAACCATCGTCAATCAATGTTGGCTGGAAGATCATGACTTGTTTATTGAAAACATAGATATTGCCGACCATGAAGAATGGCAGGCGCACTATGCCACCCGTATCCCCGTTTTATACCATCCCGAAACAGAAACCGACCTTGGCTGGCCTTTTGACCAGGCCGATGTCAAAGCATTTATAGAGGCGTTAAGACATGACTGAATACCGTTTAGAAAAAGACAGCATGGGTGAATTGGAAGTCCCTGTCACGGCACTGTACGCGGCACAAACCCAGCGCGCCATCAATAATTTCCCGATCAGTGGCTTGGCGCTACCTCCTGCGTTTATCAAAACGGTTGCGCTGATTAAAAAAACCGCCGCTAAAGTTAACATGGACTTGGGAGAACTGGAGCCCGTATTGGGCAATGCGATTATCGAAGCGGCGCAACGCATTATCGATGGCCAGCACACCGACCAGTTCCCGATTGATGTGTTCCAGACCGGCTCAGGCACCAGCACCAATATGAATGTCAATGAAGTGCTGGCGCATCTGGCAACGCAGATAGCGGGCGTTGCGGTCAGTGCGAATGACCATGTGAATATGGGGCAAAGTAGCAATGACGTCATTCCGACCGCGATTCATGTCAGTGCGGCAATTGAGTGCCAACAAAAGTTACTGCCTGGCCTTGCGCATTTGGCTGAAACGATAGAACAAAAAGCCGCCTCGCTAGACCACATCACTAAGACTGGGCGCACCCATTTGATGGATGCCATGCCGGTGCGCATGAGCCAAGAATTGGGCGGCTGGGCGTTGCAGATACGCAATGGCATCGACCGGATCAATGCCACTTTACCTAGGGTGTATAAGCTCGCGCAGGGCGGCACGGCGGTCGGCACGGGCATTAATGCCGACCCGCGCTTTGCCGCCCAATTTGCGCAGGTGTTAAGCGCGGAAACCGGTTTGCCGTTTATGCCGAATAGCTCCTTTTTTGAAAGCTTAAGTTCGCAAGATGCGTTGGTTGAATTATCCGGTCAGATGAAAGTGATCGCAGTCAGCTTAATGAAAATCGCCAATGATTTGCGCTGGATGAATTCAGGGCCGTTAGCCGGATTGGGTGAGATTGAACTGACCGCATTACAGCCGGGTAGCAGCATCATGCCCGGCAAAGTCAACCCCGTTATCCCCGAAGCGACTGCAATGGTGGCGGCGCAAGTGATAGGCAATGACGCGACCATCACGATTGCCGGGCAATCCGGCAGCTTTCAGCTGAATGTCATGTTGCCGGTGATTGCTTACAATAGCTTGCAAAGCATAGAGCTGCTTGCCAATGTCAGCCGATTGTTGGCGGACAAGGCGATAGCAGGCTTCACTGTCAGAGAAGACAATTTGCAACAGGCGCTGGCAAAAAACCCCATTTTGGTGACGGCGTTAAATCCTATCATCGGTTATGCCAAAGCCGCCGAAGTTGCCAAAGCGGCGTATAAACAGGGGCGGCCTATTATCGAAGTTGCCGCTGAAATGACCGGATTAAGCCTTGAAGAATTGGCAAAATTGTTGGAGCCAGGGCATTTGACCCACGGCGGTATCAACGAATAACGCTTAATCATGGAGTAAAAATTTACTCCAACTTTGCTGATTGCATTGGCAGAAGGGCGGGATTTCTAATTTTATATAGGTTATTTGGATGTCTGTCCCGTACTGGCGATTATCAGGTTTTTATTTTTTCTATTTTGCCACGGTTGGTGCCCTTGTTCCGTATTGGAGCCTTTATTTAAAAGATAGCGGTTTTAATCCGCTTGAGATCGGCCAGCTTTCGGCGCTGCTGATAGGCACAAAAATTGTTGCGCCTAATGTCTGGGGGTGGATAGCGGATCATACTGGCAAAAGCTTGCCGATTATCCGGTTCGCCTCCTTTTTCGCGGCATTGCTGTTTGCAGGCTTTTTATTTGCCGAAGACTATTTGGAATTTGCCCTGATAACCGTCGCGTTCAGTTTTTTCTGGAATGCGTCCTTGCCCCAATTTGAAGCCACCACCCTCTTCCATTTAAAAAACGAACCGCACCGTTATAGCCAGATCAGGCTCTGGGGGTCTATCGGCTTTATTGCCACCGTGCAGGGCATCGGCTGGTTGCTCGATAGCCAGCCTATCGCCTTATTGCCGGTCGGCATCACTGCTTTGCTGGCTGCCAATTGGTTGCTCACGTTGATAGTCCCCGAAGCACCCCGCACGGCACATCACGAACAGACGCCTATCCGCATTTGGCAAATCCTTAAAAAACCCGCTGTTGCCGCGTTTTTTGTCATGGGCATGCTGATCCACATGGCGCACACGCCCTATTATGTTTTTTACTCAATCTATTTGCAGCATTACCACTATTCGGCGACTTTAACCGGTGGCCTTTGGGCGCTTGGCGTAGTGGCGGAAATTATTTTGTTCATCTACATGAAACCTCTATTAAAACGCTTTTCATTGCGGGGGATTTTATTGGTCAGTATCGTCCTGGCGATAATCCGCTGGCTGATGATAGGGTGGGGGGCGGATTATTGGGGCGTGTTGGTTTTTGCCCAATTGCTGCATGCGGCAACCTTTGGCAGCACGCATGTTGCCGCGATACATCTGGTGCATGATTATTTTGGCCAACAACATCAGGGTAAAGGCCAGGCGCTATATGGCAGTTTGTGTATGGGCTTGGGGGGTATGTTAGGCAGTTTGTATAGTGGCTATTATTGGGAATTATTAGCGCCGGAGTTTATCTATTCGGCAAGCACAATAGCGTGCAGCTTGGCTTTGCTGATAGCCTACCTGTGGGTGGGGCGGGAAAAAACTTAAAATAATTGGGTATTCAGCTAAAATGATGCGATACATTTTGATTTATCACTTATAGGAAATATTGTGTTTGAAATAATTAAAAGCGGAGGTTGGCTGATGTGGCCGCTGATAATTTGCTCAATTATCGCGACGGCAATTATTATCGAACGGTTTTGGTCTTTACAAAAAAAGAAAGTGTTGCCGCCGGATTTGGTCCGCCAAGTGTGGCGTTTAGCCCGCGAGCAAGATTTGGATGATGTCACCTTGCAACGCCTAAAAAGCAGCTCGTCACTCGGTTTTATTTTGTCCGCCGGGCTTGCTAACAACCATCATGGCCGCGATGTGATGAAAGAGTGCATTGAAGAAGCGGGTCGCCAGGTGGTGCATAAGCTGGAACGTTTTCTCAATGCGTTAGGCACTATCGCGTCGATTGCCCCGTTGCTGGGGTTGTTGGGCACGGTGGTTGGGATGATCCAGGCATTTTCCTCAATCGTCTCCCACGGCGTGGGTGATCCCTCTGTTTTGGCGGGCGGTATTTCCGTTGCGTTGCTCACCACGGCAGCAGGCCTGACAGTGGCTATCCCCAGTTTGATTTTTCATCGTTATTTTGAACGCTTGGTCGATGAATATGTGGTTGCTATGGAGGCTGAAGCGCTTAAGCTGATCGATATTCTGCACGGTGAACGTGAGGCTTTGTTATGAATTTTCATCGCAGGAAGAGAGTGGCACCGGAAATTTCCATGACACCGATGGTTGATGTCGTGCTGTTGCTGCTGTTTTTTTTTATGGTCAGCACCACTTTTAATCAGCAAACCGCGATTAAGCTTAAGCTGCCCGAAGCGGACAGTACTGAAACTGAATCGACTGACAACACTGTCACGTTGACGATCGATGCGGATGGCACCTACTATGTGGAAGATGACGAGGGATTGCCGCATGAACTCATCAACCGTAAGGAGGCAACGTTGCAACAGGCGTTACGCAAATTTTCGGAAACTGCCGCACAAACCCCATTTATCATTAGGGCGGACAACAAAACGCCGCACCAAGCTGTCATCACGGCATTGGAGGCAGCTAGCGCGGTGGGTTTCAGCCATATTAGCTTTGCCACAGAGCAAACCCCAGGCGAACAATGAAAAGGACACTGGCGCGTTGGGTAGAGAACATTTGGTATAAAGACTCCATTATCGGCACTTGGCTGATGCCGCTAGGCTTTCTATTCAGTGATATAGCCCAGTTCCGTAAGTTTCTTTACCGGCTGGGAATGTTAAAAAAACACCGCCTGCCAGTGCCGGTTATCGTTGTCGGCAATATCACCGTGGGTGGCACGGGCAAAACCCCGCTGATTATTTGCTTGGCAAAGTTGCTTAAAGAGGCCGGTTACCGGCCTGGAATCATTAGCCGTGGTTATGGCGGCCAGTCCGCATCATGGCCGCAATCGGTAGATGCTGGTAGCGATGCCAGCCAAGTCGGTGATGAAGCGGTGTTGATGGTTAAACGCACCCAATGCCCGGTCGTGGTTGCTCCTTTGCGTGTGGCGGCGGCAAAACAGTTGCTTAGCGAGACGGATTGCAACGTCATTTTGTCTGACGATGGCTTACAGCATTATGCCTTGGACCGTGATATTGAAATTGCCGTTATTGATGGCGAGCGGCGCTTCGGTAATGGCTATTGTTTACCGGCAGGGCCGTTACGGGAGCCCATTAACCGGCTGCAAAGCGTCGATTTTATTGTCGTCAACGGCGAAAAAGTGGAAGCCAACGAATTGGCCATGCAGCTGGTCGGCGACATGGCTGTCAATATCGCGACGGGTGAACAAAAACCCTTGGCAGAATTTGCGGCTGTTGCTTGTCATGCCCTCGCCGGTATAGGCAATCCCGAGCGGTTCTTTAAACTGCTGGCCGCCGCCGGATTGGCCTGCACCACTCACAGCTTTCCCGACCATTATCAATTCCAGCAAGCTGACATCGTATTTGCTGATTCGGATCCCGTGCTAATGACCGAAAAAGATGCCGTGAAATGTACGGCTTTTGCCAGCCAGCAGCATTGGTATCTTCCCGTAATAGCGGTTCCTGAAACAGGCTTTGCCGAACAATTACTAAACCTACTGAAGAGAAAAGCATGATAGATAAAAAACTGCTCGATATTTTGGCTTGCCCGATTTGCAAAAGCCCGCTGCGCTATACCAAAGAGCCACAAGAACTGATTTGCCGCGCCGACCGGCTGGCTTTCCCCATCCGCGACGATATTCCGGTGATGCTGGAAGACGAAGCACGCCAGTTAAGCAGCGAAGAAGTGGATGCGTTATACCTATGAGCGTGGGTTTTAAAGTTGTTATTCCGGCGCGTTATGGGTCTAGCCGGTTGCCCGGCAAGCCGTTACTGGATATTGCCGGCAAACCGATGATTGCCCATGTCTGTGCCCGTGCGCAGGAAGCGGATGCGGAGGAGGTTGTTGTCGCGACGGACGACGGGCGGATTTTTCAAGCCGTCCATGATTTTGGCTTTAAAGCCGTTATGACCCGCAGTGACCACCAAAGCGGCACGGAACGGATTGCCGAGGTGGCGCGGCACTACGGTTGGGAAGGCAATGACATCATCGTCAATTTGCAAGGTGATGAGCCATTGATTCCACCGGCTTATATCCGCGATGTTGCGACGGCATTGGCCAGGCAGCAGTATGCAGGGATAGCCACATTGGCAGCGAAAATAATCGATACGGATGAGATTTTTAACCCCAATGCGGTGAAAGTGGTCTTGAACAAGGAAGGTTATGCGCTTTATTTCAGCCGCGCCCCTATCCCTTGGGAAAGGGGCGCATTCGCTTTAGCGGAGGGTGGGTTGCCTACAAGTGCAATGCCTTATCTTCGGCATATTGGCATGTACGCTTACACAGTGGATTTTTTAACGCGTTACTGCCAATGGGATGCGTCGGTGCTGGAGACGGTTGAAGCGTTGGAGCAATTGAGGATCTTATGGCAAGGCGAGGCTATTTTGGTGGAAATAGTGGCTAAAACCCCGCCCGCCGGTGTCGATACGGCTGAAGACTTGGTGCGCGTATCGAAACTGTTGGCTTTGCAGCCGTAGGGATGGCCTATCTGCCGCTATGCAACATCAGTTTAGCCAATAGTGGGGTAACCTTGCATTTTCGCGTTTGCATCAGCAAGCAATGCTTTCAAAGACGGTCACCGTGTGGGCTTTCACTGAATAGTATTGTGTGTTGACTGGTTTTTGGTCTTGTGGGGCGACAATGTCCTGTGGTGAAGGCATTGACGTGTCTATTGCCTGCGCCCACTGTGTGCCGGGGATAACCGGCAATTCAACAAGCGTGTCTTGGCCTGACATATTCAGCACAATATGCAGGTCAGGTTCATGCTTATCTATGCCAGCTAGCGTAAAAGCCAAAAGCTGGGCATCAGGCTCATCCCACAAGGGCTTGTTGATCTCGAAGCCGTGCCATGTGATATCTGGTATTGTTTTGCCATCGGCAGGCTTGCCTGTCAAAAAGCGCCGCCGCATCAGGGACGAATGCCTTTTCCGTAGCGCGATCATTTGTTGGACAAAGCGCACCATATCGGCATTTTGCTCGGCTTTATCCCAGTCTAGCCAAGTCAGCGGGTTGTCCTGGCAGTAACCGTTATTATTTCCGTTTTGTGTGTTCAATAGCTCATCACCAGCCAAGAGCATCGGTACGCCTTGGCTGAGCAATAAAATGGCAAAGGCATTTTTTGCTTTTCTTCGGCGCAGGCTCAAAATTGCAGGGTCGTCGGTTTCGCCCTCGATGCCGCAATTGGAGCTTAAATTGTTATTGCAGCCATCGCGGCTATGTTCGCCGTTGGCCTCATTATGTTTCTTGTTATAGCTGAATAAATCGTATAGCGTGAACCCGTCATGGCAGGTGACGAAATTAATGCTGCTGATCGGCAAACCGCCTTGGTGTTCGTACAGGTCACTGCTGCCTGCGATGCGGGTTGCGAGTTCTTGTATGACGCCAGCGTCGCCGCGTATAAAACGGCGGACAACATCACGGTAGCGCCCGTTCCATTCCGCCCAACGGTAGCCGGGGAAGCTGCCCACCTGATAAAGCCCGGCGGCATCCCAAGCTTCAGCAATCAGTTTGGTTTTGGACAGTTGCTCCGAAAGCTCAATGCCCCAGAGTACCGGCGGGTTATGCAGCACTTCGCCATTTTCGCCGCGAGCCAACGCGCTTGCCAGGTCAAACCGGAAACCATCGACGTGCATCTCCCGCACCCAATATTCCAGGCAGTTAATGATGAAGCCGGAGACTAAAGGGTGATTGGCGTTGACTGTATTACCGCAGCCAGTGTAATCGCGGAAGATGCTTTTGTCATGTTCATCAAGATGGTAAAAAATATTGCCGCCGATGCCACGGAAATTGATGACCGGGCCATTCGCACCGGCTTCTGAGGTATGGTTAAAAACCACATCAAGGATAACGCCTATGCCCGCTTTATGCAGTGCTTTCACTAAATCGCGGAACTCATGGACATGGGTGCCTTGCTCTGGCGTCATACAATAGCCAGGATGGGGGCTGAAAAAGCTGTGGGTGCTGTAACCCCAATAATTTTTTAAGCCAAGCTCTGACGTATGGGGCGGCACGTCTTGCTCATCGAACGCCATAACAGGCAACAGCTCAACATGGGTGATGCCCAATTGCTGAAGGTAGGGTATTTTTTCAATTAACCCGGAAAAGGTGCCAGGATTGGCGACGTTTGCTGAGGGGTGGCGGGTAAATCCGCCAACATGCAGTTCGTAGATAATGGCTTTTTGGCTTCTGATGCGCAACGGCGTGTCATTTTCCCAATGATAATCTTTTTCATCAATAACCACGCTACGCATGGCGGTCAGGCCATTATCACCCGGCCGGCAGGCCGCCTGCCGGCTCCAGCGCTTATTGCTGATGGCACGGGCCCAAGGGTCGAGCAATTGTTTGTCCTTATCGAAGCGAAACCCAAGTTCACGTAGCTGGTCCGGGCCGTCCATGCGCCAGGTATACCAAGTTCCAACGGGCAGTTTGCAGACATAGACATGCCAGGAGAAAAAAGTCCTGTTGGTTTCTTTTTGCAACGATATTATCTGGAAAGGCGTGTCGCTTTCGGCACTATCAAATAGCAATAGCTCAACAGTCTCTGCATGATGGCTGAAAATGGAAAAGTTAACGCCGTCTGCATTAAATCTAGAGCCGGATGGATAGGGGTTTCCATGTTTTACTTTGTATTTTCTTTCCTGCATATTTTGGCTAGTATGGTTTTTGACAGAGGGTCAAATTTAAAGGACAGCGCGGGTAATTGCAAACATTTACCTTATCTGGGTTGGCAAAAATAACGGCAAACCCGCCTATCTTAAGATGGGCAAGCCAGACATGGTCCCTAAATTTTGGGCCCGATGCCGTAAAAAATGGTCCATCAGCACGATTGCCATCATGGCTTCTGCGATGGGCGTGGCGCGTATGCCGACACAGGGGTCATGGCGGCCTTCAGTAATCACGGTCGTGGCCTCGCCCTGCGTGTTAATGGTGCGGCCCGGCAAGCGTAAGCTGGAGGTTGGTTTCAATGCGATACTGGCAACGATGTCCTGTCCGCTGGAGATGCCGCCTAAAATGCCGCCCGCATGGTTGCTCAAAAAGCCTGCCGGGGTGATTTCATCACGGAATTGGGTGCCTTTGCTATTGATACAGGCAAAACCGTCGCCGATTTCCACGCCTTTGACGGCATTGATGCTCATCAGCGCATAAGCCAGTTCGGCGTCTAAGCGGTCAAAAATAGGCTCGCCCAAACCAGGGGGGACATTACTGGCTATGACGTTGATCCGGGCGCCAATGGATTCGCCTTCCTTGCGCAGGGCATCCATATACGCTTCCATTTCCGCGACTTTATCCGCGTCAGGGCAGAAAAACGGATTGCCGTCAATTACCGACCAGTCCAGTTTGTCGATGCTGATAGGCCCTAACTGTGCCAAGTAGCCGCGGATTACGATGCCGGCCTGCTCGCTCAGGAACTTTTTGGCAACCGCACCGGCGGCAACGCGCATGGCGGTCTCCCGCGCCGAAGAGCGGCCGCCGCCACGGTAATCCCTAAAGCCGTATTTTTGTTGGTAAGTGTAATCGGCATGGCCAGGCCTGAAGCTGTCGGCGATTTTGCTGTAATCTTTTGAACGCTGGTCGGTGTTTTCAATCAGCAAGCCTATCGGTGTGCCGGTAGTTTTGCCTTCAAACACGCCGGATAAAATTTTGACTTCATCGGCTTCCCGGCGCTGCGTGGTATGCCTTGATGTGCCAGGTTTGCGGCGATCCAGATCATGCTGTATATCCGCTTCGCTCAAGGCCATCCCAGGTGGGCAGCCATCAATAATACAACCTAACGCAAGGCCGTGGCTTTCACCAAAGGTGGTGACGGTGAACAGTTTTCCTAAGGTGTTTCCAGACATAGTTATGCTAACGCCGTGATAAATAATTCATGGTAAAGGGTGACTTGTTCGGCGGTCAGTAAGAACACGCCGTCACCGCCACGTTCAAAGTCCAGCCAATAAAAAGGCACATCCGGGAACATAGCTTGCAGCGTTTCTGCGCTGCTGCCCACTTCTACGACCAAAATGCCTTGAGCATCCAGATAATCGTCGGCATCAACCAGAATGCGGATGACCAAATCCAGGCCAGACTCACCCCCTTTGAAGCCCAGTGCCGGTTCGGCATGAAACTCTTCGGGCAATTGTTGCCATTCTGCAAGACTGACATACGGTGGGTTGCTGACAATAATATCGTACCGGTTGGCAGGCACGGCGGTGAACAAGTCTGATTGGTACAGCGTCAATAATTCATCAAGTTGGTGCTTATGCCTATTGATTTCAGCGACTGCCAGAGCGTCGGCCGAGACATCGGCCGCATCGACATCCGCATTCGGGAACGCGTAAGCGCAGGCAATGGCAATGCAGGCGCTGCCCGTGCATAAGTCAAGGATGTTTTCCACCTGTTCCTCGTCGACCCAAGGTGCGAAGCGCTGTTCTATTAATTCGGCAATGGGCGAGCGGGGCACCAACACGCGCTCATCAACATAGAATGATAAGCCGGCGAATATAGCTTCGTGGGTTAGGTAAGCTGCGGGCATTCTGGTATTGATGCGTTTATCGACTATCGTAATAACCGCGTGGCGCTCATCGTGGGTCAATACGCTATCCAGATAGGCGTCAGCCAAGTTGTAAGGTTGATGGACGGTATGCAGAACGAGCGCCGCCGCTTCATCCAATGCCGTCGTTGTGCCGTGACCGAAACAGACTTGGGCCTGGGCGAAGCAACTGGCAGCCCAACGGATATAATCGCGTAGCGTTGATAAGGTGGTTAAAACGTCAGGGGATGTTGTTTGCATTATTTAAATAAAATACCCGCCAAGATGGCTTGTTTACAGATTGTCTGTTAATGATGGGTGAAAAGGAAAGGGGCTCAGTACGTCCTGTCCGGTTTTTACAGGTGCTTTAGAATTGGTCAGCTTTGGCACGGGCTTCCTTGGCGCCTTCGGGGTTGTTTTGCATGTCCCTTGCCCTAGCAATTAATAACCAGCTGTGTTTTTTTAGCTGTTTATCGCCAGAGGCCAGTAACGCTGATTTTTTTGCTAAATCTTCCGCCAGACGCGGCTTGGATTGTTTTAGCCTTAGCAAGGCAAGTTTATAAAACAACGTCGCATTTCTGGGTTCGATCCTAATAGCCCGTTCAATTGTTGTGGTGGCGGAGTTAATGTCGCCTTGCCCTGCTGTTTTGTTCGCCGCCAGGACTAACGCGCCCACGCCGGGAGACAAGGGCGCAAATGATTGCAATGGCTCAAAAGGAGGCGGTGGCGGTGGTGCCATCGTGGGTTGCGGTACTTCGGTTGCTTCCGGTGCTGGTATGGCTTGGGATTCTGGTTTTGGTTGTAGTGCTTGTTCCAGTTCTGATAGCTCCTGCTCTTGTTCAGGTGATGCCTGTTCAGGGGTTATTTCTATTGGTGCGATAGGCGTACCAGTATCCAGTGGTTGCGTTTCCACTATTGTTTCGGGCACTGATGGTTCTTGGATAATGGGGCGGGGTATAGGCTGATGATAGACTTCAGCACCTGCACCGTTAAAGACGGGGGCAGGTGAGTTGCCAGCATAGAACTCAGCACACCCTGTAAGCGCTGCAGATAGGCAAATGACTAAAAAAAACCTTTTTAATAGCATGATAACGTAGCAGGATCTCGATAAACAAATTACGATTATAATGAGATTATATGGTTTACACACCATTAATTGCATTTAAGAAGCTGTTTTAAAATACGTTACAACCGATTTTAAAGCACATTATTAAGCCCGTTTGACTGGGAGATGTCAGGTTACGGGGGTGTTGCTAAGGAACTGGTGATACCTTGACTTTTTACTATCTCTTTACATATTTTGATAAATAAATAGTCTTTTTTATACCACTGCTGCAAGTTCTCAATGGCAACCGGATCAAGCGCCTTGTCCAAATTTGCTGGGTTTCTATGTGCTTCGACATCATTATCAGGCAAGTCAATGCCATCAGTGACATCTAATTTTGTCTTAAGCATTTCAAAATCTTTATTCAGGTGTTCTTGGCGACCTATAAAAAAAATATCGGTTTGCCGCCGCCTTAAATACACCTCATTGTCAAACCAGCGCCAATATGATTGGTTGATATGTTGGATGTTATTCATTGCTTCTTCTGCTTTAGCTTTTTGTCCAGCATCATCTGATGAAAGTGCTTGCGCCAATTGTTTAGGCGTATGGAAATACTCAAATGCAACTTTTTCGAGATCGCTCCAAGGGGCGAAATACTTAGGTTTTCCTTGACGCAAGCGGCTATAAAAACCGCTAATAAAACGGCTTATCGGATCACGTAAAAAAAAGACAACTTTCTCGCCCTCAGGCACATCGCGTAGGATAATCTGGTGGGGGCGGTAACGAAAAGTATAATGGCTATTGTTTGTTGTTTGGGTTAATGCCAGTTTGATAGCCGAGCCGCCAGTTTTTCCAATGTGGAGGAAATGTACTAATTGTTTGTCTTGCATTGTTCATTTAACCTGCTTCATCTTTACCAGACACGGGATAACACGTTTCAGTCGTGTATCCGGTATTTGGCCTATGCGTTTCGAAGACGGCTTAGCCCGTACCTCTATGCACTAAGCGCCAGGTTTAAAACCACCGACGTTAAGTCGTTTTCACTTTAGTCAGCAGTTTGAACCCGCCGATTTTAAACTTACCCGTTGTAACGGGTGATCATTAGATTTTGTAAAGGTATATCAAAAAGGGATGTCATCGTCAAAATCATCATATGTGGGTGGTGCGGGTGGCATAGGTGCGGGGCTATTTGCTTGGGATGAATAGGCGGGTTTAGGTGCCGCCGACTGTTTGTTTGGTGCTGGTTGGTCACTATGAAAATCGCTAGTTCCACCGCTACGGCTACCGAGCATGTGTAATTCATCGGCAATAATTTCAGTTGTGTAACGGTCCTGGCCATCTTGTCCCTGCCATTTTCGGGTTTGCAGCCGTCCTTCAACGTAGACTTGGCTACCTTTTTTTAGGTACTCGCCCGCTATTTCTGCTAGACGGTTAAAGAAAATCACCCGATGCCATTCAGTGGCATCACGCCGCTCGCCGGTTTGCTTATCTTTCCATCGACGTGTAGTTGCCAAGCTGATGTTGGTTACAGCGCCACCTGACGGCATATATCTGACTTCGGGGTCAGTGCCCAAATTGCCTATTAGAGTCACTTTATTAAGCATGTTACACCCTTTTAATGTTGCTTTAGTTTCTATGACCTAGAGCTAGGCCATAGGCTATTCTCAACGCGGTTGAGCCAGTCTATTGGCTCAACAACGCTCATAAAATCGATCATTTGGCGAGCAGTGGAGTAAAAAACCTAGTTTACTCCACGCTATCAAGCGAGTTAATTTTCTCCCGCTCTCACATCGAATTCAATTTTCCAGCGGCTATTGTCTTTTTGCGATACCGCATTAAGCTCCAAAGTGCCCACTTCGGTTACGGCGGCACACAAATGTACCGGGACAACTTCACCGGGCCGCCGGTTTTCTTCGGGCAAAGTGATTTCGATTTCTTCCAGTTCGGACAGTTCCCCATCCGTCCAGTAGTCCAGGCGTGCCCCCACTTTATCTTCGCGGCGGCTGTTTGAGGCAAAAAAGCGGAAGCGTACGGGTTCTCCTATCACCAAGCCAAACTCATCGTCAGGCAATTCTTCTTGGGTGCCTTCCTCCATGCCGAACGGCGCGATGCACAGGGCTTCTATCTCCGGTGCCATGCCGGGCACTGCGGGCATGGCGCTTTCGATACCGACGTAATACGATGCCGCAGTGCCGCCTTTAATGCGCACGCCTTTGCCTTTGCGGACAAAGCCATAATAAGCCGCGCCTCTTGCCACGGCCAGATCAAGGTCGGCGCCAGCCAATAATCGCGCTTCGGGCGCTTGTTCGGCGGCCAGCCAAGAATTTAGCACGTCCATTAAGCGCGCCGCCAAGGCTTCGGCCTTTAACACGCCGCCATTCAACAACACGGCAGTAGGGTGCAGGAAGGTGGCGTGTTCAGGCAAGTTAACGTCGCTTAGGTCGTCAGTCGCGTTTTGCTGTTTGGCTAAGAATGCGGCCAAGTGACGGGTAATGCCTGCATCTTGGGCATAAGGTAAACCGGCTGTCCTTAAGCCAGTACGGGTACGGCTTACCGGACGGTCACTGACGGCGACCTTTGGCAAAAAGCCTTCCACCAGCACCCGATTGACTTCTTCACGTGTCAATTCAGTGCGCAATGTGCCGCTGATTAACGATGAACCACGGTTGGCAACCACCAGTGGCATCGTTTCGATGGCTTGGTCAGTAAAGATTTTTTCCTTGGCATCACGGCAGCTGTGGGTCAGTGCTTGGACTTGCCAAGGCTCCAGGCGCTTACCTTCTTTCTCAAGCTTGGCTTTGACCGTGTAGGCCAAAGCCAAGTCCATGTTGTCCCCTCCCAATAGAATATGGTCGCCGACGGCAACACGGGTCAGTTCCAAATTGCCGTTTTGTTCGGTCACCGCGATTAATGATAAGTCAGTGGTGCCGCCACCAATATCGACAACCAGAATGACATCGCCGCAAGTCGCTTGTTTGCGCCAGTCACCAGCACTTTTTTCTATCCAACTGTAAACAGCGGCCTGCGGCTCTTCAAGCAAGATAGCTTGGGTAAGGCCCACCGTGCGGGCGGCTTCAACGGTCAATTCACGGGCGGCCGGGTCGAATGAGGCAGGGACGGTGATGACCAAATCTTGCTCGGACAGCGGGGCATCAGGATGTTGGTTTTGCCACGCATCGCACAAGTGCTGCAAATAAGCGACGCTGGCTTGAAAAGGCGAGACGCGTTCGATTTCTTCAGGGGCATCAGCCGGTAATATCGGCGCTTTACAATCAACACCGGCATGGCACAACCAACTTTTAGCACTGGCAACCAAACGGATTGGTGTTTTGCTACCTAAGTTACGGGCAATTTCTCCCACTAGAAATTCCGGTTTGGCCGTCCACGGTAATGCGGTCGAGCCTTCGGCGAGCTCTGCCTTATGGGGCTGATATAAAAACGAGGGTAACTGATAGCTGTTTTCAACAGAACCCGGTGCTGTCAATTGCGGGATGGGCATGACGTGTTGGACGAAGTCGTTATCGTCAACGGCGCTGACATCGGCATAGGATAAGACGCAATGGGTGGTGCCTAAATCAATGCCCACTGAAAACCGTTTTGGCTCAGATGGGGTTGCCGGTTGAGTGGCATTGTCAGTTTCATTGGCAAAATCAGACACTGGGTTGGTAGCTTGCCCGGTTTCGGAGTTTTCAGGTTGCCTATTTTCCATTATGACATTTGTGGTGTCAGGGGTGTCCTCGGTTTCAGCCGGGCTGTCCGGCAAGTCACTAGGCGCTGTTATTTGCGGGACTTGGTCCCGCTTGGGCTCTTGTTTGTTTTCTTGTATTTTTTTTATATGGTCGAATAAACTCATAATTCCACCTCTGCAGGTGCAATAATAGCGGGGTTATAGCCCTCGGTCAGCTTGGGCAGGATGATGTCTTTTACCTGCCAGCCTTTATGGATCAATGTGCCGGTAAACGGTGCATTGCCCACAATATTGCCGGTTAGGCGAACCGTAGCGGCATCAAAACCTTGCGCTAACGTGACCGTGTTGCCTTCCTGTTCAGGACGGATCGTTTCTATCACAAAGTGTTCATCAAGCACTTTGTTGCAGCCTTCATGGACAACCCGGGCGGCAACACCTATATCGGCATCGTTGTAAGTGGCTATGTCTTCTTTGATGAAGTCGATAAAACGTGCTTCTTTTTGTAGCAATCCCAGCAATTGTAAGGCAGCATCGGGTGTCGACTCCCTTAATACGACAGGTTCAGGCGTTGGCGCATGGACAATTTTTTCAATTTCGACGATTTTCTCAACCACTTGTACGACAGGTTCATGTGCCACCGCTGGTTGGGTGATTGATTCGACAGATGGTTTTTTGCTGCGGGTCAGGCTGATGACCATAGTTAGCAGTAGCACAATCAACGTTAGCGATAGTAGGGCAACAGTGCCGGCAAGGCATACATGCCATAAGTCAAAAGTGGTCGGGCGCAGTGATAAATCAATTGCGTAATTCATATTGAAAGCCTCTTTAAATTAATTATTATTGCCCTGCTTTACGTGCGGCTTCTGAAAACATCATTTCTTGCAAGGCGCTCCGGGTGGTTTTTATGCGCAACTGCTTCAAATGGCGGTCAGCAATAACCCCAGGCACTTTTTCAGCAAGATAGACTTCACGCATTTTTGTTAATGTGGCTTCGCATTGCTTTATGATTTCATCGGTGGCATGCCGGCTGTCTTGAGATTGATAAATGGCCTTTTGCATCTCGTCCGAAACGCATTTTTTATATTGGTAGCTGGCGTCTTGAATTTTCCCGATGGTTGCGTCTGATAGTGTTGTATCATGCCATTCATTTTTCGCATCATTGGCGAAAGGTGCTGTGGTAAACAGCAAGATGGCTAAGAAATAAATTTTGTTCATAGTATTCCTTAATTATTATTGAGTGGAATGTGAATTTTGATTTTACGCGAACGTGTCAAAAATGCGTAATAAAGCGTTATTATCCAGTGAAAAAGCCAAGCAAGTATACAGCCCGCAGAAACTCCCGTTACCATAGTCCTGAGTGATAAATCAGTTTTCGTACCCTAAAACGCACCGCTTAGAGCAAAGATTTTCTGTGTAGTGGCATAGGATGGAATTTAGCCATTAAAAACCATACAACGAACTTGCCTTGCAGCATGTGGTCGTAACCGTTACGAACGGGGCATTGGATGCTAAAATAAAGCCATTATTCCGGTTGGATTTGGATCAACGCCGTCTAAATCACAGAATAGGCCAGTCTGACACTAACAATTTTTCTTAAAGAGGACAGTATGCGGAACCTGAAGTTTTTACCCGCGTTGATTGGAGCGGCACTTGTCATCGCTATCATTGTATATGTTGCCTTCTACTTCATATTCCTTGATCTGTTTGTTGACTTATGGTGGTTCCAATCATTAAATTTCGAGTCCTATTTTTGGTTAAAGTTGCTTTATAAGTTCTTTTTGTCGGGTGCCGTGACGTTGGCGTTCTTCACCATATTCTTTTTCCATTTCTGGATTGCGTCCAGTTATCTAGGGTTAAACCCGCCCGCTGAGGTTATGGGCAACCTTGTTAAACGTCGGCGGTTTCAAAGTTTTGCCGATGTTTTTATGAACGGTTCGGTAAAAATATACACCCCTGTTTCTTTGTTATTGGCCATTTTTATCGCCATTCCTTTTTATACCCAATGGGAAACCTCGTTGCTGTTTTTTTTCGGTAGTGATTCTGGGGTAAAAGATTCGGTTTATGGCAATGATGTCAGTTTTTACATGCTTTCCTACCCAACCTACCTGTTGATTCAGAAAGAGCTATTAATAACCTCTATTTTAGTGTTTTTCATGGTGGGTCTCCTGTATTGGCTGGAGCATATTTTTGTACCCGATCAACGTAAAGAATATCCGCTAGGCGCTAAAATCCATTTAACTATTTTAATAGGCTTTGTGGTGGCGTTTGTGGTCTGGGGATTCATGCTCCAGCGTTTCTCGCTGTTGTATATCAATAATCATGAGCCGGTCTTTTACGGGCCTGGATTTGTGGAGATCCGTTATCAGTTGCCGCTGATCTGGTTGGGCATCGTCACCTTTTTAGCGACGGCAATTACCGCATGCTTGTTTATTTTTTCAGAAAAGCACCGTATTAAGGCGCCGTTTTTAATATCGCTAACTGCTTTTGTTTGTGCATTAGGCTTACCTAAAGTGGAGTTTATTCCAAATTTGCTGCAAAAATACGTGGTCAACCCTAATCCGGTTAAAACGGAAAAACCGTTCATGCAGCATAATATTGATGCCACGCTGGCGGGATATGATTTAAAAAACATTAAGACAATTGACGTGTCCATTAATGTGGATGCGGCTGAAGATATTGAAACGTGGGGAACCCAAAAACGTTTTGAGAATATTCCTGTATGGGACAGGGAATATATTATAGACATGTACAAGCAGCTGCAGGAGATAAGGCCTTATTACAAAATCAGGGCGGTCGATGAAGACCGTTATTTTGTCCTTAATCACACCCATCAAGTTAACATTTCGGCACGGGAGATTAATATTTCAAAGCTCCCGGTAGAAGCCCAAAATTGGGAGAACACGCATTTGCGTTATACCCACGGTTATGGCGCTGTCGTCACCCCCGCCGCACAGGATGCCGATAAACCGCAGACATGGTATTTGCGTGACTTGAACATGCAATCGCCGGTCGGATTTAGTGTCAACCATCCCGACCTTTATTATGGTCAAGAGCAGCTCGATTATGCCATTGTCCCTAATAATCTTAATGTTATGGGGATCGCTGGCACCGACCCGACTATAGAAGAGCCCTATCACGGCGTCGGAGGCATCCCTCTCCCTTCTTATTTTAGAAAAGCATTGTTCGCCTTTTACTTCCATGATGAGAAGATATTTTTTTCACCCAATATTTCAAAAAACAGCAAAGTTAAGATGCGCCGGAATATCACCGAGCGCATCAATAAGCTGGCGCCGTTTTTGCATTTGGACAAAGACCCTTATCTGGTCATAACCAAAGACCGGTTTTATTGGATACAGGATGCTTACACATTGTCGGACAATTATCCGGCTTCAAATCCTACCGATGACAATTTTATAGGTGAGCATAAGCATTTCAATTACATCCGTAACTCAGTCAAAATTGTTATTGATGCTTTCGATGGTGATGTGGATTTTTACATTGCCGACCCATCAGATGCCATTATCAAAGCTTACAGCAATGCTTATCCGGGGTTGTTCAAAAATTTACAGGAAATTCCGGATGAACTGCGTAAACATTTGCGTTATCCGCGAGACCTTTACTATCTGCAAATGAAAGTCTATGCAAAATATCATCAGGATAAGCCGGAATTGTTTTATGAACAGGCAGAAACTTGGGATCAGGCGATAGTCCGTGACGAACCCGTGTTGCCGTACTACCAGACAATGGACTTTGGCCATTGCAACGATAAGGAAGAATTCGTTTTGATTAATCCGATGACGCCGGTGAATCGGGGCAACTTAAGTATGATAGGGGTTGCCGGTGCATTGGATAAGACAGGATGTTCTTTAGACTATAAACCGGGCATTACCATTTACAAGTTTGGTAAGGATGTGCAGGTTAATGGGCCAGCCCAGATTGAAGCGCTAACCCAACAGGTTCCGGAAATTTCGGCGCAATTCACCTTGTGGGGGCAGGCTGGTTCTGTCGTGGAAATGGGGCGTATGGTTATCTTGCCGATGGGCAATACAGTGCTTTATGTGCAGCCCATTTATATTGCGTCGACGAAAAATAAAATGCCCGAATTGACCCGGATCATTGTTTCCATTGGTAACGAAACAGTTATGGATAAGACGATAGAATCGGCATTTAGCCGGTTGAAACAAATCTTTATTAAGAATAACGCGGCTAACGCGACTATGAGGACAGTCACTGCCACACCAGCACAGGGTGAGGATTAATGGGGAGATGTTAAGGCTAAAAGAAACCGCGCCCAGCATAGAAAACCATTTTTATGACAACCATGTCCAGATGTTGCTTGATAGCTATCTGCGCCTCTTAAGGCGGCCGTTAATCGGGTTAGGAGATGCCGACAATTATGCTGAACAGGTCTATCGTGCTGAGTTTGTGTTGGTGTCGCATAATAATGATGCCGATCCTTTGTTCAACTATGCTAACCATACCGGCTTACAATTATTTGAACGCAGGTGGGATGAGTTTGTCGGATTGCCATCGTGCTATTCAGTGGAGCCAGACAACATTGAAGGGCGGCGGCAGTTATTGGAACAAGTGAGTGCCAATGGTTACATTGAAAATTATGCAGGGGTGCGTATTGCCAAGAGCGGTAGGCGTTTCAGGATAAACCATGCCACAGTATGGAATGTCCATGACCAGGAGGGCATGTATATTGGTCAGGCGGCTAGTTTTAGTGATTGGGACATACTGCCCTGAGCCATTATGCTTTTATGATGTGGAATTTTTTAGCCAGCCCATCAAAGCAGCGGAGTGTCTGAAATAAAAGCGTGAAATTCAGTGGTTGGGAAACGTGCGATTGACATAAAAATGGCTGTAAGCCATATCAAGAAGCAGAACCTCCATGATATGGCTTGGCGGGTTTTACAATAAGCCTTTCAGGTCTTGGAAGCTTTTGTGGGCATCTCTCAATTCTTGTTCTGCTTCTTGAGTGGAACCTTGTTTTAGATGGTTGCGAGCCGCTTTTAATTTGTTATTAGCTCTTGAGCGAGCCATGTCAACTTTGTCGTTAGCATTGATTTCTTTACTGGCGTCAAGTGCTTCTTTAGCCAATTTAGATACGGCCTCGGCATCTGTGCCTGTAGTCAGCGCATCAATAGCGGCTTGTACTTTTACGGACACCATATCAATAGCTTCGGCGGGTGCATAAGTGATTCTGCCCGCATCTGCTTCAGCCATAGCTGCAGTTGAGGCTGCGCCCATAGCAGAGGCTATCAATAAAGATACTAAGACTTTTTTTAAGTTTTTCATTTCACTAATCCTCTAGATGTTGTTATTTTTTCAATATATCGGTAACACAGCACATTCATTGCCATGTTCCGAAAATAATTCTATCACAATTTGAAAGTTTTTAACCTGCCAAGACGGTTAAAAACAGCAAGGTGTAATAGTTGTATAATTGCCTATAAGTTACGCTACGAAAATCTGTATTACATAAAACCATGAAAAAAATCCCTATAGGTATCAGCAGTTGTTTGCTCGGTCAGAATGTCCGTTTTGATGGCGGCCACAAACGTGATTCCTATATTACCGGCACGCTCAACAAATACTTTGATTTTCATCCTTTTTGCCCCGAAGTCGCGATAGGCTTGGGCACGCCGCGCCCGGCCATTCATCTGGTAAAAATTGACAATTCCATTCGCTGTGTGGGGATAAAAGCCCCTGAAAATGACGCGACAGACCGCTTGCGGGCTTATGCGGCCGAACTACGGCCAGCCCATGCAGATTTATGCGGCTATATTTTAAAAAAAGATTCGCCCAGTTGTGGCATGGCGCGTGTCAAAGTGTTTACTAATGGACAACCTCACCGTAATGGCGTTGGTGTTTTTACTGGGGAAATGATGCGTAATAACCCTTTGCTGCCAGTCGAGGAAGAAGGCCGCTTAGGTGATGCAGGTTTGCGTGAGAATTTTATCCAACGCGTTTATGTATTGTATCGGTGGAAGCAGATGTTAGTAGAAGGGTTGACGGTATCTGGGCTGACGGATTTTCATGCGCGTCATAAGCTGATTATCATGAGCCATGGGGATTATCGAGAAATGGGACAGTTAATAGCCTGTTCGACCAAAGAAAAGTTGGAGCCAGTTGCCGAGCAATATATTTTACTGCTGATGAACATCTTAAAAACAGTGGTTAATCGGGCTAATCATGTCAATGTGCTTCAGCATATTCAAGGCTATTTAAAAAAGGAGCTAACGGCTGCGGATAAAGCTGAGTTGTGTGAAGTGATCGAGCGCTATCGTCGAGGGGAAATGCCACTGATTGTTCCATTGACTTTGCTCAAGCATCATTTCCGAAACTCCCCAGACCCTTATATAGAAAATTCTTATTATATGTCTCCTTATCCTCAAGAGTTAAGCCTTATCAACGAGTTATAGCATGGAAAGAGTTTTAGTCATGGGTTGTGGTGCTATTGGTAGGCAGCTAGCACATAACTTATCGGAACAAGGACATTTCGTGACGGGTTTAAAACGTAGCCCGCCTATATCGGCAGGTGTAATTGATTATATCGCTGCGGATATAACCTCCTTGGCAGATGTGGCTAGCATAGGGACGGATTTTGATTATGTGTTTTTTATAGTGCCTGCAGATGGGCGTACAGAAAAAAGCTATCGGGCGGTTTATGAGGCGGGTTTGCAGAGTATGCTGGATAAGCTTAACCGACAGCGCTGGTTTTTTGTTTCTTCAACGAGTGTCTATGGACAGTCACAAGGTGAATGGGTGGATGAAAAAAGCCTTGCGCGACCAGACAGCCTTACCAGCCAGCTTCTCAGGCAAGCAGAGCAACAGGTGATGGCTTTAAATCCACTCAATGTCGTTGTGCGCTTTTCTGGTATTTATGGTCCAGGTCGTGAATATTTGCTAAAAATGGCACGGCAGCAGCCGTCCGTGCAACAACATCCGCCGTATTTCACTAATCGTATCCATCAGCAGGATTGTGTCGGTATATTGGCATTTTTATTCGAACGGTGTTTGGCGGGCATGGCATTGGAGCAATGCTATTTAGCCAGTGACGATGATCCTGCACCGATGTGGGAGGTTATGTCGTGGCTGGCTGGGCAGATGCGCTGTCCCGGGCCGGGCATAAAGCCAGCAGCTATTAAGCCTGTGCAGAATAAGCGCTGCAGTAATGAACGATTAAAGGCACTGGGTTACCGGTTTTTTTACCCCAGTTATAAAAATGGCTACCGTGATTTGCTAAAGTATGAGTAAAAAAATTAAAACAGCGTTTGTTTGTGAGCAGTGCGGCGCTGATTTTCCGCGCTGGGGTGGCCAATGCACGAGCTGTGGGGAATGGAACTCCATTAAGGAGGTACGGCTAGGGTCTGGAGTGTCAGAACGTAATGGTAGGTCGATAGGGTATGCCGGTAGTCTTTCTGAAGTAAAGCTGTTATCTGATGTCGATTTGTTACAGGCGGAGCGTATTTTTACCGGCATATCCGAGTTTGATCGCGTTTTGGGTGGGGGCGTAGTCAGAGGCAGCGTAATTTTAATTGGTGGCGCGCCGGGGGCAGGAAAAAGTACTTTGCTGTTACAGGCAATAGCTAATATCGCTGACCGTAATAACCGTGTCCTTTATGTTTCAGGGGAAGAATCCTTGCAGCAAATTGCTGAGAGGGCGCATCGGTTAAAGCTGCCAGCAAACAAAATCCTGATGTTGGCAGAAACTTCAGTGCAGCGTATTTGTGATGTGATGGATGATCTCAAGCCGCAAGTTTTAGTGATAGATTCGATTCAAGTTATGCATACACAGGAAGCCGATTCCGCCCCCGGCTCGGTGTCCCAAGTGAGGGAGTCTGCCAGTTATTTGACGCAATATGCCAAAAAGCACAATGTGTCTATTTTTATGGTTGGGCATGTGACCAAAGACCAGTCTTTGGCAGGCCCCATGACGTTAAGCCACATTGTCGACACCCAGGTAATGTTAGGCTCAACGGATGATGCGCGTTACCGGGTGCTAAGGGCAGATAAAAACCGTTTTGGCAGCATTGGCGAATTGGGTTTTTTTGCCATGGATGGCTCGGGGCTTAAAGAGGTTAAAAATCCATCGGCGATGTTTTTAACGCGCGCTGAAAAACCTTCTTCTGGCAGTGTCGTGACGGTGTTATGGGAAGGCACTCGACCGCTTTTGGTGGAAATTCAGGCGTTGGTTACGGATTGTCAGTATGGTAATCCACGGCGGCTTGCAGTTGGTTTTGATCAAAATCGTCTGGCGATGTTGCTGGCGGTATTATCCCGGCATGGGGGGGTTGTCACTGCACAAGATGAAATTTATGCTAACGTGGTTGGCGGTATTAAAGTCGCCGAAACAAGCTCCGATTTGGCGATAGTCGTCGGCGTTGTCTCTAGTTTGAAAAATAAGGTAATCCCGCATTCTATGTTTTTTTTTGGGGAAATTGGTTTGGCAGGCGAAATCAGACCTGTTGCTAATGGTTATGCAAGACTTAATGATGCGGCAAAACACGGTTTTACAAAGGCGGTGATACCTAAGGCCAACGCCCCTAAGCAACCTATTGAGGGGCTGCAGATTTATGCAGTGGCTACGCTGTCTGAAGCGCTTGGGGTTATTGCGGAGCTATAAAAAGGATTAATGCAAAAAAAACTGTAGGGAAACGTTATTAATGGCAAGTATGTCATTATGACCCAGCTTCGAATAACTATCATTTAAAGGGATATTGTTTACGGTTATTTTGCCGGTATTTTCAAGTGCGGATATAAAATAACCGTCTTTCTTTTTTGATATGACGACAACGCCATTGCCACTATTGCCTAATCGGGTCATTGCTTTTTTTAGCGGCAGAATTTTACCAATGTTGCTGCCAGTCAACACCTGCAAACTAGCTGCTTGCAGGTGCACGTCGTTGTCGCTATAGTCGCTATAAAGATGTTTACCTTCTTCAAAAACCAGCTCTTCAGGTTGTGGGTCGGTTTCTGTTTCTGTTGTATTATAGACAATATCATGCTTGCCTATAGTGATAGTGTCTTTGTCGTTGAGGTTGTATTCTTTAACTTTCTGACCATTAATAATGAGAGGGAAGTTATCGTTTAGCTGCTTAATCGTACTGGCATCACTGCGGATAATGATGGCGGCATGTGCGGGCGCAACAGCGAGGCTGTCTATGGTCACGTCATTAGTTTCGTCGCGCCCAATATGTACTACCCGGTTTTCAAACAGGTAAGAATCGATTTCTTTATATTTAAAAAAAACAGTAAGTTTTGCCATTGCGACGGTAAATCAATATTGGATAGGCTTTAATTATAGACGGTATTATTTTTCTTATTCAAGAAAATGCACTTTGATCGGCTGTAGCCTGTTTTTTGCAAAAAAATTATTTGCTAACTAAGAACCTGACTAGTTTAACTGCATTTTTATCGCGTTTTATGATTTCAACAGGGTAGTCGTGCAGATTAAAGCGAGTGCCTGATTCGGGAATTGTTTCCATAAGCTCAATGATTAAGCCGTTCAGTGTTTTTGGGCCTTCTGTCGGCAATGACCACTGCATGAGCCGGTTCAGTTCCCTAACGGTAGTGTTGGCGTCGACTAGGTAGCTGCCGTCGCTTTGTTCTCTGGCGGCTGTGTTTTCATCAGTGATAAGCTCACCCACTATTTCCTGCAATAAGTCATCAAGGGTGACAAGGCCTTGTACGTCACCGTACTCGTCGACAACTAACCCTATGCGTATTTTTTCGTTTTTAAACCTCAGCATTTGGGTGTGAACCGGCGTGCTGTCCGGAATAAACGCCGGTTTGCTTAATAAGTTGATGATAGTTTGTTTGTCAAAATCCTCATGATCAACTTCCAGTAAAACTTTCCGTAAATGTAAAAAACCAATAACCCGATCTATGCTTTTTTTATAAACAGCCATTCTAGTATGGGGGCTGGTTTTGATTTGTTTGACAATGTTCTCAATAGTTTCTTCCAAGTCAATGCCGACAATCTCATGGCGGGGAGTCATGATGTCTTCAACTGTTGCTGATTCCAGATCCAGTATGCCCAGAAGCATTTTCTGGTAGCGGATCGGCATTAAGCTTTCCGCTTCAGTAATGATGCTTTTTAACTCTTCTTTATTGAGCGAGTCGTGATGGCTTTTTTTAATATCAACGCCGACAAGCCGTAATAATATGCTAACAAAAAGATTGACGAACCAAACAATAGGATAAAATAATTTAAGCAGTGGTGTGTAAATCAATGCGGAAGGGAAGGCCAGTAGTTCCGGTTTGATCGCCGCCAATGTTTTGGGTGTTACTTCTGAAAAAATTAGCATGATAATAGTTAGGATGCCTGCGGCGATTGCAATGTTGGATTCTTCTTGGGGATAAAGCCGGATGGCGATGACAGTGGCTATTGATGCGGCGAAGGTGTTGACAAAGTTATTGCACAGTAAAATCAGTCCGATAAGGCGGTCAGGCCGTTGCAGCAGCTGGTGCGCTTTCATTGCGCCAAGATGCTTTAGCTTGACCAAATGTCTTAAGCGGTAACGATTGATGGTCATCAACGCGGTTTCTGACCCGGAAAAGAAGGCTGACAAAATTAGCATAAGAATAAGTATGCCAAGTAGCATACTAAGGGGCATTTCGTTCAAAGAAGATCTCTTGTGTCATGGAGGCAGGTCTAGTTTCTACGATGCAGATTTTTTGTCAAGCTTGAATTGCATGAGATGGCATTGCGATCATTTACAATGATTGGGCATTCTAAATAATGGTTGTTATGTGGCAATTGGATATAACTAAATGATTCTTTTCAAAAACTAAAAAAAACATTATAATGCGCGGTTCAACGGGGCATGCCGCCCCTCCTTGCTTTACCCTACTAAGCAGTGATTAGAAAGGGAAGGCTTTACCCGAAAGGAAAAATAATGCGACATTACGAAATTGTCTTTTTAGTCCATCCTGACCAAAGTGCCCAGGTTCCTGCAATGATTGAGCGCTACAAGGCCACTATTGAGGCTACCGAAGGAAAAATCCACCGCCTAGAGGACTGGGGTCGCAGGCATCTTGCTTACCCGATCAAAAAAATCCATAAGGCACACTATGTGCTGATGAATATTGAATGCGATCAGGCAACCTTAGCAGAATTAGAAAGCGGTTTTCGCTTTAATGATGCTATTTTACGTAGTATGACTTTATTGCAAAAACAAGCAATTACCGGTGTATCTGCAATCGCCACATCCACAGCCGAAGAAAATAAAATCGCCGAAGCCAGGGCTAAAGATGCGGCTGCTAAGGAAGCATTGGCGGTAGCTGCGGATGTTGATTCGGATGTTGATTCGGATGATATTGATGAGAGCTTTGATACTAGCGAAGCCCCTGCTGAATAACCCTTTAACTCTATTGGATGTAAGAAACTATCATGGCACGTAACATTAGACGTAAAAAATTCTGTCGCTTCAGTTCAGACAGCAGTGATACTCAGATTGACTACAAAGATCTGAACTTATTGAACGATTATATTACCGAAACTGGCAAGATTGTTCCTAGCCGCATTACAGGAACGGCAGCTAAGTATCAAAGAGAATTATGTGTGGCAATTAAACGTGCACGCTTTATTGCGCTATTGCCGTTTTGTGACGCACATAAATAATAGTCTTGAGTGGCGGCATAAATGAATTCATTAGCGGCTTATATAATGCGAGGTAGGATGCAGGCCATGATAGTGGCTGCCACGCTAGCATTAGTGTCGCTTATTATGCCGCCTGTAAGTATTGTAAGTTCTGCCTCGGTCGCGCTGGTGACACTAAGAATGGGTGCGTTTGAGGGGCTATATGTTTTGGTTTGCTCAAGTGTCGTCGCCGCATTATTAGGCTTCCTTCTGCTTGGTAACTTCCAGTTTGCCTTGGTTTATGCGGGGCTGCTATGGTTGCCGGTTTGGCTTATTTCAATCGTATTAAGAGAAGGCAGGCACTTGTCTTTAGCGGTCGAAATTGCAGTTCTGCTTGGTGTTGTTTGGGTGTTGGGCTTTTATATCTACAACCCTCAAGCCGGGCTTATGTGGAAAGAAATGCTCGCAGAGATGCTTCCAGCGGATGCGCCCGTAGAGGCGGTGCAGCATACCATAGACGTCATGGCGCATTATATGACAGGGATAGTTGCGACCGGAATGGTTTCGAGCTTGTTGTTTGGCTTGTTTCTTGGGCGCTGGTGGCAGGCAAACCTTTATAACCCTGGCGGTTTTAGGCAAGAGTATTTATCGCTGACATCTCCCGCAACATTAACATTGGCTACTACGGCGGTTGTTGTTTTAGCCTCGGTAAGCACTGGCATTGTTTCTGAAGTTTCATGGAATGTCGTCATCCTGCTGTTTGTGCTTTATGCATTTATTGGCACTGCCGTGTTACATACGGTATTTGCAGCAATGAAGCTGGCACGTTATGTCGTGCCTATGTTTTACATCACATTGTTTCTGATACCTCATGCCATCTTACCAGTTGCTTTAATTGGGTTGGTTGATGCGTGGCTGAACTTACGAAAAAAATATTCAACACCTAACTCGCGGTAACGCGTAAAAATAATCGGTAATAATCCGAATAAATTGAGGTAATAAAAGATGGAAGTCATTCTTCTTGAGAAGATAGCAAACCTAGGTAATCTAGGTGATAGGGTCAGCATAAAATCAGGTTACGGCAGAAATTATCTGGTTCCCCAAGGTAAGGCCGTGCCCGCTACTGCAGCAAAAATTGCTGAGTTTGAAGCGCGCCGTGCAGAACTTGAAAAAACCGCACTTGAAAAATTAAAGATTGCCCAAGTGCGCGGCAACGAAATCGCTAAGCTGGCAATTGTTATTGCTCACAAGGCCGGTGATGAAGGTAGGTTATTCGGCTCTGTAGGCACCCATAATATTGCTGAAGCAATTACTGCGGCGGGCGTGCCCGTTGAAAAACAAGAAATCAGGTTGCCACATGGTGCAATCAGGCACATCGGCGATTACGATATTGATATTACTGTACATACCGATGTTGTCATAACAATGCCAATTAAGATTGTTGCTGAAGCGTAAAGCCACTTGAGCAGTTGAACTTATAGCCGTGGATGTGCGGAGGTGGGAAGCGCATCAGTTCCAATTGATGCCTTTTTGGCCTCGGCTCATCCCGTAGGGTCTTTTGTTATACCCGTACTCCCTAAGAAGTTGTTTTAAAAGTAGCTACTCGGCTCGATTGCGCCGTGTGTGGATTCCTATGTTCGTTCAGCGCACTCAGGCTTTTCTGTTTTTTTGTCCTGAAACGCGTGTTCTAAGCGCAAGAAATCATTAAGCCTGTTCCTTGTGATGTAAATATTTTTATTAGTAGTCGTGTAAAATGTCCAAATCCTTAACCAAGCCGGACGTTTTGATGCGAGTCTTCTATACTTCGCTCTTTTATCTACTAGTTCCCGCTATTGTTTTGCGTTTACTTTGGCGCAGCATTAATGCGCCGGACTATAGGCAACGATGGCGTGAGCGTTTTGCTTTTTACCCCAAAGAGCAGCCTAATGTCGATATTTGGTTTCATGCCGTTTCAGTCGGCGAAGTAGAGGCTTTGTTTCCGTTAATCCACTGCATACAGCAACAGCACCCTAGGATAAGGCTTTTAATCACCACGACCACGCCGACAGGTTCTGCGCGTGTTAAAGCGGTGTTGCAGGAAAATGTGGCTCATGTTTATTTGCCATACGACCTTCCCGATGCGATCAGCCGGTTTATGCGGCACTTTAAGCCTAAGCTGGCGGTCATTATGGAAACTGAAATATGGCCAAATTTGTACGTATCTTGTGGCAAAAATGACATTCCTTTGTACATTATCAATGCCCGTTTATCCGAAAAATCAACGCGTAATTACCAGAAAATTCCTAGCTTGATTCGCCCGGCATTGGCGCAAGTCAGATGTATCGCGACCCAAAGCGAAGAGGATACGCATCGTTTTATCGCTATTGGCGCAAACACTGATAACGTTATAACGTCAGGAAATATAAAATTCGATGTGGCTGTTGCTCCAGAGCTTGTTATCCAAGGCTTGCAGTTAAAGGCCCGCTTGTTTTCCGGTCGATTTGTCTTGATAATTGCTAGTACCCACCAAGGTGAAGAAGGGTTGTTTTTGGATGGTTACTTGGGTATTAAGCAGTATATCCCTAATTTGCTGCTGGTTATCGCCCCTAGGCACCCTGAGCGCTTTACCCCTGTAAAAAAACTTTGTGAACAAAAACAGCTGAAAGTCGCAACGCGTACTGCGGCTGGCTCTTGTAACCAAGCCACCGATGTTTATCTGCTTGATACGCTCGGCGAGTTGAAATTGTTTTATGCCGCCGCTGACGTGGCTTTTGTTGGCGGTAGCCTAGTGCCTGCGGGAGGTCATAATATTCTTGAGGCTGCGGCTATCGGTGTGCCGGTTTTGTTTGGGCCTTATATGGACAATTTTAAGGACATAGCGCATGGTATTTTGCAAAGGAATGCCGCCATTCAGTGTCAAGATAAAGAGGATGTCAGCAAGGTGGTTGTTAAGCTCTATTCAGAGCCGGTTTCCCGAGAAAAACTGATTGCAAATGCTAAAGCTTTCGTCCGTGAAAATCAGGGCATAATGGCCCAACTTGTTGTGATGCTTGGGCTGCATATCAAACCAGATTGAAATAACGTGTTTTTAGGGGCGGATGCCTGTACGCCAGCGGGTTGAGATGTGGTTGCCTAGGCTATTTGTAAATGCCCTGTCTTTGATTAGAGCCATTTTTTAAAGTACGGTCTTGGCTTTGATATGGATGGGTAGCGCTGAGCCAAACTTTGAAATGCCGGATAAATAGCCCGAAAACAACATTGACTGAGTGCTAGGTAATTGCCATTAATGAAATTTATAAATGATTATATGCGTTTTAAATCAAACAAGTTTAAGTGATGGATGCCCTAGTTATATTGGTTCCTTTTTTGCCGTTGCTTGCTGCGATAAGCATCGGTGTCGGACATTTTTCGGGTATTCTGAATAGTGAAGCCAGGGAAAACATAACAGCAGATATTGCCACTTGGGCAATAACGCTGTCCTGCCTAATGGCTTTGGCATTGTTGGGCGGTGACCTGTTGGGTAAAAACCAAGGTTTTTTTAGTGTAGGGCAGTGGTTGGGCAGCGATACGCTGAACATTCGCCTAAATTTCATTACTACAGGCTTAAGTGTTCGGCTGGCTGCGCTTTTTTCACTGCTATTGGCCATCATCAGTCGGTTCTCTATCAATTACTTACATCGTGAGGCGGGCTTTTACCGGTTCTTTTTTATTTTTAGCTTGTTTGCCGCAGCTATGATGTTGCTGGTGTTATCAGCCAATGCAGTTGGCACGTTTGTTGGCTGGGAAGTGGCTGGCTTATGTTCCTACCTCTTAATCTCATACGCATACCAACGCCCAATTGCTACTTACAATGCCACGCGTGTCTTTATCACTAACCGTATTGGGGATGCTGGTTTTATTGGCGGTATAGGCTTGAGCTATGCTTGGCTAGATAGCGTCAATTGGTGGCAATTGAATGCAGCCGCAGAACAATTGACGATAGGCGAAGCAACGGGCATCAGCCTGTGTTTTGCCGTTGCGGCTTTTGCAAAATCCGCACAATTGCCGTTTACCCCTTGGTTAGCGCGGGCCATGGAAGGGCCTGCGCCATCGAGCGCCGCATTTTATGGTGCAGCGATGGTGCACTCTGGCGTGTATTTGGTGTGCTTATTAGAGCCGGTCTTTTCAAAATCCCCTTTTTCAATGGCGGTGCTTGGTTTAATAGGGGTTTTGACGATGGCTTACAGTTTTATAGTCGGCCAAACCCAAGCCGACATTAAAAGTTCGCTGGCCTTTTCCTCATCTGGACAATTAGGGTTGATGTTCCTTGCGTGTGGTTTGGGTTTTTGGCAACTGGCGAGTTGGCACCTTTGCGCCCATGCCATTGTCCGTTGCTGGTTGTTGTTAACAGCGCCTTCGTTAATGCAGCATGTCAAAAGGGGGGGCGCCAAGCCGCGTAGTGTCCCGGTTTGGCTTTATATGGCATCGGCACAGCATTTTTGGTTAGATCAGATTGTCGATTGGGCGCTGGTAAAGCCCGTGCGTGGGTTGGCACATGACTTGAGTTACTTTGATGACCATATTGTAGACCGCGTGATGGGCGTGCCAGCCCCCGCAATGGGCACATTGTCGTCATTGGCGCGGGCAGAAGAGGTTATTGGTGCCAAACTTGTCAATAAGGCGGATGATTTTGCCCGTGGTGGCGGATTGGTGGGTAAGCTGACTGAATGGGCTTCCGCCGTCGTCTATTGGATTGAAGACCGCTTTGTGCTGCGTGGCATAGGCAGGGATGCGGTCCACTATGGCCGGCAACTCGGACATTTGGCTAACAAGTTCGAGCAAATCATATTAAGGCCGCGTTATCTGGTCTTGTTTGTCTGCATAACCTTTTTGGTTGCATTTTGAGGCCAGGCTGATGGGGGCTTCTTTAAATCCTTGGTCTGAAGCGGCAGCTTTCCCTTTGCTTACAACGTTGACGTTAATTCCATTCGCGGCAATGGTTGCTATTATTTGTTCCCGTTCATTAGCCGCTGCGTTGCGCTTTGGTTTTGCAGGCACTTTGTTGACGGTGATTTTGAGTGCCTACTTGCTGATCGTGTTTGATGCGGGCAACCCGGGGATTCATCTGGTCGAGCAACTGCATTTTGCCGGACTTAGCTACAGCGTTGGGGTTGATGGCGCCAATATTTTATTTATACCGTTGACGGCGGTGCTGACGTTTTTAGCCTTGGTTTATACGTTAATTACCCGCCATGCCACCGATAAACTTTTTATTGCCTGTTTGTTGGGCTATGAAACAATTCTGATCGGTGCGTTTGCCGCGCTGAATATCATGCAGTTCTGGCTATGGTGTATGTTGGAGCTGATACCGGTCGTGCTGTTGACAGTCCATGCCGGCACTGGGCAAAATCGCCGCTGGGTTATCACGCTGTTATTGCAATATTGGGGTAGCGGTTTGGCGATGACCTTGGCAGGTTTTTTGTTTCTTGCCTTTGGCCTCGTCGGTTCAGACCATGACTTGACTTTCGATTGGTTGACGCTTAAAGAAAATAACGCCTATTTACATGATGAAACATTGATTTTCATCTTGCTGTTTTTCGGCTTTTCTATCCGTATGCCATTGTTCCCCTTCCATGGCTGGTTGCCGTTGCTTGCCGAGCATGGCACGGTTGCTAGCACTATGGTTTTTCTGGTCAGCTTAAAGTTGGGCGTTTACGCGCTGATACGTTTCATTTTACCGCTGTTGCCGGGCGTTGCTGAAGAATGGGCGGGCTTTGTATTGGCGCTAGGCTTAATAAGCATTTTCTATGGCGCATTGCTGGCGTTGATGCAGATCAACCTTCGCCGCTTATTGGCGTTTGCGGTTATCAGCCATACCGGCATGTTGGTTATTGGCATTTTTTGTTTTAACGAATACGGCTTGGAAGGCAGCATTTTATTATCTATTGCCTATGGTCTTGCGACAGCCGGCATGCTGTTTAGTATTGGCTTGATTTATCAACGTACCCGCACTGCTTTTATTCCGCGTCTAGGTGGCTTGTTTGACAGTAACTCGACCCTCGCCCTGTTATTTCTGATTTCTGCATTAAGCACCATGGTGATGCCTGGCACCCCTGGGTTTGATGCGGCACATTTACTGATTGAAGGCGTTATTGAAGAGGATGGCTGGCTGGTTGCGATCGCTATATTGTTAGGTAATGTGCTGGCGGCCGCTTTTTTGTTGCGGGCCTTCCAACAAGTCTTCATTGCTGCGCCAAAACGCCTTCAACAGCCTTATAGCTGCGATCATCATCCCGTTAGAAATGAACGTATTATTGCTGTCGTGATTTGCTTGTTGCTTATAGGCACTGGCTTTTACACTACCCCTTGGTTGAATTTTATCGATCAGGATGCTACGGCGATTGAAAAAGATTACCCCGTGCACGGCTCTCAGCAACCTGATGTGGAACCCAGGCCAAATTGAGGGCAGCCCATGAATAAGTATGCCATTTGTGCGATGCACCGTTACGGAAACTAGAACCGATGAAAATACTCAGCCTTCTCATCACTTTGCCTCTGGCAGGCGCATTGGCAACAGGGTTAATCCGCAATGTCAGTTTGGCAAAAAAACTGGTCCTCGTCATTGCAGGTCTCGAATTGCTTGTCTCATTGGCCGCCTTACAGTTTTTTAATGCTGATGACGGTGCCTTGCAGTTGATTGAGAAATACCCTTGGATACCTAGCCTCAAGATTGAATATCTGGTCGGTGTTGACGGGATTTCAGTGTTATTTTTGCCGATGACGGCATTGGTGACTTTGATGGCAATGGGGGCTTCATGGCACTCTGTGCAGCCATTAAGCCGCTTATATTTTGCACTGCTGCTGATGTTGGAGGGCGTCACTATCGGCGTATTGTCTGCGTTGGATATGATGCTGTTCTTTTTATTTTGGGAATTGACGTTGCCGCCGCTATTCTTTTTAATTGGCTTATGGGGTGTCGGCCCGAAACGTCGGAACGCGGCAATTAAATACATGCTATTTATGCTGTTTGGCGGTGTGCCGTTGTTATTCGCCATCATTATCTTGGCAATTAACCACGCAGCCCAAATAAATGGCACGATTCCCCATGACCTCACTTTCAGCTTCCCTGTATTGATGGAAACCCGGTTACCAGATAATTTGCAACAGCTTGTGTTTTTTCTACTAATGACGGGTTTTGCCGTTAAAGCGCCTATAGTGCCTTTGCACACCTGGTTGCCTACCGTAACAATGGAAGGCCCTGCACAAATAGCCGCAGTGCTGGCAGGTATCAATCTTGGTGTCTACGGCATCCTGCGTTTTGCCATGCCATTAGCACCAACCGCTGCGGTTGAATGCAACTGGGTGTTAGGTATTCTTGGTGCGATTACCTTGATTTATGGTGCATTGATTGCGTTACGGCAAACCAATTTGCGGCGTCTACTGGCTTACGCCAGTGTGAGTCATGTAGGTTTGGTTATTATTGGTATTGCTTCGTTGAACATGCAAGGCATCCAAGGCGCTATTTTTCAATTGGTTAACTTCACGCTGGTGGCCGGCTCGCTGATGTTGGTGGCGGGTTTTCTCCAGCAGCGCTTAGGCAGTACCGAAATTATACATTTGGGGGGGCTGGCGCGGGTTATGCCGCAGTTGACTTGTTGTTATTTTTTATTCATGTTGGCTAGTATGGGGATGCCCGGTACCAATGGTTTTCCAGCCGAGCTATTGCTGGTGCTAGGTGCTTTGTTAGCGCATCCTAGTCTGGGTGTCACCGCCTTGGCAGGAGCGGTGTTGAGTGCAGCCTATATGCTGTCGTTTGCCCGAAGCGCTTTTTTAGGTGCAATTGTCCAAACGGATGTCAGGTTGTCCCAGGATTTATTGGCTCGAGAGCTTGTAATATTGTGCATACCGGTCTTGTTGATCCTAGGGATTGGTTTTTTTCCGAACAGCGTGCTTAAAATCAACCAAAAAACCGCTGAGGCCTGGCTGTCCAGGCTACTCGACCAACCGGTAATGGAAGGTGATGAGCTGGTTATGAACCTGGCTCCCCAGTAGTAGGTTGGCCATATTGAGTCTTGCTTTGTTGTTAAGAGTATTGATATAACACTGCTTTTAATGGCCATTGTAAGTTAAAAATAACTTGTAATAGCGTGTTTTTTTAGGCAATATATTGCCCGTAACTATTTCATTTGCCAGGTTTTATACATTATGCATTTCCGGCTCCGCAAGAATGTCATTCAACTAATCCGAATAACTTACGATGACACCAAAAAGAAAGGCAATAACGCCATCATAGGTACGGTGAAGGTGTCGAATCCGATTTTGCCTGAGGAGTTGCGCTTAAAGCTGACTTCCGAGGAAATAAAGGCATTCGATATATGGCTAAATACGCAGCACCGTACCGATAGATTACGTGAGGAAATGGCTGCACTGACGTTAGCCGAACACATGCTCCTGGCGGAAAAATGGTTCGAAAGGGAAGGCGATTCAAAAAGCGCGCAACTTGTGGCTCACGATATTGTTTCTCAGTGGCATAACATGCGCCGGTTGCTGATAAAAAAAGAGCAGCTCGGATAATGGTTGGGCCGCGAGTGTTGTAAAAAATGTAATATCTTTATCAATATAATCTAACGAGAGTTAATAAAATGAAACCGATTGAAATTGTAGAGTTAATTAAACAAGAAACCCCTAAAGTGTTAGGCAAAACGCCTGATGAGAGAACTGCCAAGATTATTTTTGCGGCGTTACGTCAAATCAGTAAACAGCTGGATCAAACCACTGAAGGGAATGTGAAAATACCGGGGTTAGGGGTTTTTAATATTCGTCAAGTTGAACGGGAAAAAGAGGGGCAGTCTGTCTCTACCAAAAAAATATCTTTCCGCGCCGCCAAATTGAAAGCTAAAGAAGGCAAAGCGACTGAAAATTAATTTTCAGATGAAATAACAGCCTTTAAGCTTAAATTAGCGAGCCCTTTATTGGGCGTTAAGCTTGCATCAGAGTGCGTTTTGAAAGTGTATCGGGCAATTCACCAGATATGGACAAGCGGAAGTCTGCACGGTTTTGTACACAACAGGGAGCATCGGGCATGCTGTCCCTAACGCCCGTCAAGGCAGGTCTTTGGCTCTGCTTTGACTTGGTCGCTTTTGAATCGCGTCCTTAGCGCGTTGTTTATTGTTCATCTCCCCCCACCCTTAATAAACATCCATGGGGTTGTAACGGTTCTTGTTAAGCAAGGTACATTTCCTAGGCTTATTAAGCGGCAGTCCCATGGGATCAACTACAAAGTATTCATTTAACTCCAGCATAGCAAAACAAACACAAAGGGATAACCTTCTGATGTTGATGCTTAAAAATTTAGCCCAAGGCAGATAAGTGCAAAAAAAACCTTTTTTTATCATAGGCTGTGTCCGCTCAGGGACAACACTGCTACGTGATGTATTGCGTAAACATCCAAATTTGGTTTCTCCTGAAGAGACGCATTTTTTTAGATGGAGTGATCCATTTGGTACGGTTGGTTCGTTAAAATCGCTGTCCAATACCAGCGCAATTTTAAAAAAGCACCGGGAAATGGACGGCATACCGGAGCAAGAGTTTGATAACATTCTAAAAAGAAGTGTTTCGCGTGCGGATTTGCAAAAAAGATACATGAATAGTTATTTGGCGAACAATAACTTAGTAGGCAAGCGCTGGTTTGACAAAACGCCCCAGAATGTTTATGGCTCCGCACTGATTGCCAATGATTTTCTCGGTTCCAAGTTCGTGCATATTGTGCGTGATCCTATGAATGTTGTTTCCAGCTTACGGGTTGGAAAAATAGTTAAGATTGAAAGTCTTGTCGGCGCATGTAACTTCTGGAACGAAGCGGCCTCTCTGATACACACACTTAAACGCGCTTATCCTGGGCGCGTGTATGAAGTTAAATATGAAGATTTCGCAAGCAATTTTTTGCCGGAAATAGAGAAAATGCTGGCTTTTCTTGGTGAAGAGTTTAATGCCGAATACTTCAGCGGCATTGTCACAAAGCCAAAAGAGCATGAGCGTGATACTTTGTTCAGTGCAAAAGAAATAGCGATGATTAAAAAATTGTGCGGGCGCTGGGGCAAGCATTATGGGTATTTTGAGTGAAAAATATGGCATTGGGTGGATAAGTCGATCCAATCAGACATGCTATAGAGATGATTAATCTAAAAGCCAAATATGTTGCCTCGTGCTGCCAGAGAAACTAACCCACAAAACAAAAGCGTAGTACCCAGTACGAATTCCTGACTATGGACGTGCCTTAGTGGGCTGGGGCGGCGTTAACCTATTCGGATGCGGCCATATTCAAGTTTTATTGATACTGGGCGGTGTTTGGTTTGCCTTACCGCCCGGTGGAAGGGTTTGGGCGCGTCGCTGGGGGATTTTCCAATGCCAGTCCCTACACAGTATCACTCCGCGCAAAGTGCATTTTTCGGTAGCTGCCATGCCAAGGACGTCACCGATGTTGAAGTGACGACAAGGGAATGGGTCAACTGCGAAATGTTCGAGGGTGGAACCGCACAAATCGATAGCACTGCAACACACGCCGCGCCTTGGGGAAAAGACCGTCAACGGACGCCGTATTGGAACAATTGGCTGGGCAAGGCATAGTAAGATGGAAGGGAGGCACTAGCTATCACCGGCGTAGTATCCAAGAAAACTCAAGCAGAAAACACCAGGCACCCTCAAGCAGCTGTTCGGTGACAGCTTGGCCTCCCGGCTGTCGGAACCCAGGTCACCAAGGCGTGCGCGCATCGCGGAGATGGACTGCCCAACCTACAGCACCCCCCCATTTTTAGGGCAAATGCCCAAGCCCATTACACAGCAATATTCCTTCAAACCAAGCAAATTCGGTAGTGGTGGCAATGTGACTTATGCTAAAGTCCACAACGTCTTGCAACCAACTAAAAGGCTTAATTATTTAAGCGGCTGCAGGCAAAAAAATAACAATAACAATAACTAAAGTAAGGTTACATAATATGAAATTATTAAAAAGCGTTGCCGTCGCTACAACATTAGCACTTTCATTAAGTACTTTTTCAGCGTCTGCCGAAGTCTGTTTGGGTATGGCTTGTATGTATAACCGTATGACCCCTACTGAAGGTATTGATGCGACTCTAGGCCAAATTAATGAAGCCTTGGAAAACCTTAAATTAAGAAACAGCGGTGGTGCGGCGGATAATGGCAAAGCGGGTGATGAAATTATAATCACCAATATCAAAGACGCTTTAAAGTTAAGCAAAGAAATCAATGCCAATGACAAGCTAGACCGCAACCGCAACCGTGCCAATGGTTATCTGAAAAAAGCCAGGGAAGCGATACAAGCAGGAGATTTGGCTAAAGCAACAGAAGAGCTTAAAGAAGCTGAAAAACGCTTTGCAGACCTAAAAGGGATGATTGAATTAACCCAAGCGGATAGGGTGTCGCAGCAAACCAACCTGATAAACCGCATTACAAATACACACGACACTGCAGCGGGTACACGTAAGTAATATTTGGGTCTTGTCCTTTGTACAATTAAGCAAGACTAAACTTATTTAATCCGGCACGTAGGTTGCGGGTGAGGTACGAACCCGCAACCTACGGCACTACAAAAGTCCAACATACTGTATGTCTTATTCAGAATTGCTTCTTTTCAATAATCTCCCATCAAATTTAATCAGACGTGAATTCAAGTAATAAGTGCATAACCCGCCAACTTTTCAGCGTCCATGCCGGATAATTTTCGGAACACCTCGTAAGGCGTCTTGAACCCCAGCCAGATGAGGCTTCTGGACGAACAATACACCCATCATGATGTATTGAAAATGGTGGCGTATTTGCGTAACCTCGGATAGGAGGCGGTGTGTCAGAAGCCGAATGCCAGCCAGCGGAACCCGGAACATAAGGTTTACATGGCTGAGGAACGAACCTCACCGCCCTCACTAACAATCCACACCCCCGCCGAAAGCAATGCCATAAGCTTGCGGCAGAGCATCGGTCGGGTAGAGTGGGCAAGCGTCTTTTTGCTTGCCCACCGGAACCGGGAGCAATCGGTGGGCGCGATAGAGCCGCACCCACGCTGCCCGGCTTTTTGTGTTTGCAACCTTAATGATTTTTGGAGCCGCTATGCCCGTCAACCAATCTCCCGCCACCTGTGCCATCCGCGTGGCCATCGCCACCTTTGTGCTCGGTTTTACTTGTATCGCATCGACCATGACGTACGCGGGGACAGTCGCCTACGACAATCTCGATCTATTCCGCTCCAATGGCGTGGACTCCATCAACCCCACTATCGGCGTAGGCCCCATGGCCGATTCATTTACTGCCAGCGCCGGGAACAGGCTGACCGATATTAAGCTGGATCTGTCCCGTGCCAACCTTGGCTCGACAGGGAATTTGACGGTTTCGCTCCTCAGCGATAACGGCTCCAAGCCCGGCTCGACCGTGGCTACCTTGGGGACGCTCAACGACAACGCCTTGGGCAGTACGCTCAGAACATATGATTTTTCCAATTTCGCTCCGGTCAACCTGATCACCGGCAGTCGTTATTGGATTCAGGTCGAAGGTTCCGCCAATTCTTCGGCAAGCTGGTCGTGGTCGTCGAACCTCAGCGGGACAACAGGCGTGGTGGGCGAGCGTTATGCCAATAAACTGGGGGTGTATCCCAACATCGGCGGCCCTTATCAGATGCAGGTCACTACCGCGACTTACAACAGCCTGTACGACAACTCGGCCTTGGCTAAATCCTCCGGCGTCGATTCTATCAATCCGGTCAATGGCCTAGGCCCTATCGCCGACTCCTTCTTCAGTTCCAAGGCACAGCAGCTGAGCGATGTTAAGCTGGATTTGTCCCGTACCAACCTTGGCTCGACGGGGAATTTGACGGTTTCGCTCCTCAGCGATAACGGCTCGAAGCCCGGCTCGTTCCTGACCAACTTGGGGACAATCAGCGACAGCCTGTTGGACAGCACACTGAAGTTGGTCGATCTGTCGGGTTTTGGGACTATCTATTTGGCGGCTAACGCCCGCTATTGGATTCAGGTCGCCGCTTCTAGCGGTTCCTCGGCAAACTGGTCGTGGTCGACCGACACCAGCGGGCCGGGCGTGGCCGGCGAACGTTATTCCAATAAGCTCGGTGTGTATCCCAACAGCGGAGGGCCTTACCAGATGCAAGTCAGCGCTATGGATATCATCGGCGCGTCGGCCAGTGTGCCGGAACCTGGCAGTATTGTCCTGCTGGCGGTGGGAATCGCGGCCTACGGTTTCGGCAGGCACCGTATGGTGTAATGGTCAACTGATACCGGACACTTTCTTAAGCAGTCTTCTTATAGAATCTCCGCTCAAATTCCAGCGGGGATTGATAGCCTAGTTTTGAATGTGTGCGGTTACCGTTATAAAAAAACCAAGTAATCAATAATGTTCAGCTTTGCCGCTTCTTTCTTTGTGATTTATGCCTTTGTTCCGACCTGCGAGGCTACAACACGAGCTCACACCAGCGCCTTAAGCCGATACAGCAATTCCAACGCCTGTTTGGGGCTGAGGTCGTCAGGTTTGGCATCGGCCAACAAACAGACCGCCGGATGGCATTCCTCCGATGAAAACAAGTCCAGTTGGTTAGTGCCGGTTTCTTTTTGTTGCTCAAGATAGGCGTGGTTTTCCAGTTGCTGTAGTTTGGCTTTGGCTTTGTCAATCACGGTATTGGGTACACCTGCCAAGGCGGCGACTTGCAGGCCATAGCTCTGGTTGGCCGGGCCTTCTTTTACCGCGTGCAAGAAAATGATTTTGTCGCCGTGCTCCATTGCGTCCAGATGCACATTGTGGATGGTTTTTTGCTCGTCGGCCAGCGTGGTCAGTTCAAAATAATGGGTGGCGAATAAGGTAAACGAGCGGGTTTCCTTAGCCAGATGGTCGGCGCAAGCCCAAGCCAGCGACAGGCCGTCGAAAGTGCTGGTGCCACGGCCTATCTCATCCATCAAAATCAGGCTGTTGGCGGTGGCGTTATGGAGAATGTTGGCGGTTTCCGACATTTCGACCATAAACGTAGATCGCCCGCTCGCCAGATCATCAGACGCGCCGATGCGGGTGAAAATCCGGTCGATAGGCCCTAGCGTCAAGGCCTTTGCAGGCACATAGCAGCCAATGTGGGCGATCAACACGATCAGCGCGCTCTGGCGCATATAGGTTGATTTGCCGCCCATGTTGGGGCCGGTGATCACTAGCATCCGCCGTTGGTTGGAAAAAGCCAAGTCATTGGGCACGAAAGGCAGTTCAGACACCTGTTCGATCACCAAATGTCGTCCACCTTTGATATGGATGCCAACTTTATCGGTCAATGTGGGTCGGGTCAGTTGCAGGGTGTCGGAGCGTTCGGCAAAGTTGACCAGCACATCCAGTTCCGCCAATGCGGCGGCGCATTGTTGTAGCGCGATTAATGATTCTGAGATGATCGTCAGTAGTCCGTCATACAAGGATTTTTCAAAGACCAGCGATTTTTCACGGGCGCTGAGCACCTTGTCTTCAAATGCCTTTAATTCTTCGGTGATATAGCGTTCCGCGCCTTTTAAGGTTTGCTTGCGGGTGTAATGCGCGGGCACTTTTTCGCTGTGCAAGTGGGATATTTCAATATAGTAGCCATGCACGCGGTTGTAGTTGACTTTCAAGGTGCTGATGCCGGTTGCCGCCTTTTCGCGGGTTTCCATGTCAAGCAAGAATTGGTCGGCATTTTGGCTCAGGTTGCGCAGTTCATCAAGGTCCGGGTGGTAGCCCGGCGCAATCACGCCGCCGTCGCGGATGAGCACCGGCGGGTTGTCGATGATGGCTTTGGCAAGCAGTGCCAGCAGATCCGGCTGTTCGCCGATTTGTCCGCTTAATGCAGCCAGTTGCCGATTGTCACTGGCGGCAAGCGCGTGTTGCAGGGCGGGCAACACCGCCAGGGTATTGCGCAAGACCAGCAAGTCGCGCGGGCGTGCCGATTTTAATGCAATACGGGAGCTGATCCGTTCAATATCACCGACTTGCCGCAGCAGGGTTTGCACGTCGCGGTATAGCCGCTCGTCCAGTAGGGTCTCGATACAGTCATAGCGGTTGTTAAGGATGGCGTGGTCACGCAACGGCCGGTTTAGCCAACGGCGTAAACAGCGGCCGCCCATTGCGGTTGCAGTTTTGTCCAGCACGCCGAACAGCGTGTAGTGCAGCTGTCCTGACGGGTGGGTGTCCAGTTCGAGGTTACGTCGGCTGGCGGCATCCAGCATGATGCAGTCGGTGCTGTTTTCAATGCGGATGCCCTGAATATGTGGCAATGCGCTTTGCTGGGTGTCTTTGACATAGTGCAATAAAGCGCCTGCGGCTGCGATGGCGAGTGTCATGGAATCGCAACCGTAGCCTTGTAAATCTAAGGTGTTGAATTGCTTTAGCACCACTTGCCGGGCACTTTCCGGCTCAAAATGCCAAGGCGGGCGGTGGCACAACCCGTCACGCTGTTTTAAGCCGACAGGCAAGCCCCAATCCTCGCTATACAATAATTCCGCTGGATTGAGCCGTGCCATTTCACCGATAAGCTGGTCTTCGCCCGTCAGTTCTTGCAAAATAAACCGGCCATTACTCAAATCCAGGCTGGCGACCCCAAAACGGCCGGCCTGCACCGCAACCGCCACCAGCAAGTTATCTTTCCGGTCTTCCAGCAGCGCCTCATCGGTTACCGTGCCCGGGGTGATGATACGGACGACTTTACGCTCGACCGGGCCTTTTGAGGTCGCCGGATCGCCGATTTGCTCACAAATTGCCACCGATTCGCCTTGGCGCAATAGCTTTGCCAGATAACCTTCCGCTGCATGATAGGGAATGCCAGCCATGGCAATCGGTTGCCCCGCCGATTGTCCACGGCTGGTCAGGGTGATATTGAGGATGTGCGCGGCTTTTTTGGCATCATCAAAAAACAGTTCGTAAAAATCACCCATGCGATAAAACAACAAGGTGTCGGGGTGATTGGCTTTGATGCGTAAATATTGCTGCATCATCGGCGTGTGGGCGGGCGTTTTTGGATTGCTGGAGGTCATCAGATGTTGCGCTTTACTATCAATGGGTTATAACTATTTTGCAGGTTTTTATAGAAGGCTATCACGCGTCACTTAACGATAGCACGACTTCCTGGGCGGTTTTGTTGTCGATGCTAAAGCCGCGCATTTCCAGTATGCCTTTAGTGCTGAGGGAAATAATCAGGTACAGCGCGTTCTCATAACCCTCCGCCATGTCCAGGTCGAGAGCGGACGGTTGCGCGGGGGCGCTAGGGTGCGAATGGTAGATGGCGAACAGTTCCTCGCCTTGCTCGCGTATTCGGGTCAACGCGGCGATTTGTTCGCTGGCATCTAGCAGGAAGCGTTGTTGCGGTTGTGCCGACGTGTTGGTGACCGGATAACAATGGCTAGGGATGCCGTCTTTGCTGCCGATAAGCCCGCATACTTCCGCATCTGGCGAAAGTTGGGCAAGATGCAGCAATTGATTGGTTATTTTACGGGGGATTTGAATATCTTTTGGCGTCATGGCAGAACCTTGTGGGGTGAGTGCTGGATGAAAATGGAAGGTGCGCCATTTAATGGCAGTGGCGCTTAGTCTTCATGTCCCGGTGCTTTGGTGCAGCCAACTGTTACGCGTGGATGCCCTGATAAGTCGGTGTGTGTTTGTATATCATCGTAACCGAAATGCTTAAAAACGCATTGCACGGCTTGCTGTTGATTGTAGCCGTGTTCGATTAATAAATGGCCGCCAAATTTCAAGCGATGGTGGGCTGTTTCGGCGATGGTTCGAATGTCCCGCAGTCCTTGTTCGGCGGCGATTAACGCGCTTCTCGGTTCAAACCTGACGTCACCCTGCTGTAAATGTATGTCGTCTTCGTCTAGGTACGGCGGATTGCTGATGATGAGGTCGAATTGGGTGTCCGGCACATCGGCAAGCCAGTTGCTTTGGTAAAATTGGACAGTGCCAACCTGATGCTTATCGGCATTAAGCTTTGCAATAGCTAATGCTTCGGGACTGATGTCGGTGGCGAAAACCTGGGCATGGGGGTATTGCGCCGCTAACGTGATGGCGATAATACCCGAGCCTGTACCCAAATCGATAATGGCGGTGGGCCGATCCGTGGGGATTAATTTGAGGCTGAGTTCAATCAGTAGCTCGGTATCTGGCCGTGGAATTAATACGTCAGCACTGACGATAAATTCACGAGACCAGAATTCACGGCCACCCGTCAGGTAGGCGATGGGGATGCCTTGATGGCGCTGTTGTATGAGTGATTGGAAACGGCTGAGCTGTATCGCCTCCAGTTCCTTGTCGCACCATGCCCGCAAATAGGAACGCGGTTTATCGAGTACCAGGCACAGTAATATTTCGGCATCCAGTGTAGGCGACTCGGGGTTTTCTGAAAGAATGCATGCCGCCTCCTTCAGTGCGGATTGTATGGCGGTCATTCGGCTTAGTCTTCGCCCAGTTGCGTGAGCAGTTCGGCCTGATGTTCGCTGATTAACGGCTGTATGACTTGTTCCAATCCACCTTGCATGATGTCTTCAAGTTTGTACAAAGTCAGGTTGATGCGGTGGTCGGTGAGGCGTCCTTGCGGATAGTTGTAGGTGCGGATGCGCTCGGAGCGGTCGCCGCTGCCGACTTGCAGTTTGCGTGTTGCGGACTGTTCGGCGTGATGTTTTTCCTGCTCGGCGGATAATAAGCGAGATGCCAACAATGACATGGCACGGGCGCGGTTTTTATGTTGCGAGCGTTCGTCCTGGCACTCGACGACGGTGCCGGTCGGGATATGGGTGATACGGATTGCCGATTCGGTTTTGTTGACGTGCTGGCCGCCCGCACCGGAGGCACGGTAAGTGTCGACTTTAAGGTCGGCGGGGTTAATGTCGATGGCATCAACTTCATCGACTTCAGGCATGATCGCTACGGTACAAGCGGAGGTGTGGATGCGGCCCTGCGATTCGGTTTCGGGCACGCGCTGGACACGGTGTGCGCCGGATTCAAACTTTAATTGCGAATACACGTCGCGTCCGGAAACACGCAGGATGACTTCTTTGTAGCCGCCGTGCTCGCCCTGGTTTTCGCTGATGATTTCGGTTTGCCAGCCTTTACGTTCGGCATAACGCTGGTACATGCGCGATAAGTCGCCAGAAAAAATCGCCGCTTCATCACCGCCGGTGCCAGCACGGATTTCCAAGAAAATATTGCGGTTGTCATTGGGGTCTTTGGGCAATAACAGCAGCTGCAATTCATGGTCTATCGCTTCTATCTGGTCTTCTGCATCGCTGACTTCTTCTTTAGCCAGTTCCCTTAATTCGGGGTCAGGGTCAGTCGCCATTTCTTTGGCTGAAGCGAGTTGCTCCAATGTTTGTTCATAGCGTTTGTAACATTCAACCAGTGGGTTGATTTGTGCGTATTCCTGGCTTAAGGCGCGGAAGCGGTTTTGGTTGCCCTGTACTTCAGGCTCTGATAGCAAGGCGGCGATTTCGTCGTAGCGTTCGCACAGGTTTTCTAGTTTGAGTTGTATGGAGGGTTTCATTGGGGATGGTTTAATTTAAAAATTTCCAAGGCGGCAGCCAGTACATCATGGCGCTCATTTTCAGCGGCGACCCTGATTTGTGTGCTGGGGGTATGGATGAGTTTATTGGTTAAGGTGTGTGCCAGCCGGTTCAATGCTTCTTCAGGGGACATGCCATTTTTTAGTGCGGCGATGGTTTTTTGCAGGGCCTCATCGCGGGTTTGTTCGGCTTGCAAGCGGTAATCGCGGATTATCGCTTGTGCGCTTTGGGCGCGTAGCCAGGCCAAAAAATGTTCCACCTGAGTGTCGATGATTTCTTCCGCTTGTTCTGCCGCCAGACGGCGGGAACTCATATTTTGGTCTATAGTATGTTGCAGGTCGTCAACTGTGTATAAATAGACATCGCGAAGCTGTTCAACCTCGGCTTCTATGTCACGCGGCACGGCGAGATCGACCATAAACATCGGTTTGTGGCGGCGTTTTTTCAATGCGCTTTCAACCCGGCCCTTGCCTAGTATGGGAAGCTGGCTGGCGGTTGATGAAATGACAATGTCGGCTTCGGCGAGATGGGTTGGCAGTTCCGATAAATCAATCGCATAGCCATTAAATTGGGTTGCCAGTATATGCGCTTTATCGTAAGTCCGGTTGGCAATAATAAGTCGGCCAATGCCTTGTTGGGACAAGTGCCTTGCCGCCAGCTCTATGGTTTCGCCCGCGCCAATGAGTAGGGCGGTTTGTTCGCTGAGTTTGTCAAAAATTTGCTGCGCCAATTGCACGGCGGCAAAAGCAACCGAAACTGGGCTGGAGCCGATTGCCGTATCGGTGCGCACTTTTTTGGCGGCGGTAAAAGTATGCTGAAAGAGTTTGCCCAGCCGGGTGCCTAAGGTGCCGGCATCACAGGCGGCTTGGTAGGCTGTTTTCATCTGGCCCAGAATTTGTGGTTCACCCAATATCATCGAATCCAGTCCTGATGCAACCCGAAAAATATGCCGGATCAGTTGGCTATCGGTGTGGCAGTAAAGGTAGGGGGCAAAATCGGCGGTATTGATTTGCTTGCTTTGTGCCACCCAGTCAATCAGGATTTCTTGGTTCGCTGTGCTTGATGTGCAGTAAAGCTCGGTACGATTACAGGTTGATAGGATGGCCGCCTCAGTGATGCCTTTGACTTGCCATAGTTCCTGTAATGAGGATTTGAGCTTGTCGGTAGGAAATGACAGGCGCTCACGGACAGCAACAGGTGCGGTATTGTAGTTAATCCCTACGGCAAGTAGTGTCATGGTGGTATTGGTCAAGGGTGCTTGCGGTTTTGATGATAGTGGATATTGGGTTGTTTTTTCCTGATTACGCCGCAGGAATGAAGTCAACACGGCTCAAATTTTGCTTGGGCATCATGGCTTTTGCTAAAAATCACAGTATATTATGTCGCTGTATTCCGAGAAATAGAATAGCTTTATCTAAAATGGAGCAATCAGCTGTCTAAAGCCGCCGGTTTTTCTGCTAATCTATAACCCTGTATTTGAGCCCTAAAATAGGATTTTGAGTGTTAATTTTCAAATTGTTTTCAGTGATCCTGCTGGTTTTGTTTGCCGGCTGTGCTGCTACGCCTGAACAGTCCGGTAAAGCAGAAAAACCCATTACACCTATCAAAATAGTTCAGCCGAAACCCAAAGTACATCAAAAAGAAGCTGGCGTCTCAATTGATGGCGACGTGATGTTTATGTTGCTTACTGCCGAGTTGGCGGGGCAAAGAGGTCATTATGACATTGCCTTGGAAGGCTATCTGGAAGCTGCCAAACGGGTGAAAGATCCGCGTTTTGCTGAGCGGGCGGCAATGATTGCCATGTATATGAAGGATGCGGCTAAAACCAATGAGGCGGTCAATTTGTGGCTACAGGAGGAGCCTAGGAACCAGGCGGCAAGAAAAATTGCGGTATTATCCGCATTGATTGCGGGCAATAAAGCGGCTGCAGTCGAACATTTGGATGCGATGTTGGCAATTGATCCTGCCGGTTTTGAAAAGTCAGTGTTAGAGCTGGTCTCGACTGTGCAAAAAGAGGGTAAATCAGACGTCGTTTACGAAGCATTAGATGCGTTGTCAGCAAAGCATCCCAATAATGCCACGATTTACTTTATAGAGTCATTGCTGGCTACACAAATGGATAAAAAAGCGCTGGCGGAAGCCAATATTCAGAAAGCATTGGACCTTCAGCCGGACTGGGATAAAGCGTTGGTTTTTAAGGCTCAGTTAGCGATGCTGTCAGGCGACCTGAATAAGGCAATAAGGGATTTAAAAGCGGCGCTGGTTAAGCGCCCCGCTGATGATAAAATTAAAAAAATGCTCGGCCAGCTATTAATAAAAGCGAAAGACTATCCACAGGCGGCTCAGGTCTATCAGTCGCTTGTCAAGGCGAATTCCGAAGACAGTGAAAGCCAGTTTGCTTTAGGTCTGGTTTATTTGCAGTTGGCTAAAGACGAACAGGCTGAAGATATTTTTACAGCATTGCTGGATAAGCCTAAGTGGGAACAGCAGGCGAGTTTTTATTTAGGGAAGCTAGAAGAAAAACAAGGCAATCCGGGTAAAGCGCTAAATTGGTACAACAAAATTGATGGGGGGCCGATTGCTTTCGATGCGGGGGTTTCAGCCGTCTCCTTGCTTACTAAAGAAAAACGCTTTGATGAGGCGGGTATTCGGCTGGATGCTTTGAAAAAGACGTTTCCAAAACAGCAGCTGCGTTTGTTATTGATGCAAGCAGAGTTGCTTAATCAGCAAGCACGTTATCAGCAAGCGTTTAATCTATTGAATGGGGCGGTGGTTGAGTATCCTGATGAAACAGAGCTGTTATATGCCCGTGCATTGATGGCTGAGCGTGTTGGAAAGCTGGATGTGCTGGAAGCAGATCTGAAAAAAATACTGGCAGCAAATCCTGATAATGCGGAAGCATTGAATGCGCTTGGGTATACCTTGGTGGACAAGACTGATCGCTATGCTGAGGCGGAACAGTATTTGTTACGGGCGCTTAGTCTGGCGCCGGATGAACCTGTTATCCTAGATAGTTATGGTTGGTTGCAGTTTAAGTTGGGCAGTCTACCCAAAGCATTGGATTATCTACAACGGGCGTACGCTAAGCAGAAGGAAAATGAAATTGCCGCACATCTTGCCGAGGTGTTATGGGTCTTGGGCAAGAAAGATGAGGCTAAAAAATTGTTTAGGGAGGCAATTGAAAGTGCGCCAATAGATGAATACTTATTGGATTTTCAACGGCGTGTGCTAAATAAGGCGCAATAGTTGTGGTTGAATTTAAGAGCCGGCTGTTAGTTTGGTTGTTTCCTGCGGTGGTATTGATGGCTTGTTCAACGGCACCGATTGTGCCTGATATTGCGTATTCAACAGAGGCTAGGGCGCACTTGTATCGCTTGAGCCAATGGTCGTTTGAAGGTAGGCTGTCATTGACTGGAAATAAAGACTCTTGGTCTGCTGCGATTGCTTGGGTGCATGAGCCGGCGGAAGAGCAGATAAGGCTGTCTGGCCCTTTGGGGCAAGGCGCTACAGTTATCCGATTAACGGACGGGTTTGTCAGCATAGATCGCGGTAATGGCGATGTGCTGGCATCAGACAAGCCCGAAGTGTTTATTAATCAACAGCTGGGTGTGTTTGTTCCGTTGCATGCATTACGTTATTGGGTGATTGGTTTGCCTGAGCCAGGTGAAGGGTATGAAGAAAATTACTCCGGTTTTAAGCAAGCGGGGTGGTTGGTTGATTATCGGCAAGCGCAATCTATAGGTGCGCAAAGTATGCCCCGTAAAATTACGGTCATGAATGAACAGGCAAAATTAAAATTAGTTATAGACGAATGGGTTTTAGATAGTGCTAGTATCAGATAATCACTCCGCATGGTCGGAAAAATGGCCTGCCCCAGCAAAGTTGAATCTTATGTTGCGTATTGTGGGGCGACGAGACGATGGCTATCATTTGTTGCAAACGGTCTTTCAGTTTATTGATTTGTGTGACTGGATAACATTTTATCCGGTTAATGATGGTAGTGTAAGCTTGATTGACCCTGTTCCTGGGGTTGCTGAAACGGATAATTTAATAATCAAAGCTGCAAATTCGTTAAAAAAAGTAACAGGTTGCAAATTTGGTGTGCGTATTGCGGTAGAAAAGAACCTACCTATGGGGGGGGGGCTTGGTGGTGGAAGTTCTGATGCGGCAACGACTTTGATGGTGCTCAATCACTTATGGGGGTTAAATGTGCCAGCAGAAAAGTTATTGCAATTGGGCTTGTCTTTAGGTGCGGATGTGCCGATTTTTATTTATGGGTATGCGTCATGGGCAGAGGGTGTTGGCGAAAGGATCGAAAAAATAAATATTAAAGAACAATGGGTTGTTGTTGTTAAGCCTGACTGTGATGTAAGTACGAAAGAAATTTTTTCAGCTAAAGAATTGACACGAAATAGTAAATCCATCACAATATCTGACTTTACAGCAGGCCAGCATAAAAATGATTGTCTGGATGTGGTTTGCCAAAAATATCCATCTGTAAGAAATGCTTTAGATGACTTGTCTTTATTTTCGGAGTCAAGGTTGACAGGTACTGGTGCTTGTGTTTTTGCGCGGTTTGATTCGGAAAATGATGCTTTGGATGCGTATTTGTCGCTTAAGAATAAGTGGCAGGTTTATATGGCTAAGGCAGTAAATGAGTCGCCATTGCTTTCTAAGTTGAAAGCGGATCGGTATATATTCTAAATTATTGGGTCGTCGCCAAGCGGTAAGGCACGGGGTTTTGATCTCCGCATACCAAGGTTCGAATCCTTGCGACCCAGCCATTTATCGCCACTGAGTTTTGTCTGTTTGGGAGTGCTTGAATGAATGACACCTCTATGATGGTGTTTTCTGGAAATGCTAACCTCGCTTTATCTAAAGGTATAGTTAAGAAGCTTAATATGCGCCTAGGAATGGCGGCTGTTGGTAGGTTTAGCGATGGTGAGATTGCTGTGGAAATTGAGGAGAATGTCCGTAACAAGGATGTTTTTGTTATTCAGCCCACATGCTCTCCGACAAATGAAAACTTAATGGAATTGCTGGTGATGATTGATGCTCTTAAGCGAGCATCGGTATTGCGAATTACAGCTGTTATGCCATATTACGGATATGCTCGACAAGATAGGCGGTCGCGTTCGGCAAGGGTGCCTATAAGCGCTAAGTTAGTCGCGAAAATGATTGAACAGGCTGGCGCAAGCCGTTTGTTGACCGTAGATCTGCACGCAGATCAAATTCAAGGTTTTTTTGATATACCTGTTGATAATGTATATGCATCACCGATCTTGCTTGGTGATATTTGGCGTCAACAGTACAAAGACATTATTGTGGTTTCGCCTGATGTCGGTGGTGTTGTTCGCGCGCGCGCCTTGGCTAAGCGGTTGAATGATGCGGATCTCGCTATAATAGATAAGCGTAGGTTAAAGGCAAATGTCGCGGAAGTTATGCATATTATAGGTGATGTTGAAGGCCGCACTTGTGTGCTCATAGATGATCTTGTTGATACGGCGGGTACATTGTGTCATGCTGCAGCGGCGCTGAAAAAGCATGGGGCTCTTAAGGTTTTTGCCTATTGTACTCATGCTGTTTTGTCGGGGTCTGCTATGAAAAATCTAGCTGATTCGGCGGTTGATGAGTTGGTGGTGACCGATACCATACCATTAAGTCAAGAGGCTGTTGACTCTGGAAAGATCAGGAGGTTGACTGTTGCAGAAATGCTTGCCGAAACAATTAGGCGTATATCTGTAGGGGAGTCGGTTAGTTCACTTTATGTTGATTAAGAATTAGCTGTTAAAATTAATTGTATGCGCTTTTAGGGTGCGGAGTTGAAAGAAATGTCTAGCGTATTTGAGTTTGTTGCCGAGAGTCGTGGGCGATCAGGAAAGGGGGTTGCCAGAGGTGCGCGTCGCCAAGGGAATGTGCCTGCTATTATTTATGGTGGTCATAAAGAGCCTCAAATGCTGATGTTAGATCACAACGAAGTCATTAAACATCTTGAGCATGAGGCGGTTTATTCCCATGTTCTCGATGTAACTGTTGATGGTAAAACAGAAAAAGCGATTTTGAAGGGTGTTCAGCGTAATCCGGCAAGATTCCAAGTGATGCATTTGGATTTTCTTCGTGTTGAAATGGGGGAGGCCTTAAAGGTTCATGTTCCGCTGCATTTTGTTAATGAGGCGTCTTCTGTTGGAGGTAAGAAAGGTGGAATTGCAACGCATTCTATGGTTGATGTAGAAGTTGCTTGTTTGCCTTCGGTGTTGCCAGAGTATATTGAAGTTGATTTAGCTAACTTGGATATTGGCCAGTCATTGCATCTTTCGGATATTGTTTTGCCTGAGGGTATAGAGATTGTGGTTTTAGCTCAAGGAGTGGATCATGATTTGCCTGTGGTGTCAATAATGCCATCTAAGAGCAGTAAGGAAGAAGGTGTTGTAGGCGAAGGCGCTGTTTAAGTTTTTATAGTGATTAAGCTAATAGTTGGTCTGGGAAATCCGGGGCGGCAATACGAAAAAACCCGGCATAATGCTGGGTTTTTGTTTTTAGATGAGTTGGTTTGCGATTTTGGTGGTGCTTGGTGTGTGGAGTCGAGATTCCAGGGTTTATTGGCCGAGTGTAGGGTTGCTGCTGGGGTTAGTGTGGTGCTGTTAAAGCCCGAAACATTTATGAATCGAAGTGGGCAGTCTGTTGGTAAGGTTGTGCGGTACTATAAGTTACTGCCGGAGGAGATCCTTGTCGTACATGATGAGTTGGATTTTGAGGTGGGAGTGGTTAGGCTCAAAAAAGATGGCGGTCATGCTGGGCATAATGGTTTAAGGGATATTATTGCGCATTTGGGAGTGAAGGATTTTTATCGGCTCAGGTTTGGCATTGGTCGTCCTGGCGCTGGGAAATCGGTTGCCGATTATGTTTTGTCTCCTCCCTCTAAGGTTGAAGCTGAATTGTTAAGGCGGTCTTTTGGTCTAACTAAGGGCTTTTTGGGTCAGATTATAAAAGGAGATTTGGCGGTTGCAATGAATGGGCTTAATTCCATGGCATGACATGGAGAGAAGTAAAGTGTGATTAAGAAATAAGTTGACATATTGTATTTTGTAAAAGATAATGGACAGCTTACCCGATATAGGAGGGGTTCCCGAGCGGCCAAAGGGATCAGACTGTAAATCTGCCGGCTCTGCCTTCGGAGGTTCGAATCCTCCCCCCTCCACCATCTGAATTTAGTAAAATCTGCGGGTGTAGTTCAATGGTAGAACTCCAGCCTTCCAAGCTGATCACGTGGGTTCGATTCCCATCACCCGCTCCATGTTTCTGAGATTGTGCTCATATAGCTCAGTAGGTAGAGCACTTCCTTGGTAAGGAAGAGGTCACCGGTTCAAATCCGGTTATGAGCTCCAGTTGCAAAGTCAATAGTTAAAGGTATATTTCATGGCCAAAGAAAAATTTTCACGTAGTAAACCGCACGTCAACGTAGGTACAATCGGTCACGTCGACCATGGAAAGACGACGTTGACGGCCGCCCTAACTAAGGTTATGGCCGAGCTGCAAGGTGGAGAGGTCAAGGCTTTCGACCAGATTGACAATGCGCCGGAAGAGCGTGCGCGGGGCATCACCATCGCCACTTCGCATGTGGAATACGAGTCGCCAGCACGCCATTATGCGCATGTTGACTGCCCAGGCCACGCGGACTACGTCAAGAACATGATCACCGGTGCGGCGCAAATGGACGGCGCCATCTTGGTCTGCTCTGCGGCGGACGGCCCAATGCCACAGACCCGCGAGCACATCTTGTTGTCACGCCAGGTCGGCGTCCCCTATATCGTTGTTTTCCTTAACAAGGCGGATATGGTTGACGATGCCGAGCTGATTGAGCTGGTGGAAATGGAAATCCGCGAATTGCTGGATATGTATGAGTTCCCCGGTGATGACACGCCGATTATCATTGGCTCGGCCTTGAAGGCTTTGGAAGGCGACACAAGCGAAATCGGCGCACCTTCGGTCGTCAGGCTGGTCGAGGCGCTTGACAGCTATATCCCGCTGCCTGAAAGGGCGGTTGATGGCGCGTTCCTGATGCCTATCGAAGACGTGTTCTCCATTTCGGGTCGTGGCACGGTGGTGACCGGGCGTATCGAGCGGGGTATCATCAAGGTCGGCCAGGAAGTCGAGATTGTTGGCATCAGGCCGACTGTCGTCACTACGGTCACGGGCGTTGAAATGTTCCGCAAGCTGCTCGACCAGGGCGAGGCTGGCGATAACGTTGGCTTGCTGTTGCGGGGCACCAAAAGGGATGACGTGGAGCGTGGCCAAGTGTTGGCCCATAAAGGCACCATCAAGCCCCATGCGCATTTCAATGCCGAGATTTATGTCTTGTCAAAAGATGAGGGTGGCCGCCATACGCCTTTTTTTGACGGTTACCGGCCACAGTTCTATTTCAGGACGACTGACGTGACGGGTGCGGTAAAATTGCCGGAAGGCGTTGAAATGGTGATGCCTGGTGACAATATTTCAGTCACCGTGAAGTTGATCTCGCCTATTGCGATGGAAGAGGGTTTGCGGTTTGCAATTCGTGAAGGTGGCCGTACCGTTGGTGCGGGTGTTGTTGCATCAATTATTGAATAGTTGCTTTAAATAGCATATAGTTATCAGTTCTGTAGGTTTTGTCTGAATAGGTCAGTAGTTCAATTGGTAGAATAGCGGTCTCCAAAACCGCGGGTTGGGGGTTCGAGACCCTCCTGGCCTGCCATTCAGGTGTAAATATCATTAATTTCATAGTAAATAACGCATGAATACTCAAATAGAAGATGCCTCATCAGTATTTGATGTTGTAAAGCAGGTTTTTTCTGTAATTTTCATAGTCTCTGGTGTTGCGGGTTTCTATTATTTTTCGGAATTCCAGTTGCTGTATCGGGTTCTTGGGTTGGTTGCTCTTTTTGTTGTTGCGCTGGCGATGATGTTAACCACTGGTCTTGGGCGGTCAGTCTGGGCTTTTTCATTGGAATCTAGGCAAGAAGTTAGGAAGATTGTATGGCCTACACGCGAAGAAACTATGAGAACAACGATGCTGGTTTTTGCTATGGTTTTTATTGTAGGGCTTGTTTTGTGGTTTCTTGATATGTTTCTGTTTTGGGGTGTGCGGCTTTTGACGGGTCAGGGTGGATAAGGATGTCGTTACGTTGGTATGTTGTTCACGCCTATTCGAACTTTGAGAATAAAGTAAAGCAGGCGCTTGAGGAAAGGATTAAGCGCGAAGGATTGGAGCACTGTTTTGGTAAGATTTTAGTCCCATCTGAAGAAATTGTTGAAATGCGTATGGGGCAACAGCGCAAAAGTGAGAGGAAGTTTTTTCCTGGGTATGTTTTAGTTCAGATGGAGCTGACTGATGAAACTTGGCACTTAGTCAAGGATGTTCCTAAGGTGCTAGGGTTTATAGGGGGGACGTCCGATAAGCCTGCGCCTATTTCTGAAAAAGAAGCTATGGCAATTCTTGATAGGGTGGAGGAAGGGGTTAATAAGCCTCGGCCAAAAATTCTATTTGAAGTTGGTGAGGTTGTTAGGATAATTGATGGGCCTTTCAAAGATTTTAATGGCACCGTTGAAGAAGTAAATTATGAGAAAAGCAAGTTAAAAATATCGGTTCTTATTTTTGGGCGTTCTACATCGGTTGAGTTGGGTTTTTCTCAGGTCGAAAAAAGTTAATAGCTTTTTATGTCTTTATTGGATCTCTGTCTTTCATAAGACAGGGATTTTTCTGTCTAAGGGGAGCTGAAAAGCGCTTGTACCCACATTGGGAGTAAAAAATGGCAAAAAAAATAACCGCCTATATTAAGTTACAAGTAAAAGCCGGAGAGGCCAATCCAAGTCCTCCTGTAGGTCCTGCTCTGGGGCAGCGCGGAGTGAATATCATGGAGTTTTGCAAGGCATTTAATGCTAAGACTCAAGATGTTGAGAAAGGCTTGCCTTTGCCCGTGGTAATCACTGTTTATAGTGATCGTAGTTTTACGTTTATTACTAAAACACCACCAGCATCAATCTTGCTTAAAAAAGCGGTGGGCTTAAAAAGTGGTAGCAGTAACCCAAATACTAAGAAAGTTGGAACTATAACCCGCGAGCAGCTTGAAGAGATTGCTAAAATAAAAATGGAAGACTTAAATGCGGCGAATCTTGAGGCCGCAGTAAAAACAATTGCAGGCAGTGCGCATAGCATGGGTCTGAATGTGGAGGGGTTGTAATGGCTAAGTTGTCTAAAAAAGCAAAGCTAATTAAAGAAAAAGTTGATAGGACTAAGCAGTATTCAGTTGTTGAAGCGGTTCAATTGCTAAAAGAATTGGGTGTGGCAAAGTTTAATGAAGCTATAGATGTTAGCGTTAATTTAGGTGTTGATCCACGTAAATCAGATCAAAATGTACGCGGCGCAACGGTGTTGCCTCATGGCACAGGCAAGCTTGTCAGGGTGGCGGTTTTTACCCAGGGTGCCAATGCAGAAGCAGCAAAAGAAGCCGGCGCTGATATTGTAGGTATGGAGGATCTTGGTGATTTGGTGAAAAAAGGCGAAATGAATTTTGATGTTGTTATCGCTTCTCCAGATGCCATGCGTGTGGTTGGTCAGTTGGGTCAGATTTTAGGCCCAAGAGGATTAATGCCTAACCCAAAGGTTGGTACGGTTACCGCAGATGTTGCGACTGCAGTGAAAAATGCAAAATCTGGGCAAGTCCGTTACCGTACGGATAAGTCAGGTATTATCCATTGTACTTTAGGCAAACTTACCTTTGATGAGGCATCTATTCAGGGTAACCTAGAGGCTTTGCTTGCAGACTTAAAAAAAGCCAAGCCCGCCACCTCTAAAGGTGTCTACATTAAAAAAATCACCTTGTCATCAACGATGGGGCCAGGTTTGTGGTTAGATCTAAGTAGTATTGCTGCTTAAAGCAGGGCATAAAACTTTGGGTTGCCGATTGATCGGTAGCCGTCAAAGACCGCAGGTGTCGATGACTTAATTTCCTGCGCAGACGGGAGCTGGAGCCTAAAAAATAGGTAAAGGGACCGTAAGGGGCATCTGCTAAGATGCGTTTTATTAATTCTGAAGAATTTCAGAGATATACCGGAGGTAAGCTGTGGCACTAAATTTGGATGGCAAAAAAGCTGTCGTGGAAGAGGTCGCTGCAATCGCTGCCAAAGCTCATTCTGCTATTGCAGCAGAATACCGTGGTTTGACAGTGACGGAATTGACCGCTCTGCGTAAAACTGCAAGAGAGACTGGCGTTTATCTGCGGGTGGTCAAAAATTCACTGGCAAGACGTGCAGTAGTTGGAACAGAATTTGAGTGTATGCAAGACGGATTGGTTGGGCCAATGCTGATTGCGTTTTCAATGGATGATCCAGGTTGTGCGGCACGCTTGATAGGCAATTTTGCCAAAGACCATGACAAACTAATACCAAAAGTTGTTGCTATTGGTGGGCAAGTTTACAATTCAAGCGAATTGAGCCGTCTGGCTAGCTTACCTACACATGATCAGGCTATCAGCTTGCTGATGGCAGTTATGAAGGCTCCAATTGAGAAGTTTGTCCGTACTTTGGCTGAACCACACGCAAAAATGGTTCGTACAGTGGCTGCGATCAGAGATCAAAAGCAAGCGGCATAAGTTTGCTAGTAAACAGTTAAAACCTATTTTTTTTAGAGGAACATAAAATGGCATTATCACAAGAAGATATCTTGGAAGCTATCTCAAATATGAGTGTAATGGAAGTTGTTGAATTAATTTCAGCAATGGAAGAAAAGTTCGGTGTGTCTGCGGCTGCTGTTGCTGTTGCAGCGCCTGTGGCTGGCGGTGCTGCCGCACCTGTTGCTGAAGAACAAACTGAATTTGATGTTGTTTTGACAGGTTTCGGTGAAAATAAAGTTTCAGTTATTAAAACTGTCCGCAGCATTACAGGCTTGGGCTTGAAAGAGGCTAAAGATGCTGTTGAAGGTGTGCCTACAGTTTTGAAAGAAGGCATACCAAAAGCAGAAGCTGAAGATATTAAAAAGCAGCTTTTGGATGCAGGCGCTACTGTCGATATTAAATAATATTTTTGACAAAGAACACCAAGGCTTAGGCCTTTTAAGTATGGCTGGTGGCATAAGTCACCGGCCTTTTACTGTTTACAACAACTGTACAGTAAACAATTCATGACGAAAAAGTTTGGAAGCGATATGTCCTACTCTTTTACCGAAAAAAAGCGCATTCGAAACAACTTTGGCAAAAGTACCGAAGTGCTCGAAGTTCCCTACCTCCTGGCAACTCAAATCAATTCCTACGCCAGTTTTCTGCAGTCAGGAGTTACTCCAGAAAAGCGTGCGGAAATAGGCTTACATGCCGCATTTTCTAGTGTATTTCCCATTGAAAGCCATTCCGGTTATGCGGTGCTCGAATATGTAAGGTATCGGTTGGGTGAGCCTGTTTTTGATGTGAGGGAGTGTCAGCAAAGAGGGGCTACCTACGCGGCTCCATTACGCGTTTTAGTGCGACTGGTCATTTATGATAAGGAGGCCGCCGCTAATGCTAAGGTTGTCAAAGACATTCGTGAGCAAGAAGTCTATATGGGTGAATTGCCCCTGATGACCGATAACGGAACTTTCGTTATCAATGGAACCGAGAGGGTTATTGTATCGCAATTGCATCGATCACCGGGCGTGTTTTTTGATCACGATAAAGGTAAGACACATTCATCAGGAAAATTATTATTTAACGCTCGTGTCATTCCCTATCGTGGATCTTGGTTAGATTTTGAATTTGATCATAAAGATTGTGTTTTTGTCAGGATAGACCGACGCAGAAAAATACCAGCAACTATTTTGCTGAGAGCATTAGGTTTTGATAATGAGCAAATAATCAAAATATTCTTCGAAACCAATAAATTTACAATTAGCGCCAATAAATTTCTGTTTCAGATAGTGCCGGAAAGGATGCGCGGTGAAATTGCAGCATTCGATATTAAGCATAATGATCAGGTTTTAGTTGAAGAAGGTCGTCGTATTACAGCCAAGCACATTCGTGAGATGGTTAAGGCCGAATTGACTGAGGTGCAGGTGCCAAGAGAGTACCTGATAGGTAAAATCATAGGCCACAATCTCATTGATGAAACAACTGGCGAATTGATTGCGAATGTAAACGACGAAGTTACAGATTCACACATAGAACGTTGCATAGAAAGCGGCATAGCAGAAATTAACACGTTGTTTGTTAATGATTTAGATAGGGGAGCTTATATTTCCAACGCAATGAGGGCGGATGTCACTACCAATACCCTAGAAGCTTTGGTAGAGATTTACAGGATGATGCGCCCCGGCGAGCCGCCAACTAAAGAGTCTGCAGAAAATTTATTTCAAAATTTATTTTTTACGGATGAAAGGTACGATTTGTCTGCTGTTGGTCGGATGAAATTTAATCGTCGATTAAACAGGGAAGAAATTGTTGGATCAGGCACCTTGACTAAAGATGACATCATTGATGTCCTGAAAGAATTAATTAATATTCGTAACGGCAATGGCAATGTTGACGATATCGATCATTTAGGCAATAGACGTGTGCGTTCAGTTGGCGAGATGATTGAAAACCAGTTCCGTGTGGGTCTGGTAAGAGTCGAACGTGCGGTTAAAGAACGTTTGACACTAGCTGATTCCGAAGGCTTAATGCCGCAAGAAATCATTAATGCGAAGCCTGTATCTGCTGCAGTAAAAGAGTTTTTTGGCTCTAGCCAATTGTCGCAATTTATGGATCAAAACAACCCATTGTCGCAAGTGACACATAAACGTCGCGTTTCGGCATTAGGGCCAGGTGGTTTGGCAAGAGAACGGGCTGGTTTTGAGGTTCGTGACGTACATGCTACGCATTATGGCCGGGTATGTCCTATCGAGACACCTGAAGGGCCAAACATTGGTTTGATCAATTCTTTATCGGTTTACGCGCGCACTAATGATTATGGCTTTCTGGAAACCCCTTATAGGAAAGTGGTTAATGGTTGCGTGACGGATCAGGTTGACTATTTGTCTGCAATTGAGGAAGGCGAGTTTGTCATCGCTCAGGCCAGTGTTGCCGTTGATGAAAATGGTAAGTTAGTGGATGGTTTGGTGTCTTGTCGCCATAAGGATGAGTTTGCTTTGGCAATGTCTGATACTGTGCAATATATGGACGTATCATCAAAGCAAATTGTATCTGTAGCCGCTTCAATTATTCCTTTTTTGGAACATGATGACGCCAACCGTGCGTTGATGGGTTCTAACATGCAACGTCAAGCAGTACCTACGTTACGGGCTGAAAAGCCTTTAGTGGGTACGGGTATGGAGCGGACAGTTGCCAAAGATTCCGGAGTAACTGTCGTAGCTGCGCGTGGTGGTAGCATTGAGATGGTTGATGCCGCAAGGATAGTGGTGCGTGTTAATGATACTGAGACAGAAACGGGCGCGCCGGGTGTGGATATTTATAATCTGACAAAATATACCCGTTCCAACCAGAATACTTGTATCAACCAAAAGCCATTGGTAAAGCTTGGAGATACTGTCAATGCGGGTGACATTCTTGCTGACGGACCGTCTACCGACTTGGGTGAATTGGCATTGGGGCAAAACATGCTGGTCGCATTTATGCCTTGGAATGGTTATAACTTCGAGGATTCTATTTTAGTATCCGAGCGTGTTGTTAAAGAAGATCGCTTTACTACAATCCACATTGAAGAGAAAACCTGTGTGGCTCGAGACACCAAGCACAGCCCTGAAGAAATTACGGCTGATATACCAAATGTTAGCGAAGATGCCTTAGCTAAGCTTGATGAGTCTGGTATTGTTTATGTGGGAGCCGAAGTCAAGGGTGGTGACATTTTGGTGGGCAAGGTGACACCAAAAGGCGAGACTCAATTGACCCCTGAAGAGAAATTGTTACGGGCTATATTTGGCGAGAAAGCAGCTGATGTAAAGGACACTTCATTACGTGTTCCAAGCAGCATTGAAGGTACAGTTATAGATGTGCAAGTATTTACCCGGGATGGTGTGAAGAAAGACAAGCGCGCTTTGGATATTGAGCAAGAAGAAATCAAGCGATACCGCAAGGATCTGGATGACCAGCTAAAAATTCTTGAGGGCGATATTTTTATGCGTGTCGCTAAATTCCTGATAGGAAAGCCTGCCCAATCAGGGCCAGGACAATTGAAAGCTGGCACGGAGATAACTCGCGATTATTTACAGGGTTTGAAACATTCGGATTGGCTAAAAATCAAAATGAAAGATGAAGAAATTAATCTTCAACTTGAGACTGTTGTCGCCCAAATAGAACAGCAGCGTAAAGATTTTGACGAAAAATTTGAAGTCAAACATAAAAAAATTACCATGGGGGATGATTTAGCTCCTGGGGTATTAAAAATGGTCAAAGTGTATCTAGCCGTTAAAAGACGCATACAGCCTGGGGATAAAATGGCAGGGCGCCATGGAAATAAAGGGGTTATTTCCATGATTAGGCCGATTGAAGATATGCCTTATACTGCGGATGGTAATCCGGTTGATATTGTTTTAAATCCGTTGGGCGTGCCATCTCGGATGAATGTCGGCCAGGTGCTAGAAACTCATTTGGGTTGGGCCGCTAAAGGTCTAGGGATAAAAATAGGCAAAATGCTTGAAGCCAAAGCGAAAGTAATAGAAATCAGAGGTTATCTGGAAAAAATTTACAACAGCAGTGGCCGTAAAGAAGACTTGGATTCGTTTAGTGATCAAGAGATTCTGGATATGGCTGCTAATTTGGTTGCTGGTGTCCCTATGGCGACTCCTGTATTCGATGGTGCCAGTGAAGATGATATTCGTAATATGTTGCGATTGGCTGGTTTGCCTGAGCATGGACAAACGACATTGTACGATGGATTGACCGGTGAGCCATTTGAGCGCGAAGTGACTGTTGGTTATATGTATATGTTGAAGCTGAATCATTTGGTCGATGACAAAATGCACGCCCGCTCAACAGGCCCTTATAGCTTGGTTACCCAACAACCATTGGGTGGAAAAGCGCAATTTGGTGGCCAGCGCTTTGGAGAGATGGAGGTTTGGGCCCTTGAAGCGTACGGCGCAGCATATACCTTACAAGAAATGCTTACGGTTAAATCGGATGATGTGACTGGTAGGACGCGCATGTACAAAAACATAGTTGATGGCGATCATAAAATGGAAGCAGGTATGCCGGAATCGTTTAATGTTTTGATTAAAGAAATCCGCTCGCTGGCTGTCAATATAGAGTTGGAAAGGGATTAATCTGGAGGGCAACTAAGAAATCGCAGGCTTGGCAAAGGCTTGCGATTTTTTCATTTTAATTCAGCCGCTTGTATTGGACAGCATCAGAACCTATTAAAGAGGATAAGCTATTGAAAGATTTAATGAATTTCTTAAAGCGTCAAGGTCGGGCCGATGATTTTGACGGTATTAGCATTGGTTTGGCATCTCCTGACATGATCCGTTCATGGTCTTATGGTGAAGTGAAGAAACCAGAAACAATTAATTATCGTACATTCAAACCCGAACGCGATGGTTTGTTTTGTGCCAAGATTTTTGGCCCAGTCAGCGACTATGAGTGCCTTTGCGGAAAATACAAAAGGCTCAAGCACCGTGGCGTTATTTGCGAAAAATGTGGTGTTGAAGTTACTTTGTCCAAAGTTCGGCGCGAACGTATGGGGCATATTGATTTGGCTAGCCCTGTTGCACACATTTGGTTTTTAAAATCACTGCCATCCAGAATCGCTTTGTTACTGGATATGACGCTACGTGAAATTGAACGGGTGCTTTATTTCGAATCATTTGTGGTTTTAGATCCAGGTATGACGCCTCTGGATAAGGGGCAATTGCTTACCGATGACGAATATTTAGATGCGGTTGAATTGCATGGCGATGATTTTGTTGCAAAAATGGGTGCTGAAGCAATCTATGGATTGTTAAAAGCAATTGATTTAAAAGAACAGGTCAATATCCTTCGCGAAGAAATAAATTCTACCAGCTCAGAAACAAAAATTAAAAAATACGCTAAGCGCCTTAAGGTGATGGATGCGTTACTGAGTTCTAAAAATCGTCCAGAATGGATGATTCTTCAGGTTTTGCCCGTCTTGCCTCCCGAATTACGTCCTCTAGTCCCATTAGATGGGGGACGGTTTGCCACGTCCGATTTGAATGATTTATATCGGCGAGTCATCAACAGAAACAATCGTCTGAACAGATTGCTGGACTTGAGCGCGCCTGACATTATCGTCCGGAATGAAAAACGGATGTTGCAAGAATCGGTTGATGCCTTATTGGATAACGGCCGTCGTGGCCGTGCGATTACTGGTACCAATAGAAGGCCTTTAAAGTCGTTAGCCGACATGATCAAAGGTAAGCAGGGGCGTTTCCGCCAAAACCTATTGGGCAAGCGTGTTGATTATTCAGGCCGGTCGGTCATCGTTGTAGGGCCTACATTAAGATTGCACCAATGTGGGCTGCCGAAAAAAATGGCATTAGAATTATTTAAGCCATTTATTTTCAGTAAATTGCAATTTAGAGGCTTGGCAACTACTATCAAAGCAGCCAAAAAGATGGTTGAGCGGGAAGGTACGGAGGTCTGGGATATTCTCGAAGAAGTTATTCGCGAACATCCAATCTTGCTGAACCGGGCGCCGACCTTGCATAGGCTAGGTATCCAAGCGTTTGAGCCGACCTTGATTGAAGGCAAAGCGATCCAGCTACATCCTTTGGTGTGTAGTGCTTTTAACGCTGATTTTGATGGCGATCAGATGGCAGTACATATTCCACTGTCTATTGAAGCGCAGTTGGAGGCCAGGACATTGATGATGGCCACTAACAATATATTGTCACCTGCTAATGGAGAGCCAGTCATTAACCCATCGCAAGACGTGGTTTTGGGGCTTTATTATATTAGTCGTGAAAAAATAAACGCCAAAGGGGATGGATCCATATTTGGCAGCGTCAGTGAAGTTCATAAGGCATTGCAAGAGAAATCAGTTGAGCTGCAGGCCAAAATAGAGCTGCGTATTACGGAAAAAGTCATAACGGCAACCGATGAGACAGAAGAAAAAACCCATCGTGTTAAAACGACAGTAGGTCGTGCGTTAATTTGGGAAGTCGTGCCTGATCGTATGCCTTATGAGTTAGTGAACTGCGATATGACCAAAAAGAATATTTCGCGGCTTATTAATTACAGCTACCGTTATTTAGGTAATAAAGATACGGTTGTGCTGGCCGATCAGATAATGTATCTAGGGTTCAGATACGCGACCATTTCAGGCGTGTCGTTTGGTATTGAAGATATGGCGATACCTGCTAAAAAAGCCGATATTATTGCTTCTGCTGATGCTGAGGTAAATGAAATCCAAAGCCAGTATGCTTCTGGTTTGGTAACGGATGGCGAACGCTATAATAAAGTTGTTGATATTTGGTCACATGCTAACGATCAAGTTGCCAAAGTGATGATGGACGGCTTGGGTGAAGAGTCAGTTATTGACGCGGAAGGAAATACTGTAAAACAAAAATCCTTCAATTCCATTTTTATGATGGCGGAATCAGGTGCTCGAGGATCTGCAGCCCAGATTCGTCAGTTAGCAGGCATGCGCGGGCTAATGGCTAAACCTGATGGTTCTATTATTGAAACGCCTATTACTGCTAATTTCAGAGAAGGTCTGGATGTGTTGCAGTACTTCATCTCTACACATGGTGCCCGCAAAGGATTGGCCGATACCGCGCTGAAAACAGCAAACTCCGGATATCTGACGCGAAGATTGGTGGATGTGGCACAAGACCTGGTTATTACGGGCAATGATTGTGGGACGTCAAATGGTTTGATCATGACTCCGATTATTGAAGGTGGGGATGTTGTTGAGCCATTATCAGAGCGTGTATTGGGTCGTGTTGTAGTAAATGATGTTATGGATGCGGCCAGCGAAAACGTTATTGTTCAAGGTGGCACTTTGCTGGATGAGCATTGGGTGTCAATGCTTAATGAGCACAGTATTGACCAAGTTTTAGTGCGGTCAATCATTACCTGTGAGAATCGGCATGGTGTATGTGCTGCGTGTTATGGGCGTGATTTGGGACGTGGGCATTTGGTCAACATTGGTGAGGCAGTCGGTGTAATTGCGGCGCAATCTATTGGTGAACCGGGCACACAGTTAACTATGCGTACTTTCCATATCGGTGGTGCGGCTTCCCGTTCTGCTGCTATCAGTAATGTACAAGTTAAATCGGCAGGTACTGTCCGCTTAAATAACCTTAAATCGGTTGTGAATCGAGAAGGTAATTTGGTGGCCGTTTCGCGTTCCGGTGAAGTCGGTGTTGTTGATGACTATGGTCGTGAGAGGGAGCGCTATAAGATCCCTTATGGGGCAGTCCTATCCGTTCAGGAAGGCAGTAAAATCAACGCAGGTGATATCATTGTGACTTGGGATCCATTTACGCATCCCGTAATCACTGAGGTGGATGGTATCGTTGAGCTAGTTCACTTTGTTGATGGAGTTACTGTTCAGAAGCAGTCAGATGAAGTGACGGGCTTGAGTTCGTTAGTTGTAACGGATCCTAAGCAACGTGGTAGTGCCGGTAAGGAATTGCGGCCTATGGTGAAGCTCCTTGACAAAGAAGGCAATACTATTTATTTGCCAGGTACCGAAATCCCTGCGCAGTATTTCTTACCTGCTGGAGCAATTGCGGGTATTAAAGACGGTGGAGAAGTAAAGGTTGGGGATGTGTTGGCAAGGATTCCTCAAGAATCCAGTAAAACAAGAGATATTACCGGTGGTTTGCCGCGTGTTGCTGATTTATTTGAGGCCCGTAAAACGAAGGATCCCGCCATTCTTGCAGAAACAAGCGGTACTATTTCCTTCGGTAAGGAAACTAAAGGAAAGCAACGGGTTATTATCACGGATTCTACTGGTGAACAAGTTGAAACGCTAATTCCTAAATGGCGTCATATTACTGTTTTTGAGGGAGAATATGTTGAAAAGGGCGAGACAATAGCTGAAGGAGAGTTGACTCCTCATGATATTCTTAGGTTAAGAGGTATTGAGGAGCTTGCTAACTATCTAGTTAAAGAAATTCAGGATGTTTATCGATTGCAGGGTGTAAAAATAAACGATAAGCATATAGAAGCCATCATTCGACAAATGCTTAGGAAAGTTGAAATTACATCGTCTGGTGATACCAATTTTCTAAAAGGTGATCAGGTTGAACGCGCTGCAGTTCGTTTCGAAAATGACAAAATGGAAAACGAAGGAAAGATTCCTGCTAGTTATGAATCTGTCTTGTTGGGAATTACCAAAGCTTCTTTAGCAACTGAATCATTCATTTCTGCGGCTTCTTTCCAAGAAACAACACGAGTATTGACCGATGCAGCGGTGCGCGGACTGAATGACAGCCTGCAAGGGCTAAAAGAAAATGTCATTGTAGGTCGATTAATCCCTGCAGGAACGGGTCTTGCCTATCATGAAGAAAGGAAAAACAGATACAATCAACAGCATGCTGTCGAAATGGAAACAACCCCTGCTATTGATGCAGAAGAAGCTCTCAAGCAGGCGCTGAATCTTTGAAAATAAAAGAGGGTTAAAAAACTTGACCAAATTAGCTTTAACGGGTAATATGCTCTGCTAACATAAGCTAACGTAAATTGGTTGGGTCGGAAGTTATTTGGCTATCGGCGCATTTTCTGGTAGCTAGTTTTATTGTCTGGCAGTTAAATTGTATATCGGAGTAAGTAAAGATATGGCCACGATTAACCAATTGGTTCGTAAGCCTCGTGCTAAAAGAATAGAAAAAAGTAATGTTCCAGCGTTAGAGGCATGTCCTCAGCGCCGGGGGGTGTGCACTCGTGTTTACACAACAACCCCAAAGAAGCCAAACTCGGCCTTGCGTAAGGTTGCGCGGGTAAGATTGACGAATGGCGCCGAGGTTAGCAGTTATATTGGCGGTGAGGGGCATAACCTTCAGGAGCATTCCGTGGTTCTTATTAGGGGTGGGCGTGTCAAGGATTTGCCTGGTGTGAGATATCACGTTGTTCGTGGCAGTTTGGATGCTTCGGGAGTCAATAACAGGAAGTGCGGTCGCTCTAAGTATGGAACAAAACGCCCTAAAGGCTAACATTGGTTGGTGAGAAATGTCTAGAAGAAGAGTTGCAACAAAAAGAGAAATTATTCCAGATCCTAGGTTTGGAAGTATTATGTTGACAAAGTTCATGAATATGATCATGGAAAGTGGCAAGAAGTCTGTTGCTGAAGGAATTGTCTATGGTGCGCTGGACGTTATTGGGGCAAAAGGGCATGCGGTACCTTTAGAGGTTCTATCAAAAGCGCTAGAAAATGTCCAGCCTAGAGTTGAGGTTAAATCTCGTCGTGTTGGCGGTGCAACATATCAGGTTCCTGTCGAGGTTAGGCCTGCTAGGCGGATGGCGTTGGCGATGAGGTGGCTGATAGACGCTTCCCATAAAAGAAACGAAAGGAATATGTCCGCAAAATTGGCTGGAGAGTTGATGGACGCTTTTGAGAGCAAAGGAACGGCTGCGAAAAAGCGCGAGGATACGCATAGAATGGCAGAGGCTAATAAAGCGTTCTCCCATTATCGCTGGTAGTTAGATCAAGGTTTTTTGTAGTGTCACGTAAGACGCCTATTGAACGTTATCGTAATATTGGCATCATGGCTCATATTGATGCTGGGAAGACAACAACGACAGAGCGGATACTCTATTACACCGGGGTCTCTCATAAGATAGGCGAAGTTCATGATGGTGCCGCTACAATGGATTGGATGGCTCAAGAGCAAGAGCGTGGTATTACGATAACTTCAGCAGCGACAACTTGTTTTTGGGCGGGGATGGAGGGTCAGTTTCCGCAGCATAGGATTAATATTATTGATACTCCTGGACATGTTGACTTCACGATAGAAGTTGAGCGTTCCTTGCGTGTTCTGGATGGTGCGTGTGCCGTGTTTTGCGCGGTGGGTGGTGTTGAGCCGCAGTCGGAGACGGTTTGGCATCAGGCAGATAAGTATAATGTTCCTCGGTTGGTTTTTGTAAATAAGATGGATCGCTCAGGAGCCAATTTCTTAAGGGTTATAGAGCAAATCAAAACGCGCTTAGGGGCTGTTGCGGTTCCAATGCAGTTACCTATCGGGGCTGAAGACGCATTTGAAGGTGTGGTTGATCTTATTAAGATGAAAGCAATTTATTGGGAGGAAGCTAATATGGGGATGACGTTCTCTGAAAAAGCGATACCCAAAGAGATGCTTACACTTTGCGAAAAATGGCGAGAAAATATTGCTGAAGCTGCGGCAGAAGCGAATGAAGAATTGATGGAAAAATATCTTGATAAAGGTATTTTGACAAATGAAGAGATAAGGCTAGGAATCAGAATCAGGACGATAGAAAATCGCATGGTTCCTGCTTATTGTGGCTCTGCCTTCAAAAATAAAGGCGTTCAGGCAGTGCTCGATGCGATTGTCGAATTTATGCCGGCACCGAACGATGTTGAAGCGATAAAGGGGGTGCTTGATGATGATCTTAAGGATATTCAGCGTCCAGCAAGTGATTTGGAGCCATTTTCGGCCTTGGCATTCAAGATTGCAACTGACCCTTTTGTTGGTACATTGACTTTTTTTAGGGTTTATTCTGGTGTCTTAAGTTCTGGTGATAGCGTTTACAATTCAGTAAAAAAGAAAAAAGAGCGTATAGGGCGGATTGTCCAGATGCATGCAAACAGTCGTGAAGAAGTTAAAGCTGTATTTGCTGGGGATATAGCTGCGGCAATTGGGCTTAAAGACGTAACGACTGGTGATACTCTGTGCGATATTCAAGAGCCTATTGTGCTTGAGCGTATGGAGTTTCCAGACCCTGTGATATCTATAGCAGTAGAGCCTAAGACTAAGGCTGATCAAGAAAAAATGACGGTCGCCCTAAGTAAGTTGGCGCAGGAGGATCCGTCATTTAGAGTTAATACTGATGTGGAATCTGGGCAAATAATTATTTCTGGAATGGGCGAGCTCCATCTCGAGATTATTGTTGATAGGATGAAAAGGGAGTTTGGCGTTGATGCCAGTGTTGGTGCGCCACAAGTTGCTTACCGGGAAACGATTCGCAAAGCAGTTGAGCAAGAAAGTAAGTTTGTAAGGCAGTCGGGTGGGCGTGGTCAGTATGGTCATGTGTGGCTGCGTATTGAGCCACAAGAGACAGGGATGGGTTATGAATTTGTTAATGAAATTATTGGTGGTGTGGTTCCTAAGGAATATATACCCGCCATTGATAATGGCGTTCAAGAACAATTGAAAAGTGGTGTTCTTGCGGGGTATCCTGTGCTGGATGTTAAGGTGACTCTGTTCGATGGTTCATACCATGATGTGGATTCGAACGAAATTGCTTTCAAAATAGCGGGATCCATGTGTTTCAGGGAGGGAGCAAGAAAGGCTAGTCCGGTATTATTAGAGCCAATAATGAAGGTCGAAATAATGACCCCAGAAGATTACATGGGTGATGTTGTTGGTGATATTAATAGACGTAGAGGAATAATTCAAGGGATGGAAGACACTCTATCAGGCAAGATAATTAGCTGCGAAGTACCGTTGGCGGAGATGTTTGGTTATGCAACTGATTTGCGATCTGCAACGCAGGGGCGGGCTACATACAGTATGCAGTTTGAAAAATACAATGAAGCACCTGCGCATATTGCAGAAGCGATCATTAGAAAATCTTCATAAAATTGAATAATATAAAGGTATTAACTCATGGCCAAAGAAAAATTTTCACGTAGTAAACCGCACGTCAACGTAGGTACAATCGGTCACGTCGACCATGGAAAGACGACGTTGACGGCCGCCCTAACTAAGGTTATGGCCGAGCTGCAAGGTGGAGAGGTCAAGGCTTTCGACCAGATTGACAATGCGCCGGAAGAGCGTGCGCGGGGCATCACCATCGCCACTTCGCATGTGGAATACGAGTCGCCAGCACGCCATTATGCGCATGTTGACTGCCCAGGCCACGCGGACTACGTCAAGAACATGATCACCGGTGCGGCGCAAATGGACGGCGCCATCTTGGTCTGCTCTGCGGCGGACGGCCCAATGCCACAGACCCGCGAGCACATCTTGTTGTCACGCCAGGTCGGCGTCCCCTATATCGTTGTTTTCCTTAACAAGGCGGATATGGTTGACGATGCCGAGCTGATTGAGCTGGTGGAAATGGAAATCCGCGAATTGCTGGATATGTATGAGTTCCCCGGTGATGACACGCCGATTATCATTGGCTCGGCCTTGAAGGCTTTGGAAGGCGACACAAGCGAAATCGGCGCACCTTCGGTCGTCAGGCTGGTCGAGGCGCTTGACAGCTATATCCCGCTGCCTGAAAGGGCGGTTGATGGCGCGTTCCTGATGCCTATCGAAGACGTGTTCTCCATTTCGGGTCGTGGCACGGTGGTGACCGGGCGTATCGAGCGGGGTATCATCAAGGTCGGCCAGGAAGTCGAGATTGTTGGCATCAGGCCGACTGTCGTCACTACGGTCACGGGCGTTGAAATGTTCCGCAAGCTGCTCGACCAGGGCGAGGCTGGCGATAACGTTGGCTTGCTGTTGCGGGGCACCAAAAGGGATGACGTGGAGCGTGGCCAAGTGTTGGCCCATAAAGGCACCATCAAGCCCCATGCGCATTTCAATGCCGAGATTTATGTCTTGTCAAAAGATGAGGGTGGCCGCCATACGCCTTTTTTTGACGGTTACCGGCCACAGTTCTATTTCAGGACGACTGACGTGACGGGTGCGGTAAAATTGCCGGAAGGCGTTGAAATGGTGATGCCTGGTGACAATATTTCAGTCACCGTGAAGTTGATCTCGCCTATTGCGATGGAAGAGGGTTTGCGGTTTGCAATTCGTGAAGGTGGCCGTACCGTTGGTGCGGGTGTTGTTGCATCAATTATTGAGTAATAAATATGTCTAATCAAACTATCAGAATCCGATTAAAATCTTTTGATCACAAGTTAATTGATCAATCGGCTGGTGAGATAGTAGAAACAGCAAGGAGGACAGGAGCCCAGGTTAAGGGGCCTATTCCATTGCCTACTAAAAAAGAGCGTTTTACGATATTGATTTCTCCGCATGTTAATAAGGATGCCCGAGATCAATATGAGTTAAGAACATATAAAAGATTGTTGGATATCGTAGAGCCGACTGAAAAAACGGTCGACGCACTAATGAAGTTGGATCTTGCAGCTGGTGTCGATGTCCAGATAAAGTTGAATTAAGAATAGAGGAATCGACAGATGGCAATAGGTCTGATTGGTCGTAAATGTGGTATGACCAGAGTTTTTTGTGAAGATGGTTCGTCGGTGCCGGTTACTGTGCTCCAGATTGATTCTAACAGAGTAGCTCAGGTTAAAGGTATTGAAGTCGACGGATATCGTGCAATACAAGTGGCAGTTGGCGATAAGAAATCTTCAAGAGTTAATAAAGCAATGGCTGGTCATTATGCTGCGGCTAATCTGACTGCAGGGAGAGGCCTTTGGGAGTTTCGTCTGGAAGAAGGCGAAGGTAGTGATTTATCCACGGGATCAGAACTTTCACTTGATATATTTTCTGAAGGTCAGGTTATCGATGTTCAAGGAAAAAGTATAGGTAAGGGTTTTGCTGGCGGTATTAAGAGGCATAATTTCAGTATGCAAGATGCAACCCATGGTAACTCGCGTTCACATAGAGTTTTAGGTTCGATTGGTATGAATCAGACGCCAGGACGTGTGTTCAAAGGAAAGAAAATGGAAGGTCATTTAGGTGCTGTGACAAAAACAGTCCAGAATCTGACAATCCACAAAATCGACACGGAAAGAAATTTAATTTTAGTGAAAGGCGCCGTACCAGGTGCTAAAGGCGGAGATGTTGTAATTATCCCCGCAATGAAAACGAAAAGAAAAGGTTAAGTCATGGGTTTGCAAGTACCTGCTTTAAATGAACAAGATTCTATTGGAGGGTTAGAGGTAGCAGAGGCTATTTTTGGTTGCTCTTTTAATGAAACATTAGTGCATCAGTTGGTTACGCGCTATCTTGCGGGTTCTCGTGCTGGCACAAAAGCTCAAAAAACACGGTCTGATGTTAGTGGCGGTGGCGCGAAACCATGGAAACAAAAAGGAACTGGTCGGGCAAGATCGGGCACTACACGGAGTCCGATATGGCGTACAGGTGGTGTAGCTTTTGCTGCAAGACCTAGGTCGTATGAACAAAAATTGAATAAAAAAATGTTCCGTGTTGGTCTTCGGTCTATTTTATCTGAATTGCTAAGACAGGAGCGGCTTGTAATCTGCGCTGATATTTCACCTTCTTCTCCAAAGACTAAGGGCTTGAGCGAAAGATTAAAGTCTGTTGACGCAAAGCGGATTTTGATTATTGTTGATAGCGTTGATGAGAATTTAGCATTAGCCTCTAGAAATTTGCCTTATGTAGAAGTGATTGAGGCGATAAATTTGAGCCCTGTATTATTGGTTTCGGCGGATAAAGTAATTGCAACGCCAGATGCACTGAAGAAAATAGAGGAACACTTGGCATGAGTTTAAGTAATTATGAATTATCGGCAGTGCTTGAGGCTCCTATAATCTCTGAAAAAAGCACTATAGCTGGTGAAAAAAATAGGCAGTTTGTTTTTAAGGTGCAAAGAAAGGCAACTAAAAAACAAGTTAAAAGCGCAGTAGAAATAATGTTTAATGTTGAGGTTGATTCAGTGAATATTTTAAACATTAAAGGCAAACAAAAAAGATTTGGTCGTTCATTGGGTCAAAGATCCGATTGGAAAAAAGCTTATGTAAAACTTAAGCCCGGTCACGATATAGAATTCTCTGCTGCTTAATTTTCGTTAAAGTGAAAGATCAATAGGAAACGGGAAAAACCATGGCGATTGTAAAGTCTAAACCGACATCACCAGGATCGAGGTTTGTAATACGCATAAAAAATGACGATCTGTATAAAGGAAAACCCTATGCGCCTTTGCTAGATAAAAATAGCAGAACTGGTGGCCGAAATAATATGGGGCGTATAACAACACGTCATGTCGGTGGCGGACATAAACAGCATTATCGCATTATTGATTTTAAAAGAAATAAAACAGATATACCTGCAGTTGTTGAGCGTTTGGAATATGACCCTAATAGAACGGCTAATATAGCTTTAATTTTATTTAAGGACGGCGAACGTAGATATATTATTGCACCTAAAGGATTAGAGGTGGGTCAGGAAATACTCTCATCTGAAAGCGTTCCTGTTAAGCTAGGTAATTGTATGCCATTGAGAAACATACCAATGGGCACCACCGTTCACTGTGTCGAATTAAAGCCAGGAAAAGGGGCGCAAGTTGCTAGAAGTGCTGGTACATCTGTTCAGCTAGTAGCTAGGGATGGTGCACATGCAACGATTAGATTACGTTCAGGTGAAATGCGTAAAGTAATGGCTGATTGCCGTGCAGTAATAGGTGAAGTATCAAATTCTGAGCATAATTTATCTTCTTTGGGTAAAGCGGGGGCATCAAGATGGAGAGGTATTAGACCGACTGTTCGTGGTGTAGTGATGAATCCCGTAGATCATCCTCATGGTGGTGGTGAGGGTCGAACTTCTGGTGGAAGGCATCCAGTCTCACCTTGGGGTATGCCAACAAAGGGTTATAAAACACGAAAAAACAAACGTACTGATAATATGATTATCAGACGCCGTAAGCAGAAATAGAGAGGAATTAGCGTGCCGCGTTCAATTAAAAAAGGTCCTTTTATTGATCATCATCTTCTTAAAAAAGTTGAGGATGCTGTAAGTAGCAATAATCGGAAACCGATTAAAACATGGTCAAGACGATCAATGATTATTCCAGATATGCTGGGTTTAACTATTGCTATTCATAACGGGCGACTGCACATTCCAGTTCTTATTTCTGAGAATATGGTTGGTCATAAATTAGGTGAATTCGCACCTACTCGTACATACAAAGGCCATGTGGCTGATAAAAAGTCAAGGTAGGGTTTGGTGATGGAAGTTTCAGCAAAATTAAACAATGCCCCTTTGTCTGCACAAAAAGCACGCTTAGTAGGCGATCAAATTCGCGGAATGCCAGTTGAAAAGGCTTTAAATACTTTAAAGTTCAGTTCAAAAAAGGCAGCGGCAATTATTAAAAAAATCCTCGAATCTGCTATAGCAAATGCAGAACATAATGAGGACGCCGATATCGATGAATTACGGGTATCTACCGTCTATGTCAACGAGGGGGCTACCATGAAAAGATTTAAGGCAAGAGCTAAAGGACGTGCAAACCATATCCTGAAAAGAACCTGCCATATTACAATTAAAGTCGCAGAATACGAGTAGGGGACTAAAATGGGTCAGAAGGTACATCCAACAGGTATACGGCTTGGTATTGTCAAAGATTGGAATTCAAGATGGTATGCAAGTAGTCAGGATTATCCGGTTTTCTTGCATCAAGATTTGCTGGTTAGAGAATATATCAAGAAAAAACTGGCTCACGCTTCAGTTAGCCGGATACAAATTAATCGTCCTGCGAATAACGCACATATTACAGTTCACACGGCACGCCCAGGAATTGTAATAGGCAAAAAAGGTGAGGATATCGATGTCTTAAGGCAGGAGATATCTAAAATGATGGGTATTCCTGTTCAGCTTAATGTTGAAGAAATCAGAAAGCCGGAGTTAGACGCCCAGTTAGTTGCAGAAGGCGTTGCTCAGCAGCTTGAGAAGAGAATAATGTATCGCCGGGCAATGAAACGAGCTGTTACGAACACTATGAGATTGGGTGCGGAAGGCATAAAAATTAATATAGGTGGTCGTTTGAATGGAGCGGAGATTGCGCGGAGTGAATGGTATAGGGAAGGTCGTGTTCCTCTTCATACTTTGAGGGCAGATATAGACTATGCGACAGCTGAGGCAAATACAACCTACGGTATTATCGGCATTAAGGTGTGGATATTCAAAGGTGAAGTATTTGATATGGATGCTCATATTGCATCTATTAATTCTGAATCTAAAAAATAGTTGAAGGGAAAAAGACATGCTTCAACCTAAAAGAACTAAATTTCGTAAGCAGCATAAAGGTAGGAATAACGGTATTGCTGTTCGTGGTTCGTCAGTGAGTTTTGGTGAATATGGCCTAAAATCAGTTAGTCGTGGTAGGCTAACTGCTAGACAAATTGAATCAGGACGTAGAACCATTAGTCGCCATGTTAAGCGCGGTGGAAAAATATGGATAAGGATTTTTCCGGATAAGCCTATTACTAAAAAACCATTAGAAGTTCGTATGGGAAAAGGGAAAGGTAGTGTAGAATACTGGGTTGCTCAAATCAGACCAGGAACAATGTTGTATGAAATACAAGGTGTTTCTGAAGAGTTGGCGCGTGAAGCTTTTGCACTGGCAGCAGCTAAATTACCTTTAAAAACACTGTTTACCGCTCGGACAATAATGTGATGAAAGCAAGTGAATTACGTCAAAAATCAAAAGATGAACTAGATATTATGTTGCTCGATTTGTCACGTGAGCGCTTTAATCTTAAAATGCAAAAAGGAACGGGGCAATTGTCTAAACCCGACCAAGTAAAAAAAGTCAGGCGTGATGTTGCACGTATCCGTACTGTATTAAAAGAAAAGGTGAGTGCGTAATATGAGTGAAAATGTAACAAAATTAAGGACGATCACCGGCCGAGTTGTTAGTAACAAGATGGATAAAACTATCACTGTATTAGTTGAGCGGGTGGTAAAGCATCCTGTATATGGTAAATATATAAAGCGTTCGACTAAAATGATGGCTCATGATGAACAAAATATTTGTCAGGAAGGTGATGTGGTAGCTATAACCTCATGCAGGCCAATGTCTAAACATAAAACCTTTAAAGTGGTTCAAGTTTTAGAAAATGCAAGAAAATAGCGCAAACTAATTATAAAAGTGTAGGAATAAATCATGATTCAGATGCAAACTAACCTTGACGTTGCTGATAATAGCGGCGCAAAAAAGGTCATGTGTATCAAAGTTCTAGGTGGGTCGCATAGGCGCTATGCTGGTATTGGCGATATTATTAAAGTCAGTATAAAAGATGCAATCCCACGTGGAAGAGTAAAAAAAGGCGAAGTGTATAACGCACTGGTAGTGAGAACCCGAAAAGGAGTTCGTAGGCCTGATGGATCTGTAATTCGTTTTGATGGTAATGCTGCGGTTATACTTAATAATAACTTGCAACCTTTAGGTACGCGTATTTTTGGCCCTGTAACACGTGAACTGAGGGGTGAAAAATTTATGAAAATCATCTCATTGGCTCCTGAAGTAATATAAGGTAGGGTTGAAATATGCAAAAAATAAAAAAAGGCGATGATGTTATCATTCGAGCCGGTAAAGATAAGGGCAAGAGCGGTAGGGTAGCCAAAGTACTTAAAGATAATAAGGTTCTTGTTGAAGGGATAAATCAAGTCAAAAAGACCCAAAAAGCAAATCCAAATGCAGGTATTACAGGCGGGATTATTACAAAGGATATGCCGATCGATATTTCTAATATCGGCTTATACAATCCTTTAACAAAAAAAGCAGATCGTATTGGTTTTAAGTTTCTTGAAGATGGAAAAAAAGTCAGATACTTTAAGTCAACAAACGAAGTAGTTGATGCATAAGGGCATAGTGAATCATGGCTAGACTAGAATCCGTATATAAAGAAACAATTCTCCCCTCATTAGTTGAGCAATTTGCTTATAAGTCTGTGATGCAAGCTCCACGAATTACTAAGATAACTCTCAATATGGGGGTTGGTGCTGCTGTGGCGGATAAAAAGATTTTACAGTCTGCAGTTAGTGATATGGAAAAGATTTCAGGTCAAAAACCTATTATCACATTGGCAAGAAAATCCATTGCTGGATTCAAGATACGTGATGACATGCCTATTGGTTGCAAAGTAACATTACGTAGCGACAGAATGTACGAGTTCTTGGATCGGTTGATTAGTATTTCTATACCTCGAATTCGTGATTTTAGAGGGCTTAGTCCTAAAAGCTTTGATGGCAGAGGGAACTATTCAATGGGTGTTAAAGAACAGATCATATTTCCAGAAATTGACTATGATAAAATTGATTCTTTGCGCGGTATGGATATTACCATCACAACAACAGCAAGGACAAATGAGGAAGGTTTGGCTTTGTTGAAGCTTTTTAACTTTCCATTTAAGAACTAAAGGGCGACTTAGGTATGGCAAAAAAATCAATGATTGCGCGGGAAGTAAAGCGTAAAAAACTTGTCAAAAAATATGATGTTAAGCGTAAGTCTCTTAAAGAAATTATAAGAGACCCAAATGCTACTTTCGAAGACAAAGAAACTGCTCATTTACAACTTCAAAAATTACCAAGGGACTCTAGCGTAACGAGAGTACGTAATCGGTGTAACCTGACTGGGCGTCCCCATGGATATTATCGAAAATTTGGTCTTAGCCGAAATAAATTAAGAGAGGCTACTATGCGAGGCGATGTGCCTGGTGTAGTAAAGGCTAGTTGGTAATCTGTTAGATCAAGTTTGGAGAAAATAAAATGAGTATGACAGACCCTGTAGCAGATATGCTGACTCGTATTAGAAATGGTCAATCTGCGGGTAAGAAAAGTATTAAACAACCTTCGTCAAAATTAAAAATATCAATCGCAAAAGTTTTAAAAGAAGAAGGTTATATAAAAGATTTCAATGTTGAAGTTAATGGTAGTCACAGTGAAATGACTGTTGAATTGAAATACTATAAAGGCGTTCCGGTTATTGAAAATATAAAAAGAATCAGTAGGCCAGGTTTGCGTATTTACAAATCTAAAGACGAATTGCCGAAAGTACTTGGCGGCTTAGGGATCGCTATTGTATCAACATCAAATGGTGTTATGACCGATAGGGCTGCACGTGCGATCGGGCATGGTGGCGAAATTATTTGTACTGTTTGTTAGTGTAGGCGCGTGATATGTCAAGAATTGCAAAAGCCCCGATTAGTATCCCTAGTGGTGTTGATATAAAACTAGATGGGAATAACGTTACTATAAAAGGCAGTAAAGGTCAGTTATCTTTCGATTTTAACCCATCTATAAGTATCAATATTACTGATAATGTAATATCCATAGAATGGAAAAGAGATGATAAAAGCGCAACAGCTCAAGCAGGAACTGCTAGGGCTATTGTTAATAACATGGTTATCGGTGTATCGGCTGGGTTCGAAAAAAAACTAACTCTTATTGGTGTAGGCTATAGGGCTCAAGCGAAAGAAAATGTTTTAAGCCTAACGCTAGGCTTTTCTCACCCAGTCGATTTTGAAGTCCCTTTAGGTATTTCAGTAGAGACGCCAACACAGACCGAAATTGTGGTGAAAGGGAGCGACAAGCAGCAAGTCGGCCAGGTTGCAGCAAAAATTCGAGCATATCGTCCTCCTGAGCCTTATAAAGGTAAAGGTGTTAGGTATGCAGATGAATATGTTGTAAGAAAAGAAGCTAAGAAGAAGTAAGGTAACGTGATGGACAAGAAAAAAGCTCGTATGAAACGTGCAATAAAATTGCGCTGTAAGATTAGAAAATTGAATGCAACACGATTATCAATTCACAAGACTTCACAACATATATACGCCCAAGTGATTAGTGGAGATGGTCTTCAAACTTTAGCTAGTGTCTCAACTACTCAAGCAGAAATAAAGGCTGCCTTGAAAAACACAGGTAATGTAAAGGCTGCTGAAGAAGTTGGAAAGCAAATTGCTCAAAAAGCTATTGCCGCTGGTATCACAGAGGTTGCTTTTGATCGTTCGGGATTTAAATATCATGGTCGCGTTAAAGCATTGGCTGATGCGGCGCGTGACGCCGGTCTGAAATTTTAGGAGAATGAAATGGCTACAGCGCCAACTCAAGGCAGCACTGACGGTTTACAAGAAAAACTAGTTAATGTAAGGCGTGTTGCAAAAGTAGTAAAAGGTGGTAGGGTGTTTGGTTTTGCAGCGTTGACAGTCGTTGGTGATGGTCAGGGACGTGTTGGATATGGAGTTAGTAAGGCGCGTGAAGTTCCTATTGCAATACAAAAATCACTGGAGCAGGCGCGTAAAAACATGCGAAAAGTTGCTTTAAAGGGTGATACTTTGCAATATGCTATTATGAATTCGACAGGAGCAGCAAAAGTATATATGCAGCCTGCTTCCGAGGGTACCGGTATCATAGCGGGTGGCGCAATGAGAGCGGTGTTTGAAGTTGTTGGTGTTCATAATGTATTAGCAAAGTGTATTGGCACTAACAATCCAATTAATGTCGTTAGAGCAACAATTAATGGTCTTACGGAAATGCATGATGCTAATCAAATAGCTGCAAAGCGTGGTTTGCCAGTTGATCAAATTATTGGGTGATTATGATGGCTGATAAAAAGTTAAGTGTTACGATGGTGAAAAGTAAATACGGTCGTTTGCCACGCCATCAGGCGTGTTTGAAAGGACTGGGATTGCGAAAAATTAATCAGACAGTTGAAGTGCTTAATACAGCTGAAAATAGAGGTATGATAAACAAAGTGTCATACATGCTAAAAGTCGAGGAAGTGTAATGTATTTGAATACTATCCAGGCAAGTGAAGGTTCTCGAAAAAAATCTAAACGTGTAGGTCGTGGCATAGGTTGTACGCTAGGAAAAACCTGTGGTAAAGGTCATAAAGGACAGAAAGCCCGTAGCGGCGGTTTTCATAAGGTAGGTTTTGAGGGCGGTCAAATGCCTTTGCAGAGAAGACTGCCTAAAGTAGGTTTCACTTCAAGATCAGGTAAGTTTTCAGCAGAAGTGCGATTAAGTGAGCTGAATATTTTACCTTTTGATGTGATTGATTTATCAATATTAAAATCAGCAAATATCGTTCCTGCCTTTACAAAAATAGCTAAAGTTATTAAGTCTGGTGAGTTAACGAGGCCGGTTACTTTAAAAGGCATCAATGTAACTGTTGGTGCTAAAAAATCTATAGAATCTGCTGGCGGCAAAGTAGAGGTATAAGTGAGTATTTCTAAAGCTCAAACAGCCAGTAAAACGGGTGATTACTCAGAGCTAAAAGCGCGCTTGCTTTTTGTTTTAGGCGCTCTTTTTGTTTACAGAATTGGTTCTCATATTCCTGTTCCTGGAATAGATCCAAAAGCACTTGCAGTTATGTTTGAACAGCAAAGCGGCTCTATTTTGGATATGTTTAATATGTTTTCAGGTGGGGCTTTAATGCGACTGAGTCTGTTTGCCCTTGGTATTATGCCTTATATTTCAGCGTCGATTATCATGCAGTTGATGACAGTTGTAATACCTGCAATGGAGCAAATGAAAAAAGAGGGTGAGTCGGGGCGGCGTAAAATTTCCCAATACACACGTTACGGTACAGTTGTTTTAGCGACTTTTCAAGCCGTTGGGATATCTCTTGCTCTTCAGAATCAGACTGCAGGTGGGCTTTCGGTTGTATTGAGCCCTGGGTTAGGGTTTATTGTAATTACAACCATAACTCTGGTTACTGGAACTATTTTTCTTATGTGGCTTGGCGAGCAGGTTACTGAGCGAGGTATTGGCAACGGTATTTCGATGATAATTTTTGCGGGGATTGTCTCAGGCTTGCCTAAAGCTATAGGTGGTACTTTGGAGTTGGCTAGAACCGGTGAAATGAATGGCGCATTCATTATTTTATTGTTCCTTTTATCCATTTCCGTTACTGCCCTAGTTGTTTTTGTGGAGAGAGGACAAAGAAGGATTTTAATTAATTATCCAAAAAGACAGCAGGGTCGTAAGCTTTATGCTGCGCAAAGCAGTTTTCTGCCTTTAAAGCTTAATATGGCAGGAGTTATCCCGCCAATATTTGCATCAAGTATTATTTTATTCCCAGCAACTATTGCGGGTTGGTTTGGAAACAGTGAGGGTTTTGCTTGGTTGCAAGATATTGCCACTATGTTATCCCCTGGACAGCCTGTTTATGTTATGTTTTATGCGGCCGCAATAATATTCTTCTGTTTTTTTTATACTGCATTGGTTTTTAATTCAAAAGAGACTGCTGAAAACTTAAAAAAATCTGGTGCTTTTTTACCAGGAATAAGGCCGGGTATTCAAACGACTGCATACATTGATAAGGTTATGACCCGATTAACTTTAATCGGGGCATTTTATATAACTTTAGTTTGTTTATTGCCAGAGTTTTTAATTGTATATTGGAACGTACCCTTTTATTTTGGTGGCACATCTTTGTTGATTATTGTTGTTGTTGTAATGGATTTTATTTCTCAAATGCAAACCCATGTTATGTCGCAACAGTATGAGGGCTTAATGAAGAAGTCAAATTTAAAAAAATAAACAGGTAAAATTTCTTGTACAAATATTAAGGAGTTAAGAGTGAAAGTTCGTGCATCAGTTAAAACAATTTGTAGGAATTGCAAAATTGTAAAAAGGAATGGGGTTGTAAGGGTCATCTGTTCAGATGGAAGACATAAACAACGTCAAGGTTAATTTGTTGACGCCATAATTGTCTTTGTGCTATAATTATCGGCTTAACTTTAAATAAAGTTGCTCAGAGGAGTATTTGAATGGCACGTATTGCCGGGATAAATGTACCAGATCATAAGCATGCAGTAATAGCTTTAACTGCTATTTACGGTATAGGTCGTCAAACAGCAAGTGTGATCTGCACTGAGGTGGGTATAGACCCCTCCGTTAAAATAAAAGAATTAGATGAAGAGCAGCTCGATTCTATTCGTAGTGTTATATCAAAGATGACGGTTGAAGGTGATCTTCGTCGCGAAGTTTCTATGTGTATAAAGCGTTTGATGGATCTTGGTTGTTATCGCGGCATTAGGCATCGCAGAGGATTGCCTTTAAGAGGACAAAGAACAAGAACAAATGCTCGCACCCGAAAAGGCCCTCGTAAACCGATTAGAAAATAAGATTTTTCTTTAAGAGATCAAAGTAATGGCTAGTCCCAATCGTTCAAGAAAACGTATAAAAAAAGAAGTTGCAGACGGCGTAGCACACGTGCATGCGTCCTTTAATAATACAATCATAACTATCACTGATAGAAAAGGAAACGCTCTGTCATGGGCGACATCTGGAGGTTCTGGGTTTCGTGGTTCAAGAAAAAGCACTCCTTTTGCAGCTCAAGTTGCAGCTGAAAAGGCAGGGGTTGTTGCTCAGGAGTTTGGAATGAAAAATCTTGATGTTATGATCAAAGGTCCAGGTCCAGGTCGAGAATCTGCTGTACGTTCTTTGAATAATTTGGGATTTAAAATTAACAATATCGTCGATGTTACGCCCATTCCTCATAATGGCTGTCGTCCACCAAAAAAACGCCGCGTATAGAAACTGGAGTTGTATTATGGCAAGATACCTTGGGCCTACATGTAAATTAAGTCGAAGAGAGGGGACTGACCTTTTTTTAAAAAGTAGAGGAAAGTCTTTAGAAAATAAATGTAAGTTAGATCAGCGGCCTGGGCAGCACGGAGCCAAGAGAACTCGTAATTCCGATTATGCTCTACAGTTAAGGGCAAAGCAAAGATTGCGTCGTATTTATGGGGTTTTGGAAAAGCAGTTTAGGAATTATTATAAAACTGCCGATATGAAAAAAGGCGCAACCGGCGAGAACTTGCTCAATCTTCTGGAGTCGAGGCTGGATAACGTTGTTTATAGGATGGGGTTTGCCTCTACAAGAGCCGAAGCACGTCAATTGGTTTCTCATAAGTCAGTTCAGATAAATGGTGCCTTAATTAATGTTCCATCTTATCAAGTATCTCCCGGTGATGTTTTATCTGTTAGAGAAAAAGCTAAAAAACAACAGCGAATCGTAGATTCTTTAACAGTCGCTGAGCAATATGGATTTCCTAGTTGGGTCGATGTTAATTCGAAAGCCATGTCCGGTGTATTTAACTCTTTGCCTGATAGAGCGGACTTAGGGGCTGATATTAATGAGCAGCTGGTTGTGGAGCTTTACTCTAAATAATTGCAGTTCTGAGGGATATAAATGCAGAGTTCTATTTCAGGTTTATTAAAACCTAGATTAGTCGAAGTGGTAAATAAGTCGCCTAATCATTCCCGTATTGTAATTGAGCCTTTAGAGCGTGGCTTTGGTCATTCTCTAGGTAACGCTTTAAGACGGGTTTTATTATCTACAATACCTGGGTGTGCAGTTACAGATATTGAAATTGAAGGCGTCCTTCATGAGTATACAACTATAGAAGGTGTTCAGGAAGATGTTATAGATATCTTGCTAAATTTGAAAAAATTGGCTGTTATTTTACATTCCAAAGATGAGGTTGAATTATCTCTTTCAAAAAATGGAATGGGCTGTGTAACAGCTGCTGATATTTCTGTGCCGCATGACGTGGAAATTGTTAATCCTGATTTGATTATTGCCAACTTAACTCAAGCTGGTAATTTGAATATGAAAATTAGAGTACGTCGGGGTAGAGGTTATGAACCGGTTAGTATTCGTAAATCTAATTCAGAATATAGTGCAGTCATGGGGGTTTTGCAACTAGACGCATCTTATAGCCCTGTAGTTAAAGTTGCTTATCAAGTAGAAAGTACTCGCGTCGAGCAGAGAACCAATTTAGATAAGTTGATTATAGAGTTAGAAACAAATGGCACTGTTGATCCAGAAGAAACAATTAAATTAGCGGCTACCATACTTCATGATCAACTATCGGTATTTGTTGATTTCGAAAAAGTAAATGAGCAGCTCGAGGAAGAGCGTGCAGATGTTGAAGAAATATTTGAACCCGTACTGCTGCGTCCTGTTGATGATCTTGAACTAACTGTTCGTTCAGCGAATTGTCTGAAAGCTGAAAATATTTTTTACATTGGCGATTTGATTCAACGAACTGAAGTTGAATTATTAAAAACTCCCAATTTAGGAAAAAAATCGCTGACAGAAATAAAAGATATTCTTGCGCTTAAAGGGTTGTCTTTAGGAATGCGGTTGGAAAATTGGCCACCAGAAAGCCTTGCAGATCAAACAAACTCAGTTAACTAACTAATATTAGGTCTTTTTATAATGAGACATCGTAAATCCGGTAGAAAATTTAATATAAATAGCAGCCATCGTAAAGCTCTATTTAGTAATATGGCTGCATCATTGTTTAGGCATGAGCTAATTAAAACAACTCTGCCGAAAGCTAAAGAATTAAGAAGTTTTGCCGAACCTTTAATAACTTTATCTAAGGAAGATAATGTTGCGAAAAGACGGCTTGCATTTGCTAGGTTGCGTGATCGTGAAGTCGTTACAAAACTCTTTAACGAATTAGGTCCGCGATATAAAAATAGAGCAGGTGGTTATCTGAGAATTATGAAATGTGGCTTTAGATCGGGCGATGATGCACCAATGGCTTACGTTGAATTGGTTGATAGACCAGAATAAGGATTATGAATTGAGGGTGTAAATAATTTCGTGTAACCGCTTATTTTCAATGCAGTAGAATTCCTTTAGGAGGAATGAAAATGAGCGGCATTATCAAAGGCTCCGTTTTAGTTTCAGCGACCCAAGATTTGGCACGGGGCATTAAGCCCGAGGCAGGCTCCTCTTCGTTAACCAGGGAACTCCTCAAAATCACTGTGGAAGCCCCACTGAATGCAGAGCTGTAAGCCCATCTAGGCAACCCCAAGCATTCACCGACGGGGCGCCGTTCCGGCAACGGCAGGAATGGCTATGGCGGATCGTGATAGTGTCGATACCCTTCAATAGATGTACGGTGCCGCCATTTCAGCCCCCAAGTTTCAAATATCACCGAAGCGGTTATGGGAAAAGTCATCGGACACCCACAGGGCATAAATGGCAATCCGAGTCGCCCGATGGGGTCTGTCCCATTATCCACCTGGATTGTCTCGCCGTAAAAATCAGGCAGGACAAACGAGTCACCAACAAGGCGGTTTATGTGGCGCAGGGTCTTAACATGCAAGGCCACAAGGAATTGTTGGGGGCTTTGGCTGTCCGTGCTGGTCGAGCTTATACCCTCTCTGGGGCACAAGAGGGCTGGGGCATCAAAGCTGTTTTTGTCGCCTGTGTGGATGGCTTGGCCGGCTTTCCTGAATGCCATCGGCGCGGGTCTTCCCCAAAACGCAGGTTCAGCCCTGTATCGTCCACATGGTAAGGAATCCATTACGGTTTGTTTCCTAGAAAGGCCGGAAACTTATTGCCGCCGATCCCAAGAAAATTTACCAATCCATCACAGTAATCCGCACTCTTTTCCAAAATTCATGCGTACCTCTGCGGTTCTCTGGTAAAGTACCCGCAGGGCATAAATACGCGGCTGCTTTTTTAGAGCCTGTTCAATATCTTCGTAACAGTAAGGCCAAAAAAGCCAAATTGACAGACTGCAGGCTGGTGTTGGGCAAACGCCCGGTGTTTTTCCAAAGCCTGCGGCATTTTTCCAACCAGGTGAAAGAGCGTTCGACAACCCAACGTTGGGGGATGGCCGCGAAGGTATGCAGTCCGCCCCGTTTGGCGACTTGTACCGTAGCCCCGACCAGCTCCCGCACGGCCCCGGCGAACGGCCGACCTGTAGCCGCCATCCACCAAGACCGGGGTCACCGACGACAACCTGTCCTTATTGCGCCCGATAGCGTCGGGTGCGCCTTGGCGGTCAGTGACATTAGCCGTGGTGGCCGCGATGGCATGGGGTAGCCCTTGGGGGTCAACCTCGACATGGCGTTTGATGCCGGACACCTTTTTCCCCGCACTTGTGCCCTGTGGGCATCATCGCCTTTGTCCTGGGCGCAATCGGTGTTTTTCACGCCTTGCGCGGCAATGATACAGAAGCCCGTCTTGGCGTTGCACCCCTGTGTTTGTCGGGCCGCGCCAACCTGATTTTTTTAATGCCTGCTCCAGCAGGCCCACGCCGTTTCCCGGCGGGGTGCCCCACAAGGAAAAATAATGGTGGACGGCACGCCACTTCGGGAAGCCACTGGGCAACATCCGCCACTGGCAACCGCTTTTCAGCAAGTACAGGATGGCGCAGAATATATCGTACAAATCAACGGTGCGCGGGCGGGTTTTCTTGCGGGCTGGTTCCAGCAGGCCTTTGGCCTGTCCGAACTGCTCCCGGCTTATGTCACTGGGGTAAGTTTTTCTCATCCCGCTATTTTAAACGCTCCTAGAAGATGTTGAACAGGCTCTTAGTAAGTCACGTTCCTCCGTCAACCGCATACTCTCTTTCTTCAACCGCTTTATCTCATCGTACAAATGTTCATCCGTACGCACGACTTTAGTTGGTTCAGTAGGATGGCTGATTTATAAACCCAGCCATACAGCGTATCCGTTTTTACCTCCAACTCACGGGCTATCTCCGCCACATTGCCCAGCTCAGTCGCTCGTTTCACCGTATTTTCTTTAAACTCCGCCGTGTATTTTTCTTTCGCTTGGCTACTTCATATCGCTCTCTCAGGTCTTTATAGAAAAGTGTCCTGTTTAGTGTAGCCACATCACTCTGTCAGGAGGCATAAGTATATACACAAGTTTGCAAATAAAGTGGCATGATGGGAATGA
>JAQTQZ010000005.1 GCA_028712695.1 Methylovulum sp. | reverse complement strand
TGCGCATTCCGATGCGTAGGATTTGGAAATTTCATAATACTTACATGGGGGATAGATGAAACACACGGTTATTAGAAATAGGGTGGTGGCCTTGCGGAAACGGAAAGCGTTATCTGGGATGGACGCCGGACCAAATCTGAGAAAAACACCTTTGGCAATAAGCATTTTTATGTTGTCGATGGTTAATTCGGCACCCGGATTTGCAGAACCGGATGGGAAAACGTTTAAATTCAATATCCCCGCCAAGGATATGTCTTCGGCATTGCTGGCCTTTTCAGAAACCACTGACATCCAGTTGAGCTATCCGGCGCAATTGGTCAAAGGTGTCCAAAGCCAACCGTTGTCTGGCACTTATACGCCGAAGCAGGCGTTGGATAAACTGTTGGGGCGCTCACCCATCGCTTACCGGTTTGCGGATGATAATGTCATTGCGTTGCAGACCGAAACTGGGACGCCCAAAGCAGCCAGCCCAGAAACCAATGCCGATTCGCCTACGCTAAAACCAGTGAAAGTCACCGCCGCCGGTTTGGATGAAAGCGAAGACACGCCGTACAACACCAGTTATAACCGCAGCAATGCCTCGTCGGCGACCAAAACCGACACGCCGATCATGGAAACGCCTATTTCCGTCCAAGTCGTACCTAGGGCGGTCATACAAGACCAGCAAGCCGTCCAGGTCGGCGATGCCATCAAAAATGTCAGTGGCGTGTTTCAAGGCTTCAGCTTGGGTGGTTTTGCCGAACAATTCATGATCCGTGGCTTCAACACCCAATATAACAATTATGTCGATGGCTTCAGCTTCCCGGTCAGCCGTATCTCGCTCGCCAATGCCGAGCGTATTGAAGTGGTCAAGGGCGCTGCCGCCAACCTTTACGGCCGTATCGAACCTGGCGGCTTGATTAATGTCGTCACCAAACGGCCACAAGCCACCCCTTATTATGCGTTGGAACAGCAATTCGGTTCTTTTGACCTTTACCGCACCACGGCTGATGCCACCGGCGCAATCAATGCCGACGGTTCGCTGATGTACCGGGTTAATCTGGAATCGCTCAATAAACGTTCTTTCCGCGATTATGGCTTCACGGATAGGGTCTTTCTTGCGCCTTCCGTAACGTGGAAGATTGGCGACCGCACCCAAATCGACCTGGATTTTCTGTATTCTGACGAAGATACCCAAGAGGACTGGGGCATACCGGCCGACACCATAACAACCCATCGCCCGATCAATATCCCTATCTCGCGGTATTTGGGTGAACCCTCCACGGATAAGACCAACACCTCGCTTACTAACACTGCCATCACTCTGGCCCATGCGTTCACAGATGATTGGAAAGTGCGTGCCAGGTTTAACTATTTCACTAGGGATGTGCTGGACCAACAAACCGCCCCACCGCCATTTGGTTTCGATGAGGTCGGCGGCGACATGCTGAGGTTCTTTTACGGAACGAAAGGGGTCAGCGATACTTATCATGGCACGGTAAACCTGACCGGCCATTTTAAAACTTTGGATGTTGAACACGATGTATTGGTCGGTTGGGAACATTACAGCGGCGACAGCACGCGTGATAATGCTTATGGGTATTTTTTTCAGGGCACTGTTAACGGCATCAATGTTTACAATCCGCAATACAATCCGTCGAACATAGCGCAAATTTACGCCGATCCGGCTAACCATGATTTTAACAACAATAATGGCAGCAATTCGAACGGCATTATTTTCCAAGACCAGATCATTTTGTTTGAAAAACTGCATATCTTGGGCGGCGGCCGTTACGACTGGGCAACCCAGATCAATGGCTATGGCCTCACGGCGGCTGAGGCAGCCACCAACCGGCCTCAACTTGATAATGAGCGGTTTAACCCTAGAGTTGGCTTGCTTTACCAAGCTTGGGATTGGTTATCGCTATACGGCAATTATGTAGAATCGATGGGGGCTTTGAACAATAGCACCAACCTTTACAATAACCTCCTGCCGCCGGAAATAGGGGAACAGTATGAGGCGGGTTTCAAAACCTCGTTTTTTGACGGCCGCTTGACGTCCAGTGTGGCTTTTTACCAATTGACCAAGAAAAATTTGGCTGTTGGTGCTTACGATAGTGTGACTAACAGGAATTATTCGAGAGCCATCGGTGAAGCGCGTAGTCAAGGTGTGGAAATCGACATGAGCGGACAGATAACCGATGGCCTCAGCATGATTGCCAGTTACGCTTATACCGATGCGGTGGTTACAAAAGGCGCTGAAGGCAGTGATAGCGATGTTGGCAAACGGCTTTGGGACGTGCCCAGAAACGCCGGTAGCCTGTGGCTCAAGTACGATCTGCAACAAGCCGTGCTGCGCGGTTTGAGTGTCGGTGCGGGGGCGTATTTCCAAGATCAGCGGCAAGGGGACATCACCAACGATTATCAATTGCCCGGTTATGGCAGGGTAGATGCTTTAGTGAAATACCAGTTGCCAGTGGCGAAAGCAAAAACCACCTTGCAATTCAATATCGAAAACCTATTGGATCATCGCTACTACGCAGCGAGTTCGCCGTTTAACAGCAATTCTGTCATTCCAGGTGCGCCGCGTACATTTATGGGTTCGGTCAAGGTGGAATTCTAAGGCAGGGATAGTGTGTACCTTACGGAACCTAGCGCGTCTGTAGGGTAAACCTTTATTTGTAGCTGGGCGTGAAACCTATCATCACTGACTAACCAAGGATTTTAAATGCTTTATTGTCTTGCCTGCCATGGCGATTTGACCGATTCCCCGCCGGATTTATGGGTTTGTGCGGATTGCGGCAAACAGTATCCGTCCATCAATGGCGTTGATGTGTTTATCCTTCCCGATGCGCTGTCCGCTTTACCGGCATATCTTAGGGAAATCGACGACACTAAAGCCGAATTCAGCGCCATAAGCACAAGTTTGACGGCTGCTGAAACCACAGGTGCCAGCGCTTTGGCGACAAGAATTGCCCGCAACCAAAGCGGCATGTCTGCAAACCTGACGTTTTTGGAAGCGGTCTACCAGCCTATTGCCGATTTTGTGCAAAACCATCCCTGCGATGCGGGCGGTTTTGCGGCGAACCCGTTGAAATCCGGTTATACCGGCGATCACATGCTGCCGTATTTTTACCAGGACTGGTGCGGCGTGGCCGATTACGAAGCCGTCAAAAACCTGATTTGCCAGACAGCCACTGCGCATTGCCAAGACAAGGGCAATGCGGCGGTGCTGGGCGCAGGTGCGTGTGGATTGCTCTACAGTGTTGCCAACCATTTTCAGAAATCTTACGGTGTCGATTTGTCGTTGCCAGGCTTGTTGATGGCTAAAACCCTTATCGAAGGGACACCTTTAAGCTTTCAATTGAAAGAGGCGGATTGGCAGGAAGTGACCGTAGCACCACCTACCTCAGCGGCAAACGACATACAGTTTATCACCGCCGATGTGATGGCCTTACCGTTTAAAAGCGGAACCTTATCGTTAGTCATCACCCAGTATTTGCTTGATATTGTCAGCAATGCCGAACTGTTTTCCCAAGAAATATATCGGGTGCTGAAACCCAGTGGTGTGTGGATCAATTTTTCCAAGCCGTTCAGCGTGCAGGAACCCGCAGAGTTGGGTCGGTATCGCCTCGCTGAATTGCCGGATTACTTCAACAAGTTGGGTTTTGTTGTCGAGGATATGAGTTGCCAGCGGTTTACGCCGTTCAATTTGGCGACTATTGATGCCGAAACCGATAATGTCGACGATGTGGTGCATTTTTTTACCTTGCGGAAAAGCGCAGCGCTTATGCAAATCCCCGAACCCAAGCCGATCAGCCGGTTTTTTACCAAGAATGCCGCTGTTTGGCATGAAATTCCCCGCATTGTTGAAGGCCGTGGTGTCGGATTTTTTCAAAAAAGACCGTTAAACGACCAGCTTCAGGGCGAGCTATGGTGGCTTAATGTCATGGGCAAGTTCATTGCCGTCCCAGCGGAGATGGCGCTGTTGCTGGAATCCCTGTTTGCGTTGATGGATGGCGAACGGACGTTAACAGCCGTGTTCTCGATTTTTCAGGATCAGGGCGTAGCGCTGACCGAAGCGCAATTCCTGATTTTAATCTACTGTTTAAACCGGCAGTATGCGTTGATTGATTTGCATGAAGCGGTCGGGCTGTAACTTAATTAGGTGTGTTGGTAATGCTTGGAAAACCTGCTAACAACCCATTACTGAACTTAAAAAACCGCCGTAAGCTGTGGTTGAAAGCGCACCTTTATATTGGCCTGTTCGCCGGTGCGGTGTTTGTGCTGATTGGCTTGGCAGGCAGCTTGTCGGTCTTCGGGCCGGAAATCGATTCCGCGCTGAATCCGGCGCTTAAAAAAATCCAGGATTACCCTGCACACACGGTTTACCGGCCTTTAGATGAGATTGCCGCAGCGGCCCGGTCAGTCATCCCCACGCAGGGCAAACCCTACGCCTTTGTGTTTCCCAGCTCGCCGGACGAGGCGTTTGCCATCACCTACAGCTTGCCAGCACAAACGCCGGAACACAGCGAATGGAATCTGGTGCATGTCAATCCTTACACCGGTGGTGTTTTGGGGCAGCGCCTGATGTTTGACACCGGCAACCCTTGGCGGGGCAGTCTGGTGAATTTTGTCGTGCGCTTCCATTACACGCTGGCGCTAGGTGAAGCGGGCAAAATGTTTATCGGCATCGTCGCGTTGTTTCTGTTGTTTTCGGTGTTGACCGGGCTGATCGTTTGGTGGCCGCATCCGGGCAAGATTCGGCAGGCTTTGACCATTAAACGCAATGCCAGTACCGAACGCTTCAACTTTGATTTGCACAAAACATCCGGCTTTTATGGCGCTATTGTGTTGCTGGTGGTGCTGGTATCGGGTATCGAAATGGTGTTCCCTGAGTATGTGGATGGTTTGGTCAACGTGTTTTCGCTGCCGTCTCCAGAACCGCCAAGTCCGGTTTCGGCGGAAACTGGCCCACAAAAGCCTATCACTTTGATGCAAGCCGCTGCGATAACCGACCGGCATTTCCCTGATGGCCGTTATAAATGGATTTTTTTTCCGCAAGACGGGCAGGACGTTTACCGCATAGTTAAAGGGTCGGCGCAGGAAATCAACCGAAGCCGCCCGAGGCGGGCGCTGTGGTTAGACCAATATAGCGGCAAGATACTCTGGGAACATGATCCTAAGACTGATTCGGCCAGCGCTGTCTTTTTGCAATGGCTTTATCCGCTGCACAGCGGCGAAGCCTTTGGGCTTGTCGGGCGCATCATTATTGCGCTGACCGGATTGCTGCCGCTGCTGCTTTATGTGACCGGCGTTATCCGTTGGCGGCAGAAACGCAAGGCGGAAAAAACGAGGCTTGCAAGGCAGACAGTTTGAACGGATACCCCAACGTTTGCTAACACCCTAAGACACTATTAACCACCGCAAATACAAGCAATCAATATGGAACTGACTAAACAACCGATTTTTATCTTATCCTGTGTCCGTTCAGGTTCAACCATGCTGCGCTGCATCATCGATACGCACCCCAACTTATGCAGTCCCGGCCATTTAAGCTTGGGGCCTTTATGCACCCATCTCTATTCGACGGCTTATTATTCCTTAGGGAAATTGCCCGACATAGTGACTGAAGAACAGCGGGACAAACGGGCGGCTGAAGAAACCCTGCGCGTGGTGGATGACTTGCTAGGCCGTTACACACAAGGGAAAGGCAAGCAGAATTGGTGCGAAAAATCGACCATTAATGTTGATTATCTGGAGATACTGGAAAAAGTTTTTCCCCACGCCAAATACATCTGCTTATACCGCAATAGCCTCGATGTTGTTAATTCGTGCATCAAAATCAGTCCGTTAGGCTATATGCCAGAATTGGCGCCTTATGTACAGAAACACCCGACCAACCTGGTCGCCGCGATGCTTGATAGCTGGCTGGAGAAGACCGGCAAGCTGATTGCGTTTGAACAGGCGCATACCGGCCAATGTATCAGGATCAATTATGAATCGTTGGTCTTGCAGCCGGAGCATATCCTGGAAAAACTGTTCAATTTCCTCGGCGAGCCTTGGGACGAAAGCTTGATCGGTTCGGTTTTTCAAGTGCCCCATGATCAGGGTGACGGCGACCTAAAAGTGTGGTTTTCCGGCAAAATCAACACCGACTCTATCGGCAACGGTACGGCTATCCCATTGACGGCTATCCCAAATGAGTGGCTGGGGGCGCTTAATACACGCCATGAGCAATTAGGGTATCCATCGATAGAAGCTTTATATGCCGGACAACAAAACCGTGATGACCAGACGGCACATGCCATGGATTTGAATGATTTTTTTCAGAACCAGTTTTTTCAACACGCGGCCGAAAAAATGGATAAATCCAAGCAATTACGGGGTATTTGCAAATTCGTGATAACCGGTTTTAACGGCGGCGTTTGGGTGATTGAGGGTGATACTACGGGCTTGACCCTGCTGGATGACGGGGTGTCCGGCGATTGTACAATAGCTACAAGCTATAACGTTTTTTGCGAACTTCTGGCAGGCCGGAAAAACGCCATCCACGCTTATGAACAGGGTGAGATAACCGCCGATGGCAATAAAAACCTGGCCTTGGAATTTGGCACGTTACTGTTTGGTGGCTAGCTTGGCATGTTGCGGCCGATATTATTTAAAAGGCATAAGGAAGAAGAAATGAACGACCAAAATAGCATCCTGCAATTGCCGGTGCATTACTTTAGATACTTGGATTGGCATAAAGCCCCCGAACAACAGGCCAAGCGTGCTAGGCGGTCATCGGCAGAAGGGTTGTTTGAAATACACGAGCCGAGATTCGAGTTGTGTTTGGATGATATTCCTGAATTGGCGCTTAAGGTATGTGTTAGGGCTATTGGCAGGTACACCTTAGTCGAGTCCGAACAAGGGGAAATCGTACTGGAATCCCAAGCTAAGGATATTGGGCGTATTTTGGAGCAGATAGACGGCACGTCAAGCTTTGGCGAATTGCTCGACTCAGGCCGTCTGGGGACGCAGGTTGCGGATAATGAAGCGGTCCTGAATACGATTAACGGTATGCTCGGCACCGCCATTCTCCTTCCTGCCGCCGTGAATTCGCTTGAATCGGGTATCCCCGGCGCATCCATAGGACGTTTCCCGCTGTCCCCGTACCATATCGTGCGGGTTTATTGGGAAAATATGAAAGGGGTGCGGGATGAGCTTGAGTTATCTGGATGCAACGGCGACCCGGCCAGTTTGGTGGCGCAGTTGCGCCGCTTGCATCTGGTCAGCTTGATGGGGGCAGATTTGGTTTCTTTCTATAAACCGCATTCCCAAGTTTCGGATGTGGCGGTTTGGCCTGGACATTTTCGGACAGGGGAAGTCCATGTTGCTTTGCCTACCGAATTTCTGGCTTACCTGGACATGGTGGCTTATTCGCTGGGCATCAGCTTGGGGGAACAATTCGCAGTCCGCTGGGAAACTGGCGGGCTAAAATGGGGGGCAGGCAAGTTACGGGACGGTAAACTGGTGTACACCCCCCCAGCCGCGCCGTTTACCGGACAATTGGAGCAGCTTTGCGCAATGCTTGCCGCGTTGCCTACTTCAGTAAGCGGTGCTGGCTCAGCCGGTGCTATCTACGCACTGGCGGCTTTCCATCAGCGTTTCGCGCAATTGCATCCATTTGCCTGCGCCAACCAGTCGGTCGCTATGAATATAGTCAATTATTTCCTAGACAAATGGTTTAACAGCTGCATACCGCATTTGTACTTGGATATGGTTGCGTTCTTTGTTTCGCCAGCGGATTACGCACGCTATTTTGCCCGCGCGGTGAAATTCTATTCGGTTAAAGCCAACGAAGCGCAAGGCATTTATCCGGAATTTAAAGCCCGGTCGAAAAGGATGAACCAGTTTATTCCGCACCTGATGGCGGCCGCCCAGACCAGCGCATTAGCGGATACTTTGGAAAAAGAGCCTGAAGCGGCTTGCGATCTATTGCTTTTCGACTGATTTAAGCATAAGGGTGATTTCATGATAGACATTGTCAGTGCAACGCGGTTCTCGGAACAGGACTTTTGGGAAAAATCCCCTCTAGGCATTTCTCTGCTGCGGCTTGGGCATGATGCCCGCTTGACTGCGCATATTGCTTATGAAAACCGGCGCGGTCTCCCGGAAGTTTATAACGCGTGCATTTCCGCAGAAAACGGCAATGGGATGGTCGTTTTCATCCATGACGATGTCTGGATTGACGATGATTTTCTTGCCGATCGTGTCTGCGAAGGGTTACAGGAATTTGATGTCATCGGGGTTGCGGGCAACCGGCGTCGCGTCCTGAACCAACCCGCCTGGTGTTATGTGGAGAGCGTCTTTGGCACGGATGGACGCAAGGATAGGAGTTCATTGATCCGTGCCTTGGCCGGATGCTTTGTCTATACCAGCTTTAAGTGCGACGAAAGCATCAACCTTAGTGGCTCGGTCGCCCATGGAAAAAATGCGTTAGGTAAAATCACGTTTTTTGGGTCTAACCCCGCCGAGTGCGAACTATTGGATGGCGTTTTTATCGCCGCCAAAAAATCGGCCCTGACAACAAACAGCGTGTTTTTTGACCCACGTTTCGACTTTCATTTTTATGATCTGGATTTCTGCCGTCGTGCAAGGCAATGCGGGCTACGTTTGGGCACTTGGCCGATCGGCCTGACCCACCAGAGCGGCGGCGCATTCGGATCAAAACAATGGCAAGAAAAGTACCGTGCGTACATCGAAAAATGGAAAGGTTAGGGGCATACCAAACAAATTAGGCCAAATTCCATGACTTACAACACCATTGACCTATGGTTTGAAGAATTGTCCGCCGGTGACGAGGAATACCGGCATTATTGGTATTTTCTCGATGAGAATGAGCAAGCCAAGGCACAGCGGTTTGTGCAAAAAAAGCATCGGCTCCAGTATGTCATCAGCCACGGTAAACTGCGCACGGTATTGGCTGGTTATACCGGCCTCGGGCCGGAAAAAATCCGTTTTGCACAAGAGGCGTCCGGCAAGCCTTATATCCTTGCCGACGACAAACCGCATGAGGTCAATTTCAATCTGTCCCATTCGGGCGATAAAATGCTGGTGGCGGTCAGTGTTAGCGGGTCGGTCGGGGTTGATATGGAAGTTTGGGATGACAGGATCGATAGCACCCTTATTGCCGATGCCTGTTTTGCCGATCTTGAACGGCAGTTTTGGCAAGCGTTGCCGGATGCGGAAAAAACCGCTGTTTTTTATCAATTCTGGGTTCGGAAAGAAAGTTTTGTAAAGGCGGTCGGTGCCGGCATTAGCTTAGGCGTTGCAAAAGTGGTCACGTCTATCGAAGGTGCCGCCCGTTTTTTATCGATACCTGACGGCTACGGTCTGGCGCATGACTGGCATGTGCTGGATCTGGACTTAGGGACTGGAATGAGCGGCGCATTGACGGTGAAGGACATCAGCCCGCCGCGTGTCCGGTTAAAAAGGCTCTGTGTCCAACCGTATCTGCCGTGATGTGCCTTTGCGGTTTGGAGCACATAAGGCGCGCACTGCGCGCCCTACACTTATAGCAAAATCTAATGCACCGCCGCGTGCTCCATCTGCTTGCGCAAACTTAAAGGCCGCATGTCAGTCCACACTTCTTTAATATAATCCAGACAATCTTGTTTGTTCCCCGTTTTATCGACGGCTTTCCAGCCGCCGGGTATTTCCTTGTAATCGGGCCAGATAGAGTATTGTTCTTCGTGGTTGACGACAACCTGATAAACGGTGTTGTCTTCTTCGTCGCCCCAAGCCATTTTTACCTCCAGTGTTTTAATAATTTAAATGCGGGATTTATGGACATTATTAAAACGGTTAATGCGTTCTAATAATAAAAAAGACGACCAGCGGGGAAATGACCTCAGTTGTATTTTATGCCAGCAGCAAATTTTTCATGCGTTTGCGGCAATGCAGCAGGCCTTTCATGATGTGTTTTTCCACGCCGCTTTCCGATATCTCCAGTTCCTTGGCAATTTCACTGTAACTCATGCCGTGGATGTTATGCAGCGTGAAAGCTTGGCGGCAACGCGGTGGTAATTCAGCGATCACGCTCCGTAAAATATCCAAGTTTTGCTGCTCTGAGGCGAGTTGTTCGAGAGAGGGCGATTCCATCACTGGCATAAGGGCCGGGTCTTTGGTTTGTACGTAATTGTCAGTGACTTTTTGGTGCTTGAGGTAATCAAGTGCCAAGTTTTTGGCGATGCGGAACAAGTAACAACGCGGATGTTCAACAATCTGTTTTTTCAGTTCTAAGGAAAACTTGATGAAACTTTCTTGGACGATTTCCTCCGCCAAATCTTGGCAGTGGAGTATTTGGAAGACATGATAGACCAATTCGCTTTTATGTTTTAAGTAAAGGTTTTCTATAGTAATGCTCATCTTCTCTTCCGTTGTTGATAATAAATGATGATCACCTAAAACAGTCGGCAGGCTCATCGTGGTGTGGGCGCTTGCAAGGTTTCCAAATCTAAATGAATATGTATCTAAATAGCATTTCTTATACCAGTTTTAAAATATTGGCATGCACAGGGTTATTGCATAATTTTTTTGATAAATATCAAGTTGTTATAAAAAACAAAATTATTGGGACTACAGTTGAGTCAAATAAGGCACAAATCGCTTTTTTAGGCCATTTGCCGCAGTCACTGTGTCAAATAACCTATTTTTTCCAGAAAAAAGTCTGCTCCATAGGATTCATGTTGCCAATTCCGCCGAACACAGGCGTCTTGCATTTGCCAGATGAGGTGAATGGGGCGCTCAAGCGTCTTTGCTAAGGTTATTCCGGTTTTTTGAAACCGTCTGATCAATCCAAACGCTTGCTCTCCGTTGTTTAACCCGGAGGTCATCTTTAATGAAAATATAATAAGGAATAAATGACTATGTTCGGTTTTTTATGGCGTTCATCGTGGCTTATTTTTCTTGCGGCAATAGCTGCTGGCATTGCCAGCGGTTTAAGCAGCGCATCGTTGATTGCCCTGATCAATTCAGCATTATCAGGTCATTTCGAGCAGGCCACATTGCTTTGGAAATTTGCCGGTTTATGCGCAATGGTTTTGCTGAGCGCATCGTCGTCTTTCTACCTGATTAACAGGCTCAGCGAAAAAGCCACTTATGAGCTGCGTCTACAAATTAGCCGGTTAATTTTGGCCGCCCCCTATCCTTATTTGCAGAAATTGGGCAGACCGGCATTGTTGGCTAACTTGACCGAGGATATTGTCGCCATTGCTGGCGCTTACCAACTATTGCCGGTTTTATGTATCAATACGGCGGTAGTGAGCGGTTGCATGGCTTATCTAGGCTGGTTGTCATGGCAGTTGGCTTTGATTTTGGGCGGGATCATCCTGTTTGGGGTGTTGAGTTTTATTGTGCTGAAAGAAAAACCCAAAAAATCGATGGAACGTGCGCGCGCCGAGTATGACAACCTGAACAGAAGTTTCCGTGCACTGACCGAAGGCATAAAAGAGCTGAAATTACACAGTGCCCGCAGCGGCGATTTCATGGAGCATTCGTTGGCTGCCAGCGCGGAGTCTTACCGCCGCCATTCGCTGTCCGGTTTGACCTTTTATATGCTGTCTAGCCAATGGGTGAATTTGCTGTATTACGCCACCATTGGCTTGATCCTGTGCGTGTTTCCGCTTTGGCAACACCTTAGCCAAGATGTCATCCGGGGTTATACGCTGGTTTTTTTATTCATGATGTCGCCGTTGTCGGTATTGACCAATAGCCTGCCGGTATTTGGCCGTGCCGGTATCGCTTTACGGCAGGTTGAAAAACTGGGTGCGTCTTTAAGGCTGCAAATACAGCAAGCCGATAGGGTTAAGCAGCCGGAACGGTGGTCAACATTCCACAGCCTTTCCTTACAAAACCTGACGCACAGTTTCCATAGGGAAAAAGAAAACCGTAACTTTACGCTGGGGCCTGTCAACCTGGAGTTTAAACCGGGTGAATTGGTGTTTTTGGTCGGCGGCAACGGCAGTGGTAAAACGACCTTGGCGATGCTGCTGATAGGGCTTTACAGTCCTGAGCAAGGCGTTATCCGGTTGAATGGCGAAACGGTCACGGATGAGAATAGGGCGGCCTACCTGCAAAATTTTTCGGTGGTTTTTTCAGATTTTTATTTGTTTGATGATTTGTTCGGTTTCAATGCCGATAAAGTGAATGCACAGGCAATCGACTTTCTGGAGCGCTTGCATTTAAGCCATAAAGTCAGTATTGATAATGGCAAGTTTTCCACGTTGGATCTGTCCCAAGGCCAGCGCAAGCGTCTGGCGTTGCTGGTTGCTTATCTGGAAGACCGGCCTTTTTATGTGTTTGACGAATGGGCCGCCGACCAGGATCCTGAGTTTAAGGAACTGTTCTACACGGAATTGTTGCCGGCCTTAAAAGCCAACCGGAAAACCGTGTTGGCGATCACCCATGATGACCGGTATTTTCATTTGGCAGACCGTTGCATCAAGCTTGAGGAAGGCCAGATTAAAACCATCGATTATCCGGCGGTTAACCTTAAAACCGATGCGCGGGTTTGGGATGTGGCGTAAGTTACGCCCATACCTTTTATCGTTCCAACGCAGTTAAAATTATGCAACAAATCCGCCGTGTCTTTTTTTATTCATTGTTTGCATTGCTGGCTTTATTAATTACCGGCATTGGCATTTGTTTGCTGGTTTGGCAACAGTCTGTCCCGCCGTTAAGCGGCGAGTTTGTCGTCAGCACGCTGTCCGCGCCCGTCACGGTGACTTCCGACCGGCACGGCATACCGTTAATCACTGCGCGTAATCGCGCCGACGCCGTGCGTGCGCTCGGTTACGTCAGCGCCCGTGACCGCCTGTTCCAGATGGATCTGATGCGCCGCAAAAATGCCGGACAACTGGCGGAACTGTTCGGCGAGGTTGCCGCTAATAGTGACATCAACGCCAGGACTTACGGTTTCCATCGGGTTGCCAAAGCCGCGTTGGCAAAGCTGCCACAACAGCACCGGCGCTACCTTGACGCGTATGCGGAAGGTGTCAACAGTTACATCGGACAAGCGCAAACGCTGCCTTTCGAGTTCACCGTGCTGAACTACCGGCCCGCGCCGTGGCGGGCTGAAGACAGCCTGCTGGTGATACTGGGCATGTTCAATATCCTGACTGGCTGGGCGGAACAGGAAGAGCGCATGGTCAGCGTCATGGACAAAAGCCTGCCCGCAGATATTGTGGCTTTCCTCACGCCTGACACCGACTATTTCACCGACCGCCTGACCAACGCCAGCCCCTCGTTACGGCCTGCCCGCGCCATTCCCGTCACATCACTTAAAAAAGCGCTTAAGCAGCGTGTCCAAACGCCTGAAAAGTTGGCGACCGCCGTGCGTTTGAGGGATTTCGCCGTCGGCTCCAATGCTTGGGCGGTCAGCGGCGCAAAAACGCAGGATGGGCGGGCAATCCTAGCCAATGACATGCACTTGGGCATCACCGTACCCAATGTTTGGTATCGGGCGGAACTGGATTATGGCGACATCCATGCCGCAGGCGTGACACTACCGGGCGTACCGTTGTTGGTTGCCGGTAGCACCAAGCGCCTGGCCTGGGGCAGCACTAATTTGTCCGGCGATTTCTTGGATCTGGTGAGCCTTGAAATCAACCCCGATAACGCCGATGAATACCGGTTTAAGGATCAATGGTTACGTTTTGAACACGGCACTGAAACGGTCAACATCAAAAATGCCGGGCAGCAGCAACTTGATGTCAGGCGGACTGTTTGGGGGCCGGTTGCGCCTGACCCTTTGTTAGGCAAGCCGGTTGCCGTGCATTGGACGGCGCTGGATGATGATGTCGTCAACCTCGGTTTAATGGATGTGGAGCAAGCCGAAACTTTGGAACAGGCCTTGACCACCGTTAACCGCACTGGCGGGCCGCAGTTGAATTTTTTAGTCGCCGACGATGGCGGTCGTATCGCCTGGACGGTTATGGGCCGCATCCCCAAGCGCTTCGGTGGTGACGGCTTGGTCAGCCGCTCTTGGGCTGACGGTGCGGTAGGCTGGGACGGTTATGTCGAGCCGCAGGCACTGCCACGGCAAATCAACCCTACCGAAGGCCTGCTGGTGTCGGCCAATGACCGCCGCCTCGGCAAACAGTATCCCTACCTCATCGGTCATCAATTCGCCAACGGCTACCGTGCTTACCGGATCTCCCAGCGGCTTAAGCAGATGCCGGAAATTAACGAGTGGTCGCTGTTTGCCTTGCAACTGGATACTGAAAGCGAATTCCATGCGTTTTACCAGCAGTTGGCGTTAAATGTCCTGTCGCCCGAACGGATTGCCCAACGACCGGAATTGCGTGAGCTGCGCGACTATTTGTTGGCCTGGAACGGCAGGGCGGATACGGACAGCCTGGGATTCGCCCTGTTGCAACGGTTCCGGCAGCGCCTGGCTGAAACTGTGTTTACCCCGTTTGTCGCCGCCTGCCAGGATGCCGATAAAGGCTTCGAGTATTCCTGGACCTATATCGACACGCCCTTGCAAGCCATGCTGACGGAAAAACTGCCGGAGCTGCTTCCAGACCCTTTGCATTATCAAAACTGGGATGCGTTTATCCTGGGCCAGTTAACGGACAGTGCGCAACAGCTGAAAGCGGAGTATCCCGACATAAAATTGCCGGAGCTGACTTGGGGCAACGTCAACAAGGCGCAATTCGCGCATCCTTTCGCCAAATCCTTACCATTGCTGGGTTACTTGCTGAATATGCCGGAAGATGAGCTGGCCGGTTGCAGCGCGTGTGTGCGGGTTGCAGGGCCGCATTTTGGGGCGGGTGAACGGCTGGTGGTGTCACCCGCCCATCTTGACGAGGGCATACTGCACATGCCTGACGGCCAATCCGCGCATCCTTTATCGCCTAATTACCGGGATCAGCAACGCTATTGGGTGAAAGGCTTGCCTATCGGTTTGCAGGTAGGTGAAGCCGAACACAAGCTGGTGTTAAAGCCCGGTAAATAAACCGGCTAGGCTAAGATGCCTGAGTTGGTGTCCTGAGTGAGGATAATTAATCTAAGTGTAATATTAGAATTTAATAACATACAAAATCACTTGACTCATCAGGCTGACATGAGCCAAATTGCATCGGCAATCGTCATTATATTAGTTGTAAATTATCTACCATGAGCGTTATGAAGCAAACCAACGAGAGTCAACCAAGCCAATCCGAGCTTGAAGAACTGATTGATGAGCAAGCGGTGGCCTGGTTCGCCAGACTGCGCGCTAGTGATGTCAGCCGTGAAGAAAAGGCGACGTTTGCCGATTGGCTGCGGCAAACGCCAGCCCATCAACAAGCGTTTGATGAAATCTGCCTGCTTTGGGGTGATACCCAGCTTAAGCAGGCGTTGGGCGAAGCGGAAAAAAAAACATCCACTAAAAAAGGTTGGGCGGGGCATTGCCGTTTTCAATTGCCGTTGCTCATGGCCGCCTGTTTGGCCTTAGTCTTCGTGTTCCGCACGGACATAGCGGTTTTATTCCAAGCCGATTACGCAACCGGTATAGGTAAACAACAAACCGTACGCCTCGAAGATGGTTCTTATGTGATGCTGAACACCAACAGCGCCATTAAGGTTGCTATGGGGGATAAGCAGCGGACAGTTGAGCTTTTGCGGGGCGAAGCCTTTTTTGATGTTAAACCCGATGCCCATCGGCCTTTTATTGTTTACGGCGACCATTCCACGACCCGCGTATTGGGCACGCGCTTTTTCGTCTATGAAAAACACAATAGCGATGAAGTTAAAGTGCTGTCCGGCAACGTGCGGGTAAGCAACGCTGAGCGCACCGAAGAATCGGTATTGCTACATGACCGTGACGGTGTCTCGGTCAATAGGGCGGGGTTTAGTAAAACCAATCGGTTAGATACCAAACTGACCACTTCCTGGATTGATGGTTATCTTGTTTTTCAGGATATGGCACTGGCCGATGTCATTGAACAAATCCAGCGTTATCGGAACGGCGTTGTTATTTTTAGGGATGGCAGCCTGCGCCAATTCAAGATCAATGGCCGCATCAACCTGCACGATCCCGCACATATTTTGGAGACCTTGGAAAATACCTTAGCCGTTAAATTCACCCATTTGACCGATTGGCTGGTCATCATCGGTTGATGGGGCGTCCGGTGCTATCAACCCACTAGCGGGACTTTCCATTTCCCGCCGCGCCATTTGCCTCACTTTTCTAGCACCGCCTTTATAAATCAAGACCGTTTGTAAGCGGGCTTTCGTCGGTATTCAAGCGGTTTCCCTGATGCGCTTTCCGGAAAACCCCTGCCAACACTTTAGCATTGGACGTTGGCCTAGGCAGCGGAACATTGCTGACAAAGGCATGCTGAAAATTTTTTAAATTGTGGGGTGTGGTTTTTTCCTGCTCAGCCGTCTTATCCAATGTAGGCAAGAAATATTAATATTTATCTGGTCAATTCGCGAACAAATTTAAAAGATAACGTCATGACAGCTAATCAACATCGATCTCAGAAAAGCCCAAGTACGGCCGATATGGAATTCAGCAAACCCAAATTTCCGGCGGTGCGTTACTTCCAGATCCATTTCGAGCATTTGGAGTCTCAGCTTGATGGCAACCAACGTTGCTTGGAGACCCTAAAACAACAGGTTGCCAGATTAGAGGCGCGTTTGGATGCTGCACATACCCCGTTCGATCTGTCCGAAGCGGGAAAATGAAGGTTTTTTTTGTTAAACCGGCACAGCCGGAGCCTGCCCGTTTGCCTTTTGAAAATTTAGTCATGTCTGAGGATTGGGGACGGCCGTTTGTTGTCGCGGTAGCGGCGGCATTGACTGCCGTGCTGCATGGCGTGCTGTTAATTTGGTATTTGAACCGTCCGGCACCGCCGCCGGTGATTGAAGCAATACCTTTACCGATGATTGATATTGCATTGGCCGCACCCAATGTTAGCGCACCCGCCGAGACGGTTACGCCACCTGCGCCACCCAAACCCAAAAGCAAGCCGCTGGCGGAAAAGCCTAAAGCTAAGCCAAAAGCCAAGCTTAAGCCGAAAGCTAAAAGCGAAATCAAAAAAAAATATGTAAAACCTGAAATTAAGCCAGCGGAAACCACGCCTCAGGAAGCGGTGTCCACCAGCCAACCCGCCCCGGTTGCGCCTGCGCCTGCCGTACAAACGCCGAGCAAAGCGCCAACCAGCCCGATGGCTAAAGACAGTCCCGCCAATGCCAATGCGGATTATCTAAACAACCCTAAACCCGATTATCCGCGCATGGCCCGGCAACGGCATTGGGAAGGGCGGGTGGTATTGCGGGTTTATGTCACGGCGGATGGGCGTTGCGGCGAGTTGTCAGTGCAACGGAGCAGTGGCCACGAGGTGCTAGATGAATCGGCGCTGAAAGCCGTCAGGCAATGGCGGTTTGTACCTGGCAAGCATGGTGACGCCACGGTTGCCAGTTGGGTGAATGTGCCGATTGAATTTGCGTTGGAGTGATGGGGGCGGTCTGGATGATGTCTAATGAATCGCCAAATGTTCTTAAGATTGTTTTTGTCGGCAATGTGGGGTCGGGCAAAACCACCTGCATTAATGCCATCAGCGAAGTGCCCGTTGTGGGTACGGAAGTGAAGGCGAGAGAAGCCGAAGCTTTGCGCCGTAAGCCCTCAACCACTGTGGCGATGGAATATGGCATTGTCCATCTTAATGGCTTTAAATTACACCTTTACGGCACACCTGGGCAGCGGCGTTTTAGTTTTATGGCGAACCTATTATGCAACGGATCAGGGGGCATGGTTGTCATGATTGATAACGGCCATGCCAACCCCTTGGTCGAATTGGATTATTTTCTGCAATTCCATAAAGATTATTTAAACAAATGCCCTGCCATTATCGCAATCACCCACTATGACGATAACAACACGAAGACCTTACTCATCGAATATCACCAATATCTCTGCGAACACGGCTTTAGTTGTCCAGTGATGCGCCTTGATGCACGGGAGAAAGCGGAGGTTTTGCGTGTTGTCGATAAATTGGTGCTGGAAATCCTGCGGCGTAAAGCCCATGTACTCAGCAACTGAGAATGTGTTTTAAAAGCGCGGCGAGCGGTTTTTAAAATACGTTCTAAGATAAAACCCAACAGATAACAATAATAACGAATAGGAGATAACCCTTGGACATGTCAGAAACAAGTATCGTCAACAGCACCTTTTGTTTACTGGGGTGTTTTTCCCTGTTGACTTGGAGCGTCATACTGCTTAAGGCGGGGGAATTGGTCTGGAATGCGTTCCGCAACCGCCGCTTTATCAAGCAATCTGGCGTTGAACAAAACTATGATTTGCTCGATTTACGGTTGAAATCCCCTGCGACACGGATTTATCAAGCGGGGCTTGGCACGCTGCAAAGCTTGCCTAAGCATCAATTGTTACCCATCGACCAATACCAAGCCTGGCATAACTTGCTGGAGCGCACTTTACGCCAGCAATTGCAAAAGGAAAAAGCCAAAATGGAATCTGGTTTGGGTTGGCTGGCCAGTTTTGGCAGCACCGCGCCTTTTGTCGGGCTGTTCGGCACGGTGTGGGGCATTATGGACGCGCTGAAGGACATCGGCGCCAAAGGTTCGGCCAGCCTGGACGTGGTCGCAGGCCCCATCGGCGAGGCGCTGATTGCGACGGCGTTCGGCATTGCGGTCGCTATCCCCGCTGTGCTTGCATACAACTTTTTCCTGCGTCAAAACCGCGCGTCCTTAGCTGTGCTAGACCATTTCGCCAGCGATTTCCTGCACAGCACAATGCAAAACCATCTGCTCCAACATACGGAAAAAGGGCATGTCCATGCAAATGCCTAATGAGGATGAGGGTGAAATGAGCGAGATCAACGTTACGCCGCTGGTTGACGTGATGCTGGTGTTGTTGGTGGTGTTCATCGTCACCGCCCCGCTGTTGACCCAAGTGGTGCGCGTCAAACTACCAAAAACCGAACAGACCGAACCGGCACCTGACCAGCACGTTGCCATTTTAAGCGTCAATGCTGACGGTCAGGCCTTGCTGGATGACCGTGCCGTGCCATTGGAATCTTTGGAAACGGAACTGAAAGCCTTGCAGGACAAAGACCCGGAAATCAGCCTGCAATTGCAGGCCGACCGGGGCGCGGTGTTTGAATCGGTGGCAAAAGTCATGGCCAGTGCGCAACGTTCCGGTATCGGTAAATTATCGTTTGTGACAATACAGCAATAAGGTGGCACGCTTGTCCTGCACTGTCCGACGAAGCGTGTACGGCCTGCTCGTGCTCACCTTAACCAGTTGCAACACCTTGCCGGAGCGTGACGCCAGCAACACCGGTATCCGCACACCTGACCACTGGCAATCCGAAAGCCCTAGCGGCCAGGCCGCTGCCGAACACTGGGTGGCGGCGTTTGCCGATCCACTGTTGACAGCATTGGTGCATGCCGCGTTGGACAATAATTATGATTTGCAAGCGGCGGCGGCCCGAATCAACGCGGCCCGCGAATCGGCGGTCATTGCCGGTGCCGGACGTCTGCCGCAGTTGTCGTTTGTGCCGGGTTACCAGCGCGTGCAGGGGCAAGACAGTGGCTTTGCGACCACCCAATATGAAGCCTTCGACGTCTTCTTCAATCTCAGTTGGGAAATCGACCTGTGGGGACGCATACGCGCTGCCCAGCAGGCCGCCGAGCAGGAAGCCGCCGCCGTTGCCGCCGATTTTTATGGCGCACGGCTATCGTTGGCGGCACGCACCGCGCAAAGCTATTTCGAATTGACCGAGGCCAATCTCCAAGTCCAAGTTTCCGAACAGTCGGTCAAGGATCGCCGCGCGATTGTCGAATTGGTGCGTGGCCGGTTTAGCCTCGGCTTAACCCGTGGCCTGGATTTGCGTCTGGTGCTGACTGATCTGGCCAATGCCGAAGCACGGTTGGCCGATTCGCGTAATCAGGTGCAGCTCATCGCCCGCAGGTTGGAGGTTCTGCTAGGCCGCTATCCTGAAGGAAAATTAACAAAAACCACGCAATTGCCGGAACCACCGTCCCTGTTGGCGGCTGGATTGCCATCGCAATTATTGACACGACGGCCTGACCTGATTGCCGCCTTTGGGCGTTTGCGCGCGGCGGACTCTAGACTGGTCAGTGCGCAACGGGCGTTATTGCCGCGCATCACCTTGACCGCAAACGGCGGCATGGCCAGTTCCGCATTGGCCGACATTGTCGATCCGCGCGCGGCCGCTTGGAATTTGGCGATGGGCTTAACGCAGCCGATTTTTGCCGGAGGGCGGTTGCAGGGTGACATCCGTTTGCACAAAGCGCTCACCGCAGAGGCGCTCAACAATTATCGGGGTACTGCGCTGAATGCGTTCCGCGAAGTTGAGCAGGCGCTCGCGGCGGAACAATGGCTGCGTATCCAAGAACAAGCACTTAAGGAGGCCGTCGCGCAAACCGAAGAAAGCCGCAAGCTGGCGGTGTATTCCTACCGTCAGGGCCTTATTGAAATCCTGACCTTGCTGGACAGCTACCGCAGCACCTTGGAGGCCCAGAGCGCCCACCTTGCCGTGCGGCGGCAATTGCTGAATAACCGGATTAACCTTTACCTGGCTTTGGGAGGCCATGCCGATGCTGCCGAGTAACCGGCTAAAAATCATTTTACCGCTGACAGTGCTTTTGGCGGGTACCGCTACGGCTTTGGGGTTGGTGGCCTATAAGCCGCAATTGCAGGAACAAACGCCAGTCACCGTAGCGCCGCTGGTATCCGTCATTATCGCCGAACCGCAAACCTTGCGCTTGGACGTCCTTTCCCAAGGTGTCGTCACGCCCAGGACGGAAATTGACCTGGTCCCGGAAGTGGCCGGTAAGCTTATCCAGCTGCATCCGGGTTTTTTTTCCGGTGGTTTCTTTGCCAAAAATGATGTGCTGCTGACCATAGACCCGCGTGATTATGATTATGCGATCACCGAAGCGGATGCCCGGATTGCCGAAGCCAACCGGCTCTTAATTTCGGAACAGGCGCAGGCCGAACAAGCCCGCAATGAATGGCGGACGTTGGGCGATGGCAAACCGACACCGTTAGCTATGCGCGAGCCGCAACTGGCGGAAGCGCGGGCAAAGCTAAAGGCCGCCGAAGCGGAATTGGCTAAGGCCAGGCTTAACCGCAGCCGTTGTGAACTACGCGCGCCGTTTGCAGGCCGGGTGCATGAAAAACAGGCCGGTTTGGGGCAATATGTCCAGCCGGGCGAAAAACTGGCACGGATTTATTCGACTGATGCGGCGGAAATCCGTTTGCCGCTGGCCACCGACCAGCTGGCTTTCCTAGATTTGCCGCTGGGAATACCTAAAGGTGGAGCCAAGCAGGGGCCAAAGGTCACGTTAACGGCTGAGTTTGCCGGCACCTTAGCCACTTGGGAAGGGCGTATCGTGCGTACCGAAGGTGTCATGAACGAAGCCAGCGGCCAGTTGTATGCGGTTGCCGAAGTGGTTAACCCTTACACTGCGCAAGACCGGCAACCGCCCTTGTTGGCGGGTTTGTTTGTCAAGGCGGTCATCCATGGCAAGCAACAACAAAATTTATTTGCCTTGCCGCAAAGCGCCATCACGGTTTCCCACAATGCCTTCCTGGTGGACGCCGAGCAGCACGTGCACATCAGGAAACTGGAGGTGCTGCGTAACGAGCCTGAACGCGTGCTGGTGCAAGGCGGTTTGCGGGCGGGGGACAAGGTTGTCAGCGCCGGCATCCAAGTGCCGGTGGAAGGCATGAAGGTCAGGATTGACACCGTTATTCAAGCCGCCAAGAGTGACACGCCATGAAGGAAACCCCAACCGGACATTCGGGCGTGTTGGCTTGGTTCGCCTCTAATCCGGTCGCCGCCAACCTGTTAATGTTGTTGATCCTGATAGGCGGGCTGTCCAGCTACACGTTCATAGACACCGAAGTATTCCCCCGCTTTAGCCCGCATATTATCGAAGTCAGCGCCCTCTATCCCGGTGCAGGGCCGCAAGAAATCGAAGAATCCGTGTGCGTGCGCATTGAAGAAGCCATTTTTGATGTGTCCGGTGTCAAGCGCTTGAACACTGAAATATCCCAGGCCAATTGCACCGTTAAAGTGGCGGTGCTGCCCGATTATGACAAGGAGCAAGTCATGAGCGCCGTGCGCGGTCGGGTCCAGGCGATCCAACGGTTGCCGAAAGGCGTGGAGAAAATCGACGTGCGGGCGGCCGCCCGTGAGGATGATGATGGCCTGATCTGGATAGCCCTGCATGGCCCGACCGACCCGCTGACGCTGAAACGCTACGGCGAGCATATCCAGCAGCAACTGGCGGCGATACCCGGGGTCACCAGTGCGCGTAATTACGGTGAAATCCCTTATGAAATCGCCATTGAAGTCTCTTCTGAAAAATTGCACCGCTACCGTTTGTCGCTGCATGATGTCGCCGAGGCCATGCGCCGCGCGTCCATCGATTTGCCCGCCGGATTGGTGAAAAGCCCGGCGGGCGAGTTGTTGCTTAAGGTCAACGGAAAGGCAACGGAGGCGTCCGCCATTGCCGCCTTGGTGTTGCGCAGCAATAATGACGGCACGCGCATCTTGCTGGGCGATGTCGCCGTCATCAAAGACGGCATGGAAGAAAATTTGTCGCAATGGCATCACGATGGCGAAACCGCGCAAGGCTGGGAAATCCACGCCGACCATAATGCGGTTGAGGTGGCGCATCGGGTCAACGCCTATGTCAAGGACATGCAGGCGCACTTGCCGGAAGGCTTGGTGCTGAAAACTTGGTGGGATGATTCGCAGGCTTATGAAGAACGGGTAAGGACCTTGGTCGAGGACGGACTGAGCGGATTTGTCCTGGTCTGCCTGGTGTTGACACTGTTTTTGCGCCTTAAGGTCGCTGTCTGGGCGGGGGCGGGCATTTTAACCTCGCTGCTTGGGGCGCTGTGGCTGATGCCGATGTTGGATGTTTCACTCAACATGCTGTCGCTGTTCGGCTTCTTGCTGGCTATGGGCATCTTGGTGGACGATGCGATTATCATCGGCGAAAGCATCCATAGCCATCAGGCCAAGGGCGGGGTTTCCAGCCTCACTGCCGCCATCCTAGGGGTGCAGGAAGTGGCTTTGCCGGTGACGTTGGCGGTGCTGGTGGCGTTGGTGGCTTTTTTGCCCGGCCTGTTCTTGTCCGGGTGGGTGGGGCAAATGATGCAGCCTATCTGCATGGTGATGATACTGACGCTGGTGTTTTCATTGGTCGAAGCGATGCTGATCCTGCCGGCCCATCTGGCGACCGCCAGCATAAAGTCGGGGTCGCCGTCCCGCCTGGACCGGTTACGGGATCGGCTCAATTTGGGTTTGGATAATTTTGTCGACCGCTGCTACCGGCCTTTTTTGACTGCGGCGCTGGAGTGGCGTTACCTGACCGTCGCCTGCTTTATGCTGTTGCTTATCATCAGTGGGGCGCTGGTCGCCAGTGACCGTGTCCGCCAATCACTGCAACCGGATGTCACCAAGGATAGTTTCTGGGTCAACCTGAGCGTGCCGGAAAGCGCACCGTACAGCGAAGTCAGTAATTTGGCGAAACAAGTGGAGCGGGCCTTTTTTGAACTGCGTGATGAGCTGGATGCGCAGCAGCCAGAAAACAAGCCGGGGCTGTTGGGTGGCCAAACCGAAAAAACCAGCGTCATCGTTGGGCTGGAAACGATGGTCTGGGGGCAGGGCGCGGGGTTCTGGACGGAGTTTTCGGCAACAGGCCGCCAGCGTATCGTCGTCGAGGATTTTATCCGCGAATGGCGGCGGCGCGTCGGCGATATTGGCCGTGGCAAGATTGATTTTCTCTACAAGGAAGGCGATGTGCCCTATGACTTGGAATTTGACCTGGGCGCATCCGACCCTGAAGTTTTAAGTGCCGCCACCGAACAGTTCAAACAAAAACTTGCCGGATTGGCGGGTGTTTACGATGTCATCGATTCCGCCGAACCGGGCAAGCCGGAAATCCGCTTAAGCCTGAAACCGGAAGCCGACCGCCTGGGACTGCACTTGGAAGATCTGGCCGAGCAGGTGCGTTATGGCTATTACGGCGAAGAAGTGCAGCGTTTGCAACGCGGGCGTAGCGAGGTCAAAGTGATGGTGCGCCTGCCCATCGAAGAGCGGCGCTCTTTGGATAGTTTGAGGGCTTTGCCTGTCCGGCTTGGCGAGGGTGTTTCCGCCCCGTTGGGGTCTTTGGCCGAAGTCAGGCAGGTGCCGGGGTTCTCCAGGCTGATACGCCAAGACCGCCATCGGGTGTTAAAAGTGCAGGCGCGGGTCGATCCTAAACGGGCGGATGTCAATGCGATTTATGCCGGGCTAAAAACGGATGCCTTAAACGACCTGCGGCAACGCTTTCCTAGCCTCACTAATGAATTGGGTCAAAGTCGTCAGGAACAGGAAGCGACCACCGCGACGCTGGGGCGCAACACCCTGATTTCACTGGTCATCATCTACGCTTTGATCGCGATACCGTTCCGGTCTTACCTAAAGCCGCTGATTTTCCTGCTGGCCGCGCCGGTGGCTTGGAGCGGCGCGGTGTTTGCGCATAGCTTAGTTGGATTGCCACTATCTATGGAGTCGCTGGTCGGCATGATTGCCGCCAGCGGCGTTGTCGTCAATGACAGCTTGGTGCTGCTGGACGCCATTAGGGAACGCGGCGACAGCGACGTGCCGATAACCGAACTGATCACCGACGCCTGCACCACGCGTTTTAGGCCGATCCTGCTGGCATTTCTGACTAATTTTGCAGGCTTTTTGCCCACGTTGTTGGAGACCAGCCCGCAGGCGCAATTCCTGATTCCGATGACCTTGTCGTTGTCAGCAGGCCTGTTGGTGGGCATGGCCGCCAGCCTGATTTTGACTCCGGTCTGTTATGCGATGATCGGTAAGGCGTGAAATGGTCTTTAAAAGCAAAACGTTTCAGAGGGTCGGTTTTCGCTCCTCATACGCCGTAGCGCGGATAGGGGGATAACGGCATTTTACCTGTACTGGAGCAAACCTGGGTTTACATTCCCGGTAGTATCAACTGGCACGGCATATAACCCACTACGAAGATCCATTGCCCATTAGTTCTGTACCCAATAATTGGTACTATCCAACATCAGGAGTTTATTTATGAAGCGTTTAATGTCACTTATCATTACTTTACTGTTAGCTCCCGTAAGCATTGCCCATGCCGGAACGTTAGCTAACGGCGACTGGAGTCCTGCTCAGTGTGGCATAAAGCCTAATCCGCCGACGATAGATGGCGGCTCTGTTGAGGCATTTAACAAAAGTGTCGCGGCAATCAATAGTTGGCAACAACAGGCGAAAACTTATTTTGAATGCCTGATTAATGAAGCAAACACCGATAGTGCGGTGATTGCAAATAAGGCGAACACGGAACAAGCGGATTACGCGAAAACCGTTAAGGCGACTGGTGCCGAAGCGGAGGCGGCCAAGAAAAAGCTGGATAAGCGATAAATTACCAACAAGGGGCACGTGACAGAATATGGCCTCCTGATAAAGGTATTTGGGCCTAGCCTTAAAAATTGAGGGTAAACCTTGCCCGCACGGCTGTTGGTTTGACTTTCCATGCTTATACTTTGCTTGGTTTTTTATGTTTTTTCAAAGCGGGGTTGAGTGGTTACCTTCCAAAAAGCTATTTGGTTGATCGCTAAAAAATCGGATTTTTTCAGTCACACCAAGCCTATGCAAGCCGTCTAATGAAGTTCAAGGCCGAGATTTCCAAAGCCCGAAACTAAAGAGAACAATAATGACTAATGCAGAGCAAATCATTTCCGCAGTAAATACAATGGCCCTGGCAATGGCAGAGGGGCGTTTGGACGATGTCCTGTCCGCTTACGAAGCCAATGCCACTTTGGTGGCGCAACCGGGCATGAACGCTGCCGGCCCCGCCTTGCGTGAGGCTTTCCAAAGTTTTATCGCCATGCAGCCGAAGTTTTCTATGCCCGAACATGACGTGATTGAAGCAGGCGATATTGCTTTGCATATCGCCCCGTGGACAATGACGGCTACCGACCCAACTACTGGCAACGCTATCGGACAGAGTGGCTTGTCCTTAGCTGTATTTCGCCGCCAAGCGGATGGTGAATGGTTGATGGTTATCGATAATCCATATGGATCGGTGTTGTTGGCAAAATAATGCTTTAGACGGTGGTATCGTACACCGTGATGTTGTTAATTCTTTTAAGAATGGGCGGCGCTAACGATACTCCGCCCATGCTAGACCACACTGCCATTAAGTTAAGGAATGGACGTTAAACACCCCCGCTTTTTGATCCCTCAAGTTAGCGGATTCCAGGGTACAAACTTAGGTTTGTACCCCTCAAATGGCTTATTAACCCAGCCTTGAATTGATCCGACAATCAAATACGCAATCAAAGCCACAGTCTCATCGCCAGAGAAATTAAACACCATGTCCGAAACCTTACCCACCGAATTGCTGGAACACTCCGTGCACCGCGCCCAACAAGGCGAACGAGCAGCTTTGGAGATTGTCGTCCGGGCGATCCAATCCGATGTCCACAAACTGGCGACGCGCTTTTTGTGTTGTCCACACGATGCGGAAGATGCGACACAGGAAATCCTTATCCGTATCATAACTGGTTTAGGTTCGTTCCGTGGCGACAGCGCTTTCCGGACGTGGGTGTATCGGGTTGCCAGCAATGCTTTACTGAGTCTACGTCAGCAACGCTTGGAACAACAAGGTTTGGCTTTCGATAACTTTGCCGAAGACTTGGCGCAAGGCTTGTCCGACCAATATTGGCTAAGTGAAGACAAGCTAAGCGACAGCTTATTACTGGAAGAAGTTAAAATTGGCTGTACGCTGGCGATGTTGCAATGCCTAGACCGCAAGTCCAGGTTGGCGTACATTTTGGGTGAGATTATGGAACTTGACCACCAACAAGCGGCGGAAGTCTTGGACATTGCCCCCGCCGCGTTCCGCAAACGCCTGTCACGGGCGCGGGCGGACATTGTCGCCTTTATGCAGGACTATTGCGGTTTGGTCAATCCCGGCAACGCCTGCCGTTGCCATAAACGGGCCGGTACGGCGATCGCTTTGGGACGGGTCGATGCCGCGCAATTGCAGTTTGCGTCCTCGCCGCAACAAGCCAAGCAATTCCCGCAAGTGCTGGCGTATATCCGGCAACTGGAGCAATCACAGCGGGCGGCGGCGTTGTACCAATCGCACCCGGAAACTAAGCCATCCAACGCATTTATTGATTGGCTAAGACAATTGCTTGATGACGTACAGGACAAGGGCATTACAAGCTAGGGGCTGTTTCCAGGTAGGCTGAAACTTGCTTCCAACAATACCTAAAAAACTATCCATAGCTTTAGGGATCCATCAGTTCGGGGCGGCGAACGGCAAGCAGCCACTCGCCGCAACAAGTGATTGTTTTAAACAGTAAATAACTTTATTGCCAGACCGTTCGGTTTTTTAAGTGGCTAAGCTGGCCACTTGGGTTGGCAGGTTAAACGTAAACATGGCCCCTTCCCCTACTCTGCTCAATGCTTCAATCGAGCTGCCATGCAGTTCCAAAATGCGTTTGCTAATGAGCAGCCCCAAGCCGCCACCGCCATGACTTTTACCCGAACTGCTCCGGAGCGGCGAATGGCGTTCGAACAGTCCAGCCAGATATTCTTCAGCAATACCTGCACCGGTGTCGGTGACGCGCACGGTGACTTTTTGCTGGTCAGTCTGTAATAGGGCCAAGGCGATCTGCCCGTTTTCAGGCGTATAACGTAGGGCATTGTCAATTAGGTTGCCCAATACCCGTTCAATCATGGCAATGTCGGCATAGACCATCGGAATATCCGCTGTGAGTGTCGCCGTGATTTGCACTTGTTTTTTTGCCGCCGTCAAGGCGAATTTTTGTATCACGTCTTGGATTAGTTCCTGAACATAAAACAATTCGTAATTCGGCGTGACTTCTTCGCATTCAAGCTTTGCCAGTTCAAACAATTCGCTTGCCAAATGGCTGACCCGCCGGCTTTGCCGTACCGCTACCGCCAAATAACGTTGCTGGTCCGCCAACGGTAAAGTGTCCGCCTTGCGTGACAGGGTTTCCAGATAGCCTTGCATGGACGTCAAGGGCGTGCGCAAGTCGTGGGAAACGTTGGCGATCATTTCCCGCCGTTGTTCGTCCTGATGCCTGATGTGCTGCATCTGGTTGCTGATGCGCTCCGCCATGCGCTCGAAGGTACAGGCCAATTGTCCGATCTCATCGGGGCTTCTGCTGATTTTCGGGCAAACGTGCAAGCCGCCGACAAAATCCCTTTCCTCAAAGGCCGCCACCGTACAAGTCAGCGCATTGAGCCTGCGGGTAATGACGGCAAACAGACCTAAACCTGCCAGTAAAGTCAGCAGTAACGCGCCCAGACCTATCCACATTGCGCTTTGGAACACTTGCCCCTGCCACACGTCCGTTTCCCATTTTTGGTAATCATCACCCGTGAGGATGATATACAAATAGCCGACCAATTTGCCGTCTTGCCGCAAATCGGTGACGCTAAAAATACTGGGCAACTCAGGGTCACGCGGATTGTCGCCGACGATGGGCAAGGGGTTTTTGTCCAGAAACGTTTGGACAGGTGCCAGATTGACCTGCTGTGTTTGCAAACGCCCGGGTGGGGCTTTATGGGCTTTAATGACGCCGCCAGCATCGAGCAGATACACTTCGATGCTGGGGTTGACCACCATCAGCATGTGGAACAACTCGCCCACGGCATTGATGTCCACTGCATTGGCTTTGGCGAGCGGCCAATGTTCGGCGATGTGTTTGGCAAGGTCTGCACTAAGCCTTTGGACGATTTCCTGTTGGTGGTGTTTGGCGGCGAAAAAGTCCAAACCGCCGCATAAGCCGCCGAACAGCAGGATCAACAGCGCAAAAGTCAGGGCGATGCGGCTGTACAGGGAAGTGAATTTCATAAGGCCGCCTGTCCGCTCTCGGTGAATTTGTAGCCTATCCCCCACACGGTTTGGATGAATTGCGGATTGGCGGTATTACGTTCGATTTTGCTGCGCAGGCGGTTGATGTGGGAATTGACCGTATGTTCGTAGCCGTCGTGGCTATAACCCCAGACCTGATCCAGCAAGGCCATGCGCGTGAAGGCTTTGCCGGGGTTGCGGGCAAAAAACAGCAGCAACTCAAACTCCTTGCCGGTCAGGGCAATGGCTTGACCGCTAAGCTTGACTTCGTAAGCCATCGGGTCGATGACCAAGTCGTCATAAACCAACACGCCGGTTCTGGTTTGCAGCGTTCTTTCCAGCGCGTCCACGCGCCGCAACAGGGCGCGGATACGGGCCACCAATTCGAGTATCGAGAACGGTTTGCTGAGATAATCATCCGCTCCCAGCTCCAAACCTAACACCCGTTGCGTTTCCGCCGATTTGGCGCTAATCATGATGATCGGTTGGTAATGCGGCATTTGCCGAACTTGCCGGCAAATTTCCAAGCCGTCGAGGCCGGGCAGCATCCAATCCAGCACCAGCAAGTCATACGGCTGTGCTTTCAGGCGCTCTAAACCGATCAGGCCGTCAGTGACAATCTCCACGCTATAACCCTCATCACGCAGGTTGATGTCGAGCATATCGCCAATGTCGGTATCGTCTTCAATAATCAACAAACGTTTCATAAGTTTTTGCATGAGGAAATTATTGGACAGGGTAGCAATGTTAGAGGTGTCTTTCAAATCACATTTATTTGAAATTTCCGTGATAAATCCGTGATGTTTAACTGGGAACATACACCTGCCTTAGCCATTCCCGCAAGGCCAACCTATCCGACAATTTGACTGGAGACAGTAACATGAATTCTACGAACCCAAACAGCCTCTTGACAGCCGCCGTAATGGTAATGATGGCGACTGCCGCCATGGCTGCCGACACTGCTGAAGATTTAGGTGATAACGTCATCCCTGCACCGCCGTCGATTGGCTCGGTGGTGCCGTTGACTTATTTCGGCCCGGCCCCTTCCAGCGTAAATCCCAGCTTTATCGGCCCGCATCAATTGTTGACCGCCGGCAAAGTTAACATCAATCGCCTGACAGTGACTTTGCCGCTGTATAAAGCCGTCTCGCCCGAAGGCGAAACTTACTGGTATGTATTGACCGACAGCAATGATCAAGCTAACTCCGAAGCACTGGGCTTGAACTTCTCCGGCAAATTGACTTATGCGGAAACCGGACGCGGTGTCCGCCATGCCGTACAACAATTTGACGGCTCGGTTAAGTTCAGCACCGAAAAAGCGGGCGTTAACTTTAGCCCCAGGAATGTCTTAGTTCCCGGCGATGCGCCTAACCTGTTTCCGCCCAAAGAATTCAAGCCCGGAGCGGTGGGCGAGGAAAATTACAGCCCGTTAATGAAAATTGACAATGTCGGCGGCTATATCTACAACGCCCCCATCGTCGCCAAAGGCACGGCGGAACAACTCAATGCCTTTTGCGACGCCGCCCCGGACAAACGCTTAGTCCATGACAAAGCCCGCCGGATTTGCCCGGCCGAAGGCACGGTCGAACTGAAACTGACTTTAGGTTTCACGTTTGCGCGTCCCTTGTTGTATCTCAGCCTGGATGCCAGCCATGAATTACCGGCAACGATGGAACAGGCCACGTTCGCACCGGGCTTGCAAGACGTCGGCGTGGGCCGCGATGACAGCGCGTTCAGTGCCGTTGAGCGCCTGTTCGCCGTGGTCAATGGCCCGATGGGCAAAAACAATCCCCAACGCCAAGGCTTTAACAGCGCGTTGGCTGGCGAAGGCGGGCCTTTGAACGTATTAGGTGGCATCCCGACCATCGCCACCGACTATAGTCCTTTGTGGGACATTAATGCGGTTGAATGGACACCAGCGGCTATTGACAGCGGTTACCGGTCACGGGTTAGGGAAGAATTCGAGATTCTTGGCCTGGTGCACCAAGGTTGGCTAACCGGCCCTGGGGGTGTCAAATTTGGCTCCACTGGCTTTATTGTCAACTGCCCGCCAGTGATGCGCTTGCTGTAAATCCCCAATGGCTTAATCACAACAAATAAGCCGCCTGCTTTATACCTAGAGTGGGCGGCAAAACTGCCTGCCTGTTTCCCTCCTTAGGCAAATGGGACACCGTGTCCAAGCGGTTTTCCAGATGGTGCAGGCGGGACGGCCGGTAGCACGTCCGAAACAGAGGCATTGGGGCGGTCAAAAGGCGGCTCAACCACCAAGCTCCATGCCATCATCGACGCGTTGGACAATCCCATAGACTTTATCTTGACGACAGGCCAAGCCAGTGATGCGCGACAAGTCGACGCCAATTGTTGCAGTTTACCCAGACGGAGGCAAAGGCCTTATTGGCCGATAAGAACATGCTTTAAAAGCAGCCACGCGGCCGTTACGTTAAGCGTAAAAGTTGCCATCACAATAAGCTGTGGCTTGGCGGGATTGGCTGATAAGCAACGCATCCGGAAATACATCATGCCCTCAGCATCTCCCCAACCCGTTTGCCTATCCGGTAAAGGCTCCAAGCCAATACCGAGAAAAGCGTAAGGACAATGGCCCCCCTCAGTGTCAGGGTAATGATGCGCTTCAGCAATTTAGGATTGTCCAGCAGCAGGCCGATATTCTGCTTATCCGCAACAGGTGTGACAACAATTTCTGGGCCTAAGGTGGCGGCGGTGCCAACATAGCCCAGGCGCAGCAGTTCCAAAATGGCTGCGGTGTCGTAGTGCGGCGCCGAGGCATTGGCGACGCCGTAGTGCAGTCGGTATTCCTTACCGGCTTGCGGTAAGAACAGCAGTTGGTAGCCAGTGCCGATGCCGTTGATGGCACTGATCTCCAGTGGTGGGCTGTCCTGATTGTCGATGATGATACGGTAACGGCTTTGCCGTTGCTCAGGAAAGGTCACGGTAGTTTGCTCGCGGTTAATGCCGTTAAAATGCAACGCATCCAGCGTTGTATCGGTTATCGGTTGCAGCCGTGATCCATTGCCGTCTTGCTGTTCTATCCACACTTTAGCATGGCGGCTGAAGTTTGCGGTTTTACTTTGCAGCTTGAAACCGGTTAACGGTTGGCGGGCGGTGTAGATGTCGATCAGGCTGGTTTTATGTTCGGCATTCTGCGTGACTTTGAATGCCCCTACCGGGTGCTCGAATTGCCGTTCGCTCTCCGGCAGGACGACGGTTTGCTTATGCCAAAAATCGATGCGGTCGATATGCAGTGGATGGCTGGTTTCGCTGCCTTGTAATTCCTCATCGCCGTGCAATGTCCGGGTCAGTTCCAACAGGTCATCAGTGCGGTTTTGCCCTGCTTTGGCGATGTTGAGCTTAAAATACCGGTAACTGTTGGGCGGTAAGTCTATATCGTGTTTGTCAACCGCCATATAACGCGAGTAATCGTAAATAACAGCGTTGTCGGTAAGCAGTTGCCAATGCTGGTTATCGTTGGAACCATAGATTTGCACGGTGTATTCAAAATTATGTTCCGCAGTGACTATGGTTAAGCCATCGGCAGCAATGGCATCTTGAAATAAACGGACAGTGATGCTGATACCGTCAGTGTCGGTTTTCTGAGATGTCAAGGTTTCGCTGCGATTGGAAACATGCTGGACTGCCGTTTTGTGGTCGGTGATTTTTTGCAGCAGATACGGGGTTTCCACGCCGTTTTGGTCGCTAAGGCGCAGGTCGCGGAAGCCGTCGGCGCTAGCGGCGTAGATGGTGCTGTCTAACGCTATGACCAGTAAGGCTTGCGGACTGGCATCCTTGCGCACGATAGGGCGGCTAAGCAGGTAGTCAGGAAGTTCGGCCGCGTAGCTTTGCGTCACTAACAGGCTGCATAGCAGGAGGAGTTTGGTAGCCATTATCATTATTCCTTTTCGATAGTACGGATAAAACTTTGCTGGAAGAGCATGTAGAAAAAAGTGCCGCCCAAGGCCAGCATGTCCAAAACGACGAAAGCGACAATCTGGTAAATTTGCTCCAAACGTGCCAAGTCGATGAAGGATACTGTCCAGGCCACCAAGGCAAACAACACCAGCTAGCTTGACCCTCCGCAGTATCGCTATTGGCCTTTTGATGTCGGTGAACATGAGCGCAAAACCGAACAACAGCCATAAAATCGATACGCCGCTGGAGTGCAAACTGGGCACATACTGGAGCAATACTGGGTTTGTTTCCAAACCGAGGAGGACGGACAGCAACGCCAATGCGCCGCTTGGCAATTTCCGGATGTCTCCGGTTTCTGGGTCGCCTACCGGTAGGTGGCGTAATGCGAACAGCAAAAAGAGGCTAGTCACGCCAAGCTGTTGCAATAATGCTTTCAATTGCAGCCGGTCTTCGTGCAACACCTGCCTGACTTCATCCCAGTAAAGTGGCTGTCTTGCTATCAGCTTTGCCAGCATCACAATCAGCACCACCGGAACTAGCTGCTGAATAAGTAGGGTAAAACCGAAAAAATCGTTCACTGCAACTCTCTTGGGCAGGCTGTTTGGAGGATTGGTAATTATTGTCAATTAAGGATAGTCGTGAGCTAACCAGTTTGCAATGTCAGGTAGGGGCATGCCATGAATGCCCGGCGCTGCTTGAAAGCTAATCCTTGTTTACGGTTTTTTTGACTTCTAACCATGCCAATAATTTCCAAGTCTTTTTTATGTTGCGCGACCCGGCCTACGCAGTCGGCAAGAAGGGGAAATGTTTCAACTGTGCTTAAGGCATAAAAATTATCTGGACAATCGACAGGTTGTAAAATGGGGTAAAGTTGGGTGGTTACTGAAGCCATAAATTAGTGTTTTTGGTGAAAATTCGAGAAAGCCATGGCTTGGCTATCTTTTGGAGACGGGAAGCCCTTAACGCGGATTATCGGCAATCCACCAAGGCAATTCTATCAACTGCTCTTTTAAGAAACAGCGCATGATTAATGCGCCGTTGCGACCCGATAACGGGCGGCGGCAATGTCCTTATCTTGTTTTGTCATTATCTAGCTAAATAAACCAATAAGTTATATAAAAATATTATATGGCTTGGGGCGGCGCGAGGACTCCCGGCACGTCGAAGCGGTGCGTGTTGGGAGCCCTCATCCCACTTAAACCTGCCATGGTATTTGCCGCTTAAGGGGAATGCGTAATGTCTAATTTCTTGTTCGCAAGCTAATGGTTGGCCAATAGCAGCTCTTAGTTTACCATCAATTCATGGCTTTTGGGGTTATCGGCAGGGAGGGTAAATGTTACGGTAGAGCCCATTAAGCCACGGTTGGTTGGCTATCGTGGCACCGATTAACCAAAGCAATTACCCTAAAATTTTTGTTTAAAGATGGATTGCCCAGTGAGGGTGTCTCAAACTCAATCGTCTCTTTTATACGGAGAGGTTTGAACGTTCCGATTGACTAGCGGTTGACAAAGACCTGGTAAATCATAGCGCGGCTTTACTTCTCCCATTTTCCCTTCTGCATTTTATAGCGCATAAGGCATCCCCTTATCGGATTTTAGGAATTGGTTATGAGTGAATTAAAGCTGATCGAAGCGGCAATAGCCGGTGATGCTGACCGTATCGGAACCTTGCTCGACACTGGAGCAACGGTCGGGCAAAGCGACAGCTACGGCTGGACGGCATTGCACTGGGCGGCAGCCAAGGGTCATACCGGCATTGTCCAAAAACTCTTGGCTGCCGGTGCCGACATTAGCCATACCGGCCACGACAACAGGACGGCCTACCAGATTGCGCTGGCTACTGCTCAGGTTGAAAGCGCCGCGTTGCTGCATCAGGCGCAGTCAGATAAAGGCATCTGTGTGGATGATGAACGCCGTGCTTATTGCAAAGCCTATCCCATCGAAGCCCTTAGAAAATTTCCAGATTGGCGGGAAATTCAGGCGGGTCTGGATGCGGACACCGTCGTGTATCTGCATCAGGATTTCAGCGTGACGCTGTCGATGTGGCAGGGTGAAGACGTCGTGTTTGACCGCCGCACACCCGAATGGGATGCTTTTTGCAAACACGTGCTGGCTTTTTCCGTGCCGACCGGACTGGCGCTGGCGTCCGTGTTTGCCGCAGATAGGGCTGCCGACTTGCACCGGGCGGCGCTATGAAACAGCCGCCGCATTATTTCCATGAAGAAGGCACGGATGTGGTTGCCGACGGCGCTTCTACCTTAGTTGAACTGCTGCGCCTGCGGGCGCTGCAACAGACGCATAAAGCCGCCTACACCTTCCTTGCCGATGGCGGGAACCAAGCCTTATCGCTCAGTTATGGCGACCTCGACCAGCAAGCACGCATTATTGCCGCCCATTTGCAGGACTTAGGGCTGCAGGGCGGGCGTGCCTTATTGCTGTATGCCCCAGGGCTGGACTATATCGCGGCTTTTTTTGGTTGTCTCTATGCGGGTGTTGTCGCCGTTCCTGCTTATCCGCCGCGCAACCAACGCAACCTGCCGCGCTTGCAAGCCATCCTGGCCGATAGCGGGGCGGCGGCCATACTCAGCACGGCGGCGCTTGCCGGTTCGGCAACCGTATCGGCGTGGCAAAACGAAAGCGGCCTCAAACAACGCTGGCTGCTGACCGACACGCTCACCGACGGTGCGGATTCATTTATTCGGCCCAGTCTGGACGTTAGCTCGCTGGCTTTCCTGCAATATACCTCCGGCTCCACTGGCAACGCCAAAGGCGTTATGGTTAGCCACGGCAACCTGATGGCGAACCAAAAGCTGATCAAGGCCTGTTTTGGCCATGACAGCGAATCCACTGTCGTGGGCTGGTTGCCGCTCTACCATGACATGGGGCTGATCGGCAACATCATGCAGCCTTTATACAGCGGCGCACCGGTTATCCTGATGTCGCCGCTGGCTTTCCTGGAACAGCCGTTGCGTTGGTTACAGGCGATTTCCGATTATCGTGCCCATACTAGCGGCGGCCCCAATTTCGCCTACGATTTGTGTGTGCAAAAAATCACCGAAGAAGATAAGGCCGGACTCGACTTAAGCGGGTGGCGGCTGGCGTTCAACGGCGCGGAACCGGTGCAGGCGGCGACGCTGGAGCGGTTCGGGCAGGCTTTTGCCGGTTGCGGGTTTCGTCGGGACGCGTTTTATCCGTGCTACGGTCTGGCTGAAGCCACATTGCTGGTCACTGGTGCGGCAAAAAATACGCCACCTACGGTTAAAGCCTTCGACAAAGCGCGGCTGGCGGAACGTCTGGCTTATGCCGATCCTGTGCAAATCGCCGATTACCGGAAACTGGTCGGCTGCGGGACGGCTGGAGCGGGGCACACCATCAGGATAGCCGGGCCTGGAACCCACTCGCCATGTGCAGACGGTCAAACCGGGGAAATCCAAGTGAGCGGCCCCAGCATCGCCCAAGGTTACTGGCGCAATGCCAAAGCCACGGCGGAAACGTTTGCTGCCGATACCGACGGTACGGTCTGGCTGCGTACCGGCGACCTTGGCTTTATCGATGATGGCGAGCTGTTCGTTTCCGGCCGCATCAAAGACCTCATCATCGTGCGCGGCTGCAACTATTACCCGCACGACTTGGAAGCCGCCGCCGAAGCGGCGGTGGATTGCCTGAACACCGGTTGCATCGCGGCATTTGCCGTAACCAACGAGGGCGGCGAACGGCTGGTGCTGCTGGCCGAATTGAAACGCAGCCGTCTACGGCAAGCCGATTATCGCCGTGAATTCGCCGCAATACGCAGCCGAGTGGTTGAGGACTGCGGCGTGCAGCTCGACACCATCGTCTTGCTGAAGCCCGGCGCCATCCTGAAAACCACCAGCGGCAAAATCCGCCGTTCCGCGTGCCGGGAAGCTTTTGAAAAGGATTCGTTGCCAGCGGTTGCGCGGGATGAACTGGATCAAGCAGCACAGCAAAACTGCGGTGCTGCCATGCCAGACGTTGATACCGGACTGGCAAAAAAACCAACGTTGCCAGAACAGGCTTTGTTGCGTCAGGCCTTGCTTTTAGCGTCGCCGGATGACGGCGTGCATTTGCTGACGCAATACTTGGCCGCCAAAGTGGCGGCATTATCCGGTCTGGCCTTGGAGCAAATCCTTGCCCCCACTTGTAGCGCGGACAGGCCGGTGATGGGTCTGGGAATCGATTCGCTGAAGGCGATGGAACTGAAGTATTTTATCGACGACTTTCTGGACATCAACCTGCCTGTGGCGTTGTTGCTTGAAGACCGATCCCTTGCCGCTATCGCAGAACATGCGCTGACTCTGGCAAAAAACAATACGCCAGTTGTTGCTGCAGCCCAGGAAGCTAGGCGGCAGGGAGCGGAACAACCCCTATCGCTGGGACAGCAGGCCATTTGGACGGTCTGCCGCTTAGACCCACAAACCCCTGTTTACAACATGCCGGTTGCGTTGCGCATCCGTTCAGCCATTGATACCCAAGCTTTGCAGGCCGCGTTACAGGGGCTGCTGGACAGGCACGGGCAACTGCGCACAGTGTTTGGCGTCAACAAAACGATGGAACCCGTGCAGCGCCTGTTGCCGGACGCGCAATTTTTGCTGGAACTAGTCAATTGTGCCGATGACCAGGAGAGGGCACAAAAAATCAACGCCCAACTGCGGCAACCCTTCAATCTGGGAAACGGCCTGTTGCTGCGCGCCCAACTGTACAGCACCGCCGACGACCATGTACTCGTGTTTTGTGCGCACCATATCGCCGTCGATTTCCGTTCCTTGGCCATTTTGCTGGACGAGCTGAAATGTGGCTATGCGGCGCAAATAGCGGGCCACCCCGCGCTTTTGCCGCCGTTGACGGCAAGCTATGACGATTACATAGCTTGGCAAAAAAATTACTTGGACAGCGAACAGGCCGGACAGGATTTGGCATATTGGCGAGGCCATCTGCAAGGCGAACTGCCGAAGCTGGAATTGCCGCTGGACAGGCCGCGCGCTTTAGCGGCATCTTATCGCGGCGGCGCTGAAACGCTGGGCATCGACCCTGCAACCGTGCAAAAGCTCCGTAACTTGGCAGAGTGCAACAACGCCACGCTGTATACGGTGTTGTTGGGTTTGTTTAACGTGTTGCTGCACCGCTACAGCGGGCAGCAGGATATTATCATCGGCACGCCTACGCTGGGTCGGCCTAAACAGGACTTTGCCGATTTGGTCGGGTATTTCGTCAATCCCGTCGCGTTGCGCTCCAAGCCTAGCGGAGCTAAGACATTCACCGGTTTTCTGGCGGAAGTCAGGCAAACCGTGCTCGGCGGTCTGGCGCATCAAGATTATCCGTTCTCATTGCTGGTGGAAAAAATGCAGCCTGAGCGCAGCGGCGGATTATGGCCGTTTTATCAAGTGATGTTTGTCTGGCAGGGCGGGGCAAGCGCCGTCACGGACGCCGCTGCGCTGGCCTTGGGCACGCCGGGGATGGCAATCGGCTGGCCGGGCGTTACCGCCGAATCACTTGCATTAACAGAAGGCATCGCCCAGTTCGACCTGACGTTGATGATGGCGGAAGCCGACGGCGGTTTGTCAGCCACGTTCCAGTACCGCGCCGAACTGTTCGCGCGCGAAACCATCTTGCGCATGTTAGGGCATTTCCAATGCCTGTTGCAGGGGATTCTGGCCCAGCCCGACATGCGCCTGTCCGAACTGCCGTTGTTGACGGTTTCCGAGCGCGAACGCCAATTAACCGCATGGAACCAGACGCGTTTGGCTTACCCATACGATCTGTGCATACACCAATGGTTTGAAATACAGGCGGCGAAAACCCCAGACTCAACAGCGGCGGTATTCCAGCAGCAAACGTTGAGTTATGCCGGACTTAACGCCAAATCAAACCAGCTGGCGAATTATTTGTGTGCCCGTGGTGTTGGCCCTGAAACCCGGATCGCCGTGTGCATGGAACGGTCATTGGAATTGCTGGTTAGCTTGCTGGCGGTGCTTAAAGCGGGCGCGGCTTATGTGCCAGTTGACCCATCTTATCCGTTAGATCGGCAAAACTATGTGCTGGAAGATGCCGGTTGTAAGTTTTTGCTGGCCCGTTCCGGCCTAACCGGAGCCATCGCCCACGCTCAGGCGGAAATCATCTGTGTGGACAATGACGCCCCAGTGTATGCGGACTGCTGCACACAAGACTTGCGCCCGTTGGCAGTTGCAAACAACACCGCTTACCTGATTTATACGTCCGGTTCCACTGGCAAGCCTAAGGGCGTGATGGTCAGCCACCGCAATGTCGTGCATTCCACGTGGGCAAGGTTCCAGTATTATCAAGAGCCGGTCGGCTGCTATTTGCTGCTGTCGTCATTCGCGTTCGACAGCTCGGTCGCTGGCATTTTCTGGACTTTAAGCCGGGGAGGCTGTTTATGCCTGCCTGAAGACGGCTTGCCGAAAGACCCCATCGCGCTCGGAGAACTGATCGGGCGGCGGCAAGTCACGCATATCTTGGCGTTGCCGTCGCTGTATGCCGCGCTGCTCGAGCATGTTCCGGCACCACGGCTGGCCAGCCTTAAAACCGTGATTGTCGCGGGCGAAGCCTGTTCCGAAAGTGTTGCCGCCCAGCATCACAAGTTATTGCCGGATGTCCGCCTTTACAACGAATACGGCCCTACCGAAGCGACGGTCTGGAGCACCGTCCATGCGGTTGGCACCCAAGAAACCGGCACCGTAATCAGCATCGGCCGACCGGTCAGCAATATGCAAAGCTATATTTTAGACCGGCATCTACAGCCGGTTCCGGTCGGCGTTACTGGCGAGCTGCATGTCGGCGGCGAAGGCATCACGCGCGGTTATCTCAACCGGCCTGGCCTGACGGCGGAGAAATTCATGCCCAACCCGTTTGGCAAGGCGGGCAGCCGGCTCTATAAAACCGGCGATTTGGCATGCTATCGCCCCGACGGCGCTATCGAATTTTGCGGGCGTATTGACACGCAAATCAAATTGCGCGGTTACCGGATTGAATTGGGCGAAATCGAATCGCGCTTGCTGCTACATCCGGCGCTTAAAGAAGCCGTTGTGTTGGTTAGGGAAGATTCGCCCGGCAACCGGCGTCTTGTTGCTTACGTCGTCGCAAAGCAAGCTGAAACGGTGGCGGCGGCAACATTAAAAACACTGCTCAGTGACAGCCTGCCGGATTACATGGTGCCCGGCGCATTCGTGTTTTTGGCGGCCTTGCCGTTAAACGCCAACGGCAAATTGGACCGGGCCGTCTTGCCTGCACCGGAAGCCCTGCGTTTGGCGCAACGTGAACCGGTCGCGCCCAGGGATGAGGCCGAAGCCGCCATCGCCGGTATCTGGAGGGAAGCCCTCGGTATTGACCGGCTGTGCATCCATGACAATTTTTTCGAGCTCGGCGGGCATTCCCTATCGGGCGTCCAAATCATGTTGCGGGTACAGGAATTATTCGCGCTGGAATTGCCGGTGAAAATGCTGTTTGAAGCGCCGACGATTGCCGAACTTGTCGATAGGGTTGCCGACTATCAGGCGAGTGAATGCTGATCCTCAGCGCAGGGTACGCATTGCGTACCTTCTCCAAAGCTTCGAGTATCGTTTACATTCGATTGGTGGTACGCAATGCGTACCCTACACGCTGAAATGAATTGATTCCGACCCGTAAAAATTAACAGGGAACAAGAGAAAAACCAATGAATAACCCAACCTTATACCGTCTTGCCGATTCAACCGCCGTGGAAGCCTTGGTCGACCACTGGGTCGCGTGGCCACACACGTTTTCGCCGGTGCCCTATAGCCTGCACATGCTGAATTACCAGAAAAAAACGCTGGCGTCGTACCTGCAGAATCCTGATATTCACGTTAAATCCAGCGCTAACCCCAAGCTGTTGGGCGGCCCGTTTGTTAACATTCCGGCGCACCGCTCTGGCGAAATCACCCAGCTGCTGTCGCGCATGGAAAACGAACACGGCCAAGAATTGCAGCTGGCGCAGGATTTGACGGCGTTCCAGAACTTGCTGGACAACGAGGCGGTTGGACAGTCATTGGAGCCGTATTATGAAAAGCTGCCCGAATCGCTGAAAGGGCGGGTCGAACTGCTCTACGACTATAACAGCCGCCCGATAGTCCGCTGCATTGAGGGGCTGTTTTACCAAAGCCCGCATTATAAAAAACACCTGCAATCACTGCGTTTGTTCACCCAAACCCATGACCGCGCCCGCCCGTATTATATGAGCACACCGCGTCTGCCGGAACAGGACACGGTCGAATGGCACATCCCGTTTGCCCAAGCGGAAATAGATGAACTCTTCAAGCTGGACAGCCATCCCCAGACATTGGGCTATATCCGCGAATTGCTGGGGTTGGATGCCGCCGATGAAGACAAACTTATGGGGCTGCTGACCGAACAGCCGTCCAAAAGATCAGAGGCTTGGCAAGGCCCCGGCGTGCGTATCCGTTATCTCGGCCATGCCAGCGTCTTGGTCGAATTCAACGGCTTGGCAATATTGATCGACCCCTTTATTTCGGTGCAACCCAGTGAGGGCGGCATCAGCCGTTATACCTTCCAAGACTTGCCGCAGCATATTGATTACGTGCTGATCACGCATGTCCATCACGACCATTATGTCTTTGAAACGCTGTTGCGTTTGCGGCATAAAATCGGTTGCTTGGTGGTGCCAAAAAGCTCAGGCATTTTTTACGGCGATATTTCATTGAAACTGCTGGCCCGCGAAATGGGTTTTAGCCATGTCGTCGAAGTCGACCCGCTGGATACTATCCCCTTTCCCGGCGGCGCAATCATTGCCGCGCCGTTCCTTGGCGAACACAACGATTTGCCGCATGCCAAAAGCGCTTACCTGATCCGCACTGGCCACAAGCAGATCCTGTTTGCGGCGGATTCCAATTGTCTCGACAAACGCATGTACGAAAACCTGTGCCAAGATTTTGGGCCAATCAACACGGTCTTTTTGGGCATGGAATGTATCGGTGCGCCGCTGTCTTGGGTTTACGGCCCGTTGTTGCCGAAACTCCCCGACCATAAGCTATGCCAGTCGCGCCGCTCGAAAGGCAGCGATGCGGCGGCGGCGCTAGACCTTTTGCAGGCCGTGCAAAGCAACCAGGTCTACATCTACGCGATAGGCCGCGAGCCGTGGCTGCAATATTTCATGGCCTTGGAGCCGGAAGACAACGACGCCTACATCGCCGAAATCAATAAGGTGTTGGTGGCTTGTAAAGAACAGGGCTTTGTTGATGCCAGGCGTTTGTATGGCAAGGACGACATATTTTTGCATGCCGGATGACCAATTGTTTCTATCAACCTGAAACAAGCGGTTAGTTTACTAGAATCACGAAAATATTAAAAAAGACAGCAGGTTACATCGTTCCAAGATTAGTAGGGTACGCACCGCGTACCTTCCCTCCTGAAATAGGTACGACAACAATATGAGACCATCATCATGCCGCAAGCATCCCTAATAAATAACGAAACCTCCCGCAACAACCGCGCAAAACTCATATTGCAGCTCAACAAAAACAACGCGGCGGGCAAGCCAATTACAAAGCGTCCGCCCGACATGCCCGCACCGTTGTCTTATGCCCAGGAACGGCTCTGGATCATGTCGCAACTGGAACCTGGCAACCCGATATACAACATGGCGGGCGTAATACGTTTTGACGGCGCGTTGAATAGGGAAGCCTTGCAGCAAAGTTTGGACGAAGTTATCCGCAGGCATGAAATATTACGCAGCCGGTTTGTCGGTGAATTCCATCAGGCTGTCCAATGCGTGATGCCGGATAACGGATTAGCCCTGTTACGGCTGGATTTGACGGGCGTCCCGTCAAGCTGCTTTCAGGATTGCGCGGCGGCTTTCAACCGTGCCCCGTTTGACTTGTCGTCAGCCCCACCACTACGGGGCATGTTGGCTACATTGGAGCATGGGCAATACCGGCTGGTGCTGGTGCTGCACCATATCGTCGCCGACCGCTGGTCGGTCGGAGTGTTAATGAACGAAGTGGCGGCGCTTTATGCGGCATTCAGCACTGGCTTGCCGTCAAGCTTACCGGAACCGGCGATACAATACGGCGATTATGCCGCTTGGCAACGGCAGCAAACGGAACGCAACGAAAAACATCTGGGATACTGGCTGCAAAAATTGCATGACACCCCGCCGCTGTTGGGTTTGCCCACCGACCATCCCAGGCCGCCGGTGCAAGGCTATCGCGGTGCCGGGTATGGTTTTGAGATTGCCCAACCGCTCAGCACTGCGCTTAATGTGCTGGGCAAGCAGCATAACGCCACGTTGTTTATGGTCATGGCGGCGGCATTCACTAGTGTGCTGCACCGTTACAGCGGCAGCAACGACATCACGGTGGGCTATCCGGTGGCGGGGCGGAACCAGCTCCAGACCGCCGGGCTGATCGGTTTTTTCGTCAACACGCTGGTTTTGCGTTGCCGCTTATCAGGTGGCTTGTCTTTTGCCGGACTGCTGGCCGAAATCCGCGAGCAGTCCCTACAAGATATGGCCCATCAGGATTTTTCCTTCGGGCAGTTGGTGGAAACGCTGAACCCTAGACGCCATGCTGGCCATGCGCCGCTGTTCCAAGTGATGCTGGCTGTGCAAAATGTGCCGACGACGGTTTTGCAGATGCCGGGCTTGACGGCGACACCGGAAGATTTGGACATCCACACCGCGCAATTTGATTTGACGCTGTTCATCGAAGAAACGGACGGCCAGTTGCGCGGTGTCTTCGAATACAACACCGATTTGTTTGACGCCGCCACCTTGGCAAGGATGGCGGGACATTTGCAGACCTTGCTGGCGGGCGCGGCCTGCGACCCGCATTTACCGATAACGCAATTGCCGCTGCTGACCACGCAGGAACATCGGCAAGTGCTCTTCGACTGGAACAGGCCAGCCGTAGCCAAGGGACAAGATAAGGATTTGCCGCTGGTCCACCAGCTTTTTGAAGCGCAGGCGAAAGCCACACCGGAAAAAACCGCGTTGGTTTTCGCCGGACAAAGCCTCAGCTACGGCGAGCTGGATCGCCGGGTAAGCCTGCTCGCCGATAAACTTAACGCCTGTGGCATGGGCGCGGAAAGCCGGGTCGGCGTCAGCGCCGAGCGCTCGTTGGAACTGATTGTCGGCCTGCTGGCGGTGCTTAAGGCCGGTGCGGCTTATGTGCCGCTAGACCCAAGCTATCCTAGCGAGCGCTTGGACTACATGCTGCATGATGCCGGTATCGGATTGTTGTTGACCCAATCCCATCTTGCCAGCCAGTTCCGGCAGCCTGACATAAAAATGTTGTTTCTGGATAGCCCGGGCAGCACAACCCTTAGCACGGATGCACCACTTGGCGGACAACAAAGCGCAACGGCCAGGAACACCGCCTACATCATCTACACGTCGGGCTCGACCGGCCTGCCCAAAGGCGTGCCGGTCAGCCACGGCAACCTGTTGCAATCGACATTGACGCGGACGGATTATTACCAAGACCCAGTCAGCTGTTTCCTGCTGCTGTCATCGTTCGCGTTCGACAGTTCGGTCGCCGGTATTTTCTGGACCTTGATCCAAGGCGGTTGTTTATGCCTGCCGCAGCAAGACGAACTGGCCGACCCCGTAGCGCTGGCGCAATTGATTGAACGGTGGCAAGTCAGCCATTTATTGGCCTTGCCGTCTTTTTACACTGCTATCTTGACGGACAGCACCGCACCGTTATTACGCTCGTTGAAAACGGTGATCGTCGCCGGTGAAGCCTGCTCCGGCGAAGTTGCGGCAGGACATCACCGGCGCTTGCCGGATGTTAATTTTTATAACGAATACGGCCCCACCGAAGCCACGGTATGGAGCAGCGTATTGCACAGCGAACCAACCGGACTGCCGTCGATGTTGCCGATAGGCCGAGCCATAGACCAAGTGCAAATCTACATTTTGGATCGCCACCATCAGCCAGTGCCGGTAGGCGTTAGCGGTGAGCTGTACATCGGCGGTGCAGGATTGGCGGGCGGTTATTTGAACCAGCCCGCGATGACGGCCGACAAATTCATGCCCAATCCGTTTAGCCCAATGCCAGGCAGCCGTTTGTACAAAACCGGTGACTTGGGCTGTTTCCGCGCCAACGGCAGCATCGAATTTTTGGGGCGCATTGACAACCAAGTCAAAATCCGCGGCTACCGCATAGAACCGGGCGAGATTGAAAGCCGGTTGCTGCAATATCCCGGCATCAACGAAGCCGCCGTAGTGGTCAGGGAAGACAAGCCCGGCAACCATCGCTTGACGGCCTACATCGTCGCCGGACAGCCCGTGCCAGAAACGCAGGTCGTGCAAAGTTATCTCAGACAGAGCCTGCCCGATTACATGGTGCCGCCGGTCTTTATCTCGTTAGACAAACTGCCGCTGACGCCTAACGGCAAACTGGACCGCAACGCCTTGCCGCAGCCCGAACAATCACACACCGACGGGCAAGCGCCGGTTGCCCCGCGCAACGCCGTCGAACAAACGCTGATGGCAATCTGGTCTGAATTGCTGGGCATTGGGCAGTTAAGCATCCATGACAATTTTTTTAACTTGGGCGGCGATTCGATACTCAGCATCCAGACGGTCAGCCGCGCGTATCAGGCGGGATTGACACTGACGCCCAGGCAGTTATTTCAACACCAGACCATTGCCGAATTGGCGACGGCGATTATTGGCGCAGGCATCGGCACAGCGGTGGTCGGAAAAATCCAGGCGGAGCAGGGCAGGGTCACCGGGGCAATGCCGTTGACACCTATCCAGCACTGGTTTTTCGAGCTGGGGCTGGCTAATCCGCAGCACTGGAACCAAGCCGTGCTGTTGCAATCGGCGCTGCGGCTGGAACCCGACCTGCTGCAACAAGCTATCTTGCAGTTAGTCGGGCATCACGACGCCTTGCGCCAGACGTTTGCCATACAAGACGGCGGCTGGCAGGCCATCAACCAAAACCAGCTTGCGCCGTCGTTTTTGCGCGTCGATTTGGATGCCGTGGCTACCGGACAACGGCAAGATTTAATCGAAACGACATGCAAGCAACAGCAACGCAGCCTTAACCTGACGGCAGGCCCGCTGATGTCGGTGGTGCTGTTCGATAGCCGTAAAGCTGGGGCGCAACGCTTATTTTGGGCCATCCATCATCTGGTTGTGGATGCTGTATCGTGGCGTATCCTGTTGGAAGATTTGCATACGGCCTACCGGCAACTGGCCGATGGTCAGGCCGTCAAGTTACCGCCGAAAACCACGTCATTCAAACAATGGGCCGCGCAATTATCTGCAAGCGTACAAAGCGAAGCCGTACAAAAAGCCGCCAATTATTGGTTGGGTCAGCCGAACGCTGCACCATTACCGGTCGATGAGCCGCAAGGAAACAATAGCGAAGCCAGCACGGCAAGCTGGACGGTCGCGTTGAATGAAGCGGAAACAGCCGTTTTATTGCAGAAAGTGCCCGCCGTTTACCATACCCGCATCAACGACATCCTGTTGGCGGCATTAGGCCAAAGCTTAGCCGACTGGAGCGGCGGCGACACAGTAAAAATCGATCTGGAAAGCCACGGACGTGAGGCGCTGTTTGACGACATCGACTTGAGCCGCACTGTCGGCTGGTTCAGCAGCGTTTATCCGGTGCTGCTGGCGCTGCCGCCGGACAGGGAGCCGGGCGGCCTGATCAAATCGGTCAAGGAGCAATTGCGGCAAGTGCCGGACAACGGCATCGCTTACGGCCTGCTGCGTTATCTGGGCGACGGAAAAACCGGTGCGGCGTTGGCGCGGCAACCCGCCGCGCAGGTCATCTTCAATTACTTGGGCCGGCTCGATGCGGCCTTGCCAGCGGACAGCCCTTATCAACTGGCGGCTGAGGACAGCGGGACAAGCAGCGACGATGCCAACCGCCGTGCCCATGAAATCGCCGTCATCGCCAAGATCCAGCACGGTGTCTTGCAGGCCGACTTCCAATACAGCCGTCTGCGCTTTCAGGACGGAACCATCGGATCACTCGCGCAGGCCTTCCTGCACAATTTGCAGAAGCTGATTTGGCATTGTTGTTTGCCCGAAGTCGGCGGTTATACGCCTTCCGATTTTCCTCTGGCACAGATCAGCCAACAGGAACTGGACAGCTTGGCGTTGACACCTGCGCGTATCGAGGACATTTATCCGTTGACGCCGCTACAGCAAGGCCTGGTGTTCCACAGCCTTTATGCAAAAGAAGCGGGCGTTTACTGCATATTGCTGGGTTGCCGTCTGGAAGGTGCGCTCGATGTGCCGGTTTTTAAACAAGCTTGGCAACAAACCATAGACCGGCACAGCATTTTGCGGACGGGTTTTCTGGTCAAGGATACCGATATGCCGTTGCAGTGCGTCTGCCGCAATGTTCCGCTACCTTGGTCTGAGCTGGAATGGCAACATTTGTCCAAAGAAGAACAATCGCAGTATTGGCAAGATTTTCAAACCACCGAAAGCCAAGCAGGCTTCGATTTTGCAACGCCGCCGCTGATGCGTTTGACGCTGATCCGCTGTGCCAACGACAGGCATTATTTCGCGTGGAGTTTTCACCACCTATTACAGGACGGCTGGAGCATGTCGCTGCTGCTCAAAGATGTTTTTGACGCTTACCAAGCCTTAAGCGCAGGGCTTGAATACCGGCCACTCGCCACCAAGCCGTACCGCGATTATATAGCGTGGCTGCAACAGCAGGATATGCAGGCCGCCGAAACCTACTGGCGTGGTGCATTGGCGGGGTTCACCGCACCGACACCGCTGTTTGGCGATAAAAAGCCCGCTATGCCGGGCGGTTATGGGCAAAACACGCGGCTTGTTTCCAGTACCTGCACCACCCGGCTGCAAGCTTACGCACAACACCAGCGCTTGACGCTGAACACGCTGATACAGGGTGCTTGGGCGATATTGCTGGGCCGGTACAGCGGTGAGCGGGAGGTCGTGTTTGGCGTGACCGTGTCAGGTCGGCCAGCGGACTTGGATGGCATTGAGGCAATGACCGGATTGTTTATCAACACGCTGCCGCTACGCGTCCAAGTACCGGATGCCGCTGAATGTGCGGTATGGCTTAAGCAACTGCTGGAACAGAATATGACGCTGCGCCAGTACGAATACACGCCGTTGGTCAACATTAACGGCTGGAGCGACATTCCGGCGGGTCGGGCGCTATTCGATAGCCTGCTGGTTTTTGAAAACTATCCCGCCGACAAAGCGTTACGCGGGCAAATGGGCGGCCTGTCGGTTTCCGGCATAACGATCAAAGATCAGACCAACTACCCATTAACCGTTACGGTGGTGCCGGACGTCAACTTAGAAATAACGCTAAGTTACGACCAAGGTTATGCCGATGAACAGGCCATCATCGGCATGCTCGACCATTTTGAAGCGATTCTTGAAAGTCTGGCCAACCCTAGTGCGGCAAGGCTGGCCGACATATCTTTGTTAACAGCGGACGAAGCCATACAACTTAACGCCTGGAACGCCACCGATGAGGCCTATCCGCAAGGCCTATGGCTGCACCAGCTGTTCGAGCAACAGGCGGAGGCCACACCGGACGCCGTCGCCGTGCAGCTCGGGCCGCGCTTTTTGAGCTATGCCGAACTGAACATGAAGGCCAACCAGTTGGCGCATCACCTGCAAGGCTTGGGCGTTGGCCCGGATGTCTTGGTCGGCGTCTGCATGGAACGCTCGCTGGACATGGTCGTGGCGTTGCTGGGTATCCTGAAGGCGGGCGGTGCGTATGTGCCGCTGGACCCGAGCTACCCGCAGGAACGGCTGGACTTCATGCTGGGCGACGTCAACCCGCCGGTCGTGCTGACACAAAGCCCGCTGCAGGACAAACTGGCCGGAAGTCCGGCACGGCGGCTGTGCCTGGACACGCAGTGGCCGAGGCTGGCCGGTGAGCCGCTGACCAATCCCAAGGCCGAGCTGCTGCCCGGGCATCTGGCCTACTGCATCTACACCTCAGGCTCGACCGGCCAGCCGAAAGGCGCGGCGGTGCCGCACCAAGGCATCCTGAACCGCTTGCAATGGATGCAGGCCGAATACCGGCTTGATGCCAGCGACCGGGTCTTGCAAAAAACCCCGTACAGCTTCGACGTCTCGGTCTGGGAATTCTTCTGGCCGCTGATGAGCGGCGCCACGCTGGTCATGGCGCCGCCGGAACAGCACAAGGACAGCCAGGCAATCATCGGCCTCATCAATGAACACCGCATCACCACGCTGCATTTCGTGCCGTCGATGCTGCAGGCCTTCCTCGACACGCCCGGCGTGGCCATCTGCACGTCACTGGTTCGCGTCATCTGCAGCGGCGAAGCCTTGCCCGCCGGACTGGTCAGGCGTTTCCACCAGCACAGCGGCGCGCAATTGCACAACCTGTACGGGCCGACTGAAGCCTCGGTCGACGTCAGCTATTGGCCGTGCCCGCACGACCCCGGCGCCACCGTGCCCATCGGCAAACCCATCGCCAACATCACCCTGCACATCCTCGACCACGCGCTCAACCCCGTCCCCGTGGGCATCCCCGGCGAGCTGCACATCGGCGGCATCGGCCTCGCCCGTGGCTACCTGAACCGCGCCGGGCTGAGCGCCGAAAAGTTCATCCCCGACCCGTTCGGCACGCCGGGCGGCCGCCTGTACAAAACCGGCGACCTGTGCCGCCGCCGTGCCGACGGCGACATCGAATACCTGGGCCGCCTCGACCACCAGGTCAAAATCCGTGGCTTCCGCATCGAGCTGGGCGAAATCGAGGCACGGTTGCAGACCCATCCTGACCTCAAAGAAGCCGCCGTATTGGCGAGGGAAGAGCAGCACGGCGGCAAGAGTTTGGTTGCCTATCTTGTCGCAGACCCGGCGGATAGCATCAGCGCCGGACAGTTGCGCGGCTATTTGGGCGCAAGCCTGCCCGACTACATGGTGCCGTCGGCATTCGTCTTCCTCGACGCGCTGCCGCTGTCGGCGAACGGCAAGCTTGACCGCAAGGCCCTGCCCGCCCCCGACCGGCAGGCGCAGCGGGAAACCGTCTATGCCGCGCCGGGCACGGCGGTCGAGGAGGTGCTGGCGGCAATTTGGGCGGATGTCCTCGGCGTGGAGCAAGCCGGTATTGACGACAATTTTTTTGCGTTGGGCGGCGATTCGATACGCAGTCTGCAGGTCATTAATCTGGCGAAAGGGCGCGGTATCGAAATCAGTCTGGAACAGCTATACCGGCATGGAACTATCCGCAGCTTGGCTATACAAGCGGTTGCGCTGGTGGCACCATCTGCACCGCCGCAAGTGCCGTTCGGCTTGATTTCTGAAGCAGACCGCGCCTTACTGCCGGACACGGTCGAAGACGCTTATCCGCTGTCAACGCTACAAGCGGGCATGATTTTTCATAGCGAGTACGACAACGCCGCCTACCATCTGGTGGACAGCATCGACCTGCGCTCTGGATTGGATGCCCAAGCACTGCAAACTGCGATCAGGCAGACAACCGCCCGCCATCCGGCATTGAGGACGGCATTCGCGATGGGCAGTTACAGCGAGCCGCTGCAATTGGTTTACCGCGCCGATGCCATATTGGCCGACGTTACTATCGAAGACTGGCGGGATTTGTCCGCCGGTGCGCAACAAGCGCAATTTAACGCGTGGCTGGAGCAGGAAAAATCCAAACCATTCAGCATTTCAAAAGCGCCGCTCATCCGTTTTCATGTCCACCAATTCGAAGGCGACCGCGTGCGCTTCACCGTCACCGAGCACCACGCGATACTCGATGGCTGGAGCTTGGTGTCGATGCTGAACGAGATATTCATGGGCTATAGGGCGTCACTGGACGGTGGCAGGGAGACCGCAGAGCCACCGCCCGCCAATGCCTTGCGGGATTTAGTCGTCTGGGAACGTACCGCCGTGCAGTCCGAAGCGCACCGCCAATATTGGCGGCAAAGGTTGGCGGACGCGGCGCACCCGACTTTACCGTCCGCTGCCGGAGTGGATAAGGAATCCGGCGATCCCGCCAAGACCAAACAACTGACCACGCTATCGCCGGAGCTGACGCACGGCTTGCAGGCATTGGCGAAGTCCTTGGCCGTGCCGTTAAAAACCGTGCTGCTGGCGGCCCATCTTAAAGTGCTGGGCATGTTGTACGGCGAACGCAATTTCACGAGCGGCCTGGTGTGCAGCATCCGGCCGGAGACCGCCGATGCCGACAAGGCGCTGGGCGTATTCCTGAACACGTTGCCGTTCCCTATACAGTTGGGCGGCGGTATGTGGCGGGACTTGATCCTTCAGGTATTTGGCGCCGAGCAGGAATTGCTGAAATTCCGGTTTTATCCGCTCGCGCAACTCCAACAGGAGCGGCAAGGGGCGGCGCTGTTCGATGCGATGTTTTACTATTTGCATTACCACATCGCAGGCGACTTGCTGAATTCGGATGACGTGGAAATTCTGGGCTGGGACGACCATATCCAAGCGATTTTCACGTTGGGCATCGCTTTCCATCTGGACATTCAAAGCGGGCAGCTGCAACTTTTGGTGGCTGGGGACGATAAAAAATTATCACCTGCGCAAGTCAGTGGCATTAGCGCTTATTTTGCCAATGTGCTGGAAGATATGGCGGCAAACCCGTTGCATCACCATGACCGCCAGTGTTTCCTGCCCGCCAGCGAGCAACGGCTGTTGACCGATGGATGGAACGATACGGCCATTGCTTGCCCGCAACACGGCAGCCTGCACGGATGCTTCGAACAGCAAGCCGCCACCGTGCCGGATGCTGTTGCCATCGTGTTTGAAGGCCGTCCGCTAAGCTATGCGGAACTGAACGCGAGGGCCAATCAACTGGCGCATGAACTGATCGCGCGGGGCGTAAGCCAAGATGTTCCAGTGGCGGTTTGTCTCGACCGCTCGCTGGACATGATGGTTGCTTTGTTGGGCATCCTCAAGGCAGGTGGTGCTTATGTGCCGCTAGACCCTGGTTATCCTGAAGAACGTATCGCCTACCAGCTGCAAGATGCTGGCGCAACGGTGCTGGTCACGCAGGCTGGCTTGCTGCCGTTGCTGCCGGAACTACCGATCGCCTGTTTGTGCATCGATAGCGATTGGCCGAAGATTGCACTGCAACCAACCAGCAATCCCGGCCTTGTAAGCTATCCGCTGCAACTGGCCTACATCATTTATACCTCCGGTTCGACCGGTCAGCCCAAGGGCGTGATGGTGTCGCATCATGAAGTCCTGCGGCTGTTCGCCGCCACCCAGACGCAATTCCAAATAAGCAGCCAGGATGTCTGGACTATGTTCCATTCCTACGCCTTCGATTTTTCGGTCTGGGAGATTTGGGGCGCATTGCTGCACGGTGGTCGCTTGGTCATTGTGCCTTACTGGCTCAGCCGCTCACCCGAAGAATTTTATCGCCTGCTGCAAACGGAGAGGGTCACCGTGCTCAACCAAACCCCGTCGGCATTCCTGCAACTGATGCGGGTGGAGGAACAGTTGGGCGGCGAGGCGGCGGAAAACACGCTGAGGCTGGTCATTTTCGGCGGCGAAGCACTGGAGCCGTTAAGCCTGGAGCCTTGGTTCGACCGGCATGGCGACCAATGCCCGCAGCTGGTGAATATGTACGGCATCACCGAAACCACCGTGCATGTCACGTACCGCCCGTTGGCCCGGCAAGACTTGGACGGCGCGGCGGTTAGCCCCATCGGCAGGCCGATTTCAGACTTGCAGGCCTATCTGCTGGACGCCAGCCTGAACCTGTGTCCGGTCAATAGCCGTGGCGAACTGCATGTCGGCGGCGCGGGGCTGGCGAGGGGTTATCTCAACCGCCCCGATTTGACGGCGGAACGCTTCATCCCCAACCCATTCGGCAAGCCTGGCAGCCGCTTGTACAAATCCGGCGACGTGGCCTGTCACCGGCCCAACGGCGAGCTGGAATACGCAGGCCGTATCGACCACCAGGTCAAAATCCGTGGCTTCAGGATTGAACTCGGCGAAATCGAAAACCGGCTGTTGCAGCACCCCGAAGTTAAGGAATGCGTGCTGCTGGTGCGCGAAGACAGCCCCGGCGACCAGCGATTGACCGCTTATATCGTCAGCCCAAGCGGGTCTCTGGCTGCCGATGGCTTTAACGCTTACCTGAAAACCTCGTTGCCGGATTATATGCTGCCGAATGCCTATGTGTTTCTGGACGGGATGCCCTTGACCGCAAATGGCAAACTGGACCGTAAGGCCTTGCCAACGCCTGATGTTTGCGCACAGCTCAAGAAACAGTACATCGCACCGCGCACCGCCACCGAGACCCTGCTGGCCGAGATCTGGGCCGAGGTGCTGGCGGTCGAGCGGGTCGGTGTCGACGACCATTTCTTTGAGTTGGGCGGCCATTCGTTGCTTGCGACACAATTGGTCTCCCGTATGAGTCGGGCTTTTAACATCGAATTGCCGCTGAAAATACTGTTCGACACCGGCACGGTGGAAAAACTGGCGGAAAAAATAAATCTGGCTGTCTGGATCCGCAAACAGGCCGACAACGCAGCGCAACAACATGATGAAACTGATTACGAGGAAATAGAATTATGATGCTGACAGAATTGCTGGCTACTTTAGATGGGCTGGATATTAGCTTGTACTTGGAAGGCGGGGCATTGAAATGCCGGGCGCCTAAAGATGCCTTGACCGACGCGCTTAAAAACCAGCTCAAGGTCAGGAAGCATGAGCTGATTGAAGTCCTGTCGCAGACCGAAAAATATGACGCAACACGGATAACCCCCGTCCCGCGCACGGCGGCGATGCCGCTGTCCTATGCCCAACAGCGCTTATGGTTTTTGCACCGGTTGGAACCGGACAGCGCGCTGTACAATATCCCGATCGCGTTACGCCTGGAGGGTCGCCTGAACGGGGCGGCGTTGGCGCAAAGCATCGACGAAATCGTCCGCAGGCACGAAAGCCTGCGCAGTTTTTTTGTCGAGGTCAACGGCCAACCGCTGCAACAACACCATCCAGCACTGGCTTTGCCCATAGCCCATACCGATTTGACGGTGTTGGCCGAAGCGGAACGGGGCGCGGCACTGGCGGGCCTGTGCCGCGAGGAAAGCGCAAAACCGTTCGACCTTTCAGCCGGGCCGCTCATCCGTGTACGCTTGATTTTGTTACAAAACACTGCGGGCAACGAGGAAAGCGTGCTGCTAGTGGTCATGCACCATATCGTCTCCGACGGCTGGTCGTCACAAATCCTGACGCGCGAATTCGCCGCACTATACCAGGCCTTCAGCGCTGGGAAACCGTCCCCGCTGGCGGAACCTGTTATCCAATACGCCGATTTTGCCGCGTGGCAAAGGCTATGGCTGGACGGCCCGGTGTTGCAACGGCAAACCGACTATTGGCAACGCCAGCTTGGCGATGCGCCGCGTTTGCTGGAACTGCCCACCGACCACCCACGGCCTGCGGTCATGAACTCTCGCGGTGCGTTGTTCCAATTCAGCGTGCCGCCGGTCTTGTCGGAACAGTTGCACACCTTCAGTCGCAGCCACGATGTCACGCTGTTCGTGGCAATGTTGGCGGCATTCAACGTCTTGCTGCACCGCTACAGCTATCAACAGGCTATCTGCGTCGGCACACCGGTTGCCAACCGCAACCGGCTCGAAACCGAGGGGCTGATCGGCTTTTTCGTCAACACGCTGGTGTTGCGCAGCGATTTGTCCGGCGACCCTGCTTTTAGCGCCTTGCTGGCCCAGGTCAGGCGCACCGTGCTCGATGCCCAACAACACCAAGACCTGCCGTTTGAGCAAGTCGTCGAACTGTTGCAGCCCGAACGCAGCCGCAGCTATAACCCGTTATTCCAAGTCTGGTTCACCTTGCAAAACACCGCCAAGCAAACGCTGGACTTGCCGGGGTTGACAGTCAGCCTGGCTGGTGATGACGCCGCTGTCGCCAAATTCGATTTGGCCTTGCACTTACAGGAAGACGGGCAGGGGCGGTTGACCGGCGGCTTTGAATACCGCACCGATTTGTTCGAAGCCGCGACAATAGCCCGCCTCGCCGGACACTATCTGACCTTATTGCAGGCTATCGTCAGCCAACCGGATACCAGGCTTTCCCAATTGCCGCTGCTGACAGCGGCGGAAACACGGCGCCTCGTTTACGATTGGAATGACACCGCAGCTGAATACCCCAAAAATTGGTATATCCACCAACTGTTTGAGGAACAGGCCGAAAAAACACCGGCTGCGGTCGCCGCCGTCTTCGAAGGCCAAACTATCACCTATGCCGGGCTGAACGCCAAGGCCAACCAACTGGCGCATTACCTGCGGGCCAAGGGCGTGGTGCCGGGTGTGCTGGTCGGGCTTTGCGTCGGGCGGTCTTTGGACATGCTGGTCGGCTTGCTGGGCATACTGAAAGCAGGCGGTGCTTATGTGCCTATCGACCCGCATTACCCGGCAGACCGCATCGCGTATTTGCTGGAAGACACGCAAGCGCCGCTTTTACTGACCCAGCAAGGCCTGACTGCGCAATTGCCGCGTGGCACGGCCGAGGTGGTTTGCCTGGATGGCGGTTGGCCGGAAATGGCCCGATACGACGCGGGTAACCCCGAACCTGTCAACCACCCGCTGGATACGGCCTACATCATTTATACCTCCGGTTCCACCGGCAAACCCAAAGGCGTCATGGTGAGCCACCGCAACGCCGTGCATTCGACGACGGCCCGCTTTGACGCCTATCAGGAACCCGTGCAGGCTTATCTGCTGTTGTCCTCGTTTGCGTTCGACAGCTCCGTGGCCGGGATATTCTGGACATTGGCGCAAGGCGGGTGTTTGTGCCTGGCTTCCGAGGATGCGGCGAAAGACCCGGCTGCGCTCGCCAGATTGATAGAGCGCCAGCAAATATCCCATTTGCTGGCGCTACCATCATTGTATGGCTTGCTGTTATGCCAAAGCCCAGCGCAACTGCGCTCGCTGAAGACCGCTATCGTCGCTGGCGAAGCCTGCCCTGTGGATGTGGTCACACAGCACTACGCTATGTTACCGGAAGTGGGTTTATTCAACGAGTACGGGCCTACCGAAGGCACTGTCTGGAGCAGTGTTTACCAAACCTATAACGCCGACATCACGCCGCCGTTGCCGATAGGCCGCCCGATTGCTAACGTCAGGCTTTACCTGTTGGATGAAACCCTGAATCCCGTGCCGGTTGGCGTCTACGGCGAAATTTATATCGCCGGTGAAGGCATCACGTCCGGTTATTTGCACCGTGCCGACCTGACCGCCGAAAAATTCATCCCAGACCCGTTCGGCGCGGCGGGCGGCCGGCTTTACAAAACCGGCGACCTGGCCCGTTACCAGGCAGACGGCGCTATCCTGTTCGCGGGCCGCATCGACCACCAAGTCAAAATCCGCGGTTTCAGGATCGAACTGGGCGAAATTGAAGAGCAATTGCTCGCTTGTCCCGGCATCGGCGAGGCGGTCGTGATTGTCCGTGAAGACAACCCCGGCGATAAGCGCCTGGTCGCTTACTTGCTCGCCCAAAACGGGATTGAACTTGCGGCGGGCGAATTGCGTAGCCGTTTGTCCGCCGTGCTGCCCGAATACATGGTACCGGCGGCGTTCGTCATGTTGCCCGCTTTCCCGCTGACGCCCAACGGCAAGCTTGACCGCAAGGCATTACCCGCGCCCGACATGGCGGCCGTCGTGTCCGGCGAGTATGAAGCGCCACAAGGCAATGTCGAGACTGTGCTGGTGAAACTTTGGCAGGAACTTTTGGGGCTGGAACAAATAGGCCGTCATGACCATTTTTTCGAGCTGGGCGGGCATTCGCTGCTGGCCGTGCAACTGGTCTCACGTTTGCGTGATGAACTGGGCGTTGAGGTTGACCTGATGGAGTTCTTTGAAGAACCGACCTTGTCCGGCTTCGCAGACATCGTCGCCAACGCCGTGCAAACCGAACTTGCCGTGATCCCACCTGCTGACCGTAGCCAGCCGTTGCCCTTGTCGTGGGCACAGCAACGTTTATGGTTCTTGGATAAACTGGACTCTGCCGCAGGAAAGGCTTACCACATTCCGGTCGGCCTGCGTTTGCGGGGCCAATTGGATAAGACGGCGCTGCAAGCCACGCTCGACCGCATCGTGGCCCGCCACGAAGACTTGCGCACCCGTTTCGTCAGCATCGATGGCCAGCCGGTGCAGGTTATCGCACCTGCCGACAGCGGTTTTTCGTTGCAAATCCAGGATCTGACCGGATTGGCCGGGGATGCTCAGGCCGCCGAAGCCGCACGGATTACCGGCGATGAAACCGGCCACCCCTTTGACCTGGCCGCCGGGCCGCTGATACGTGGCCGCTTGTTGCAGTTGGCCGACGACGAGCATGTGCTGCTCATCACCCAGCACCACATCATTTCCGACGGCTGGTCCATCGGCTTGTTGGTCAAGGAATTCAGTGCGTTGTATTCGGCTTTCAGCCAAAACCGCCCCGATCCGCTACCGCCGCTGGCTATCCAGTATGCCGACTATGCCGCCTGGCAACGGCAATGGCTGCAAGGCGACGTGTTGCAGGTGCATATCGGTTATTGGCAAGATCATCTGAAGTCTGCACCGGCCTTGCTGGAATTGCCTACCGACCGGCTCCGTCCGCCGCTGCAAAGCTATCGCGGCGGCAGTATAGCCATTGCCTTAAGCGCAGGGCTCAGCGCCGCGTTGCAGCACACGGCGCAACGCCACGGTGTCACGTTGTTCATGGTCTTGCTCGGCGGCTGGTCAGCATTAATGGCACGGTTGAGCGGGCAAACCGATGTCGTGATCGGCACGCCGGTCGCCAATCGGCAACGCGCCGAGATTGAAGGCCTGATCGGCTTTTTCGTCAATACCTTGGCCTTGCGCGTGGATTTGCAGGGCGACCCCAGCGTCGCGCAATTGTTGGCTCAGGTCAAGGCGACGACGCTGAACGCCTACGCCCATCAGGACATCCCGTTCGAGCAGGTTGTCGAAGCCGTCAACCCGCCGCGCAGTATGGGCCACAGCCCTGTTTTCCAGGCCATGCTGTCGTTGAACAATACGCCGGGCGGCAGCGCATTGGAACTACCAGGTCTGAGCCTGGAACCGATAGAACTCCCCTACACGACGACCCAGTTCGACTTGTCACTATCGTTGACCGATGTCGGCGGCGAGATTGTCGGCAGCCTGGAATACGCCAGCGACTTGTTCGATGCCGCGACCGCCGAGCGCATCGCTGCTTACTACCAAACCCTGCTCGCCGGTATCGTCGCCAATGACCGGCAACCCGTCAGCCAGTTGCCGTTGCTTGACGCTGGCCAACGCCGGCAAATCCTGGCTAGGTGGGGCAGTGCGCATGCCGAATACCCGCAGCCGCTGTGCCTGCATCAGTTGTTTGAAAGACAAGTTGAAAAAACCCCCGATGCGGTCGCCGTCACCTTTGAAAACAACAACCTGAGCTACGCCGAACTCAACCGGAAAGCCAACCAAGTGGCGCATTATCTGCTGGCGTTGGGCATACGGCCTGATGACCGGGTTGCTATTTGTCTGGAGCGCGGCGTGGAAATGGTCGTAGGCCTGCTCGGCATACTCAAAGCGGGCGGCGCCTATATCCCGCTAGACCCCAGTTATCCCGCCGACCGGCTGGGCTACATGCTGTCCGACAGCGCCCCAGTGGCGTTACTGAGCCAATCCGCCGTGCAGATCGGACTGCCGGATTTAGCTGCGCTAAAGTTGCCGACCCTGTTGTTGGATAAGGATGCACCGTTGGCGCATTATCCCGGACATAACCCTGACACGGCGGCGCTGGGCCTTACGCCGCAGCACCTTGCCTATATCATTTATACGTCCGGTTCGACCGGCTTACCCAAGGGCGTGATGGTCGAACATGCCCAGGTTGCGCGGCTGTTTGCCGCCACCCAAGCGCAGTTCCACTTTGACAATACCGATGTCTGGACGCTGTTCCATTCGTTTGCGTTCGACTTTTCCGTGTGGGAACTGTGGGGCGCGTTGCTGTACGGTGGCCGCCTCGTGCTTGTGCCTTACCTGACCTCCCGCTCGCCGGACGCGTTTTATGCACTGCTGTGCAAGGAGCGCGTGACCGTGCTGAACCAAACCCCCAGCGCATTCCGGCAATTGATTAACGCCCAAGCGCAAAACCCACAGCCCCACGCTTTGCGCTGCATCATCTTTGGCGGCGAAGCGCTGGAGTTCCACACGCTGGCACCGTGGATAGAACGCAACGACCCCGAACAGGTGCAACTCATCAATATGTACGGCATCACTGAAATCACCGTGCATGCGACATACCGGCGCATCTTGCGGGCGGACATCGACGCGCAGCGGGGCAGCGTCATCGGCAGGCCGCTTGCCGATTTAAGTTGCCACATCCTCGATGCCCAACGCCAACCCGTGCCACCCGGTGTGACCGGCGAGATTTACATCGGCGGGGCGGGGGTGGCGCGGGGCTACCTGAACCGCCCGGAACTCACGGAGGAACGCTTCATCAGCGACCCTTTCACTGCGGGGACAGCCAATAGGCTCTACAAAACCGGCGACTTGGGGCGTTGGCTGGCTGACGGTCAAATTGAATACTTGGGGCGCAATGACTTCCAAGTCAAGCTACGCGGCTTCCGCATTGAATTGGGCGAGATTGAAGCGCGGCTTATTGCTTGCGCTGGCGTCCGTGACGCCGTGGTCATCGTCCGCGAGGACAGCCCCGGTGATAAGCGCCTGGTCGCATACCTGATTGCGGAACACGGTGCCGAACTGTCCACCGCCGCATTGCGCGCCCAGCTTGCTTCCACGCTGGCGGATTATATGATCCCCAGCGCGTTCGTCAGCTTGGCTGCTTTTCCGCTCAATGCCAACGGCAAGCTAGACCGCCGTGCACTGCCAGCACCGGATGGCAGCGCCGTGCCGGGCCGCCACTACGAAGCGCCACAAGGCGCGGCGGAAACCACGTTGGCGGCAATCTGGCAAGACCTGCTGGGGCTGGGGCAAGTGGGCCGCCATGACAATTTCTTTGAGCTGGGCGGGCATTCGTTGATGGTCGTCACGCTGATTGAACGGCTACGCCAGCAAGGTTGGACAGCCAGCGTGCAAGCCGTGTTCATCACGCCCACCTTGTCGGCGATGGCGGCGGCGATAGCTACTGGCGGCAATAATCCGGCTTTCAAAGCGCCGCCCAATTTAATACCGGAAGCCTGCACGCAAATCACCCCAGAGATGCTGACGCTGGTCAGCCTTAGCCAACAGGAAATCGACGGAATTTGTGCCGATGTCCCAGGCGGCGCGGCCAATATCCAGGACATTTACCCGCTAGCCCCATTACAGGAAGGTATCCTGTTCCATCATTTGCTGCAAACCCAAGGCGACACTTATTTGTCGCGCACCGTCATAACCTTCGATGACCGCAACCGCCTAGACACCTTCTTGGCTGCGTTGCAGACGGTGATCAACCGTCATGATATTTTGCGCACGGCAATCCATTGGCAAGGTCTGCCGCAACCGGTGCAAGTCGTGCAGCGGGCCGCACCGTTGCCGGTCGGACAACTTGATTTGGACTTGGAAGGCGATGCGCTGGAACAGTTGCTCGCGGTCACCGACCCGCTGCATACCCGCCTGGATTTGCAACAAGCGCCGTTGTTCGCGGCAACCACCGCCTGCGACCCGCATACGCAAAAATGGCTGTTGGCGCTGCTCAGGCACCATCTGGCCATTGACCATGTCACGCTGGAACTCATCATTTCTGAAATCAGGATGTTATTGGAAGGGCAGGGTAACCGGTTGCCGACCGCCCTGCCTTACCGCCAGTTCATCGCCCAGACCCTAGCGGTCCCGATGGCCGGACATGAAGCCTATTTCCGCGAACAATTAGGCGACATTGACGAACCGACTGCGCCGTTTGGGTTGACCAATATCAGAAGCGACGATAAGCAGGTCAACAAGGTGAGCCTGGCGCTCACTGATGCGCTTGCAGTACGTGTCGCCGACACGGCCAGGCAACTTGGCGTGTCGGCCGCCGTGCTGTTCCATGTCGCGTGGGCGCAAGTCCTGGCGCAGTGTTGCGGCCGCGATGATGTCGTGTTCGGCACTGTTTTGGTCGGGCGGCTGCAAGGTTCGGCAGGCGCTGACCGGGTTCTCGGGATGTTTATCAACACCTTGCCAGTGCGCATTTCTTTACGGGATATGGATGTGCAGCAAGCCGTACACGCAGCTTACCGGCGCTTAAGTGAATTGCTCAGCCATGAACAAGCCTCGTTGGCGTTGGCCCAGCGTTGCAGTGGCGTGTCCGCATCAACGCCGTTGTTTACGACCTTGCTGAACTACCGGCATAGCAAAATGGATAATGTGGACGACCAGTTTGTCTGGGACGGCGTAACAATCATGGAAGGCGAGGAATGGGATAATTATCCCATCTCGGTTTATGTCGATGATTTGGGCGCTGGCTTTAGCATCACGGCGCAATGCGTACACGAGTTGGATGCCGGACGCATCGCCGCTTATTTGTACACGGCGATAGTTGGTCTAGTGGATGCGTTGGCGCAAGACCCGCAGCGTAAAATCAGCGCACTTAGTATCTTGCCGGCAAACGAGCGCCAGCAAGTTTTGAATAGCTTTAACGCCACAACGGCAGACTATCCAAGCGAGCTACTGATCCAGCAACTGATTGAACAACAGGTTGCGCAAACCCCCAATAGCATTGCCGTCGTCTATGCCCAACAAAGCCTGAGTTACGATGCGCTGAACCGGCAAGCCAACCGAATCGCCCATTATTTGCTGGGTTTAAACCTGCGCCCCGACGATAGGGTCGGCGTGTTCATGGAACGCAGCTTGGAGCTGGTGGCCGCCTTGCTGGGCATCCTGAAAGCGGGCGGCGCTTATGTGCCGCTGGATCCGTCGTACCCGACCGAGCGTATCGCGGTGATGCTGGCCGACAGTGCGCCGGTGGCGATACTGACCCAAGCGGCGTTGCAAGAGCGCTTGCCGCAGTTGGCCGCAGAGGCTCCGGTGCTGGCGCTGGACAGCGCGCAGGCCTTGTTTACGCTGACTATGCAAGCGGACACCAATCCCGACCCGAAAGCTTTGGGACTGACGTCACAGAACTTGGCCTATATCATCTACACCTCCGGCTCGACCGGCCAGCCCAAAGGCGTCATGAACCAACATGACGGCGTCGTCAACCGGCTGTGCTGGGCGCAGCACGAATACCGGCTGGGTGGTGATGACCGTGTGCTGCAAAAAACCCCGTTTAGCTTCGACGTGTCGGTCTGGGAGTTTTTCCTGCCGTTGCTGGCGGGTGCGAGGCTGGTCATGGCGCGACCAGAGGGCCACCAAGACCCGCATTATCTGGCTGGATTGATTGTTTCGGCAGGTGTCACGATGGTGCATTTTGTCCCATCGATGCTACAGGTCTTCCTGGAACAGGCCGAGCTGGGGCGACACCGGTTACGGCGTGTGCTGTGCAGCGGCGAAGCCTTGCCTTATGCGCTGCAATCTAAGTTTTTGACACGCTGGCCGGAAATCGAGCTGCATAACCTCTACGGCCCGACCGAAGCCGCCATCGACGTGACGTCATGGCGCTGCAATGCCGACCAGCATCCCGGCATCGTGCCAATTGGCAGACCGATAGCGAACATGCAGCTGTACATCCTCGATCCCCATTTGCAACCGGTGCCGCAAGGCATTGTCGGCGAGCTTTACATCGGTGGCATCGGCGTTGCACGCGGTTACCTGAACCAGCCCGAACTAACCGCCGGGCGTTTCATCCCCGATCCCTTCCGGGAGGGTAGGGGCAGTCTCTATAAAACCGGCGATTTAGGGCGTTGGTTACCGGACGGCAGCATTGAGTTCTTGGGCCGCAACGATTTCCAAGTCAAGCTGCGCGGCTTCCGCATCGAGCTGGGCGAAATAGAAGCCCGGCTGGCCAGTTGCGACGGCGTAAGCGCCGCTACCGTCATCGCCCGCGAAGAGGCTGGCGGCGATAAGCGCCTGGTCGCCTATGTCATCCCCCAAGACGGTGTTGAATGTCCCATTGCCGGATTGCGTGCCCAGCTTGCCGTGACGCTCGCGGATTATATGATCCCCGGCGCCTTTGTCATCTTGCCCGAATTCCCGTTGACAGCTAACGGCAAACTCGACCGCCGCGCCTTGCCTGCGCCGGACGGCGCATCGGTGTTGAGCCGCCAATACGAAGCGCCGCAAGGCGCTACGGAAACCGCACTGGCGGGTATCTGGCAGGAATTGCTGGGGTTGGAGCGAATAGGCCGCCACGATAATTTCTTCGAGTTGGGTGGGCACTCCTTGACCGCCGTACAGTTTAGTTCCCGGTTGCGTCAAGAATTGGGCGTTGAAATCGCGTTACGCGAGCTTTTTAACCAGCCAACCCTGGCCGGTTTCGCCCAGCTACTTGTTGATGCCCAAGCCTGCGAGCAACAGCCTATTTTATCTGCTGGCCGTAGCCAGCCGCTGCCGTTGTCCTGGGCGCAGCAGCGCCTGTGGTTTCTTGACCAGTTTGATCCTGCCGCCGGTAGGGCTTATCACCTGCCCACCGGATTGCGCTTGCATGGCAAACTGGACTGTAACGCGTTGCAAGCCGCGCTTGACCGTATTATCGCCCGTCATGAGATATTGCGTACCCGGTTTGTCAGTATTAACGGTCAACCGGTACAAGTCATTGCCGATGCGGGTTGCGGTTTTGCGCTGTACGAACGTGATTTGCGCACAATGCTTGCCAACGAGCGAGCCGATGCGATTGCCCGCATTTGCGCTGATGAAACCAACCAGCCGTTTGACTTGTCGGCAGGCCCATTGATACGCGGTTTACTGCTATGCCTCAATGAGGATGACCATATCCTGTTGGTCACCCAGCACCATATCATCTCCGACGGCTGGTCTATCGGCTTGTTGATCCGTGAATTCAGCACGTTGTACACGGCTTTCAGCCAAAACCTGCCCGACCCGTTGCCTGATTTGGCTATCCAATATGCCGATTATGCGCTCTGGCAACGGCAATGGCTGCAAGGCAAGGTGTTGCAGATGCAAACCGAGTTTTGGCAAAAGCATCTGGCAGGCGCACCGGCCTTGCTGGAATTGCCAACCGACCGGCCCCGGCCAGCGCAGCAAAGCTATCGCGGCGGCAGTATCGAACTGAGCCTTCCGGCTGGACTGGCGGCGAAGTTGCGAGATACCGCCCAGCACCACGGCGTCACGCTGTTTATGGTCTTGCTCAGTGGCTGGTCGGCGCTGATGTCCCGCTTGAGCGGACAGGACGACATCGTGACCGGCACGCCGGTCGCCAACCGGCAACGCGCGGAACTCGAAAGCCTGATCGGCTTCTTCGTCAATACGCTGGCGTTGCGCGTGGATTTGCAGGGCGACCCTACCGTGGCGCAACTGTTGGCACAGGTCAAGGCGATGGCGTTGGATGCCTACGCCCATCAGGACATCCCGTTCGAGCAGGTGGTCGAAGCCGTCAACCCGCCGCGCAGCATGGGGCACAGCCCGATCTTCCAGACCATGTTGGCGCTTGACAACACGCCTGACAGCGGTGCTGCGGCATTACCGGGCTTGGATCTGGCGCCGATAGAACTCCCGTACACGACGACCCAGTTCGACCTGTCCTTGTCGTTGACCGATGTCGGCAATGGAATCATAGGTAACTTGGAATATGCGGGCGATTTGTTCGATGCGGCTACGGCGGAGCGCATCGCCGGGTATTTCAAAACCTTGCTGGCGGGCATGACCGCCGATGACCGGCAAGCCATCAGCCGGTTGCCGCTACTGGGCAGGGAAGAACAATACCGGTTGCTGACCGGCTTCAATGCCACGGCGGCGGACTATGCCGGAGAACGGTTGGTTCATAAGCTGTTTGAAGCGCAAGTTGAAAAAACGCCGGATGCCCTTGCCGCTGTGTTCGAAGATAGCACGCTCACCTATGCGCAGCTGAACGCTAAAGCCAATCAATTGGCACATTATCTGGTGACTCAAGGCATTGGCCCTGACATGCCGGTCGGCATCGGCCTGGAGCGCTCTTTGGACATGGCCGTTGCCGTATTGGCCATACTCAAGGCGGGCGGGGCATACCTCCCTTTGGATCCTGATTATCCGGCGGAACGCTTGGCCTACATGCTGGAAGATAGCCAAGCCGCGCTGCTGCTGACCCACTCCGGGCTGTTGGCGGCGTTGCCGTCTGGCAACGCCCGCAGGGTGGATTTAAATGCCTGCCGCAGCATCATTAACGCGCTGCCGGAAACAAATCCACGTAGCGCGGTGCATCCAGATAATCTGGCCTATATCATTTATACCTCCGGTTCAACCGACCGGCCCAAAGCGGTTATGGTCAGCCACGGCAGTCTGGCCAATGCCTATTGCGCTTGGCGCGACGCCTACCGGTTAGGCGATACAGCAAGGGCCCATTTGCAAATGGCCAGCCTGTCGTTTGACGTCTGCGCAGGCGACTTCGTGCGTGCTTTGCTGTCGGGCGACAAACTGGTCATTTGCCCGCGCGCCTTGTTGCTGGAAGCGCCAAAGCTGTACGCATTAATGCGCCGGGAACATATCCGCGTCGCCGAATTTGTCCCCGCCGTGTTGCGCAACCTGATCCGCTATCTGGAACAAACACAGCAAAACTTGGACTTCATGGATTTGTTAATCTGTGGTTCTGATACTTGGAGCAAAGATGAATACGACCACTTTGGCCGTTTCATTGGCGGGCACACCCGCTTGATCAACAGCTATGGCCTGACCGAAGCGACTATCGACAGCCTCTATTACGAAGCGCACGGCGATGCAACTGCAGGTGTGCTGGCGATAGGCCGCCCTTTTGCCAACACCCGTGCGTATCTGCTAGACCGGCACTGCCAACCAGTGCCTATCGGCGTAGCGGGGGAGTTGTATCTGGCGGGCGTGGGGCTGGCTCGCGGCTATCGCAACCACCCTGAGCTGACGGCGGAAAAATTTATTCCCGATCCGTTCTCGGAGCAGCCGGGCGGACGGCTATATAAAACCGGCGATTTGGCCCGCCACCTCCCGACGGGTGATATTGAGTTTTTAGGCCGTGCAGACGCCCAGGTAAAAATCCGGGGCTTCCGCGTGGAACCCGCCGAAATTGAAGCCCGGCTTGCCGCTTGCGACGGCGTCCGCGATGCCATAGTTATCGCCCGCGAAGACCGTCCCGGTGACAAACGCCTAGTCGCCTACCTTATTGCCCAAGCGGGTTTTGAGTTGTCGCCAGCCCACATACGCGCACAACTGACTGACGTGCTGGCAGACTATATGGTGCCGAGCGCATTCGTCATGCTACCCGGCTTTCCTTTGACCCCCAACGGCAAACTGGATAGACGTGCGCTGCCAGCGCCGGATAGTTCGGCTGTGGTCAATCGCTGTTATGAAGCGCCGCAAGGTGCTACGGAAACCGCACTGGCGACCATCTGGCAGGAACTGCTGGGGTTGGAGCGAATAGGCCGCCACGATAATTTCTTCGAGTTGGGCGGGCATTCGCTGCTTGCCGTGCAACTGTTGTCGCGGATAGCCCAGGCATTCGGCATTGATGTCCCGCTACGCACACTTTTTGTACAACCGGTATTGTCCGGGTTTGCGGCGGCGCTCAGCGCTCAAGCGCCAGCCGTAGCATATACCAACTTGGTGCCGATCAGGCCGGAAGGCCGGCAACGGCCATTATTCCTGATCCATCCTAGGGGAGGGCAGGTCGATTATGCCCGCACGCTAGCGCCGTGGCTGGATGCGGACTTGCCGGTTTACGGCTTGCATGCCACAGGGTTTATGGCGGGGGAAACACCGTTAGTGACGATAGCGGCGATGGCGGCACGTTATTTAGAAGAAATCCGCACCGTGCAGCCCGAAGGCCCGTACCGTATCGCCGGTTACTCGTCGGGCGGCGTCATCGCCTATGAAATCGCCGGCCAGTTACTCGGCATTGACGAATGCGTCGAGTTTGTCGGCTTGATCGACAGCTATCTGGAAGACGAAACCGACCGCAGCCCTGAAGACTTTGATGAATGCGCGTTTTTGTTTAGCGAGCTGTTGAAGGCGGAAAACCTACCTGCACCTGAAATTTTACAAACCTTAAAAACACAGGCGGCTTGCGGCGATTTCGACGCGATGCTGGCATATTGCCAAGCGGCGGGCTTAATTCCGCAAGGCATAGACAAAACTTTGGTGCGGCGTCATCTGGCGGTGTTCCATGCAACAGACCGGGCATTGAAAACCTATTCCCCTGCGCCGGTTTCAGCGCCGTTGACGCTGTTCACCGCAACAGAAGGCTTAGTGTCCGGTGGCGCTTCACACGGTTGGGGCGCTGTTGCAAATGGTTTCCTACACATCGTACCGGTCGGTGGGACACATCTGGGCATTGTGGAGCAACCCCACATCAGGCAACTGGGCGAGGCCATATCGGACGCATTAGCGCAGGCTACCGAACAGGTGTGGACGCACCCCGAACATGAGCATACCTACCGCATGATGATCCAGAGCGGCAACCCCGGTGTGCCACCGTTATTTTGCATACCCGGCGCCGGTGCCAGCATCACAACATTTTACGGGCTTTCCCAAGCGCTTGATCCTGGCTTGCCGGTCTATGGATTACAACCTAGAGGATTAGACGGGGTTCTGGTACCACATCACGATGTGCCTGCCGCCGCCCGCGCTTATATTCAGGCAATACGCGAAATAGTGCCCAACGGCCCGTACCATTTACTGGGGCATTCTTTTGGGGCTTGGGTGGTGTTTGAAATGGCCTTGCAACTGACCGCCGCTGGCGAACAGATTGGCACCCTGCTAATCTTGGATGCCAAAGCGCCACCGACAGCAAACCAAAGGCCGCAGCCGCCTTCCCGTGTGGACATTTTGATGAAACTGGCCGGGCTCTATGAATTGAACACGGGGCAAAGCCTAGGACTGACGGCCGCCGACTTTGCCGGGCGTGATAACGATAGCCAACTGAAGCTTCTGATGGCGCGGTTAATCGATGTGAAACTGATGTCGCCCAAAACCGGTATACGGGCGTTGGCGGGCATCGTGCGCGTGTTCGAGACCAACATGAACACACATTACGCGCCGACGGGGCGTTACTTGGGGGCGGCACACCTGATCGGCGCCGAGGAAACCGACAGTTTGGACGACATGCTGGCGCTGTGGCGGCGTCACGCCCCGGAAACCGTGCTCTGGCAAGCGTCCGGAAACCACATCTCGCTGTTGTTCGCGCCGCATGTGGACACGCTGGCAGTGCGGTTGCAAGGGGTGATAGACGGCGGGCGGGGGGCGTGACGCCAATGTCCCCGCATTCCTTTTCTTCATCATAGATATTTAGACAAACTGGTAAGATGGATTCGCGTTGCTCCGCAATACGCCTACCAGACGATAATCATGCGCCAAATCCGTTTGGGGTTGGGGGAATTCTGCTTTTGATTTATATGGCAAAGTCAACGTACACTATGAATTTGCACATTAACCCTATCACCATCAGATTCCATGAACCGGGAACAAATCCTCGCCCTCGCGCCCGATGCCGCTTCCATTTCTGCCGCCAAGCCCCTGTGCAATGCCAAGACTTGGCCGACACTGGGCTTTAGCGCTAGGGCGGTGTGGGGCGAGTACAAAGGCAGCGGGTCTAAACCTTACCAAACCCGCATCGATTTGCATGGCAATGCCTTCAAATGTTCTTGCCCCAGCCGTAAATTCCCCTGCAAACACGGCTTGGCCTTGTATTTGTTATATGCCGAAGACATCGCCAGCTTTAGCCAAACCGACACTGGGCCCGCGTGGGTGTCCGAGTGGCTGGCGGGGCGCGACGGTAAAACGGAAGCGAAAAAAGCGGCGGTCAAAGACAAGCCCGTCGATGCCAAAGCCCAAGCCAAACGCCAGCAACAACGCGATGCGGAGATGTCCCAAGGTGTGGCGGAGTTGGCGTTATGGCTGGAAGACCTTGTCCGCATCGGTTTTGCCGAGTTGCCCGCCAAACCCTTGCGCTATTGGGATACCCTGGCGGCGCGGATGGTGGATGCCAAATTACCGGGTTTGACGGTGCGGATCAAAAAACTCAGCGGCTTGCTGTTGCAAAAAGGCGATAACCTGAGCGCATTTGCCGAAGAAATCGCCCGTTTGCATTTACTGGTGCAAGCCTTTTCGCAACGTGGGCAATTGCCCGTTGAGAGCCAAGCCGACCTCCAGCAATTACTGGGTATACCGTTGCGTGAAGACGAGGTGCTGAAAACCACCCCCGTAACTGACACTTGGACGGTGCTCGCCAGCCGTGATAGTGAAGATAACGCCTTGATCACACGGGAAGTGTGGCTATTGGGCGAAGCCAACGGACGTTTCGCCAAATTGTTGCAGTTCGCCCATGCCAGCCAGCGGCAAACGCTAACTTCTTGGTTAATTGGCAACCGTATCCACGGCGCGGTGCATTTTTATCCGTCCGCTAATCCCTTACGCGCCGTGCTGGGCGACTGCCAGGCAGATCCAGCAACCGCCACTGTGCCTCTCCCCAACCATTTCCCGCTATGGCAGGACTATCCACAACTGAAAATCCGCAACCCGTGGCTGACCCTTTATCCGGTGATTATTGCCAAAACCATGCCTTGTTATCAAAATGACCGCTTGTATTTGCGCAATGATGATGGCGAGGCGCTTGCCGTCGATACCCGCCAAATGCCGCCGTGGGCCTTATTGGCCTTAAGCGGCGGCGAAGCGGTGACTGTTTTCGGCGAATGGGACGGCCAATGTTTGCAAGCTTTGGGTGTTTGGCATCCGCACGGCTATGCCCTGTTGGCAAGGACGGTAAGCTTATGAAAATGTGGCAAGACTTGCTCAAACACGCCATCATCGGCAGCCAACACGGTGCGGGTTTGCCGCCTCTGGGGCCCGCCGCGTTGCAACAACGCCAACAGCACTGGCAATCTCTCAGCCACGAGCTGCAATTGCTCAACGCCTTGGCTTTAGTGGCGGCGTACCGTGCGGTCGGGCAAACCACCACAACCACTATCGCCGAACCTCCCGCCATCAGCAATGCCGAAACCCATGCTTTTATATCGGCCAGCATCCAATCCCGCTTACAACGCTATTTGCAGGAACAAAACCACGGATTAATCAAAGAAGCTTTGGCTTTATTGGCTGCCAAACAACAGATACTCACACCGGATATATTGGCGGAGTTCTTGGCGTGGTGCGCCAGCAACCGCGCCGATGCCGTGCAAGTCCGGGCGGTCATTGGTCAACGCGGTTTATGGTTATGTGCCCAAAATCCCGATTGGGAACGCCTGCTAGGCTTGGCGGCTGAGGATTCCAACGCATGGCAATCCGCCCACGGCCCGGCACGGTTATCTTTGTTCGGGCAAGCCTTACAAGCTGATTTTGCCAACACCTTGGCGCAATTGCCCATCGTCTGGCCCAGTGAAAATGCCAAAGACCGCCTAGCTTTGCTGGAAGCATTGGGCGACCATCTAAACGCCGATGCCTTGCCGTTTTTGCAAACCTTACACACAGACCGTAGCCAGCCCGTGCGCGAAAAAGCCACGCAATGGCTTGTCAAATTGCACGATCCCGACACCACAGCCTTGTTGCAAGACACGCTCAAAGCCATACTCAGCATCCACAAACCGCTATTAGGCAAGCCACAATTACAGGTTCAACTGCCTGATAATCTATCGGAAACTTGGAAAAAACGTGGCATCCAAGAAAAACTGGACTATTTGCCGATGGCAGCAGAAAAAATCGGCGCAAAAGCGGGCTGGTTATATCAATGGTTGGGCTTATGCTATCCGCTGCAATTAGCGCAAAACTTGGATTTAAGTGTCGAAAAATTAGCCGATGCCGCTAGCCGCAGCGACTTTGCCAACGTCTTGCTTAACGGTTTGGATGCAGGGGCTGCTTTGCATGGCTGCACCGCTTGGTTGCCGCCCCGCTTCGCCAGCCTTGAGGCCAAACAGCGCAGTGCGTGGCTACAACGGTTTGGTGGGACGTTTCCGTTGGCAAGCTTAGAGCCGTTGGTCATCGCCCATTTGAAAGAATTGAAAGGACGGGAAGCCGGAACGTTCATGTTCGGACTCGCCCACCAACAAAAAAACTTGTCCGGCCCGTTCGCCTTAGCCTTGATAGAAACCATGCTCGCCGCCGCCCAAGAAGACAACGGGCGTTATCTGTTCGACCGCAATGCTTTGGCACAACTGGCTTTTAAATTGCCGTTGGCGGATTACCCCATGATCAACCAACGCCTAAAGCAAAGCGATACCCCGTATTTTTCTGAATTAATCACACATTTTTCCCAACGCCACGTACTGCACCAGGAGCTTGCCCATGACTGAAGTCATCCGCCACCACGCCGAACATCAATTTACTGAAGAACTGGCGGCCCTTAAAGCCCAAGACACACGGCAAAAACCCGCCAACTGGGCGTTATCACCGTGGGCGGTGGTGCAATATCTGATGGGTGGCACGCTAAGCAATGGCTTTGTCGTCTCGCCCAAATACATTGGCGAGCAACGCCTGATGGAAATCGCCGTCGCCACGCTCACCACCGACCGCGCCTTGCTGTTGTACGGCGTGCCCGGCACGGCCAAATCCTGGGTGTCGGAACATTTGGCGGCGGCGGTCAGTGGCGATTCCACTTTGGTCATCCAAGGCACGGCAGGCGTCAGCGAAGAAGCCATCCGCTACGGTTGGAACTACGCGCAACTGTTGGCGAAAGGCCCCAGCATGGACGCACTGGTGGTCAGCCCGATGTTGCATGCCATGCAGAACGGCAAAATTGCACGTATCGAAGAACTCACGCGCATCCCATCCGATGTGCAGGACACTTTAATTACCGTGCTGTCCGAAAAGCATTTGCCGGTTCCTGAACTGAACACCGAAATTGCCGCCCGCCAAGGCTTTAACGTCATCGCCACCGCCAACAACCGCGACAAAGGTGTCAACGAATTGTCCAGCGCCCTACAACGCCGCTTTAACACCGTGATTTTGCCGACCCCTGCGACGCTGGAAAAAGAAGTGGAAATCGTCGAGCAACGGGTGCGCGATTTGGGCAGATTGTTGTACTTGCCGATGGAAAAATCGGTGTTGAAAGAAATCCAGCGCGTGGTGACGATTTTCCGCGAACTACGCATGGGCATGACGCTGGACAATAAAGAAAAACTGAAAATCCCCTCTGGCAGCTTAAGCACCGCCGAAGCCATTTCGGTCATGAACAGCGGCATCAGCCTATCGGTGCATTTTGGCGACGGCGAATTGAGCGCGGCGGATTTGGCCTCCAGCCTGATCGGCGCGGTCATCAAAGATCCGGTGCAAGACCCGATAGTCTGGCGGGAATACTTGGAAACGGTGGTTAAAGAACGCGCCGACTGGCGGGATTTGTACCGCGCGTGCCGTGAACTTAGCTAAACCATGCTGATCGACAACATTTTCTACCTAGGCATCCGTCACCACGGCCCAGGCTCCGCACAAAGCGTGTTGCGGGCATTGAAGCAGTTCGCGCCCGATAAGATATTGCTGGAAGGCCCTCCGGAAGCCGCGCCGCTAGTGGCGCATATCCAAAATCCGCAATTGCAACCGCCCGTCGCGCAATTGTTTTATGCCAACGACAATCCTGCCGAAGCGGTGTTTTACCCATTCACGCGTTTTTCGCCGGAATGGCAGACCTTGCATTATGCCGATGCCGCGCATATCCCGCTGGAATTTTTCGATTTACCGCAAGCCCATTCATTGGCCTTAAAACGCGCCGAAGCTGATGCAACGCCAGACGATGACGAACCTATCGACAGCCTGCAACTGCCGGTTGACCCGCTGGATTTGCTCGCCCACACCGCTGGATTTGACGATGGTGAACAGTGGTGGGAACAAATGGTAGAGCAGCATCCGCATGAAGGCGAAGTGTTTGTCGCCATCGCCGAAGCCATGACCGCCGTGCGTTCTGCGATAGCCGCCGAACGCCCGCTCAGCCAACGTGAGCAATACCGCGAGGCATGGATGCGTTTAGCCATCCGCAAGGCGCGTAAAGACGGCTTTCAAAAAATCGCCGTGGTGTGCGGGGCGTGGCATGTCCCGGCTTTGCTGGAAAAAATCGCCGCCAAAACCGACAGTGCGTTATTAAAAGGCTTACCGAAAACCAAGATCACCGCCACCTGGATACCGTGGACTTACAGCCGCATCAGTTACCATAGCGGTTACGGCGCTGGGGTCAACTCGCCCGGCTGGTACGATTTCCTTTGGGAACACGGTCAACAAAATCCGCTCGCGTACAGCGTCAGCGGCGGTTGGATCACCCGCGCCGCGCGCTTGTTACGCGAACAAGACATGGACATTTCCCCCGCCAGCGTTATCGATGCGGTGCGCTTGGCGGACAATCTGGCAATTTTGCGCGGACGCCATCCACCCAACCCCAGCGATATGCAGGAAGCCATGCAAACCTTGTTCGGCTTGGGCGATGCCACCGCGCTGAAACTCTTGGACGCACGGCTTTGGGTGGGTGAACGCATGGGGCAAGTGCCTGATGAGATGCCGCAAACGCCATTGCAACAAGATTTTAACCAGCAAATAAAAAGCGTGCGGCTAGCAAAAGAAGCGGTCGAAAAAGTCATCGAATTGGATTTGCGTACCGACAACGGACGCAACCGCTCAGTCTTGCTGTACCGTTTGCAAATCTTTGAGTTGACATGGGGGCGCATTATCGACAGTCGTGGCAAAGGCACGTTTAAAGAAAACTGGCAAATCCAATGGAAGCCTGACTTTGAATTGGCCTTGATAGAAAAAAATATCTGGGGAACCACCCTAGCCACCGCCACCGAAGCCTTTGCCATTGCCGACTTGCAAAAAGCCGACACCTTAGCCGCGATTTTAGGCGGCTTGCAGCGTTTGTTGTTGGCAGATTTGCCCAACGCTGTCCGACTCGCGCTGGACATCCTGCACAACCGCGCCGCCACCACCCACCAAATCGACGAACTGCTCGCCGCCCTGCCGGGCTTGGTGCAAATCGTCCGTTATGGCGATGTGCGCGGCACGGACAACGCCGCCTTGCTGCATCTGGTGGAAAGTTTGGCGGTACGCATCAACATCGGTCTGAACAATCATTGCCGCCAAGTCGATGCCGACAACGCACGCCACCTCGCCGCCGCGCTGGCTGCCGTCAACAACGCCTTGCAACTGCTGGACAATGCCGATTTGCTGGCCCCGTGGCGGCAAGTGTTATTGCGACTGGCAGCCAGCGATGGCATCCAAGGCGTGATCGCCGGCAAAGCCTACCGCCTGCTCGCCAATGCCCAAGCGATCAGCGCCGAAGCGGTCGCCAACGCCTTAGGCTTAGCCTTATCCCGCGCCGAAGACCCCAGCCAAGCGGCCGATTGGCTGGAAGGCTTGCTGGCAGGTGCAGGCCTGGCCTTGTTGCACGACGAAGCCTTGCTGGCGGTGCTGGACGGTTATGTGTGCGGCCTGGCCCCGGAACGTTTCGAGGCCATCACGCCGCTGTTGCGGCGCACATTTTCGACCTTTGCCTTGGGTGAACGGCGCGGTTTGTTGGACAAAATGCGCCATAGCAGTTTGGTGACTGACAACCCACCCGATAACGGTGATTTTGACCACGAACGGGCGGCTTTGGCGTTGCCGTTGTTGGATCAGATTTTGGGGGTCGAGGTGGGTAGATTCTAGTTGACGGGGATTCTTAAGGATTTGGAGGACAGGGCAAAAGCGGTAACCGTGCGGAAGCTCTCAGGCAAATGGGATAAGTTGTCGGTGATCTTTGCCAGGTATAGGCTGGGTTCTCTGTGTGGACAGCGAAGGGCGGTTGTTGCCTGGGTGGTACGATAACGGGAACAGCGTTTTCACAAGAAGCCGTCAATTCCATGGATTCCACCCTCATTGGGCTAAGGTAATCCATGCCAGCATAACCTAGTGATAAAATATAAACCATATGGGTGGATAGATGCGTCTTATTGTTACGGGGCTCCTTATAAGTGTTTTGCTTGTTTCTTGTGGCAGCAGAACATTTGTGTCCCCAGTCCCTGCAGCATCATTAAATTTTACACCGGTAAAAAGTGAATCGGTCACCATTGCCGGGAAAATTATTGGCCGGTATTTTTCTGTAGAGTTCAGTACTTTCAATGGCATTATTCCGGTCACTTCCGGATTTTTTATCGCCGCCTACGAAGACCAGCAAATTCCGTATTACCAGCCGATTGATCCGGTCGCATTAGATAAAGTGCCATGCAATACGACGAACTGCAGCCAGGCGGTAGAAGCCTCTATTACCGAAGTTCCATACATTGTCGGTATCGGGAGCAGCAATTCAGTCAAGACGATATCAGCAACCTTGAATTTTATGCCGGGCATTTCTGTCGGAGTGCCCTTCAATTCATCGCTAACGGTTAACGCTGTCGCAATCAACTCCATTATTGTCTCTTACACAATGCCGGACGGGTATCGACCGGCAGATTCAGGCGCTTGGGTTGGAATTTGGGAAGGGGACGGGGTCGGTGCTGGTCAGCCCCTTGGCAGGGCAGAAGTTGATTCGGACCAATCCTCTGGCACCCAGGCCATTAACGGTTTGAAAATGCTTGTCGGCACCACCTATACCATCGGCTTTGCTTCCGGGCCGAATTTAAAGGATATAATTTCATCTGTCACCTTCAAGACGTCACCATAACTTTTTATGGTTTCACCAAATGCCGACTTAGAGGACACCCATTAATTTGTGTAATTGTACGGTCAAAAAACCGTTTCCAATGGCAATAAATAAATCATTCAAAGTGGCCTTTATTTTGAGTAAATTCCAATTGCTAAATACGTCTGAAAAAAAGAAAAAAGCTTTATAACTCAGCTGTTTTTTTAAGCTCCATCCATTAATTATTTATTGTTTACACATGACAAAAACTCTAGTATCCTCACTCAGCAGTTCGTAATTTACTCTCACTAAAATCTACGGCCAATAAGGGGAAAGCATGAATTTTAAAATTACTCAAACGGAAGGTATCCAGCTTGTGGGTACACTCGTCGGCTCTACTGTTTCGATAGATTACACCGCAATGTTGTATGAGCAGCCTGCGAATAATCATTGCTTTCTTAGTATTTGGCAGGATACGCAGATCCCTTTTGGCAAAGCAGGGAACGTCACCAAACCGATCATCGGAAACGAGCGGAGCAATTCACAGACATTTGAACAATTAACCACTGGGGTTCCCTATATTGTCGGCTGGGGGGCAGGGAATAAAGCAGGCACAAATGATCCTAACTACGGCTCTATCGGTGCAAGCATCTCCTTTACTCCCGGTGGGGAGGAAGACACTAACGGTATTGTACAAGGTGTTCTCCATCAAAACATAATTACTCCGGTCATAGTGGGAACAAGCAGCATTGTCGTGACATTCGTCACACTTGATGGCAACGACCCGAAAAAAAATGGCAACTGGATCGGCTTATGGCAAGGCAGCACCCTAGATTTCAATGGAAATTACCTTCAAAAATGGGATGTCACTTCCAATAACAGCCAAGACTCCCAAGGTTTAAACACTACACTACAGATCAGGACTGGCTCAACATATACGCTTGCGTATGCTAGTGGCCCGAACGCCTCTGATATTGTTGCCCGAACCACGTTCAAAACAGACAATTACTAGCTTAGCCCCCCATCCTGGCGGTAATTACCGCCAGGATGGGGCTACGTCAATGGCATCCTAAAGTTTCGCGATAATCAAAAAAAACAGCCCATAGACTTTGTTTCTTGTAAAGGAATTGGCCTTAATTATAAATGGCGTTTAACGGGTGCATTTGAAAAATTAAGTTCTGAAAGGCTTTATCTGAATATTGCGTTGGTATGGATGCGGAATAATCATCCAGGGTTGGGTTTATGGGACGTAAAAGCAGAAATTCATAAAATCATTATAACTTACGCGGAATGCCCTTTCGTAATGACCGTCTAACCAGCCGGGATTATTTTCCGGAATCTAGTACAGGGAAAACAAAAGGTATTCGCTAATTTTGATTCGGCATGACCAATCGTTGGTAGCCGATAACGGAATCAAGATGGGGTGTGCATGGTAACGTTTACGAGACTCGATACGAGTGATTTTCTGTACACAGCAGATTCCGGCAGTGCCGATGTCGGCTGGGTTGGCTATCTCCTGCCGAAAACGGCCGACCCTTCCAAGATACCAATTACTTTCGGTTTGGAAGAATCCTTTAACAAATATTCCGGCACTTATCTCTTTAGCTATGCCGAGCCAAACCTCACCACTCATGACTTGACCGATACGTTTAATACTGATGTCCGAAGTGCTCTCGGTACTGCCGGCCCATCCATGGTCTGGCTCCTAGACCTTTCCGACATATCCTCCAAGAGCATCAGCTATCTTTCATATAACTCATCTGTCTTAGCCGTTTCCAGTCCATTAACCGCCACCATCACATCAGACCTGACGTTCACTGTTGTAAACAGCTCATCGATAGCTATTCAGGATGACAGGTTTGTCTTTGCGGTAACCAACGACGGCGGCGGGGTTACCTTCACCGCCAGGAACGGCCCTGCGAATTGGAAAATACTCCCCAACGCGGCATTTCTTCCGATGGGCGGAAAGGGGCGGGGGACGTTTAAATTCAGCCTCTACCTGAACCCTCTCTTTGATTTTGAGATTTTGAGATGTGAGCTCCGATACTGCATTCCAGAATCTACCGATAATCCGAATCCGGGAAAAGTGCTTACTCAACGTTATCCTCTGATAGACAGCAGCAAATTTTCGTCTTCGGTCACCCTTCAGATGATCGCCCAGCTCGACCCGACTAGGATCATCGGGGTGGATCGTACTTTTCTGGCCTTCAGCGGAAGCAGTTGCACATCACTTAATAGCACCGGCTGTAATGCCAGCGAGCCGACAAAGATTTTTTCAACTTTCGTCACCGATGCCAGGCACCCGATTCTTCTCGCCCCTGTCGGCTGGAACGATGTAAGCAGCGTTGCTCCTGATTCTGCCGTAGCGCGGCTGGTTTTCACCCGCACCGATCTGGAAGCAGAGAACTCCAACTCATATTATATGGCTCCCCATGGCAATTTCCGGCTCGGGATAGACCCGGGGTTTGCTGACGCATCCGCACCGCCCGCACTCTTGGCGGGGATATATGGAACCGAGACCATTGGGTTTACCCCTTATTCCGATATCCCTAAAGACGATGGTGACTACCTTTCGTTTGTGGCTTACCAGTCAGGGTATGCGCCGGTATATCCCCTTCCGGAAATCTCACCGGTCGGCCCTCCTCCTAACGAAGAACCACTATTGACCCCGCTGTATCAAACGTCTTGGGTGAACGTAATACAGGGGAGCGCCTCTTCTTTGACGGTAGGGTATTACTCCCAACCGGAAGGGGCTTCTCTCTATAACAATGCCACGATGCTCTACAGCCAAACAAAGGAATATCTCGGCTTCTTTGAAACGGCGGTTGCCATCGACCAATCATCGGGCTTTTGTTTCCCGCTGGTTCCTTATTCAACAATTACGGTGAGCGTGGAGCCCTACACTTTTTCCTTCAAAGAAATCCAAGGATTTGAGACCACAATCTTAAATCCATTCAGGAAAAAAACGATCCAAAATAAGAAACAAACGATATCGGTCGCCCATACCATGCAGCGGCGGAATCTTGCCGATAGCCATATTGCCAAACTCACCTCCGCTCCAACAACGGTGGCAACGACGCCTCAAGGGCTTCTGGCAACTGTCGATACCCTCGATAGTTCCTGGCAGAACCTCCTGCTGGCTATAAACGGGACATCCATCGGTTCGTTTGCCTTACAGTTCGAGAACTTAGGCGACCCGTTGAAAAATGCTTTCCAATCAAACCAGCTAATGCTAGTGGTGAGCGATGGGAAAAATATCGGTTCGCTCAAGTATGACAACAAAGGGGAGGAGATTAAACCGGTGCCGACTGGTGCGGCTTTTGATAATTTAATGGCGATTGAAGAGTGGCTTTTTTCTGTCGATACTCCCTCAAGCAAGAGCGCTACCCCACCTGTTTATGGTGATTACACTAACGTCATGATTTTCAAGTTTTGCCATGGTTCTTTGACCAGCCTTGTCCAGAACCCAAAAGGATGGACTGATCCGGGCGACTTTAACGATATCGAAAGTATCGGTATGGCCGGGCTTGCCGGAGTCTCCACCTGGATCGGCGAGTATTTTGCCCAAGCCCAAAGCGATCTGGCGCTTTACCCTGACTATTTACAGAACTTTTGCCAGATCATTAACGATCCGAACTGGAATGGTATCCTAGCCTTAAAAGCAGATGTGGCCAAACTTCCCTCCAGCATTCAGGGATTGATGGCCGGCGTCGTCTATCCCAACGATTTTTACGCGCACCATTTCGGTATAGAGATAAATCCGGTCGAGACGGATGCCAATGGTGCTGTCAGCTTGGTGAATAATAGTTCGCTCTTCGGCCTTATCAATTATGTCGATGCCGATTACTACAAACAAGTGGCCGCTGGGGCAGGGGCTGGGCAACCGGTGCCTCCACGGCCTGGTAGCTCTTACGATTTCAAGGTTCTCTATCTTCAGTCGCTGTTCGTTAACTCTGCGGTCGCCAAGTTTGGCAGTAAAACCCAGTTGACCTGTAACCAGCTGTATAACGAGATTTCAACATCACTGAATGGCAAAACCGACAACTACAACTCGATGATCATTGAGGGGACGTACCAGAACCACAACGGTAAATCGGTCTATGTGTTTGCCACTAACGGCAACAATGCCTACGGTTTTGATTCTTCTATTTTCAACGCATTAAACTTTACCCAAGGGCAATTTAATACCGTTTCGGACGGAAGCGACGGCGGCAGTGTCATTTCCGTCTTCAGCCTGACAGGGAAGTTCGATTTCAGAAAAATCAAAAATCTCGATATGTTCTCATTCGGAAGTGAAGGGGATCCTTCGCTCACCGACCCCAAAGGGCTGGCATTTACCAACGTCTTCATCACAATGGCTTCCAATTTGGCTAGCTCAGCGATTACGGCAATGACCTTCGACACTTCGAGCATCACCTTTAATGTTGCAGACAGCGATCCGCGCGATAACAGCCTTTATCCTAACTTCGCCCTCGATATCAAAGGCTTGATCAGCGGCGATGCCCAGAGCAGCCCGGCGTCGAAAGGATTTTTAAGGCTCCAGACCGATGCGAAGATCACCGGCACCGTCGGCACTTGGTACGCGCTGAATTGCTCTTTGAATATGGGCTCTCCTGGTGCATTGGCATCGTCGGTAGGGTTTGTTTCCTCAATGTCATTGTGCTGGTCTCCTTCGGCGGTTTCCAATTTGGATGGCGACGATCCCTCGTACAAAGTCTATCTCGGCTTGAGCCTGCCAGGGGCAGGAGGCGATGCAAAGCTTCTGTCGTTACAGGGAGTGTTGAAACTGACTATCGGCGAGATGAAATTGTCGTATATCGAGGGGCAGCAAGCCTACATGATGATGCTGTACGACATCGCACTGAAATTTCTCGGGCTGGTGCAGATCCCGCCGTTGAATGGCAGGACTTCGTTCTTTCTGTTTGGCGGCCCGAAAGGGTCGGCATCGAAGGTGAGCGAACTGGGTTGGTATGCGGTCTACAACGTCGCACCGACCAAGCCTAGCGAAACCACTCAGAAGGTGCTTGTTACGGGAGAGGGGGAATAATGACGCTCGAATTTATCTATCATCAACTTAAAAATATCAGCTATGAAGACTGGCAGGGTGGTATTACGGATGGTATTGAAAGTATGACTAACCGCCTTAAAGCAGAGGACAAGGTTCGGATATTTGTGGATAACTCTGCTAACTTTGGCCATCAGACGAGCAGCGTTCTTCTGATGAAGCGTTTAATCGACGGTTTCGGTTTCAAGGGGGGGGGGAAGAGCGTGACCATGGTTTATCCAGTAAAAGATGCCGATGCTACGCTGGCTAAGCTTTCACTTCTCATCAAAGGCCTTGATCCAACAAATCCTGTAGGAGTCACTTACAACACCGTACCGCTAAAATTTATGACGGTAGATCAACTTGATAAGGATCCATTAGAAATAAATATAAATTACGGTTTTACGGGTGGTGCAGACAGCGATCCGCCAAATTTCCCTAATATGTATGCCGAAGCCCTTAAGGTGAACTGTTTTTTACGGCTGCAACCCTATCTTTGGAGTACTCCACAGCAGATACAGTTTGGTAATGCTTTTAAAAATTATGAGCCAGAAAACCTGAATGAAAATGCAGATTTTGGCGGTTTTTTACAGCTTAGAGGGTGGTATGTTCCTGATGAATATTGGACGCCAACTAATGAAGACTGGGAATACTATACGAACGCGACAAACCCTGGGGTAACAGCGGATTTGGCCTACCACTCACAGTTGGCTTATGCACTGATCAAATTCATGGACACCAACGCCAACGCCAACGCTATCAGACTTATGCCGTGCTACGGGATCAAAGAAAATAACCAACTCGGTATGCCCCCGGACCAACTCTTGCCGACGGTGATTTCGACTGCTCTCGGTGGGAGTTACTTGACACCAGCAAAAACCCCGGCAGTTGTGGTAAGCATGAATAACAGTATGGACGATCAGGAATATTTGCAATCAATAATCGTCAGTAAGGGCGGCAAAACCTTCAGCGAGATTGGAGCTGGTTTTGCCGTTGATGGAGCAAAAGCAGAGGTTAATAATCTGACAGAGCAGTTAAGCAGCGGAAAACGCAAGAGAAATTTGGAGAGTGATCTCGATAAGGCTAATCGACAGTTGGCTAATTATCAGCGGCTTTCAAATAATCAACAACAAGAATTTGAATCCAGAAGGTTGTGGTTGACTACCCGTAATGCTCAGATCGGTGTTAATGTTCTCTCAACAAGAAACCGAGGTTTTGGTGAACCAGTTACCGTTGAAGAATTGGATCAAGTGCTCTTAAATATTATTCAACCTAATATTGCCAAACCAACTGTCTTGTTCCTTGAATTGGGCGCGCTTCCTCCGCTTTTATTTAATTATTTTATGTTCCGCGCATCTTTTCCTAGTGTATTTGAAGGCGCGAATACCACAAATACAGTATTGAACCAAGGGCGTTGCTATCTTCGCATGGTGAATCGCAGCATAAAGGTGGACGCCAATATGTATCCCATTCCATGGGTTAAAAGTAAAGGTATGAATGCCGCGCGGTTAAGAAGCCAACGGTCTGCAAATGCTGTATTAAATGCACTGCTTTCATCCCCTACCGTCCCGTCAAAATTTGTTCCCAATATTACCCTTACCACGAATTATATTAGGGACTTTTATTTTCCCGATGATACTGTCTTACCGAAGTACTACAAAAGCACCTATGCGTTCTATCATGATCCGATTAACGACAAGTTGGCACTTGGGCTTTCTATACTCGATCAGGTGGCTGACAGTCTAAAGATTCCAATCCTGCTAGTTGAAGAGAAATAAGCGAGCGCACTCGAACAGCTCGCTATAAATACGATTCATCGCATTGATGTCTATCAATCGTTACCGAGGCCTAAGATAAAGGAAAGAAGATGACGCTCTACGAACTATATCAGGAGATTTTTGGCCAACTTGCGTCTGGCAAGGTGGATCTTATACCAGGAATTTTATCAGAGGGGAATATTGCGTCCTTCTATCAAAAAATTTCTGTTACACAATCAATGGAGATTACTGCCCCTAAATTGAATCCTCCGTCCGCTGATGATTCACTTACAGAATTTGTGCTCACTGGCAAGACTGTTTCTATGGGTACGGCAGATGGCCTACCGGTCAATGTTTCAATTATCTTTACTGAGCAGTTAGGTACACTGTATTCGGTGGGCGATTACCGAACCGATATTCAATGGAACCTGGCAGGAATCGAGTGGTTTGGGATCAGCAACCCCGGGTTTATCATTAATGCAAGCGACGGCACGCTTCCATCGTATGGTTTTCTCGGTGGTTCGCCTTCGTGTTTAAAGGAGCTTTTCCTTGGCATATCTCTCCCTCTTGCAGGAGATACTTGGGTATTCGGAGGAAAGTTTGCAAAGCCAGTCGGCATCAGCGATGTCATCCAATTGGCAGGCGGCATCAACCTAGCCAACAGCGTCCCGCCGCCACTGGACACAGTCACCTCCATCGGCGTCTCTTCTGCTACCCTCACTTACAATACCGCAAGCACGACGCTAGAGAGTTTTTCGTTCACTGTAACCCAAAATGATCCGGACGCACTTTTTACCCTTTTTCCGTTCCTTCCGGGTTTTCCACAGGTAGGGGGGCTGATTTTTAATTTCACCGTTATCGATCCGGTGAGCACCCGGATGACGATGTTTGATTTTGAAGGCAAAGTCGTATTCCCGCCCAGCTCACCTGATACGGCCTCGCCCACCATGATCCTCACCGGCTCGTTACCGGGGTTTAAAATCCAGGGCGCGCTTGACGATAACGGTGCATTGCTGACTGTCGATGATATCCTGCACATCATTTTGCCTCCAGTTATCACCACCGGCATACCAGGCGGTTTTAAAACGCTCACCTTTTCTGCCGATACGCCGAACAATAATTACAGTTTTGCTGGCACCTTTAACGCCGACTGGGATATTACGGTCACCACTTCGCTCTTCACCATCCCGCTGGTTATCAAACAGCTGTCGATGTCTTTACAACGTGCCGGTACCAATAACGGCGGCTCTTTTGGCGGCGTGATCCAGATTGGGCAGGATGATGCCGAGGGGACATTCCAACTTTCTATCATGGCTAACGCACCGATCGGCAGCATTGACTGGACGTATCGCGGCTGGCTGTCGGAGGGGACAATTTCCCTTAGCGCACTTTTGTACACATTCACCAACGGTGTGTTCCAAATCCCGGCAGAGAGTTTTGATCTTGTCATCGACCAGTTGAACGTCGAAATTTCCAGCGGCGGGACATACAATTTCGAAGTCGGCGCTGTTATGACCCTCCCTTTTGGCATCGGTCAGATCAGCGGATTTTTGGGAGTCTATTCCGATGGCGAAATCCCTGCGGGTTCAGGCATCAAACAAAGTAGTGGTGCCTTGCTGCGGTCAAGCTTTCTGGCACTGCCTTCATCATCCCTCGTTTTAATCAGCTTGGCCGAAGAAAAGCAGGTGCCGGCGTATAGGATGATGGCGTCGTATACCTTGCTGAACATCGACTGGACTTTGACCGTCGATATGAAAAACAAGGATGACTATCGTTACTTTCTCTCCCTTTCTGAATACCTGACCGGCGAGTACAAAACAGACCCAAAGACCCAAGAGACGACCATCACCATTAGGTTTGGCAATGTTTCGGTCGGCGATATTGTGGCGCTGATGCTTTCCTGGGCAACACCTGGCGGGCCGCGCACGCTTTCGGCGCCATGGGATATACTGAATAACATTCCGCTCAACAATTTGCAATTAGTCGTCAATACCACAAAGGGCACCATCGGTATCAACTATCCGGCTGATGGCAATCTTGGCCTGAATTTTGGGATATTCACCTTAAATGGCCTTAAGTTTACCTATCAGCCAAAAGAGGGCTCGACATCAAAATACGAGGTTATCGTCGAACTGGACGGAAAATTTATTACTGGCGATTCCATTCCGAGTTGGGATGCCACCGACCCCAATAGTGCTCCGGTTCCTGCAGGCTCCGGCAATAAGTATCTCGATATCAGGCTCCTTGCGTTAGGGCAGCATGTAACCATAGAGGGATATGAGTCGTTCACTTCGGTTGAGGATGCGATTAACGCCATGCGTTCGCTGGAACCGCCCAAAGATGACAACTCTATACCAATATCAGCAAACCCGACCAAGGGGCAACCAAAGTTCGATCCTGAAAGCAACTGGCTTATCGGCATGAACTTTGGGATTCTTCGCTTCGGCGGGGATGATTCGATCAATGGCGGGGAGGGCAAGCAGCTGGCGTTGGTAAATGAGAGTAAGGCAGGGTACCTGCTTGACCTGTCGATTATCTTTAACGATCCAAACCTGTATGCACTCCGATTCGCCCTCGATGGCCCGGTGGCAAAAACCTTGGCCGGTCTTGCTTTTGAAATTATGTACAAAAAGGTTTCCGACTCCATCGGGATGTACCAGGCAAAACTGACGCTCCCCAATGCAGTCCGGCAGCTACAGTTTGGGGTTTGCGGAATCACCCTCCCGAACTTTGGCGTTCAGGTCTATACCAACGGCGATTTTCTCGTTGATATCGGTTTCCCATACAACAACGATTTTACCGTCTCGTTTGCAGTGCAAATCCAAGCAGGCCCGATACCGTTAATCGGCGCTGGCGGGATTTATTTTGGCAAGTTAAGTTCTGCCACCACCAGCATCGTCCCGGCAACAAAAAATGGCGTGTTTAATCCGGTTATCGCCTTAGGGGTGGGTCTCCAGGTTGGGCTTGGCAAAGATATCAATATCGGCATCATGCAGGCCGGTTTCTCGCTTACCGTGTTCGGAATCATCGAGGGGGTCTATGCCGCCTACAATCCGTTCGAGGTGAGCGAGGCCGCTTCTGACTTTTTCATGATTAAAGGGACTTTAGGTGTCATCGGCCGCCTTTACGGTACGGTTAATTTTGTGATAATCAGCGCCGATTTTGAAGTTGTGGTCAAAATTTATGTCCAGGCATCTTACCAATCTTACGGGTCGATGCCGATTTCCATCGTTGCTGCTGTCGACATCAAACTCACCGTCAAGATCAGTCTTGGGTTTTTCACTATCAAGATTAGGCTTTCGTTTTCAGCCACGATCCAAGAGACCATCGTCATCGGCAGCGACAACAGCGCCAATGCGCCATGGAACCGAATTTCTTCCGGCAATGTTGTTCTTCTCACTGGCCGAAGAAACCTTCATGCCATTAAGTCTGCATACCTTCCGTACCAGCGGAAACGGCTGGTCATGACGACGCTGAAGTATGCGGTGGAAGAAGACAAGCTCCCCCTTACCCTTTATTTCGGCCCTGCCCAGGCGGTGGCAAACAAGACCACCACCGGTTCGTTATCCGACCAAACAAGCCGGATCGTCAACCTACTTTATATCGACACCGGAAATGATTCGTTCAACAACCTTTGCCTCGAACTGTTCAACTGGTTAGTGACCTCGTATCACCCGGAAACCGTAACCAGGGAGAATATTTCCGATACGGTCATTAGCTATACCGAACTGCTCGACATCTACCACGAGCTGACCGATAGCCAAGTGGTGACCCCATTAAGTGTCAAGCAGATCGATTCATTCCTTAACGATCATGTGGCGGTTACCATTGTCCCTGCCGACCCGACTGATAATACGGAAAAATCGGCCGCCGTATTTCCTATGCCGCCCGAAGTCACTCTCAAGGTGCCGGGGGGGAAAGAGCGGACGTTGGCAACGTTTACTAGTTGCACCAATAAATACATCGTGACGATGAATGAATACTTCCGTGACCTTCAGATGCAGGTCGAAAGCGACCTGACCGCCGGGAATGGCGCCGCTTTGAGGATGAATATCGAAGAAGACCAGTCGTTCAGCTTGTCCGCCGCCGGTCTGGTGTTTCAAGACTTCTTCGTCATGATGGGCAGCCAGTTGGTCCAGTACGGTCTTGATGCCATGACCCACTACAAGTATCAGCTTAACGCTACGAACCCGAACTCTCTTGCAGGAATTGTCGCGTGGTCTGATGGGATGCAATCAGCTTCTGGCATTGATAAAAACGACCTCAGTTGCGATGCCATTGCCGAGGCGAATAAGGATGCGCTCCTGACCGGAAACACGAAAATATCGATAACCGGACGGACGGTACAGGTAAGCGGTTCGACCACCTTACAGTCGGTCGTCAATTTATACGGTTCCGGCCTGACGGTGGAGCAGCTTATTGCAGTGAACAGCTTGACCCAGTATCTTATTAATGGCTATGTCACCATCACTAACAGTTCCGGTAACTCGATAACCACTGAAAGCAACTCGACATTCAACTCGCTTCAGGCTGAAGCCGGATGGTCGGCCGTCGAATTCGCCGCTGCCACCGCCACGCTGTCGGGGCTTCTTACCAACCGGACCATGATGTTGCTTCCGGATCTTATCTATACCACCGCTGCCGACAATACCGACACTTTAGGTTTGGTGGCGAACCGTTATGCGACCACCCCATCGGACATTGCGAATACCTTGGCAAACCAGACACTTAGCCCGCTTTTCTACACGACCGCCGAGACACCGAATTATCTTGACCTACCGCATATGCCCTGTCTGACTGTTGCCGCCACTATCGAGGAGATTAAAAACTGTAACAGCCTAGAGCAACTTTCCGGCATGGTCAGCAGGTTCTTGGTCTATGGCATGCGCCTGCCGGTGGGGAGCGACACGGGCCTTACCTTTAATGATCTTGGCGACATTCCTTGCACTGGCGGCACCGACTGTTCCATGTATTCGGTCACTGGGCAGCAGTTTGATCTTCCGCCGCTTTCGCCGAGTGATGCGGCAGCGGCCACTCTGGTTGCCACTGCGAATGCCCCAGCCTGGATCCAGTTCGCCAACGGATCCAGCGCCACCGTAACGTTCTCCGCCGATATGATCAACACGATGAACTCTGTCCTGACAGAAGCCCAGACCGTCGGTGTGCAGCCAGAGGTTGGCTACCTCGGCATCGCGCCGATGCGGGAAGAGCAACCGGTCCAGTACGATTTTGCCCAGACGATCCAGTGGCAAGCAGATGGCGCCATATCGCTTCCTTACGGTTCCGCCAATGCTGATGAAAAAGCGCCAACCCCGTATATCTGGCCGTTCTCCAAGGGACTCCTCGCCTACCTTCCAAAGACAGCTTTCGGTTTGCCGAATCCGAAGGCCACACTGAAGGTTGGAAGTGTCGATCTTTCCACCGGCCAGCGGGTCGAAGCGGATTGCAGTTACTATGGATGGGGTTCTATGGTAAATGTCAGCATTAAAAAGATTTCGAGTGGCGGCAATGTGTTTACCTATGAGCTCACCGGTGCGGATGAACCTGGGGTGATGATTCTGGAACGGCTGTTGGCTATCAGCAGCGCCACCGACACACCGGTGCAAAATATCACCCTGCTCTACACGCCGAACGCCTCTTCCAATAACGATGCCGGAATGGTTTCCGACCCGCAATCAGATATTGCGGCCTTCATAACCCAAGCGAACCTCTCCACCTATACCAACCCGGAAGGGCCTGCGTTTGCGTTTTTTGCGGCACAGCCAGAAGCTGTCCAGCCAGAAGGGTTGCTGAATACGAGCTACAATTTCATCAAACTTCTTTGGGAATGCAGCATCACCCGTTCCGGCGGCTTCTATCTTTACTACGAGAACAAGCCGAAAGAAAGCGGGTTTCCTGACCTTATCTTTAACGAGAACGGGGAAACCACGCTCGGGCTTCTGATAACTTACGCGGCCTCCGGAACAAGCATCCAACCGGACTGGCTCTACGATTATATGAACGTAGCCATCACCGGACAGAATATTAATCCAAGTTCCGAGTCGTTATTTGGAGTCGCAGAAGCGGTTCCGGTCACCGTCACCATTGAGGACAACGATACATTAGACACTCTTTCCGCAAGGCTGAATCTGCCCGTCGGCGAGACGGCGGAACTTCTCGGTGAGGTACCACTGGCATCGACCGCAACGGTAACGCTGACCGACCTCATTTATCAGGTCGGTTCCACTGCCCCCGGATACGATACGCAGAATATTGCCGATTATTATAGGGTCACCGTAGCACAGCTTGAATTGGCAAATGAGGGGCGGGGGCTCGATTTTGCAAACCCGATACCGGCTTGGACGGCACTGCGTATTCCGCAAACCAGCTACCTAGTTTCTACTGGGACGGCAGGAAGCACGTTAAATTCCGTGACCAGATACTTCGGCACAGTGATGGCGAAAGTAGCCAGCGATAACCGGGGCACCATCGGTTTATTCACCCCTTCCACCCTTTCGGTGGATGTCACCTTTACAAACATCAATACTACGACCCCGGCAGGTTGTCTGGCTCTAGCCCTAACCCGCCCGAATCCGGGAGAACTTCCCGATCCTGGCAGCTCCGGTTATGACCAGATATATCTACAACAGTCGTATAACCTCCTATCGTACCGGTTCGGCGGAAACAAACTTAACAATAATTCCTTCCCCGATACCAACTGGGGCATACCGGTCGGGCCAACATCAGAAAGCGATCCCGACACCGTAGCGGAGAAGATCAGGGCGGTTCCGGAAGATGATAACATTGGGGACTGGCAATATAGCAAATCGATCCCCGCGTATGGCGTATTGAACGGCCCTGCAATTTCTGAGGCCGGCGCACTCCCGCCAGTTGCAGGAGACCCTTACTCGGTACTGAATAAAATTGCGCAAGTGGAATTTGTCTGGCGAGACCTTTACGGGAACGAAACCATCACGCCGATTTCCGACCCTGTGCTTTACCCGAACGGCCCTAAGAACTCACCTCCGGCACTTCTCGGATACACCGATGACCTCATTCCGTTATCGGGATGGCCGAGCATCGTTCCGCAGTACCTGTTCAAGAGCATCTCCGGTGTACCATCGCTGGTGTTGATCCTGCATTTTGACACGTCTCTCTATACGGAAGATTCGAGCGAACCGGACAAACAATGGCAGGAACAGGCGAAAAAGGATCTGGAAACCTACAAAACGATCTATTACCAAACCTGCCAACCCTCCCTTCAGGGTCTAGCGGAGTTTTCGGTGAACTTTTCGTTGCTGACATCGCTATTGGCCACCGCTCCAGGCTATCTCGGGAGCGATGATGTTGCCGTGCTCCAGCAAGCGATTAAGGACATTTATCTCTATCTACAGGCTAGGGCGGCAGGAACTGAATACGCTCCGGTTGTTGGTGGCAGTTGTAGCGATATTGTTAAGATGCTGGGTGGTTCGGCAGATGAGTGGAATTACTGGTGTATTACCGAGCCGGTAGCCCTTGCTGACCAGAACAGTGCTGAACTGTTCGAGCTCACCGTTGCATTTGAGATTTTACGGAATAGCACCTATGTGGCGGCGGCGTTTGCCGACGACCTGACCGTCTATCGGGCGGCGACTGCGCTTGATCCGTATGTTGCGGCACAGGCCAGCAGCTCCCAGGCAAGCGATGGGATTCCTACCTATGCATTGGATTCGTTTGCCATTGATTTTGAAAGCATCTTTACCGTAGCCGGGTCACATACCTTAAAACTTGCTTCCGGGTATGACCGGTATTCATCCGGCGCTTCTGCTTCAGGCGCGCAGAAACCGCTCTGGGTGGTCAGAATGGGGCTGTCGAAGGCCAACGCCATCTATTTTGGGAAGGCTGGCGACCCGGTCTTCTTTGCGCCCACCCCGCTGGCGACCACCTTGCAATCGGAAACTGTCGAAATCCATCCATGGGATGCCTCCACGGGTGCGATTGACTTAACCAAAAGCAGCGGCAACACTTTCCAGAATATCGATATGGATGTCTGGTTGAATTCATTTTTCAGCGCGGTCGACAACCTTCTTTCGCCCAACCTGATCTCCCAGGCATTCCTGGTGGACTATCTCACCGGTGAAAGCCTCCTGCCAGATATTTTGCAAGCCAAAGAGGATCTCGCCTCAGCCTACGCATTGTCACGCACCGCACCGATCTTATCAGACCAACAGAGCACCGACCCTGCATCCGCCGCCGAGCGCTTAAAACAGCAAATGCTGATTAACCTGACAGAAGCGTACAAGGTGACGACTATTGTTTCCTATCCTATGGAAGTGACGGCGGCATTCACTGGAAAAGATGCAAGCATCGCTCCGAGAATGTATGGGACGCCGATTATTTCTGGCGGCAATGATGCGGGGAAAGGGAGTAATTTAGGCCAGAACTACTCCTTTTCATCGGCAAAAGTAAACCTTGACACCACCCCGCAGACGAGTGACCTGACTTTTCTCTTCTATGCGAAAAATCCGGGGGATAGTGCGGTTGCCAATTTTAATCTCGATTATGTGGCTACAAATCTGGAACATGATATCGGATCGGTACCGGGAATCGCAGATTACGAAGCCTCTTCTTGGCTCTCCTTCTTTATCCCCCCCGATCCTAGCACGGCAACGGAAGACGGCCCCCTCTTCAAAACCCTCGGCCCCGTTGCTATCCCCGTTCCGCTGCGGGCGTATCCAGGTGCTCCGTCAATGACCACCCAGGATCAGCAGCAGGATCTTCCGGTTGATCCGAAACTTTCTGAAATACTCCGGTGGGACTACAGCTACACCTACGTCCGTTCGACGATGATGCAGGACACTGTCCATACTATTGTCCGGATGAATGTCGACGATTCGGGCCTGAGAATGTTCGCCGTCGATAATTCGAAAAAACTGTTTGAAGTTTTGGCACAATATACGACGGTGCAAAAGGATTTGAATGACAGCTTCACCAACTATTTGAAGAACGTCACCTTGCAGATGACCGGAACGGACGAGATTGTCCTGCGGGCAAAAGGGGGATTAAAATCACTTCTGGGATTAATGAACGATGCGGCATACTACTTTCCGTATTGGGTGCCGACTGGTGGCGGGAACATCACTGAACCAGGAAACTACTACATTATTCATCAAGGTGCCGATCCAAAATATAACGATCGTTTTCTGGTCACCATTGAACGGGATGCTTCACATTCAACGCCGTATCCGAATCTGCCGCTCCCGGTAATGCACCTGAATGGCTATACCACCGTCTTGGCAGATGAAGAGGACTCTTACTGGTTCACCACTACTGAAAACAATATAACCGTTTATTTGACCCCGGAAAAAGGAGAAATCATTTCTACCCGCCAGCTCTCTATCGACAACCTGAATCTTTTTGAGTATCAGAACGCTTGGGCCGCCGCCTATGTGAAGCGGAACGAATTTTTTGGCGATAGGTTGGCGGCGGATAAATTCATCTATACCTCCCAATTGGCAAAATTTGCCAATTTGCTGCTCCCCCTCATCGACAATGCCAGCAATGTTAAAATCTACAATCCGGAGCAGGCCATCCCCGCCCCTGAAAAACGCCAGCTTACTGATACGCTGATCCGGTTTTTTACCGATCTCTACGCACTGGCTGGGGATAAAGGGCAAGTCATTACTATTGAAGGGAGCTATAGTTATCAGCTCATGCTGGGGAACAGTGCCTCCGAGCAGATTGTGGTGACTCAGCCAATGCTACTGAAAACCCATGCGCCAGTCGATACGACCGAAGCAGGGATTGCATCGTTCTCTGGCGCATTGGCAAACGCCGTTACGACATGGTTCATCGACCAGAAACCGAAATACAAGCAGGATAATGAAGCGAGCCGGAATGGTGCTTTCGGTTTTGACCTGTCAATTTTCTCAACCATCGGAACCAGCGGCAACAAGATGCCGCTGCTAAGGCTCAGGAATCTCTCGTTACCGCTCGACGACCTTGCTTCAGTCCCGTCTGTGTAGGAAAGCATGCAGAATCGGCAATGTCCCGCGCTGCGGCAACCACTGCCTGTCCCAATGCCAGACCGCCGTCGTTCATCGGATAGCGTTGCGGTGACAGCACGGTAAGCCCCTGTTGCTGCAATTGCTGCGTCACGGCTTCCAGCAATAGGCGGTTTTGGAAGACGCCGCCGCTGAGCACGATATGGTCAATGCTCGTTTCGCGGCTGAGTTGTACCAATAGCCCAGTTGTCGCGGCGGCGAGGCTGTGATGGATACGGGCGGCGATGCGGGCTTTATCCGTGCCACGCTTTAAGTCATCCAGCACCGCTTGCCATAAGCCTTGCCAGCCTAATACCGACACCCCCCCATCATTGGCAATACAGCAGGCTTGCGGGTAGGCCTGTTCATGGGCAAACACGGGTGTTGCCAACACTTCCAGCGCAATCGCCGCTTGGCCTTCATAATCGACCTGTTCGCCGTGCAAACCCAGCGCGGCGGCGAAAGCGTCAAACCAACGCCCGCAGGAGGTACTCGCGGGGGAATTGATGTTTTTGGCTATCATCGTCGCCAACGTCGCCAGCGGTTTGCTTGCCAGTAATTGGATGATGTCCAAATCGGCATAGTTCTGTTGCAATCTTGGCAATTCGAAATACTGGCGCAATTGCGCGTAAGCATTGCGCCAAGGTTCACGCATCGCCTGGGTGCCACCAGGCAAGGCGATAGCTTTGAAATGACCTAGCCGTGTGCAGCGGCGGTAATCGCCCAGCAGAAATTCTCCGCCCCATAAGCCGCCGTCATCGCCCATGCCCAGCCCATCGAATATCGCCGCCAATACCGGCGGCGCATCCCGCGCAATGCCGTGTTCGGCCAGACAGGCGGCCAGATGGGCGTGATGATGCTGCACCGGCGCCAACACCGCCGCGCCGGTTTCGGCCAGCGCTTGCCCGTATTGCGTCGACAAATAGCCGGGATGATTATCGACGGTAATACATTCGGGCCGAAAATCATAAAGATTCTTATACAACGCAATCGCGTTGCGGTAATCGTGCTGAACGGCGGCATTTTCCAGATCGCCGATATGCTGGCTGACAATGGCCTGACCGTTTTTTAGCAAACAGAAACTGTTCTTCAGCTCCGCGCCCATCGCCAGGATATGCCCGGCCTGCTCGAAACCGGGCGGCAACGCCAGCGCCTCCGGGCTGTAACCGCGCGCCCGGCGCAACAGGCGGATGTTGCCGTCCATCAACCGGACCACCGGATCATCCAGCCGGTTGACGATGGTCCGGTCATGCAGCAGCCAATAATCGGCAATGCCCGCCAGCTTTTCCCGCGCCTCATCGTTGTCCGTGCATTGCGGTTCATCACTGACATTGCCGGACGTCAGCACGATAGGCGCGACCAAGTCCTGCAATAACAGCGTGTGCAGCGGCGTGTAAGGCAGCATGAAGCCAAGCTTGTCATCATCCGGCGCGACGCCTTGCGCAACCGCTTCGCCGTGCGCCGTCAGCAACACGATCGGCGCGGCTTTATCATGCAGGGCGCGCGTTTCTTGCTCATCCAGCCGGGCGTAACGTGCAATCATCTCGACATCCTTAGCCATGAGCGCGAACGGCTTGGCATAGCGGCGTTTGCGCTCGCGCAAGCGGTTGACCGCGTCGGCATCCAGTGCATCGCAGGCCAGATGAAAACCGCCCAGACCTTTGATCGCAATGATGCAACCTTGCCGGATCAGCCCGGCGGCGTGTTTAACTGGATCGGCGCAATCCAGTGGCTGTCCGCACTGGTCTTCCAGGCTAAGCCTGGGGCCGCAGTCCGGGCAGCAGTTAGCCTGGGCGTGGAAGCGGCGGTCGGCGGGATCGCCGTATTCCTGCCTGCATTGCGGGCACAGCGCAAATTCCGCCATGCTGGTATGGCAACGGTCGTAAGGCACGCGCCGGATGATGGACAGCCTCGGCCCGCAATGCGTGCAGTTGGTGAATGGGTAGCGGTAACGGCGGTTATTGGGATCGGCGATTTCGGCTAGGCAATCGGGGCAAGTCGCGGCATCGGCGGCGATGGGGGTTTCTGCGCCGCCATGTTGGCTGGCGATGATGCGGAAATCGCCGCTATGCGGCAGTTCATTCAGCGTCTGCACATCCAGGCTGTCAATCCGGGCCAGCGGCGGTTTATGTGACGGTATTTGCCGGATGAAGGCATCCAGGTCTGCCTCGCTGCCGAAAGCATGAATCATCACGCCCAGCCCGTCGTTCCAGACTTCCCCGCTCAACCCGTATTGCCCGGCCAGCCGCCAGATCATCGGCCTGAAGCCGACGCCCTGCACGATGCCGCGTACCCGTATCGCCCTGCCGGGCATCAGCAGATGCGCGGCAACTGCTCACCGACCGGCCAATCGACGATGCGCCGCCCGCCGAAAGCCGTGCGCATTTGCACAAAACCGTGAGCGTCGGCAATCACGTCGCCGATGATTGCGGCATCGCGGCCCAGCGGATGTTGCTGCATCACCGCAAGCAGGCGTCCGGCAGCATCAGCAGAGCAAATGCACACCAGCTTGCCTTCGTTGGCGACATACAGCGGGTCTAAACCCAGAATTTCGCAGGCGGCTTTGACTTCGGCCTTGATCGGTATCTGCGTTTCGTCGATGACCATGCCGACGCCGGATTGCTGCGCCAGCTCGTTCAACGCCGTCGCCAGGCCGCCGCGGGTCGGGTCGCGTAAGCAATGGATAGCCTCCGGCGCGGCGGCGACCATGTCGGCGACCAGCGAATTCAGCGCGGCGGAATCGGAAACAATCGTCGTGTCGAATTGCAGGTTTTCCCGTCCGGCCATGATCGCAACGCCGTGATCGCCTATCGAGCCGCTGAGCAAAACCGCACAACCCGGTTGCGCGCGGTCGCCGGAAATGTTGACGCCCTCCGGCACGATGCCGACGCCGGTCGTAGTAATAAACACGCCGTCGCCCTTGCCGCGCTCCACCACCTTGGTGTCGCCGGTCACGACAGGCGTACCGGCGCGTTTGGCCGCAGCCGCCATGCTGATGACGATTTTTTCCAGGTCGGCCAGCGGCAAGCCTTCTTCCAGGATAAAGCCCGCGGCCAGATAAAGCGGCTGCGCGCCGGACATCGCGACATCATTAACCGTGCCGTGCACCGCCAGCGAGCCGATGTCGCCGCCCGGAAAAAACAGCGGCGAAATCACATGGCCGTCGGTGCTGATAACCAGCCGTCCCGCCGGTACGGTGAACAGGGCTTGGTCGTTACGCTGGCGCAGCAAGTCGTTATCGAAATGCTTGATGAACAGCTCGTCGATCAGCTGGGCCATCGCGCGGCCGCCCCCGCCATGGCTTAGGTCGACTTTGCCGGTAACTAGATTTAATTTTGTTGTATAAGGATTGGGCATAAGAATGATTTCTGGTAACTACTCAGCAAATGCTGACTTTCAACAGGTGGCGCATGATGCTTTACTACTTTTGCCACGTTTCAAACACTTCAGTCAGGGCAATAGCTAATTCGGGGAATAAATGCGAAGCGGCGATGTCGTCATCCGTGTACATGTACTTTAGTTGGTAACGCCCGTTGTCATCCAGGACAAATTGATGGATTGCTTGGTCATTGGGATAAACAATCCAGTATTCCTGCACGCCGCTTTCTCGATAGAGTTCATATTTGATTTGCATCTCCCGTTTGGAGTTTCCTTTGGATAAAATCTCAATAATCCAGTCGGGCGCACCATTGCAGCCTTGTTCGTCCAAAACTTCAGGATTACAAATAACGCTCAAATCAGGCTGGACAACGGTATGAATGTCTTGGTTGGCTAGAATGGATTTTTTGCGGTCGTATAGGCGCACATCAAAAGGCGCGGCATAAACGCGGCATTTTTTATGTTTGAAAAAGTTGTGCAGCAATGTCGTTAAATTTGCAGAAATATCCTGATGCTTTACATTCGGCGCAGGCGACATCAGCATGATTTTGCCTTTAATCAATTCAACGGCTTCATTTAATTGCCAAGTCAAGTAATCGGCATAACTGTATGTTTGGTTTAAGTCTAATTGCGATAATTGGGTGATTTTAGGCATTGTTTAATCCTGTTTTATTTAATGGCTTTATGTCTGTCCTACGACAGGTTTAGGGCAAACGGTAAAGCTATTAACTTAAATATCACTCATTGTCTGGCAATTCATCGTCAAATGTTTCCGCAATGCTTATTTTATCCCGGTATTGTCCAAAGACTCGTTTTTTAGTAATGGGAGCCACCGTTTCATCATACATAACAATCACTTTTGCTCTTGACGCATTGATATTGTCAGGCAATTGCAAATGTATTTCGTGCGATTCTGTTATGGTCGCTTCTAATTCGATGGTTTGCATAGGTTAAACACTATTTAAAATTGTCGGAAGAATGAGTAGGGGGTGTGTCATCCAGTGGTTAATCCGTAAATGACTTGGCCTTAAAGTGCATCATAGCAGCTGACAGATTCTTCTCAGCATCTCCTTGATGCACTGCTGTATGACAATTTGAGCAAAGAAGCATTAAATCGCTTAAAGACACATTTGCAGTAGTATTCAGCGTGGAAAGCGGCACAATATGATGAACTTCGATAATGTCCGTCAATAGAAACGGATAAGCATCAATAAAACGAAAATTGCATAATTCGCAAAACAACTTTCCGTGATTGTCCAAAAATATTTCAATTTTTTGATTACGAAGTTTTCTGTCACGTTCGATTAAAAAATGTATACCTAGCTTCCTCTCTCCCTCCAGTGCAAATGGATAGCTATTTTCAATTTGCTGTTGCTTTGAAATACCTTTGGAATAACGAGCGCTTTTGATTGATGCAAGCACTTCAACATCAGCCCGAAGAATGGCTTTAAATTTATCATCTTGATACGGGTCTGGCTGACTTGTAATTTTGGGCTCCTTATTATGATTAGCCCTAGCGGCTTCAAGTGCTAGTGCTTTTGCTTCTTCATGACCAAATTTATTTACTGAAAAACGCTTCGCCTTTACTTTGTGATTTTCATCATACCAGGTGGCTTCCCAAGCTACATAAGGTTGAAGTTTTCCTTTCCCGGTTGTTAAACGAATCCGATTTTCTGGTTCTCGTGCTATAACCCTTGCATGTATACGTTTAATTGTTATAGGAAATGAAGAGAGCAGTTCATGCCTATATAGAATGGCTTTCTTCAAACCGTTCTCGATTCCTCCATGTAAGCTATCAAAGAATATTGTTCGAAACATAGCTTTATCTCTTGTGACGCGTACCCACCAGCCATGAGAATCTGCATAATCATAACGAATGATGCCTTTTGGAATTTTGTAATGTTCAGGGCTTTCAAATGTGGTTTGTAATGTTTTTTGTAAAAATGCGTCATCGTATTCAATCATGCTTTTCTTTAACCATTAAGATTATGCTAATCGCGTTGGCACAGACACTAATAAACCTTTATCGCCTTAGCGCAGCCACACCAAGAAACCTCCAACGCAATGAGACCATTATTAATGCTGAAATTCGTAACCACAACTTACATTACTCCCACGACCAACCGTTTCCCCAATACCGCCAACGCCGTTTCAATTTGCTCAATACGGCTTTTGTGCCGGAACGACAGCAACCTATCCACCAGCGTTGGGGCTATGTTCAGCAGCCGCGCCATATCTGTCTTGCGTTTGGATTCGGATAGCATGGCGTTATAAAGCGCCACTTTGCCTGCAACGATCACCGGCAAGGAAACCAGTGTTTGCCCTGCTTCAACGGCGGACGGCATGGGTATCGCTTCGCGCTTTTCCTCGCAGATTTCAAAGGCAGTGACCAATGCGGCTTCGGCATTGAGCAGGGCTTCCGCTTCATCATCGCCGACGGAATGGGCAAAAGGTATATCGGGGAAGGAAACTAGGATAGTTCCTGTGTCGGGATTTTTTTCAAGGATGGCGGGATAACATAACATTTTGATGCTCCTTTATTTCAGACCTAAATCTTTTTTGATGGCATTAACCAGCGGTGCGGGTATTTCTTTGGCGCCGTGGAATGGAAATACGGAATGCTTGCCGTTGAATTCAACGTGTAAGTGGCTGCCTTTGCCCGGCTTAAACTTTGCCCCTTGTTTTTCAAGCCAACGTTTAAATTCACTGTATTTCATAGAGATATATCCTGCGACATTAGGACAGGATAATAAACATTTTTGTTTATAAAATCAAAGGAAGAGCAGACCAAAAAAAACACTACGTTATGCAATTTTCCCCAACCGCCCATACGACCAATACGCCGCACAAGCCCCCTCCGACGAAACCATGCAAGACCCCATCGGGTTTTCCGGTGTACATACCGTGCCCAATAATTTGCAATCCTGGGGTTTTTTTGCGCCGCGCAAGATGGCGGGGCATTCGCAGCCTTTGACATCGGATGCTTGGATGGCGGGCATATCAAAGCGCTGTTCGGCATCGAAATCGGCGTAATCGGTTTTGAGTTTTAACGCGCTGTCGGGGATCAATCCCAAACCGCGCCATTCGAATTGCGGGCGCAATTCGAAGACCTCCTGAACCAGTGCTTGCGCCTTCAGGTTGCCGTCGCGGGTGACAGCGCGGCGGTACTCGTTTTCGACTTCGTGGCGGCCTTCGTTGAGCTGGCGGATCAGCATCAGTGCCGACTGCATCACGTCCAGCGGTTCGAAACCGGCGATGACGATTGGCTTGGCGTAATGTTCGGCAAAGGTTTCGTAGGGTCTGCTGCCGATGACGGTGCTGACATGGGAGGGGCCTAAAAAAGCGTCAATTGCAACAGGTTGCGGCGCATCGAGTATCGCCTGCATAGCGGCAGGGGTCAGGACGTGGTTACAGAACACCGAAAAATTAGCCAGTCCTTCGGCTTGTGCTTGCTTGATAGCGACGGCGGTCGGCGGCGTGGTAGTCTCAAAACCGATGGCGAAAAACACCACCTGTTTATCGGGGTTTTCCCTGGCGATTTTCAGCACGTCTTGCGTCGAATAAACCATCCGTATATCGCTGCCGCCTGCTTTGGCTTTCAGCAAGCTATTGCGGTCTGTTGCCGGAACCCGCATCAAGTCGGCATAGGTGCAGAGAATCACGTCCTGCTGTCCGGCCAGTTGTATCGCATTGTCGATACGCCCGGTCGGCAAGACGCAGACGGGACAGCCGGGGCCGTGGATGAATTCGACATTGTCCGGCATCAAATCCTGGACACCATAGCGGAAAATCGCATGGGTATGACCGCCGCAAAACTCCATCAGCCGATAATGGCGGTCGGGATCGACGGTCTGCGCTATTGCGTTGGACAGTTGCTGGGCAAGGTCTTGCTGCCTGAATTCGTCAATGTATTTCATACGTCCGACATTAATCCGGCTTCGGCAAACAAGGCTAAGGTTTTTAAGGCTTCGTCCTCGTCGATTTTATTCAGCGCATAACCGACATGGACAAGGACATAATCGCCGAGCGCAACATCATCGACCAGGGCCAACGACACTTCAACTTTGACATTGCCGACCGATGCGGTCGCCATGTTGGTGGCGGGATCGAGGGCGACGATTTGGGCGGGGAGGGCTAGGCACATAAAAATATCTGTTGGCGTGTAGGGTTGGGGCATAAATACGCACTGATTTTCAGCATGTTGCTACGCATAACCAATCCGCTGCAATTCCAATTCGGCCTTCAGCCAGCGCAGCCAACTATCCATCCCTTCGCCTGTTTTTGCCGATAGCGACAAAATCCTGATGCGCGGATTGACTTGTTTTGCATACTGGATACATTGCCCGGCATCAAAATCCAGATAGGGCAACAAATCGGTCTTGTTCAAAATCATCAAGTCGGCGGCGTGGAACATGTCGGGGTATTTGATCGGCTTGTCCTCGCCTTCGGTGACTGACAGGATCACCACCTTATGGGCTTCACCCAGATCAAAGGCCGACGGGCAGACCAGATTGCCGACGTTTTCGATGAACACTAGGCTGTGGTCTTTCGGTTGCAAGCTTTCCAGCGCGTGGCCGATGCGGTGCGCATCAAGATGGCAGCCTTTGCCGGTATTGATCTGCAATGCCTGCACACCCGTGGCACGGATGCGTTCGGCATCGCGGGCGGTTTGCTGGTCGCCTTCAATGACCGTGATGGCAATGTCCTCTTTCAGCCGGGCGATGGTTTTAGTCAGCAGCGTGGTTTTGCCGGAACCGGGGCTGGACACCAAGTTTAACGCCAAGATGCCGCGTCCGCCGAAATAATGGCGGTTTTCGGCGGCGTAGCGGTTATTCTTCGCCAAAATGTCCTGTTCGATTTGCACCATCCGCTTAGGGCTTAAGCCTGGCGCATGGGCATGTTCCGCATCGTGTCCATGGTTGTGGGAATGCCCGTGATCATGAGGATGGTCATGATCGTGATCGTGCGAGTGGGAATGGCCCTCGCCGCAGCCGCAGATGCCGCACATTATTCTACCTCCAGTTCTTTGATTCGCATTTGATCGCCGCTGTTGACTTGTAGTTGATGGCTGCCGCAGTGCGGGCAGAGATCGTATAATTGCTGCACGGCCACATTGCAAGCACACGGCAGACACCAGGCCTGGCCCGGCACTTCGATGATTTCCAGTGTCGCCTGCTCGGCGATAGAGCCTTGTGTGACGACATCAAAACTGAAGCGTAAGGCCTCAACCTCAACGCCCGACAACGCGCCGATTTCCAGCCACACGGTTTTGACTTTACGGTATTGCTGGGTGTGCGCTTGTTCTTCCAATACTTGCAAGATGCTTTCGCAGAGTGACATTTCGTGCATACGTTTTATCGGTCAATCAGTTTTAAGGTGTATCGGACGCAAGGGTCTATCGCATTGACCAGCAGTTCCGCCTGTCGCCGAAGATCGTCAGTGCTTTGGGCTTGTAAGCGCCTTAAGCTTTGCACCACCACGCCATCAGGATGGAAATTCCATTCGGTGGGCGCAACAATCCGGTAATCGTACACCCTTCCTTGGCGCAACACCAAACGATGGATCAACAGGCCACGTGCCGCCTGGACTTGGACTAGAGCCATACCAGCGCTGGTGGTGCTGATTGCTGGCGTAGGCTTGTGGTCTTTTATCTGCGCCAACAGCTGTTTTAATTGAGCCGGTATCCCCGCCACTTCCAGCAACCGGGCCACGATGCGCACGATTAGGCCGTGGCCGTAACGGCCTCTCAGTTCGACGATTAATGGCTGCGCCAGTTGCCGGTTCAACAGCGTCGTTTCAAAGCAGCGGCCTTGCCAATGTGGCGTCCGCACAAAAGCCGCCAAACCGTCCTGCTGCATCTGCCGGTCCAATGCATCCTTCTCCAATTCAGGCAGACAGGCAACATTGTTTTGCCCGACCGCTGCCCAGTTCCGGCTATATAAATAGTCCAGCAAACCAGCAGGCAAAGAACCGCTCTGCTGCAACCAGCCGCGCAATTGCGCTTCGGTGCTTAGCGTTTGAAAATCAGCCATGCAGCCGTTGAAAATCGCAGCGTCAATCAGCGTTGCCAATTCGTCGATTAATCGCATCAGCTGCACCCCGTCGACATCGGGACGGCTGTCGGATTTGAACGCCTCGCCGTCCTGAAATAACTGCCGCTTGAACTGCGCATCGAATTTAAACAAAGCCGCCAGGGCTTTTTTATCGGGGGCAAGGCCGGTAAATACCGGCCAGTCCAGCAGAATACGCCACGCATGTTCGCGCAAGGTTTCCAGTTGCACCAGCATAACGCGGGCCGTATCCAGCGCAGGCTCGCTCGCCCTGCCCTGCGCCGCGCGGCAGGCCAGCAGCGCGGCGTAGCTTTGCGCATTGCCGCACAAGGTGAACAGCAGCGGCACCGTATCGAGCAGCTGTTCCGGCGTTTTGCCCAACAATACTTGCGTGGCGGCTTCAGGTCGGCTGGATGCGATATTCACCCCATTGGCCTGACCGGCGCAGTGATACAGATCAATATGGATAGAACCGGCGGGGTTCACTCAGCGGTTTCCGTTGCCGATGGTGCCACGCAGCAATTCCCGACGGCTGACTGCGCGGGGCGGCGGGGCGGTTAGCAAGCCTTGCAATGCAGCTTGCGCGGCGGCCAGCGCCGCCGTCTGATCCTCAAACTGGAACATCGGCGAGAACAGCGAACACAGCGCGTACTTGCCCAGTTGCGCTTCATCACCCAAGGTAAAGTCGAATGTGCCGTATGGGAAATGCCGCTCGATTTTTGCACCGGATGGCTGATCTTGCCAACGGCTGTCCGGCTCCGGCAACAGCAGTAGGTTCATGAACCAAGGCGTAACCAGCACGCCCAGCCAGTCTCCGTCAAACTGGCCGAAGCCGACGGCTTGCACCGAAAGCGCGGCATTGATCACCGGCATTCCGTGCATTCGGGTAGCCAATATGTCATTAAACACTGCTTCCAGTGTGAGCCTGATTTGCCCGCTATCCTGCCACAACATGCTCAGTCTTCCAGCAACAAAAAATCCTGTTTTTTGCCGCCGCACTGCGGGCAGTTCCAATGTTCCGGCAATTGCGAAAAAGCCGTGCCGGACGGGATTTGCCAAACGTCATCGCCTTCCGCCGGATCGTAAACATACCAGCAAATCTTGCACTCCAGCCGGGTTTCCGGCGGTAAGCGCGAGGCATCACCGCCATAGGCACCGGCAAAAAACGAAGTGCTCATCTATACACCTTAAGTATCTCCTGCAAGCGCTGGCAACTATCGCTAATATCTTCCGGCGAGGCGCAGGCCACGCTGGGTACGTCGCTGACTTCCAACGCATTGAGGATCATCGTGTCCTGCGAATTGAAATACTGCACCCACCAGACATATTGTGTGCTGGTGGCAGTAATCCGGCAATTTCCGTAGCCACGGGACAGTATTGTCACCTTGCCTTGCCCTAAGCGTTGCGCCAAAAACACCAAATCTTGTTCAGTTTGCGGCAACAGGCTTAAGTTGATCGTGTGCGCTTCGCCGCCGGGCCGGTATCCGGCGATTTTGGCGTTAAGTTCGGCCAGCAACGGCGGCGCGTTCATCACGCCCAACGGCAACTCGGTCCAGTGGGTGTCGATTTGGCTAGCCGCGCCGCTAAATGCCAATTGTGAAAGTTGTTGCGGGATAATGCCGACTTCCAGCGCGTCGTCAACAATCTGCCGTTGCGCATTGAGTTTTTGCAAACGCCAAACCCCAGCCAGCACCGATTCCTGGATACGGATGTCTTGCCCACCGGAACAGATTGCGCTGACTTCGCCTTCCCCTAGCAATTCATCGGCAAACTTGCGGTTATCGGTGTCCAGCTGGATCAAGCCAATAGGTTCGCAAATTGACGGGAACTCCGCCAAATCCTGCTGTAATTGTTGCAATACGTTTGTCACTTGCGACAAATCCACCGCGCTTAAATCCGCCGAAATCTGCGGCATGGTGTAGGTTGCCATGTCCTGCGGCATTTGCAGGTAATCCAATGCCGCGCCGTCTTGTTCAGGCGGTTGGCTGCCTTGGCCAAAAATAGGGAGTGAGAGAGAGGTCATGATAATTGTGGTTTTATTCTAGGGTTAGGAAGCCGCATCATTCCCACACCGGAGCGTGGGAGCTATAAAAACGATATTCAATGCGCCGCCCCACAGACTTTATCCAAATCAAAGCTGGGAGGTTGGCTGGGCGTGGCGGCGAGTATCTGTGCGGTTTCCTGCACATAGTCCTGCCAATCGTGGATACCGCTGATGACACCTAAATACTCGCCGCCGCGCAAAAACACTAGCGACGGCCAACTGGTGAAGCGGAACCGCGCCTGCAATTCGCGCTCGATAGCTTTGCCGACAACCGCCGCCTGCAATCTGCCGCCAAAGGCTTTCAGCAATTCCGGCAAGATCACCGCGACATCGTTACTCTCAGGAAAATGCGCGGGATCGTTACAGAAAAACAGCACGACGGTTCCGTTACCGTAAACAAAAGGGTCGTAACTGTCCGCATCCAGCAACGGCAGGCTATGGCGGGTGTGCAGTTGGTCTATCAAGGGTGAGGTCATGATTGTAAAAACTCCGGCAAGGTCGGTTCCCTGTCCACTAAATCGGCAAACAAATGGTCTATCTGGGTTTCGCCCTGCATCGCCAGACGCATGGCTTCCAAGGCATCGGTGATGTGCCTGGCCCTTTCTTCGCTAAGCACTTCACGGGCGGTATCGAGGAACACCAGCAACCAAGTGCCGACTGGCTGCTCGCCGACCAGCATCATGTCAACCAAGTTGTCCCGACCGCGATAACGGCAGACCGCCATTTCACCGCGCTGTCCGGTGATCTGCATAGGCAGGCCGATACACATCAGTATTTGCCCCGGTAATCGACATCGACTTGCAGGCTGGGCTGTCCGTCCGCTTGCGGCGCTTGCACGGCGAATGCACCGGATTGCAAAATCCGCTCGTCGCCAATCCGGCAAGCCTCGTCGGCACTGGGGCGTTCCTGCTCGTAGCGTTGCATGTCAAGCACAGGGTCGGCTAAAGCGGCACCGCTACCGGTAAAATCCGCATGAATGTCGAAGGCACGCAGATAGGTCAACGCCATTTCAATCGCCGGTTGGATTTGTGCCTTGACCGATGGGCGCAAGCTACCGCCGTAGTCGTCCAGTTCTTCGGGTTGGACGCCGACCAACAATAAAAACTGTGGGTCACCACCCAACATTTGCGCCATCGCCAGCACTTCCTGGAATCCGGTCTGGTGCAGGCTCATTTTCTTGGCACCGAAAAAATGCGGCACATCTTCATTGGCGATGCGTTTCAACGTGCCTGGCGGCAGGCCGTAATCGACCGCATCGAAGACGACCAACACGTCCGCCGCTTGTACATGCTCGACCAGATAAACGCCTTGCGTACCGCCGTCCATCACTTTGACGTTAGCGGGGAAACGGTAGTTTTTTTGCAGATGCTCGATCACGCGGACACCAAAACCTTCATCGGCCCACAGCACATTGCCTATGCCTAGCAGTAAAATATTCATGGTCAATGGACATCGTCCAGCGGTTTGTCGTCTTTAAAGGTGCGCCAGCCAGTCACCATCGTCGACAAAATGCTTTGCCGCGATAATTTATCTTCACGCACAGCGACATAAATATGGATCAGCACAAAACAGACGATCAACCACATGACCAGATGATGCCAACTGTGCAGGCTTTGGCTGTCACCGAACAGCGGCAACACCCAAGAACTGAACAAACTGTATTGCCAACTGCCTTGTCCCGTGCCTTCGCCGTATAGCGCAAAGCCGGTGACTATCATAAACACCGTACCCCAAACGAAAGCAAAGTGCATCGCCAGCAAGGCCAAGGGATTGTGTCCGGTGTATTTGCGCGGCTCTTTGGTCAGGAAGGCGTACCATAAAACTTCATGGCCTACGCCTTCCCAGAAACTCCGCTTCAATAACGGCGGCACGAACAGTTGCCGGGCATGGGCGTTGCCCGCATACGCCCAGTACGCCCGAAACAGCAAGCCTATCGCCAACAAATAACCAGCGGCGAAATGCACAAACCGGATGTAACCCATAACAAAATGGTCGGATGCTTCACCGCCCACTGATGGCAGCGGCGAGGCAATCAGATAGCCCGTGACCGTCAAGGCGACAATAGCCAAGGCATTTAGGCCGTGCCATAAGCGCACTGGTTTTTCATAGACGTAAACGGCGGGCGTTTGAAGGGCGTTGCTGCTCATGCGGTCACTCCGTTAAGCGTTGAATAATAAATATAAACCGAGGCCGCTGGTGATATAGCCCGAAACGCGCAAGCCCAAGCGATGTTGGTTCAGCAAGGTGCCTAAGCCTAGACCAATGCCGTGCAGGATGGCGGTGGCCAGCAGAAAACCTGCCGCGTAATAGACGGGAGAGGCAGCTAAAGGCATTTCCAAGCCGTGCGCAAAACCGTGCAACAGCGCGAAACCAGCTAATAAGGCTATCGTCAGCAAAATAGGCAAATGGCGCGATACGCTGAGCAATAAGCCTACGACCAACACCGAAGCCAATATGCCCAGTTCCACGCCTGGAATGTGCAAACCCAATAAGGCCAGTCCTGCACCGATGACCATGAAACTTAAAAATGCAGCAATGGTGAGGCTGGCATTAAGCCTAGTTAAACGGCTGGCCCATAAGCCGACACCGAGCATAACCAATAAATGATCCAAACCTAAAAAAGGATGGCTTAAGCCGCTGCTGAAGCCAGCTATGTCGTGTGCGCCAGTATGGGCAGAAGCCGTCGTGGCGGTTAACGCCAATGCCAGCGATAAAGCGGCAGATAAAAAATGTTTGATCATGGTTATCTCCTAAATCAAATGATTTTGTAATTCGGGATAATGTTTAAAATCCGCTGGTTCCCAAGCTCTAGCTTGGGAACCAGTTTCGGGAAGCTCTAGCTTCCTGTCACTCCCGAAGCTAGAGCTTCTGAGGCTTGGGTTACCAAGCTGGAGCTTGGTAACCAGCGTTCTATCTTGGCGATGACCCCAGAACGTGGGAACAATAAAACGTAGCCACGGTTGTTGGGGTTCGTGCCTCACCCCAACCTACTCAACGTACCTTAACCTGCGTCAATTCCGTGCCATCCGGGCTGATGATATGCGTCGAACACGCCAGGCACGGATCGAAACTGTGCAAGGTGCGCAGGATTTCCACGGGTTCTTCAGGCCGCTCCACCTTGGTGTTCATCAACGCCGCCTCGAACGCGCCGATATTGCCTTGCTCGTCGCGCGGCGAACCGTTCCAGGTGGTCGGCACCACGCATTGGTAATTGGCGATCTTGGTGTTTTCGATTTTCAGCCAATGCCCCAATGCACCGCGCGGCGCTTCGGTAAAGCCTACGCCTTTGACGCTGTCAGGCCAAGTCTCCGGATCCCATTTAGTGACGTTCGCCGTCGCCAAATCGCCAGACTTGATATTCAGCATCATCTTGTCCATGAAATAGCGCATCTTGCCCGCCGCCCATTGCGCTTCCAAGCCACGCGCCGCTGTCCTGCCCAAAGTCGAGAACAAGGCCGTGACCGGCACGTCCAGCGTTTTCAAGACGAAATTGATTTGTTCGGTGATTTCCTTGTTGCCTTGCGCATAGCCGATGACATAACGCGCCAACGGCCCCACTTCCATCGCATGACCGCGCCAGCGCGGTGCCTTGATCCAGGAATATTTGGCGTCTTCGTCCAGCTCCTGGATATGCGTGCGGTCGCCTTTGGTGTTCGGCCCCAGTTTGTAATTAGGTTCGGTGACACCATCCCACGGATGTAAACCTAAAGATTCATCGGGATATTTGTACCAAGAATGCGGGATGAATTCTTTGATTTGCTCAGGGTCGGTCAGATCGACTTCGTGGACTTTGCTTAAATCGCCGTTGATGATCGCACCGCGCGGCATCAGCAGGTTGCTGGCCGAATAGTCGTTGGCGTTGTCGGGAATGTCGCCGTAAGACAACAGGCTGGTCCCGGACAGACCGCCGCCGTACATCCAGCCTTTATAAAACTGCGCGATAGCCAGCAAATCGGGGATGTACACCTGGTCGATAAAGGTAATCGTGCGGTCGATGATGGATGAGACCAGGTTCAGCCGCTCCATATTGACCGCGCCCACTGCGCCGACGCCGTCGATATTGATCGCGCACGGCACGCCGCCGACCAGCCAGTTCGGATGCGGGTCTTTGCCGCCGAAGATCGTGCGGATTTTCATGATGTCTTTTTGAAAATCCAGGGCTTCCAGGTAATGCGTCACCGCCATCAAATCCGCTTCCGGCGACAATAAATAAGCGGGATTAGTCCAGTAGCCGTTCTTGAACGGGCCTAATTGCCCGGATTCGACAAATTTCAGCAAACGGTTTTGCGTATCGCGGAAATAGCCGGGCGAGGACTTGGGATTATGCGGCGAAATCGATTGCTGCAAGGCCGAGGTCGCGGCGGGATCGGCTTTCAGCGCATTGACCGGGTTGACCCAATCCAGCGCATGCAGATGGTAAAAATGCACCAGATGGTCTTGCACTTGCAGGCTGAGCTGCATCAGGTTGCGGATTGAATTAGCGTTTTCAGGAATCTGTATTTTTAGCGCATCCTCGACCGCGCGCACCGACGTCAACGCATGGGTGCCGGTGCAGACGCCGCAGATGCGCTGCACGAACGCCCAAGCGTCGCGGGGATCGCGGCCTTTCAGGATCACTTCCAGACCGCGCCACATCGTGCCGCTGGACACGGCATTGCGGATGATATTGTCGTCGTCGATATTAACTTCACAACGCATGTGTCCTTCGATGCGCGTGACCGGATCGACGACGACGCGGCGGCCCGCGTCATTCAGGTTGAAACCGTTGGGGGTTTTGGTGACTGTCATTATTGCTGCGCTCCTGGTTTATGAGTCCCTGATGGGTTGTCGTCGGCTTTTTTGGAACGGTTCAGCGCGGTCAAGCCAGCATGGGCGGCAACGCCAAGCCCAACTACCGTCGCTGCGGTGCCACCGACCGTATCGGCGTTGGCTTCGATGCCAAACTGGTTGATGTCGGTGAGGCGGTCATAAAAACTGCCTTTATCCCAGAAACCGTCTTCAGAACAGCCGATACAACCATGACCGGACTGGATCGGGAACGACAAGCCTTCGTTCCAACGCACCGTCGAGCAGGCGTTGTAAGTCGTCGGGCCTTTGCAACCCATTTTGTACAGGCAATGGCCTTGACGCGCGGCTTCGTCGTCCCAATGTTCGACGAATTGCCCCGCGTCGAAATGCGGACGACGATAGCATTTATCATGGATGCGCTGGCTGTAGAACATCTGCGGGCGGCCTTGCTTGTCCAGCGTCGGCAATTTGTCGAAGGTCAACAAATAAGCCACCACGGCGGTCATCACTTCGGCTATCGGCGGGCAGCCGGGCACTTTGATGATGGGTTTATCGGCCAAGCCGGGTATTTTATGGGTCGGCGTCGCCTGGGTTGGGTTAGGTTTTGCGGCCTGTACGCAACCCCAGGATGCGCAGGAACCCCAGGAAATGATCGCCTTGCAGCTTTCGGCGGCGTATTTGAGCTGTTCCACGAACGGTTTGCCGCCGATGATGCAATACATGCCGTCTTCACCCAACGGTGCATTGCCTTCCACGGCCAAGATGTAATTGCCTTTATATTTTTCGACGATTTCATCAATGATGGCTTCGGCATTGTGGCCTGCTGCCGCCATGATGGTGTCGTCATAATCCAGCGACAGCATCGACAAAATCACGTCTTTCGCCAAAGGATGGCCGGAGCGGATAAAGGATTCCGAGCAGCATGTGCATTCCAGCCCATGCAGCCACAGCACCGGAATGCGCGGCTTGGTCTCCATCGCATGGGCGATTTTCGGCGCAAACGACGGTGCAAGCCCCAACGATGCAGCGGTCAGGCTACAGAACTTGAGAAAACTGCGGCGTGTGATGCCTTGCCTGCGCATGACATCGTAAAAGGTTTCATTCATTCGATCTCCTGACGTTGTTTGTTTGCCCCGTGAAGCACGCATGGGTTACAGCTGCCCATAAACGTCCTTCAGTACTATATTCCAGCACTGCCTTTCGACTGTGAGCGCTATCTGGCCGGCATTTAGGCGTTTAGAAACGCTGTGTTGTTATTATTTAAAACGCAGTGATCAGTACGGTGTTCCTACAAACACTGCTGGGCAAAGCCACAGCAACATCCGTACCGGATTTATATCAATTGAAAAACCTTTGAATTTATAAGAGAAATAGCCGCTAGGCGGAAAGGTAAAAAATCAAATCAGTGTTGGTTATATGACAAATACAACAAAAAAATTTGACGATTGTCTGAAACAAGACGTTATTTGGCAACCAGTATCAGCCGACGGTGCGTAGGGTAGGGCGGTTGATATGGGAAGCTAGGCTGGCGTGTAAAAGCAGAAAGGAAATTTAAGGCCATTACGGATTCTAAGCATGCTCGCCCATTGCGCCTAACCAGTTGGGTCGGCCCTAAAATAGGGGCATCATATGTTTTGTAACGCCACTACCAAATGATCGAAAATCACCCGATAATCGGTAAGGCGATTGGGTGCGGCCCAAGCAAACTTCCTCTGTTTATACTCTGAACGGTTATGTTTTCAGCTTTTGCAAATTACTGTAGGGTACGCATAGCGTACCTTTTATGTTGATTTTTATCATAATTTTAAAAAAGGTACGCGATGCGTACCCTACACAAAAAACCGAAATTTGACCATTTGTATATATCCAAAATACTTTTAAATACCAGAACAGGAATTCCAATTTATGATTTTAAATCAGGCAACTAAAAAACTAACCGGCGAACCCAGCAGGCATGAAAATATCATGTCCAGGTTTCTTGAATTGATTCCAGCTAACAGCAGCATGGAATTGCCACCCAAAGTATTTACAGACATGGAAGGTGAATTTATTGACTTTGTTGAAGGGCAAACATTAACGGCCCGTTTCCCAAACAAAGAACGCTATATGAATCCGTTTGGCTTTATGCAAGGTGGGATCATCGTTGCCGCTATTGATAATACAATTTCGCCTTTGGGTTATAGTCTTGGCCAACCTAATATCACCAAAGAAATCAGCACCACTTTTAAACGGCCTATTAAAACAACGGACCGCTTCATTGAGGTTTTTGCATCCATGCTTGAGAAAACATCGACACATATAGTATTGCAAGCCGAGGTCAGGAATGAAAATGGAAAACTGGCCGCCAAGGGGATAGCGAATTGTGTATTCATCAAGGAAAGGGCATGAAGGGCAGTTGTTTATGCGGGTTAATTGAATGTGAAGCCGACAGTATTGATATGCCTATCAGCCACTGCCATTGCCGCACTTGCAGAAAAGCCCACGCCGCGCCATTCGCCACGACTGCTGGTGTCATGCGGGCGATGACAGCATTGCCAAAACTGGTTATTAACCTTCCGGAACGGGCAAAATGGCTATGAAGCGCCTTGTTATCCGCCTTTGTATCCGTATGCCAGCCAATCCGTTGTAAGTTGGCCTTATTATTGAATGGCATTTCCTCCTAACGCGATACGATAACGGCAACCGCTGCAAAATTATGAATAAGCTTTTTGCTCTAAAAACTCCCGTCACGCCTACGCCGGTTGCCAAGCCGGTGCTGTTCCATGCGGGCCACAGATACTGCATAAACAACCCGGAACTGGCTTTGATGAAGGACGCCAGCCAAGACCCGCAAAGCGGCATCATCGGTGCTTACCGTCTGGACAGCCATTCGGCAGGGAGCAAGCCGGTCGATTTAACTAAGCAACCGGCGCAGTGCTTTGTCTGGGATGCCGGTTTGCTCAGCCCGTCCGTTAGCGCTTGCTTGCAGGCCAATTCGGGACAGCCGCCGTCATTTGGGCAGAACCGTTTGAATTTACATGATGCGGGTTTGGACGGCCCTGAAGTCCGTATGCAAAACGACCAGCCTGTCCTGCGCATTTCTCCCCGGTTCGATTTGGAGTGGGCCACCGATGCTTTCCCCAGCCAACTTGGTTGGGTGCAAGTGGTGGAATCGTCACGGACGGTGCAATTTGAAGACGGCGAATCGCTGGTTTTGCTCGACACCGAACTGGCAGGCAGCGGCCCGGTGTTGTATCTGGACGGCGCAAGCGATAACTTGGCGGTCAAACCGGTCTGCGCGTTCCAGCAACAGGGCGAAAAACGGCGGTTTGGTTTCACCTGCGAAGTGACGCAAATTATCCCGACCGGATCCGACAATAAAACCGTCACATCCGTCAGCATCCTAGAGAAATACACTTGTTATTTCATGCAAAATGCCGCGCCCGATGATCCTGAACAGCATATTTGGGTGCCCGTGCATCTGCCCATTGTCTGGGCTTGGAGCATTCGGGTGCAGCAACGTTACGACGGTGTTTGGGATATTTTCCGCAAAAAACTGATCTTGCCGACCACTAGCACCGAAGCGCCCGCCTTGCCGCATTGGCAAAGCAATTCTGTGCAGTGCGCCGCAACAATGGACATTTGCAGCCCATGTTAGCGATTGCCATTGTCGGCGCCGGGCTTTCCGGCTTGGCGTTGGCCGGGCGACTGCTCGAAAGCCACCGCGACATCGCAGTCTTCGAAGCGCGGAGCCGTTGTGGTGGACGCATCCTATCCCCTTCACCTGCTGGCGCCGGTTTTGCCGTCGATCTGGGGCCAACTTGGGTTTGGCCCGCACAGCAACCACGCATCACGGCCTTAGCCGGACGCTTGGGGCTGGAACTGTTCCGGCAATGGGACCTGGGCCATAGCCTGTATCAAAACGATGCCAACACGACACCAATGGTATTCACCGATACCGAAACACACGCCGACGCGCGGCGTATCAAAGGCGGTTGCGGGCAATTGGTCGCCGGATTGGTGCAAGGGCTACCGGACGAAATGCTGCATATGCACCATCAATTGCTGCGTTTAACGGACTGCGGAACTTATGTCGAGCTCGAATTTAAAACCGGACAGGGGTTGGCGCATTATCAGGCCCAACAAGTGGTATTGGCTGTGCCACCCCGGTTACTGGCCGGTTCCGTTGTTTTCGAACCCGCACTCGCCCCGAATTTGCTTCAGCTTATGCAGGGCACACCCACGTGGATGGCCGGACATGCCAAAGCCATGCTGGTGTATAAGGATGCCTTTTGGCGTCGCCAAGGCTATTCGGGGAATGCTTGGCTACACTATCCCGGCACCGTGCTGGCTGAGCTTTACGATGCCTGTACGGCACAGGGCGAAGCCTCCGCCTTGTTCGGTTTTTTCGGTCTGCCCGCCGCGCTGAGGGCAAGCCACCGCGATGGTCTTGAAGCTTGGGCCGTGCAACAAACGGTGCGGCTGTTCGGTACCGAAGCGGCCAGCCCGCTACAGGTCATTATCCAAGATTGGAGTGCGGAGCCATTTACCGCGACCGAAGATGACCTGACTCCGCCGACCAGCCATCCGGTCTACGGGCATCGTCCGCTGTGTTTGGATCATTGGCAAGACAAGCTGTATTTTTGCGGGACTGAAACCGCACAGGCGCACGGCGGCTATCTGGAAGGGGCGTTGGAAGCCAGCGAGCGGGTGTTTGCCGCGCTGGCACTGCCTACATGAGGATGTACAAACCGACGCCCGCTGCCGTTCCTGCATAAATAACCGGCGGACTTTGTGGAACCCCATCCCTATTAGCCGCAGTTTTTCAGCCTAAACCTTGCTCTTTGCGCTTGCTGACAATGGCCAGCCACAGCTGTTGGCCACGGGGCAAGCCTTCTGGGCGGTAATAATGCCGCAGCATTTCAAAATTGGCGGCGGCCAGGAAACGTGCGCTGGATTCCAGTTCCATGTAATTCCCGTAACGTCGGCCCTGCACGGTTTCGCCGTTGCCCCGAGGATTTGAGGTGAACAATATCCCTTCGGGCCGTAATGCCCGATGCAGCCTGTCCAGCACAGCCGGCAAGTGCTGGCGGGGCACATGGAACAACGAGGCATTGGCATAAATGCCGTCAAAGGCCTGCGCAGGCAAATCCAAAGCCAAAAAATTCTGCCGTAGCACCGGACAACCCGTCAGTTCGGCAGCCATCTGGCAAAATGCCGCGCTGCCATCCAAACCGACCGGACGATGCCCGACAGACTTGAAATGCAACAAATCCCGACCCGGCCCGCAGCCAAAATCAAGAATATCCAACACCTTATCGGGCTGGCAAGCCCCCAAAAACGCGCCGATGTTTTGCGACACGTCATGGTCTTTAGTCCCTTCCCAAAACGACTGGGCATGGTGTTCATAATGCGCAATGGTTTGTTGCGTGATTTCGTTTAGGTCAATCGGGGGTGGTTTAGGCATATAGCGTGGATATTCGGGTAATGGACTAACGTGCCTTTAGTTTAAAACATATCGCTTGCCCGACCTGTGGTAACCAATTCTGACAAACGCTTATCTCATGACGGTTAAGTTATCGCAACTCTACGCCCAACTTGCCTTCAGCCACGGAAAACTTCATCAACTTACCGTCCCTGACAATCTCCAGCGGAATGTCATGACCCTTGGTTTTGCCAATCAGTTCGATCAATTGGGCTGCGCTGGAGATGCTAAGACTTGCGTAGCGGGTAATCATATCGCCTGGCTGTAAGCCGACCCGTTCGGCTTGGCTGCCTGGCATGGGTTTTATAACATGCGGGCCTGTTAAGCTGGCATGCAGCACCAACCATTCGTCTGGGCTGAATCCCGCTGCTTTACCCAGTTGGTCTAAACGGGCTTTGCTTTCGGCGGCGGGTGTGTTCATTTCAGCCAACAGGTTTTGGTAATTGTTAATGCCCACTTGCAAATTCGGATGCTGGTGTCCGGTTTTTTGGCTAAATTGCAAAAAAATTAAAACCATTCGTTTCATCAAAGGCTCGGCTTGGTCTAGGCGGTTGGTGGCTTGTAACAACTGGGCGAGGTTGTTGAGATTGGTGGCGACACTGGGATGCTCCTTGCCATAGCTTTGCTCGTCTATCGCCAAGGCGCGGCGCATCAAAGGCTCGGCTTCGGCGAGGCGGTTGGTGGCTCGTAACACCTGAGCGAGGTTGCTGAAGATATTGGCTGTCTCTGCGTGGTTTGCACCTAGCTGTTGCTCGCGCACTGTCAAAATGTCTTGCCAAAGTGTTTCGGCTTCCTGGTAGCAGGCAAGATAAAAAAGCATTGCAGCCACGTAGTTGTGTTCTTTCGCCCATTGCAAGGGCTGCTGTCCCTTATCCAGTAAGGCCGCGCCTTTGCGGTAGGCCACCAAAGCCAGTTCGTACTTTGCCATGGCATTATAAGCATCGCCCTCCAAATGCGCCGCTTTGATCGCATCGCTAGTAGCTTGCTGGCGGGCTTGCATAGCTTGGTCATAGGCTTTGCCCGCTTGTTCGGCGGCTTTGTCGAAGTGGTTGGCCTTGTATTCCGCCAAGGCCAAATCGTAGGCACTGGCGTTGGGGGCGGTTTGTACTTTTGCCGTCCATGCGTCGATGGCGGCTTTTAGGTCTTTGGGTGTTAAGTTATGCTTGAAGGCGACTTCGCTTAAGGCTATGTCATAGCGTTGTTGCGGGCTAAGTTGTTCGCCTAGTTTGCTTTGCTGACGGGTGGCGGCGATGATTTCTTCCAATTTGGCGCGGGTGTCGGCGCTGAAATCTTGCAACAATTTGGTTTGTTGCTCGCCTTGCTCGCTGATAGTTTGGGTGTTTTTCTGCAATTCATGCACGCTATAAGCAATCCCGCCCAAAGCCAGCAAGACCGCCAAGTCCACTGCCAAGATCATACGATCACGCAACATTTGCCGCCGCCGTAATTCTATAACTTCTTCCTGCAAAGCCAAGACGCGCTTTTCCAGTTCATGGCTATCGGCAGGCGTGCCATACAACATCGCCCCGTCCAAAATTGCCGCCCGATGCCGCCGCTGCAATTCGCACTTGTCGTCGTCTTCCACATCCGGCTCTTTATCATAAGGAAAATCCTCAGGACAGACGAAGGTGTAAACCCGAAACCGTTTATCGCCGCGTTTGCGCTGCAATTCCCGGCCTATGTCGTATTCCAGTTGCGTGTAAGAGCGGCGCTGCGTAGCGGGCGGTTCGGGTTCTGCGCCGTAACGCAGGCCGACGATATGCACCAAGGGTTGGCAGTCGCTGATTTTGTCATGCAGCATGTTATGGACGCTACGGTAATCCGGCGGGAAGTTGGTTTGCTCCACCGGATGGCAGCCGATGGTCAATAATGCTTCTTTAACAATGCTACGCATTGTGCGTAAATCGCCGCTGGTGGCAGAAACGAATACCTTGGGGGATGTGGGCATGGCAACCTCGTGCAAGTAGTGGTCTAGGATCCGGCAAAACGGCAAGGTTTAGGCGAATTGTATTACACCTATGGCTAGGTTACCCTATTATTAAATAGGCCACTAAATCTTAGCTATAAGGAATCCCCCATGTCCAAGAATCCCGACCCTACTACTTACCAACCCCGCTTAGCCCTGCAAATCGGCGTGACCGGACATCGTGATTTAGGCTTGGACGCGGCGGCCAAGATGGCTTTGCAGGCCAGTGTCACCAAGCTTTTGCAAACGATTGCCGAGGTTTACCAACAATTAACTACCACTAAAACAACATCGCAATTGCTAAGCCAGCAAGCGCCATTGCCACCACGCCTGTTGTCGCCGCTAGCAGCAGGGGCGGATAGTTTGGTTGCGCAAGCCGCGTTGGCAAACCAGTATGAATTGCATAGCCCCTTGCCGTTTCCGCGTGAAGTTTACGCGCTAGATTTCCATGACGAAGCTTTGGCGACCTTCAATGAGTTGTACGGCAAAGCGCAGAGAGTGCTGGCGCTGGACGGCGTGCGTGAGCGTAAAGAAGAGGCTTATCGGGAAGTTGGACATTTTGTTTTGCGGCACTCGGATATTGTCGTGGCGCTTTGGGATGGTGTGGAGAAACTGGGTTCACCCGGCACATCCGGCATGGTCACCGCCGCCTTGCGATTGGAGAAGCCTATAATTTGGATACGGCCTTATGCGCCTGAGCTGATCGAATATCATGATCCACGTAAAAAAAAGCCCGTATGGCAAACTTGCGATCAAGACAAATTAGCGGATTTACTGCGTTGGCTATTGCTGCCACCCGAACAAACTAAAGAGGATAAGGAAGAAGCGGAGGAAGAGAAATCGGAATTTTTGACATTTGGGCAAAAATTCTTCCATATTCAAACGCATTGCTGCCTGGCCTATTTGCACCATCGCCAACCCAAAAGAAACCTGTTGGGGACGGTATATCGCACGCTGTTTTCTTTGGTAGGCAAACACAGCCCTAAAGACATGATCGGCAACCCATACCAACAAGATGCTGACTACCAATGGCAAACTATTGTCAATGCCGCCACTCCTGCTTTGCCCGTCAACGCCGATACAAAAAACCATTTTGTCCGTGCGGACAGCCTTGCCAGCTTTTATGCCGACAAATATCGCGGCACGTTTGTTATGGCGTTCACGTTGGGCGGTTTTGCCGTGTTCTGGGCGTTGCTGGGCGCGCCGTTTATGCTATATGGGAAGGAAAGTGAATTTTTCGCGGCACTGGAATTTGTCACCATTAGCAGCATCGCGGTTCTGGTTTTAAAAGGCCGCTTGCTTAATTATCACCAACGTTGGATTGACTTCCGTTTGTTGGCGGAGCGTTTGCGCCAATATGCCTTTTTGACACCTATTGGCGGCGTGTCGCAATTGTCTCAGCCGGTGTTTCATCGTCATGGCGACTATTCTTACGCCTTAATTGATTGGTGGGTACGCACTATCAGCCGTGCCGAAGGTATTCCCGCAGACAGTTTCAACACGGATTACCGTAAAGCCTACCACGCCTTTTTAATTGCCATGATAGAAGACCAAGCCGGATACCACAAAAACAACCATCAGCGTAACCACCGCATTGCCCATACCTTGCATACCTGCAACGGGATTTTGTTAGTGGCTATCGTCACCGCTTGTGGCATACACTTTTTTTGGCATGAGCACGTTGTGGCGGTGTGGTCAACCATTGTCGCCGCCGTGTTGCCGGCCTTTGGCGCCGCCGTTGCTGGCGTGTTAAGCCAAGGCGAGTTTGAACGTATCGCCAAACGTTCCAAAGGGATGGCGATACATCTGGAGAGCATTAAGAAAGAATTGACGGCAAGCCCCGATGCGGCGGTTTTGGAACTCATGCTACAAGCGCAAAACATCATCGACACCATGAGCCAAGAACTCTACGACTGGCGGGTCATCTTCCGTGCCAAGCCTTTGGTGCAACACGCATGAGCGCATACCAACCCAAACCTATTGACACTTCTAAGGTGACGCTTAGCCCAGAAGTGTTGGCATTGACCGAACAACTCGCCGAAAACGCCCATGATTTGTGGGCGGCACAGCGTTTGGCGGACGGTTGGCGATTGGGGGACGTGCGGGATGATGCCAACAAATTGCACCCTTGCCTGATTGCTTATGCGCAATTGCCGGAATCAGAGAAGGAATATGACCGCCAAGCGGCGATGGAGACGTTGAAAGCGATTGTGGCTTTGGGGTATGAAATTGGCTTTGCCCAGAAACCAGCCGCCTAGAAGGCCAGACAGCTTAACGAAAAACACTAAACTATTGCCACAAATGTGTTTGTTTAAGCCGCCTGCCATGTCAAAAAAACCAGCAACATCAATCGCGGTAGCCCTTTCCTTGGTTTTTCTGGCATTTTTTTGCCCCGGCGTATCGGTGTCAAAAAACCGGCTGGACAATTTTCCGCCAGTTATCTTATGGGCTTGGGAGCGGCCGGAAGATTTACGGTTCCTTGATAGCCGACGTTTTGGCGTCGCGTTTTTAGCGCAGACGCTACAACTGACCGGCGACAAGCTGCTATTTGCACCGCGCCAACAGCCCTTGGGCGTCGCACCGGAAATTAGGCTGATTGCGGTCACGCGTATCGAAGCCATACCGCCGACGGCTCTTTCGGAAGCCCAAAGAAATGAGGCGATACGATTGGTGCTGCAAACACTGGCGCTAAAAAATGTTGAAGCAGTCCAGATTGATTTTGATGCCAAATTGTCCGAGCGGGTTTTTTACCGGGGGCTGTTGGGCGCGTTAAGGGCCCGCCTGCCTAAGCCCATACCGTTGTCGATCACCGCCTTGGCGTCCTTTTGCATAGGCGACAGCTGGATCAGCGATTTGCCGGTGGACGAGGCGGTGCCGATGGTTTTTCGGATGGGCAAAGATGCCAAGCGGGTAAAACAGTATCTAAAAGACGGCAACGATTTCCCCGTCCCGCTTTGCAGGCATAGTTACGGCGTGGCGACCGATGAACCCTTGGCGGATAATTTTGTGGGACAACGGCGCAAATATGTTTTTAAAGGGCGTCCGGAAGGTTGGAAACCAAGCGATATGGACAATTTAAAGTAGCTGTTTTTGTTAGTGGTAAAACGCCAGCAGGCAAATCCATAATCAGGTGTGGGTTAAATCTGTAATTAGAAAATGCGGAGTATAAGATCATGAAAAAACTGCTTAAAGTTTGGCTTGTGTTGGTTTTTACGCTTTTGGTGTCCGCCGCTGGCACACCTGTGATCGCCTGCGGGCCGTATTTTCCGCAACCAATTTTCACGTTTTCCATCCGTCCTGAAAACTTCGCTGATTTTGCTGCTGGCAAGATAGGCATCATCCAGCCGACTTGGCATCGCTCGGCACTGTTGGCGGCCTATCGTGAACTTAACGGCCTGCCCTTTTCTGCGGACGAACAAAAGGATTTGGTGCGCAACTGGCAAGCCGAATACGAACTGGCAGACGCCAATGAAGCGGCGAAAACAGCCGCCATTGACAACTGGCTGGCGGTGCGGAAAAAAGTGTTGGCGGATGAGCCGGAACCGACGATTTATGCGCTGCGCAATGCCGGAAACGGCTATGACTATTTCTTAAACTGCACCGCCGGTGCATTCGAAAATGCGGTCAAGACGCTTGCTGCAAGGATTGCGGCCTATACCGTCAACGCGGAGGTTAAAGACTGGGCGCATGGGCAAGACCAAGTGTTTGCCAATTGTTCCCAAGCCCAGGCCGCACCGGCCGAAGCTTCGGCGGATGCGCCACTTTGGCTGAAACATGACCGGGCTTATCAAAGCGCCGCCGCCGATTTTTATGCTATGCGTTATGACGAAGCGAAACGCCGGTTTACCGAAATTGCCGGGGATAGCGCGTCAGAATGGCGGCAACTCGCGGCGTATTTGCTGGCCCGCGTTGCCGTGCGCCAAGCCAGCTTGTTTGCCGGTGAGGATGCCGGCCAATCACAAGCGCTCTACGCACAGGCGATAGCGCAAATCAATGCCGTTTTGGAAAATGGGCAATTGTCCGGCTATCACCCCGCCGCCCTGCAATTGTTGAATTTTGTCAATTTCCGTCTGCACCCCGGGCAACTGCACGATGCGCTTGCCAAAAAGCTGCTGGCCAAAGAAGAAAATAGCCATTTTCTTCAGGATGTCACCGACTATCGCCGCTTGCTCGACAAGGCGGAACTGGGCAATTACGAGGCCAGTGCGGAAACAAAAGCCTTACAGGACGAATTCCGCCAAAACAGCCCCTTAACCGACTGGATTTTTACCGTGCAAGCCACCGGCACAGATGGATTCGCCCATGCGTATGGGCGCTGGCTGGCGACAAAAGACCCCGTCTGGCTGGTCGCCAGCTTGGTTAAAGCCACGGGCAATGCACCGGAAACCGCCGCATTACAACAGCAGGCAAAAACCATCAAAAGCGCTTCGGCGGCCTTTTTGACCGTCAATTACCATCTGGTGCGCCTGCTCATGGCGCAAGGCCATGCCGATGAAGCCAGAAAAGTGCTGGATGCCGTTTTGGCCGCCGCCCCCGCCGCGTTAAATAAATCGGCCACCAGCCAACTGTATTCCCAGCGTATGCTGCTGGCGCAGAATATCGATGAGTTCGTCAAATATGCCCAGCGCCGGGCGGTGGTCTTTTCTGAGAATGGCAGCAATTACGAGCTGATTGACTTGGTAAAACCCGCTGAGGGTGAAGATTACTATGGCAACGAGCGTGAATGGCTACAGCGCACGATGTTTGATACCGATGCCACCCGCACCCTGAATTTACGCATGCCGTTGGGCTTATTAAAGGAAATGGCCTTACATCAGGGTCTGCCCGATTATCTGAAACGCCGCCTTGTGATGTCGGTGTGGACGCGTGCCGTGTTGCTGGATGACGAAAAAACCGCACTGGAATTTGTGCCGCATGTTGCCCGATACCTGCCCGAATTAAAACCTTTCATCACCCAATACGGCAAAGCGAATAAGCAGGATCGGCGCTTTGAGGCGGCTTGGCTAATGCTGAAAAATCCGGCAATGCGGCCGTTGGTGGAACAAGGCGAAGGCCGGACGGCGATCTTTACCGAGATTGACCATTGGCGTGACAACTGGTGGTGCGATGAAGATTTCGGCGGTCAATTTTTTGATGATCAAGGCGAACAAATGGCCGATTTCCCTGCACCGGCCTTTTTGACCCAAGCTGAAATCACCCAAGCCGCCACTGAAAATGCCAAGATTGCCGCGCTGCAAGGCGGATCCAATTATTTGGCAAGGCAAGCGGTGCAGTGGGCAAAATTTAAACCTGATGAAAAACGGCTGCCCGAAGCCTTATATCTGGCGGTGAAAGCCACCCGTTACGGCTGCCAAAACTGCGCCACGGGCAAGGCATCAAAAGCGGCGTTTGAGGCCTTGAACCGCCGCTTTAAAAAGTCGGAATGGAAAAAGAAAACGCCCTATTGGTTTGGTGATGCGTGTGCAAAGCCGTAGCCAATTACCTAGATGTCAGACAAACCGTCAATTAAGCGCCGTGCCATCCCTTGGTGGATTGCTGCGCGAATCCACCAAGGTTACATAGCTGCCAAGCCAAGCTATTACCCTGTAGATTTTTCTCGTTTGCTCGTTTTGCTCGTTCCCAAGCTCCTGCTTGGGAATGCAGTTTTGGAAGCTCTAGCTTCCAGAATCCTCGAAGCTGGAGCTTCTCGGACTTGGTTCCCAAGCTGGAGCTTGGGAACCAGTAAGTTTTTAAACATAGCAATCCTAATTGCGCAGTTGGAGTTCAATAATGATAATGACACGCCAAAATTCTGATTTTATCGTCCAGAACCTCATAAATTAAGCGGTGTTCTTGGTCTATACGCAGCGACCAACAACCGGATAATTCATGTTTTAACGCCTCTGGCTGGCCTGTTCCCTTAAACGGTGTGCGTTGTATTTCTTTGATTAGCTTTAAAATCTTCAAAACCAGTGGCATCAAACTCCAAGCTTTTCACAAGCGGTTCCAAATTCAATGCCTTCTTTACGTCCTTTGGCAGCCAATAAACGCTGTTTCATGGTTTCGCTTTTCAGTAAATACGCGGTTTCCTGTTCCGATACTATTTGTTGCCATAATTCAATCGGCACAATCTCCCCTCCAACTGCAAGTCAATATCCGCCAAATCGCTGTCATTAATCACCCCCACCGCCGCCTTCAAACGGCTAATATTTGCTGCGCGGTCTAGCTTACGGGTTCCTAAAAAAGCAGTTAGGATATTACTATTTATTTCCCAAAACCGCCGCTTGATACCTGCCCAACAATTTTGGCTCTTCGATTGACCCATGATGATGAACTTGTTGCCAACACCCACCTATTCTCTGGAATATCCGGCTGGTACGGATGGCAAGCGTAATTTCTTCATCGCCTAAACGAAAATAGCCGCGCTCCCTGCCGACGGTGTAAAACATCACGGCTGTTTCGTGCAGGGTGTAGTCGAAATATTCAACATACACTTTTGCCTGCCCTTTAAAAATGCGCTCATAAACGGGTTGAATTTCCGCCCAGCCGCGCTTGATGCCGCCCAAGGGATTATCCATCGCAATCTCATCTGATTGCGCCCAGTTTTTCGACATCATGTCCATGTCGCCGGTATTGAAAGCACAATAAAACTGGACTAGCGCTTGATAGGGCGTGGTTAAGTCGCCCGTATTTTCTTGGCCGGTAATGGCTGTTGGTATTGGCTGCATATAAAAATTCCTGTAATGCTGTTGTTGAAAATGTTTTCTACCAAGCCTCACTGAATGGCCGTGCTTCAATTTCGAATGACCAGGCTGATGGTTGTTGTTGTGTAAGCCGCACCACGTTATCGGCAATATCGTCTGGATTGATGAAATAGTCGTCTGGTTTGCCCGGTAGCATTTTTCGCGTTGCAGGCGTGTCAACCACACCGTCCAAGATAACCAGCGCGACATGGATGCCCGCAGGCCAGAGATGGCGCGCCATCGACTCGGCCAGGCTTTTTTGTGCCGCTTTCGCTGCCGCGAATGCCACTGTACGCGCACCGCCACGACGCGATGCTGTGGCACCGATAAATATGATGTTGCCTTGTTGCTTCTGCTTCATGTCGGGGATCACCTGTTTCGAACTGAGCAGCGCACCCAATACATTAGTGCGCCAGCTTGCCTCAAAGTCCTCTGCCGTGATTTCTTCGACATTGCCCCATACGCCAACACCCGGGTTATAAACCAGCACATCAATTTCGCCAAGTTCCTTGCGGACCGCACTGAACGTAAGCCCTACAGCAGTGGCATTGGTGATGTCGCAAGCATAGGCTCGTGCGTCATCCAGTTGTGCGGCCAGTTCTGTAATAAAAACCGTACTGCGGGCCAGTAATGCAACGCGGTAACCTTCGGAGGCAAAGCGGCGTGCAAAAGCAGCACCATTCCCAGACCCCACGCCAACGATCACGCAAACCGGTTTATTTTTTGTATCAATCATTGATGTTCACGCTTTCCAGTGAGGAGGAGTGGTAAGTTCAAAGTACGGTAGTTGTTCGATACGCTGCATAAAAGCGGTCAATTTCGCCCTAATGAGACAGTCCGCTCCATACTGAGGCTGTTTATCGTGCAACCGTTTGAGCAAAGCTAACATGGGATAAAACGTAAAATCCGCAGCAGAGAGTTCATCCGCAAAATAATCGCCAAGCAGTGTGTCTTCAAAATAGCTCAGTTCCTGCTGTAGCTCTGTTAACACTTGGGCGATCACCGCCGGGTCACCGCTATCATCGGAACGGAATAAGGTTTGCTCAAGCAGCCGTCGTGCCACCGGATAGAGATAATTATTCACCTCGGCTATCACGCGGCGGACGGTTGCCCGATCTTGCGCATTGCCGGGAAAAAGCGGGCGGTCAGGATAGCGTTCCTCAAGATACTCGACGATAACAGCAGATTCTCGGATAGCAGTACCATCCTCAACAAGAACAGGAATCTTACCGCGAGGATTGATCGCCAAAAAGTCGGTTTTTTTCAATTCGCCATTCTGTAAAGACATCAGCTTGAGTTCATACGGGAGTTGTTTATGCTCCAATGCCAGCCAAACTTTCCAAGCGAACGGGGATCCAGAAGCATAATAAAAGGTGATTGCCATATTGATGTCCTCAGATAACGTTAAGCAGCGTCAGGGCGAGTGCCATTTGGCAACCCCAACCAATCACAAAGACTACCGTCCGCACTAGCGGCACGGCGAAGGTGTAAAGCAGCACATGGGCAAGCCGAACAAAGAAATACACCATGCAGGCATTTGCGGTAGTGTCCGTACTCGTCCCGACTATCTGGAGCACCAAAACCAGCGGCGCAAATATCACCAGATTTTCCACCGCGTTAGCATGCGCCCGCATCAGCCGTTCTGCCCATTGCGCTTTCGGGCGGATGTCTGGCTGAGGATTCCACACCGCCTGCCAGATACCATGCTCGTTCATCCGGTTAATGATGTAAGGCCAAAAAAGTACGGAAGTCATAAGAACCGTCATGACTAGCCAATAAAGTTCGGTTGATAAGGGTTTATCCATGGGTCATATCCTCTCAATATTAATGATTTTAAAAACATAAGCGCTTTACAGGACGTCCTGTAAAGCCGAGGTAACTTTAGCAGTTAAGGATATTATTGAATAGTACGCACTAATAATGTATATAGTGTCCTATTTGATACTAATGGAAAAACTATTATGCGCAAACAACGTCACCCAGGCTATACCAATTGCCCCGTTGAGGCCGCTCTGGATCTGATTGGCGGTAAATGGAAAGCCATTATTTTGTTTCGTATTTTAGAGGATACGCGGCGCTTTAATGAGCTGCGCAGGCTTTTGCCGGGGTTGACGCAGCGAATGTTGACCAATCAATTGCGGGAGTTGGAACGCGATGGTTTGATTGACCGCAAAGTTTATGCCGAAGTGCCACCCAAGGTGGAATATTCGATGACAGCGTTCGGTAAAACCCTAGAGCCTGTTTTGTTTACTTTAAAACAATGGGCTGAAGCTCAAATGTTGCCGAGGATGAACGCCAGTAAAACAGGGATAGAACCGTAGGGCCGTTTCGTGCAGCAATCCACCTTTTACTCGTTCCCAACCCGACAAGACAATGTCACGTCAAACACCTGCTGACATCTCCCTACCAAGCGCATGACCACATTAGGGAGCAAACACCATAGGCAGCATTCCCCGTCCTCCGCAATTGCTCGAAGCACTCAGGGAATTTCGCGCAGGCCGTCTATCGCAAGAACGGCTCGATACGTACTACGACGAAGCCTTACGCGACACCCTACAACGTTTTGAGGCCACGGGTTCTCCGGTGATCTCCGACGGCGAACAGACCAAATCAAGTTTCGCCACCTACCCGTTACAAGGTTTTGACAACATCGCCGAGGACGGTATCGTGATTCCTTTTGCCGACGGCCATACCCGGCAATTGCCCAGGTTAACCGCCGGGCCTTTCCGCTACGGCATCTATGCCAGCGCATTTGTGCAGGCCGCCAAACGCTACACCACCCGCCCCCTCAAGCAGGCGGTCATTTCAGCGTCCGCGTTAAGCCTGCTTTATCCGCAAGAAGGGATTATTGGCTACGCACGGGAAGCGTTCATCGATGACTTGGTCAAAGAAACGGTGGCGGATATTCGCGGCTGTTTGGATCAGGGCGCACACCGTGTGCAAATTGATTTCACCGAAGGGCGCTTGTCGGTCAAGCTCGATCCGTCCAAGCAATTACTGCGGAACTTCATCGACCTGAACAACCGGGTACTGGCGCACTTTACCCCGGAACAACGCCAACGCATCGGCGTGCATACCTGTCCGGGCCGCGACCATGATTCCACCCACAGCGCCGATGTCGATTACGCCGACCTGCTGCCGAACCTGTTCCAACTCAACGCCGGTAATTTCTACATGCAGATGGCCAGCGAAAAAGATCCGGAACATGTGTTAGCCATCGTCAAGGACAATATTCGTCCCAACCAACGGGTGTTTGTCGGCGTTATTGATGTGCTGAATCCCGGCGTGGAGGAACCGGAATTGGTGCGGGATCGTATTTTGCGCGCCGCTGAGTACATCCCGGTGCATCAGCTCGGCACGACCGACGACTGCGGCTTTTCGCCTTTCGAAGATGACACGTCAACCGGGCGGGACACGGCCTTCGCCAAAATCAAAGCCCGCGTCATCGGCACGGAACTTGCCGCCAAAGCGTTGAATGGCTAACACCGTTTTACCTGCAGTTTGCGGTTCTAGCAAGGTGCGTCAAGCGATAAAAATTTCATGCGGCGTAATGCGGCTTCATCAATTGACGTCATACCGACTACGCCTTACGGCCTTGAAGGATTACACAGCGTAAAATATGTAAAACAGAGGAAGACCTGCTTCCGTTGGTCTTTCGTCAGGCTGCGACTGGTCAAGTTCGGCCAAAACCAACCATTGAATTTACATATATAATGCAGCAGCAAATTGGATAAGGAGGCTGACTCCTATTGTTACACACTGACAATTCGGGACGTTGCTCTGACAGATTTGAAACACAAAGAAACTCTCTCATGAATACTAGAGATAACTAATTCCGAATTTGCGCCGAAAAATAATACATTTAGCGAATTAAGGAGAGATAAATACCTATGACAGATTACGATTTCAAGTCTCTAAATGACAAGGAATTCGAGATTCTTTGCGCCGATCTAATCGGTGAGGTTCAAGGTCGCTGTTTCGAACGATTCAAAGCCGGTAAGGATGCAGGTGTTGATGGCCGTTATTTTACTGATCAAGGCAAAGAGGTGGTTTTGCAGTGCAAACACTGGAGCAACACTCCATTAGCGCAACTTATTCGAGCGTTAAGCAATATCGAAAAACCAAAACTCGATAAACTAAAGCCACATCGTTATCTATTGACAGTATCAAACCCACTTTCACGGGCTGACAAAAAAGCCATCCATCGCGCACTTTCACCGTATGTTGTATCCGAAAGCGACATTTACGGAAAAGAAGACCTAAATGATTTACTCAAAGATAAGTCTCACATTGAGAAACGACACTATAAACTTTGGCTTCATAGTTCCAGTGTTTTAGGCCACATCTTTAACAATGCGATTTTAGGGCGAAGTGCTTTCTCACTTGAGGAGATTCGTTCTTCCTCCCGGTATGTCGTAACCGCCAACCATGAGGCGGCATTGAAAAAATTAGAGCGACTGGGTGTGGTTATCATCACAGGGGAGCCTGGTGTCGGAAAAACCACGCTGGCCGACCACTTATGCCTGCATTACGTCACCCAAGGCTTTGACTACTTGAAAATTGCCAACGATATTCAAGAGGCTGAGGCAGCCTTTGACCCTGAAAGCAAGCAAGTAATTTACTTTGATGATTTCTTGGGGCGCAACTATTTGGAAGCTCTTAAAGGGCACGAAGGAAATCACATAACGCAATTTCTGCGGCGGATAGCTACAAATAAGAATAAGCGCTTCGTCCTGACTTCAAGAAGTACTATTCTAAATCAGGGAAAGTTTTTAATTGATAGCTTTGAGCATGACAATGTACAGAAGAACGAATACGAGCTTCGAATACAATCCCTAACCGATCTGGATAAAGCGCAAATTCTCTATAACCACATTTGGCATTCTGGCTTGGAAACCGAATACATTGATCAACTCTATCTTAATCGGCGATATCGAGAAATCATCAAGCATAAAAATTTTAATCCTCGCCTGATCAGTTACATCACCGATGCGACAAGACTTGAAACCTGCCCGCCAGATAACTATTGGAACTACATTGTTCGTTCGCTAATGAATCCATCCCAAATATGGGACAACCCTTTCAATGCACAACAGGATGATTTCGGTCGCGCAATCATATTGTTGGTGGTGTTAAATGGCTACGCGCTTGGCGAAAATCTCCTTGCTGAGGCGTATCACCGTTATTTAGCATTGCCTGAAAACCAGAACCTTCAAGGTAGGCGCGAATTTCAATCAAATATCCGGCTGCTTACTGGCTCTTTTCTTAATCGGACTGTCTCGCCCCAAGGCCCGTCGATTATCGATTTATTTAATCCGTCGATTGGCGATTACGTTTTAGAACGTTATGCTGGAGATGTTGTCGCACTTCGTCTTGGAATACAGAGCCTGAGGACACCCCGATCATTGATTACCTTGCGCAGTCTTCAGGGAAATAAGCGTCTGTCTAAAGATGATGCAAAGGCGATTTGTGATGTGTTAATTGAACATTTAGCGGAGAAAGATTTTGGCGGCGTAAGCGTTGAGTATGTTTCAGCACTTTGTGACGTGTATAGAGGCTGCGGTGGCTTTGAGGGTAATGTCTCGGCGGCTTTGTATGCTGCTATTTTTTTTATTATCAATGAAGGCAGGGAAGAAGCAACGGATGATTCGTTCGAGATTATTGAGTGGGGTGTTGAGCAAAGCATCGTAACTTCAGAGCAGGCATTGAGTTTTATCTCAGGTAACATTGATATTGTTGGTTCATACACCGAAATAAGAGCTATATCATCGCTTTTATTGGCGATCCCTAAGGCCACGACAGGATATAAGGAAATAGTTCAATCAGTAAAAGAGCATGTAATCGAAGTAATGTCAGATAACTTTTCTGAATTTATTGATATGGACTTAGCGTTTTCGATGGTTGAATATGAGGATGATAGAGCTGCTGGCAATGAGTTGAAGAAGTTAATTGAGAAGGAACTTATAGATCTTGGTGTTAATTTTTGCGCGGACGATGTTAGCAGTATCTTGGATTCGTATGATGTGACTCAAGGGTTGTATGATTATTACCACAATTTACATAAAGAAGATGAGCCAAGATCAGAAGGACCAGCGGTACTTGCTATCGATGAAATAGATGATCTATTTGATAGAGGTTAAAATTCGCAAAAGCGTAAGAAGTCGTTAAATACGATATATTTAATGTAAATTCCTTACTAGCTGAATGCCTGCAAAGGGTCGTTCACGGACAACTCGGATCCCAAACTAGGCGGACGATATTGGTCAGATCAACGTTCTTGTTGATCGGGCAGTCTGGGCAATCCTTGCGATTAGGACGGTTTTGGCAACTTCCACATTGGCGTATCAACATGTCCGCCCGCTCCAGGTCACGATCCAACTCCTCCAAATCGTCCAGCAATCCCCGAATTCGGCTGCGCAAATCGTGCAGGATAGGCTGCATCGCGGTCGAGGCATCTTTGCCGGAAACGTATTGCTCGCGGGTGCAAGCCAGCTTTTGAACCGATTCCAACTCGATTCCGACCCGGCCAAGCTGCAAAGCGATAGCCATGCGTTTTAGGTCTTTCCGGGCATAGAGCCGGGTGCCGCCCTCTGTGCGGTCGGGGGCGATCAGTCCAAGTTCTTCATACAGACGAATCGTCCTCGGCGTGGTGCCGAGCTCTTCGGCCAATTCACCGATTTTCAGAACGTCACGTTGGTGTTTAGGAGGGAGACGCATAATGATTCACAAAATATAAGGTAGATGTCACATAGTGTATTTGGTTAGCGTCTGTAATAACATTAAAAAATAGGAATTTCGTTGCTGCTAGTGACCGAAAATGCACTGACGAAAAACGATGACAAAATGAAATTAGCTTAGCCGCCCACCTATTTTCGCACACATCCTTACAGCCATCCTTATACAGCTCGGGACGAATGGTTTAGCTGCAATAATAAGCGGCTTTATTAAGGTTTATGTGCTATGTTCGAACAGCGGTGGCGGCGATTTACGGTATAGCAAACTATTCCGAGAAAACGTCTAACATTCAAATAGTGTTTACTTGCCGCATCCAACCCATAACCATCCCGCCTGCTACGCCCCTGACTTATTCTGCGGAATAGGCCAGCAATAATAAATATAGGTCATATGCGCCATTTACTGCTATTTTCAATTTTATGCCTATTGGCAGGCTGTACCGCCTATACACGCTACCAACTCGATCAACATTACGGCGTTGAAAACCCCGCCCGTTTCGATCATCCGGCAATTACCGCAACATCCGTAACTTACCAACACGATGTAAAACCGATTACCGATAGCCGTTGCGCCGTTTGCCACGGCTGCTTTGATGCGCCCTGCCAGTTGCAAATGGGCAGTTACGAAGGGATCACGCGCGGCGCGAGTAAAGAAAAAATCTATGATGAGTTAAGGCTGTTCTTGATGGCACCAAGCCGATTGTTTACCGATGCCCAAAGCAATACCGAATGGCGGTTAAAAGGCTTTTATCCTGTCCTTAATGAACGCAACCCCGAGACTGTCGCCAATCGGGAAGCTGGTGTCATGGCAAGAATGTTGGCTTTGAAGGGAGAACACAGTTTCCCATCGTCGGGTTTGCTGCCTGCCGGACGCTTCGATTTCTCGTTATACCGGACAGAATCTTGCCCAACTATTGAGGAGTTCGGCGAATACGCTGATGCGCATCCCGAATCAGGTATGCCTTATGGTTTACCGGCATTATCCGACAAAGAGCAACAAACCTTGCAAAGCTGGCTGGAAGCCGGTGCGCCTGTCGAAACTGCCCTGCCCTTGGCAAAAGCCCAGCTTGATCGGGTCGCGCAATGGGAAAGTTTTTTAAATGGCGCTAGCCTTAAATCCCAATTGATGGGCCGCTATATTTTTGAACACTGGTTTTTGGCGCATCTTTATTTCGACGATTCAGGCGAACACGATTTTTTTGAACTGGTGCGCTCCAAAACACCGCCCGGCCAACCCATCCAGTTGATTGCTAGCCGCAGGCCTTTCGACGACCCTCATGTGCCACGGGTTTTTTATCGTCTCCGCCCGGTGCAAGGGGCGCTGCTGGCAAAAACCCACAATCCTTACGCACTCAATGCCGCGCGGATGCAACGCATCAAAAGCTGGTTTATTGATGAGCCCTACCTTGTCACGCAATTGCCTTCTTACGAACCAAGCATTGCGACAAATCCATTCGTCGCTTTCGAGCAGTTACCGGTACGCTCGCGTTACCGGCTGATGTTAGAGGAAGCCCAGTTTACCATCATGGGTTTTATCAAAGGGCCGGTCTGCCGTGGACAGGTCGCAATCAATGTCATCAACGACTATTTCTGGGTTGGATTTCTGCACCCCGACCATCCGATTCAGGAAAGCCAAAAATTCCTGGCGACCACACTTAAGCAGATTGAGCTACCCATAGGCGAGGAAAACTTCACCGGCCTGCTGAAATGGCGTTCATACGCACGCGAAGAAACCAACTATCTGCATGCCAAAAGCAAGCTGATGAACACCTTGTTAGTCGGCAACAATTTAACTAATTTGTCCATGTTATGGGATGGCGATGGCCATAACCCGAACGCCGCGCTCACCGTTTTTAGAAATTTTGACAGCGCCAGCGTCGTGCAGGGCTTGGTTGGAGAGCAACCGCAAAGCGCCATGATTCTGGGATACCCTTTGCTGGAGCGGATACATTACTTGCTCGTCGCCGGTTTTGATGTCTTCGGCACAGTCGCCCATCAATTACAGGCTCGGCTTTATATGGATTTTTTGCGCATGGAGGGTGAATTTAATGTGCTCGCACTGTTACCTGTGGAGTCACGCAACACGGTGCGTGACCGCTGGTACCGCAATGCGCCCGATGAGATTTTTGCACATTTGAACGACAGCCAAGCCTTGTTTTTGCAACAAAGCGGCATCGTTTATAAAACCGACCAACCCTGGCGGGAACTGACGCAGCTTTGGAAGCAATATTTAAAACCAGTGCTGAACAGCCGCTACGACTTGGCGGGAACTACGCTAAAAAAAGAATTAGGGGGATTGCAACAATTGGCCGAACTGAAAGGAAAAGCCGTTTCTTATTTGCCGGAAACGGCATTCATCACCGTTAGCGATGAGCAAAAACAGGAACACTACTACACATTGCTGCGCAATAGTGCGCACAGCAATGTATCTGAACTGTTCAAGGAAGAAAGTCGGCGTCTGCCCGAAGAAGATACGTTGACACTGGCGCCCGGTTTTTTAGGCGTTTATCCGAATGCATTTTATCGGCTGCAATTTTGGCAAATACCGGAATTTACCAAAGCCATCAAGCATCTTAAATCTGAAGCCGATTATACGGAACTGAGCGCCCGCTTCGCCATCCGGCGGACTAATCCGCATTTCTGGGTCTATGCGGATACACTGCATGCGGCTTATCGTAGGACTTACCCGATAGAAGCGGGATTGTTCGACTTTAACCGGTTTGAAAACCGTTAGGGATATCCCGTAACCCCTTGTTGCCGGAAGGGTTGCCGGGTGACCGCCCCTGAACAAGAATTACGAGATGTTGACGGGCTCCACCGCCTGCATCCACATTGCCATAATAAACCTCATGCTTGGGCGGCTTGGGAACTGAATTGGGGACTTTTAAAACACCCACTTAGGGCATTGTCCGTTCACACCGGAATTACCATCACGCCTATCACGCCATCCGCCAGTTTTTCATGGCGAATGCTGACCGGCAAAAACCGCTGGATGACTTCCGCGTTAGTCGCGGCATGTGGGCTCCAATCGGTGGTGGTGAAACTGCCGCCGCCCGCCAAGGCCATCGGCAACAACAACTGGTCGGCTAAAAACGGGCCGACGGCGGCGTTGCCGACCAGATAAGCGCGCACCGCTTTCACCACTTTGGCGGCCACCGACTCCGCCGCCACGCCTTTTTCACCGAAACCGACGAACACTTCGCTGACCTGTTCATGTTCCAACGTGACCAACAAGGCATTGCCGGGGCCTTGGCGGCGGTCGATTTCGCGCAGCAACAATTGCGCCCCGCTCCAGCCGAGACGTTGTTTGATGACCGCCAGCTCACGTTCGGCGATATGCACCGGCAATCCCGCGAACATGCATTCGGCATAAGCTTGGAGACGCCCGCCCCGTTCCGGTAAATGCAACGGCGACAACGGCCCGCTTGGGGTTATTTTGGCATGGAGCTTACCGCCGCCCGCCGGATAAAAGCCGTAGCGTTCCAGCGACAACTCGGCATCGGCACCCATGCGCCGCAATAACGGCAGGAAGGCCCGTTGCAAAAAATGGAACAGCGGGTTCACGGGTTATGGGTGCCGCCGCTTAGTTCAATATGGCTCGGCTGGTCGGCGGACAACAGCGCGGGCAGGATGGTCTGCAGCACCAACGTGCAACTTCCCGCCGTGCCGATATTGAACGCGTAATTGCCGCCGCGCACCGGGCCGGGTGTAAAATTCAATAGGCTGGAGCCGACAAAATCGCCTTCGGCCTTGGCCCCGCAAATCTGCGCGGCGGTCAGGTGTTGCCGCATCAGACTAGGAGTTTTTCGTTTGCCGCGTATATTGGTGATACGTATGGATCGGCCTGTGCACATCGCCAAGCCCAACGCGGTGCGTAAAATTTGGCCGCCGCCTTCGCCTTGGGCGCCGTCCAGTTCGATTAGCATGGCTTTCTCCTTTGTTTGCTATTTGATATATACTCTGAACGGTTATGTTTACGGCTTTTACAAATTACCGTAGGGTACGCATGGACCGCTTTGCAGCCGCCTTGGAACGCCCCACCGTCTTGGTGGTCGACAACGCGCCCATCCACACCAGCCATGAGTTTAAAGACAATATGAACCGATGGAAGGGGCAAAAGTTGACAGTATTACCCATCGCGCCTTATTCACCGGAGCTGAACCTGATAGAAATTCTTCCGGCACACCGCTGCGCTGCTCCTGCATTGCTCTACCTCTGTCCATAGACCACCCTTGTGGTGGCATCCATGCAGTCGTGGCGGAAAATAAAATACGAATGGATGCCTTTTTCCGCTTACCGCTCTTTTCTGTCACTCAAGCAAAACCTGTTCGATATTCTCGCCAACATTGGCAAAGATTACTGCATCGAATTTGCTTGAAGAAATGTTAAATGACTTTTGCACTACTATTTATGCCCTCACAGATAGGTGGCGGGCCATTTGGTCATACCCTCTGGGGAATAAATGGCTGATGTCACCATCCCGCATCGCCGATAGGCCAGCCGATGTCACAAACCCATTGTTGCAAATCAGGTAATCAGTGTATAACTCTGTTTTTTCTTTTTCCATCCCAGAATAATACGCTTTTTGGAACTACCCTGCGTAACATCAGTTATTTAAACTTAAATTTAAGGATTATCACTAATGATTAATAAATTCTCTACTTTTAGAGGGCTGATCTCTTTTACTGCAATAATTTTTATTGTCGGGTGTGCAAGCGGCTATGGCGGCGGAATGTTTGGTAATAATGGAACATACGGCACCAATTATGGAACCAACAATTCCACGACCGGCATTGGCGGCGCCGTTCTGGCCGCAGTAATCCAGAGCATGGCGGGCAGCGTCTTAAATGGACAGATTGGCTCGCAGCTTACGCCTACCGACCAAAATTTCCGTTTGCAGCAGTTAGGGCAACTGCTGCAAACGGGAGCGGTTAACCAACCGCAGCAATGGTCTAATCCACAAACTGGCAGTGTTATTATGCTAAACCCTGTCGGCCAACAAAGTATCAACCCGAAAACCCGGCAAGCCTGCCGTGATTTGGTGGAAACGCTACATTTGAAAAGCGGAAAAAGTATTCGGGAAAGCCGTCGCGCCTGTTTGACAGCCCAAACCGGCAAATGGAATCTGGTGCAATAAATGTTATGCACACCTATAGAGTCCGGCTACATTCCGTACCTTTCCCCGTGCTCTATGGGTCGTGGACATTCGTTATGCGTAACCAAACACCAAACAAAATAATGACAGATAAACTCGCTGGCACCCTCCATGTCAGCCAACGTTGATGCCAATGCAAACTGGGGTAGGAGATTGCCGAAACATTGCGGCAAATGCAATGACCGGCCGACGGCTTAAGGCGGGACAATCCGCTAATCTGCGGACAATTCCTTGTTGGCGCACATCGATTCAGTCACGTCCTTGCCGATCCCTCGGTAACCGGTAAAGCGTCCGGACAAATCGAACATCGGCTCACCGCTCACCATTAAATATTGCCTAGCGCCATCGGCCTTGGTCCGGCTGTAGACGAAATCCAAAAACGGGCGCCGGGCTGCCAGATTTGCTTCAAGTAACTCCCGTTCGGCCTCATTCCAGCACGCGCCTTGGTCTTCCGTGGTTTTGCCCAGCGTGTCATTGACGCGGATACCAAGCATTTCAAGCACAGGGCCGTAAATCATCGTGAAATGCCCGTTCTTGTCCTGTTCCCAATACCAGTCGGAACACAGCTCGGTCAGACGGCGAAAACGCGCTTCGCTGGCATGCAGCTCGGCAGTCCGTTCCTGCACCTCTTGCTCCAACATTTTGTTGTAATTCCCGAGTTTTTTATATAACAACCGCACCTCCAACATATTATGGATACGTGTCTGTATTTCAACCAGATCAAACGGTTTGCTGACAAAATCTTTTGCACCGGCGGCGAGCGCCCGTAGCTTGTGGCCCGGTTGGGCGGTGATCACGAGTACCGGAAGATAACCGTCCGTCTCGATTTGCTTAAGGCTTTCCATCACTTGGAAGCCATCCATGCCGGGCATTTGCATATCGAGCAGTATCAGCTCGTAACGGTTTTTTTGGTGCAACGCGTAGACGGCGTAAGGGTCATTGGTCGAAGCAATGCAGGCATAGCCCGCATCACTCAGCATTTCTTCTAGCAGATGCACATTGGATGGCTGATCGTCAACGATCAGAATACTGGCGTTAAGAATTTCCTGTTCGCTAATCATTATATGAATCCAGCTTTATCAGTGCCGACAAGTTCATCGACTTGGCCCATTTTAGAAAATGTCAGCGCATCATCCAAGGCATTCATAAATTCATTGACCTTGATGGGTTTGGTGAGGTAACGGAAAAATCCAGCCGCCAGTCCCTTCTCGATATCGCGGGGCATGGCATTGGCGCTGAGGGCAAGCACTGGGATATGCGCGGTTGCCGGTTCTGCATGCAGGATTTTCAGTGCTTGGAGACCGCTGATGCCAGGCAGGTTGATGTCCATCAGGATAACGTCCGGGAGATGGGCGCGGGCAAGTGCTATACCAAGATCGCCATTGCACGCGCTCAGCATGCGTACATGGGGATGGGCTTCAATGATATGCTCGACCAGCATAAGGTTAGCCGGATTGTCTTCCACATAAAGCAGCGTGCATAGGACAACGGTTTCTTGGCCTTGCAGCGCGAGTTCGTTGGATATTGAATGACTGGCCTCAAGTTGCGGAGTAAGGTCGCGGACCAGTTCTATCCAAAATTCGCTGCCTACCCCGACCATGCTTTCCACGCCGATGGCGCCGCCCATCAGTTCGACCAATTGCTTGGTCACCACCAGGCCTATGCCGGTGCCTTCCTCGACACCGGTCTCTTGCCCCAGACGATTGAACGGCTGGAACAATTGCCCCAGCTTTTCCGCAGGCAATCCCGCGCCGCTGTCCTTGATGCTAATGCGGATATGTTCTGGGGGGCTTAGTGTACATTTCACCTCGACCATACCCTGCTCGCGGTTGTATTTGATCGCATTGGAAAGCAGATTGATCAGAATCTGCTTGACCCGGGTCCGATCAGCATAGGCAAACCAACTGTTGTCGAAAGGGAGAAAGGTAAGCGTGATGCCGCGCTGCTGTGCTTGCGGTCCGATCATGGCTTGGCATTCGTGCATGATCTCGAATAGGGATACCGGCTCTTGCGACAAGGATAGCTTGCCGGACTCGATCAGCGCAAGATCGAGAATTTCGTTAATCAGTTCCAGCAGATACCAGCCCGCCTTGATAATCTGATGCAACCTTACCAGTTGGACTGCCGTTGGCGGCGGGCTGCCGGCCTCCAACAATTGGGCGAAGCCCAGGATGGCATTGAGCGGGGTACGCAGCTCATGGCTCATGCTGGAAAGAAATTCAGATTTGGCGAGGTTGGCTTTTTCCGCCACGAACTTGGCGCTCTCCAGTTCGGTGTTCTTATCTTGCAACACCTGATCCAGGCGTTTGCGTTCGGTGATGTCACGTGCGGCGGCGAACACGCCCTGTAGTTTTCCGCCGCTGTTATAGAACGTGGTTGCATTGTAAGACACCACCGTTGCCCCGTTGCTTGCCGTCAGTTCGTAATCGGTGACCTTTTGCTCGCCCAGCACCCGTTTGATGCCCGCCTCGGCCCGCGCGGGATCGGTAAAATAATGCTTGAATGGCGTGCCGATCAGCGCATCGCGTGTGTGGCCGGTAAGTGCCTCCATCTGCTTGTTGACATCGGTGATGATGCCGGACGGATCGGTGGTCATCAGGGCGTCGATGTTGGCTTCGAACAGTGAGCGCGTGTAGAGTTGATGGTCGTTCAAGCGCTGGTCAAGCTGTGCCCGCTCAGCTTCCACCCGTTTGCGCAGGGTGATGTCACGTAAAATGCCGGTGAAGTAACGCTGGCCACCCAGCCACATTTCGCTTACCGCTATCTCCATTGGAAAAACACCGCCATCCTTGCGCCTACCGGTCACCTCACGTCCGAGACCGATAGCACGCGATTCGGCGCTTGCACGGTAATACTCTAGGGAACCCTTTTGCTGGTCCCCATCAAGTTCGGGTATCAGCAGGCTGAAGTTTTGTCCGATAAGTTCTGCGGAGGTGTAGCCGAACATCCGCTCAGCAGCCGGGTTAACAGTCCCGATGATGCCGCCACAGGCATGGAGGGTAACGATGCCGTCCGCCACCGTATTGAGAATAGTCTGGATCAGTGCGGTGCTGTCGCGCAAAGCCTGCTGGGTTGCATATTCCTCGGTGACATCCCGGAACACCAGCACGGCGCCAACCACTTGGCCGTCGCGGCTGCGAATCGGTGCGCAACTGTCGGCGATAGCGCACTCGCTGCCATCGCGGGCAATCAGTAAGGTGTGGTTGGCCAATCCTTGTATTGTGCCGTGCGCCAAGGTTTCCATGACCGGAATGGTCGCGGATTGGCGGGTTTCCTGGTTAAGGATGTGAAAAATTTCGTCTACCGGCCGACCGGTCGCTTCCGCCTGCGTCCAGCCGGTGAGCTGGGCAGCGACGGGATTCAGGAAGGTGACATGCGCCTGCGCATCGGTGGCTATCACCGCATCGCCAATGGAATTGAGCGTAACGGCGAGCTTTTCCTCGCTGACTTGCAAGGTGGCGTTGGCTTGTTGCAGTTGCTTATTCATCTCCACCTGAAGCTCAAGCACCAGCGCAGCCGCAATTTTATCGGTCGCTTTCAAGGAAGGTTTACCCTACGCCGCGCCGGCATCATCGTTGCTGGTGCTAGGGGTGGGATCGAAATTTTCTCGGACATGGTTTTCCTTGTTAAGGTTTAGGGATGGAAGACGCCATGGCAGTGTAGGGTCAGAGCCAACAGCGAAATCCATGCCAACTGGTTTAAACAATTACTTATACGCCCATCCTGGCATACGCATAGCATTAATTTTAACGTCTCCTTGGCAGCTCAACCTTATTGTTAACAGGAAGGCTCTTGGCGGGTGCCGCATCGCAGAGCAAGCGCTGGAATTCTTTCTTAACGACGTTGTAGCATTCACAAACGCGGGATTCCAATCCTGACCGGTCAAGTACCGTGATGTGGCCACGGCGGTAACTGATCAAACCGGCGCGTTGCAAGTTTCCGGCTGCTTCCGTGATGCCTTCGCGGCGGACACCGAGCATACCGGCAATTAATTCCTGGGTCATGGTCAATTCATTCGAAGGCAATCGGTCTAGCGTAAGCAACAGCCAGCGACACAGCTGCTGCTCTATCGAATGATGCCGGTTGCAGACCGCCGTTTGGGATATCTGCGTCATTAATGCCTGGGTGTAACGCAGCATCAAGCGCATCATCGGCCCGGCGCGATTGAACTCCTCCAGCATCAACCGTCCTTTCAACCGGTAACAACAGCCCGCAGTCTGCACCGTGGCTAGGCTAGGCGTGGTATTGCCGCCCATAAACAGGGAAATGCCGAGTACGCCCTCATTGCCCACGCCCGCGATTTCTGTCGATGAGCCATTCTCCATGAGATAGTGTAGGGACACGATGGCGGTCGTCGGGAAATAGACGTGTTGCAACTGGCCGCCGGATTCGTAGAGGACTTCACCCAGTGGTATCGAGACCAGTTCCAGATCGGCGGCGATACGCTGGAATACGTCCGCAGGCAAGGCGGCGATAAGGCGGTTTTGATCCGGGGCATGTTGTGCTGACATAGTGACGACCGTTTTCTTGTCTCTGGAGCATGCAACCTCAAAAAGCAGCAAGAAGCAACGAAGGTTGTGCCGTGATAAGCCTGCGTTATCCATTTACTTATAACGCATGAGAGGCAGTGGGTGTATTGGTGTAATTTCGTGCCAAGCGATTGACGCGCACCACGTATATTTATCGGCCATACCCCACCGGTCTAACGCCATTCTTGCCGTTAAGCGTTACCGCTCTTGTGGATCCGATACCTACGCAAACACAGTTTAGTCCATTGTCAGGAAAACCGTTGAAAAATAACATCTTAAAGAACAGCTTAAAACAATATTTATTCAGTATAAAGCCCCTATTTTTATGGCCTTCTTAGTATTTATATCTCCAGTGCAGTGTGGCCTTACACTGGTCAAATTTGGCACATCGAGTCACTTTGTCATTTTAACGAAAACTAGGTCATCGATAGTCCTCCCATAATAAAAACCCTCGCAACCATTCGAACCTTTACCCTTTAATCAGTGGTGGATACGGCTGTCTGTGACGCCGGTTGATCGGTTGGTGCCAGTGTTGTTTGTTCAGCCCAAACCGCCATAGTGGTAAGCGTCGCCTCGCCGATGAGGGTCGCAAATGGGGCATCGGCAGCATCACGGCCTGTGCCGATGCGTACAAACCCCTCAACCGGCGCCATTCGTGTCGCATCGAACAAATACCAGCGAAAGCCCAGATAGGCTTCAAAAAACCCATGAAAGTCAGGTGGCTGTAACGCCACGGCATACCCTGAAATATATCGTGCAGGGATACATAAGGCCCGGCACAAGGCGATGGCAAGATGCGCATAATCCCGGCATACGCCTACGCGCTGTATCAATACCTCGCAAGCACTGGTGCTTTCGCCGCTACTGCCTGATTGATAATCGAGATGGCTGTTTATCCAGTCGCAAATCGCGGTGACCCTGGAAAATCCAGGCGGGACGTTGCCAAACGTCCGCATGGCAAAATGCGCCAAGCGGTCAGATTCGCAATAACGGCTGGGATTAAGGTAGGGCAACACTTCGTTTGGCAATTGGGAATACCCGGTTTCGACAATACCTTCCGTATCATAAATTTCAGGACGTAAATCCACATGCGCACGGTATTGGAGATACAGGTCGCAGGGTTCGACAGTGAGCCGGTACACCTGAATAGCTTCTGTGCCCAGACTGCCGGCCTCGTATTGGATGGCGGGGCTTAACTGCACAGTTTCCTCGCTGATTGTCTGGTGCGCAGTGCGTGCTGCCGCCACATTAAACAGAAAGCTCGTGGGCTTTGCCACTGAATAGGTTAAATCGCAGCCTACTTGAATGGTTGTCATGACGGGTTACCTTTATGCAGTGTGGGTAAATAAATTAGCCTCATTTCAATCTCCCATGAGTGATTCGGTTTGGCGATGGTAGTCCCTCAAAATAGTGTGCGGCAATTTTTCACTGTCTGAGTTTTTTAACTTCGGTGGAGTGTGCGGATTTAGAAACCTCTTTAGGATAGAAGGTATCCATAATCAACACGAGCGGTAACAATTGATATACGCCTTGTGCCAAAGACATAAAATTAACTGCTTTTTTTAACAGTGAGCCATCGGCATCTGGATTGGCGGCAGCAGTTGGCTGGGTGCTACGCCGTTTTATTTTAGGCGGGTGATAAGTAAGCTCCCCAAGAATAAATCCGGCTCCACCGGCCAATACTAACGTTGCCGGTGCTGCCATTTGCTGGTGCAGATTGTTGACTAAATGCGCCATGTGAATATCAACGCGCTGTTGCCGGTCAATAATTTGTTGTTCAGTTGCCCTGATTTGGGTCGCCAACAGCTTGTACTTTTCGGTATTGGGGATATTTTTTTCTGATTTCATAATGCTTTCCTATCCTGTTAGGCTGCGAACTGTCGCAGGAAATAAAAGATGATGGCTTTGGCGTCGTATGAACCGGAACAAAAATAGTATGGCCGCTAAATTGGCGGCAACAACCAGAAGGATTGCTTCGATAGTGCCGACTATATTACCGTTAATCAGCACCAGCGCGGCAGCAGCCATAAGCCCGAACCAGACACTGATGAGCAGAACCGCCGCTATCAGTCCCGCTGCTATCATGCTCACCAGACTCCGGCTTGCTTGCCGTCCTTCCAATGAGGCCAGTTGTAAATGATCGTGGGTGAGCCCACGCAACTCAAGCCATAGCGTCCGTACATCTTCCAGCAAGTCGGTATTGCCGCCCGATTCGCTGGAAGCAGCAGAAGGCTGGACGCCGCTATCACCGGTCACGCGGACAGGCATTATTTCTTCCGAGGGCTGCAACTGCGCGTGAGCTGGGCCAAAACAAACCCGGCGGCTAATGCGATCCCTACCGACGCGATTGGATAATCCCTGATGGAAGCACGGCAATTTTTCATGGCCTTTTGTTCCATATCGATTAATTGCCCGCTTTTTTCACCAACAGCTTGCGCAGTCTGATGGGCGGCATGAGAAATTTCCCCGGCGAATTCTTCTGCCACATTCGCTAGTTTATCTATAGTTTCCATATTATGGGTTTCCTTTATTGAGGGTTAGAAGATTAAAGATTCTTGTCTAGCGATGGCTCATCAGCCGACTCAGGATAAATCCGCTGCCGACAGCGATGGCTAATGAGGTTAATGGATTTTCACTGACGTACGTGCGGGCATGCGCTATTAGACACTGTTCAGCATCTTTCATTTGTTCGGTTTTTGCGCCGATAGCATCTGTGGCTCTGGTAGTCGCATCGAAAACCCGTTCCACAGCTTCATGTGCACCGGCTTTAACACGTTCAACCGTTTCATCTGTCGTGCTCGATGTTGATGTTTTCATATTAGTTTCCTTTATTGCTGAGGTTATAGGATCTTCAGATCCTGAAGAGTGCCCTTTATGCGACACACATTGTATGTTTGGACTATGATGACTAACGTTCAATTACCAAAACCATTAAAAATTATAAATAATGACCAACATATTTAATGCACCGCAGCTACCCAAGCCTATATTTACCCATGATACATCTCTTAAATGCTTACGATTTGATACTGCCAGTTTTATATGTATGGCGTTTAACTGGATTCACCTTAGCTTGAATATTAGGTGCAATCTGCTATGCAGTCAGTTCGATAACGAACATAAGCCGTTATTTTAATGCTGTATTCTTGCTGTTTCCGAAACTGACAGTGCTATTTTGCTTTTTAGATACAGATCCATTTTCCTGAAGCGTGACGACCGGCAGGGTGATCGTCGGCCTAACAAAGAACCCCGTCTTTATCTCTTTAGTTTATATTTCCGATGCTTGGGCTCATTTCGGCATTCTCTGCGCCATCGTGCATTTGCCACGATGCCAACATTGTCCTCATATTAGTTGGGAAAGCGCTTCGTCGCCTGTTTGCTGGCACACATAACCCGCATCAGTACATCGTAGGGTTTGATGCATTCAGTCTCGGTATGCACATAGTGGGGTACTTAACTGTGGCAGGGTGATTGCTTTGATCGCTAAAAGCATGGGCAATAAAAATGCCACCGGGTTGAAACCTATAGACTAAGCCTATAGGTGATAGGGAATATGCTGTCCACGCTGAAATCCAGACTAATAATCCCGTCACCCTAACTATCCGCACAAATAGTCTGCTCGGCAAAAACAGCCTTATGTACGGTACCGCACGGACGACCAGTCAATGTTGCGATTAAGCTACGTATGAGATTTTTTTGCAACAGTGGTTACCAAACGGCGTGTTTTCTGTAGATGCCATTAGCCCTGATTTTTATTACAACGAAGGAAAATATTATGTTAAAGAAAAAATTACTTCCTATCGCTATCGCCTCATTAATGGGTGTGGGTTTACTGCCGCTGGCACAGGCCGATGATCAATTCCTAGATAACCGCTGGTATGTGGCACCATTTGGTACTTTTATCAATACTGGTGGTGACCGTAATGCCGACAATGGCTGGGGTGCAGGCATGGGCATCGGCAAGATCATCAACGAGCATTTTAATGTCGAGTTGAGAGGGTTTTATCAAGGGTTTGACAGTAAAGGCCCTGGCAGCAAAGAATTTGAATTGGCGGGCGGCACGGCGGACTTGCAGTATTTCTTTACCCGTAACAGATTGGCGCCCTATGCAGTTCTCGCTGTGGGTGGCATGAACACGGGTCTTGGCGCCCGCAATGTTGCGGGCATTATTGGCGAAGCAGGGGTCGGCGCAACTTACGAAGTGAGTGACAATTTCTTAGTCCGTAGCGATGTGCGTTATCGCTACAATAACAACTTCAATTCCCATATACAGGGTGGTCCGGATGATTTCCATGACATGACCATTAACGTCGGTTTTGTGATTCCGTTTGGCGCCAAGCCGAAAGCCACGGCGGCAAATTTCGAGGCGCCAATTGCAGCGGCTCCGATTGTCGATTGTTCCACCCTCGATTCGGATTCTGACGGCGTCAACGACTGTCTGGACCAATGTCCTCGAACCGTCAAAGGCAGCACGGTTGACGATAAAGGGTGTCCAATCAAACTGGTGCTAAAAGGTGAGCATTTTAAATTCGATTCTGCTGAGTTGACATTGAATGCCCAGGAAATCTTGGATGGTGTTGCACAAAGCTTGATTTCCTATCCTCAGAAAAATGATATTGAAGTCCAAGGCCATACCAGCAGCGAAGGCAGCGATGCTTATAACATGCGGTTATCGCAACGGCGTGCAGAATCAGTCGCTGATTACCTAAGAATGAAAAACGTTCCCAACAGACTGATTACCAAAGGCTACGGCGAAAGCCAACCTGTTGCCGATAACAGCACGGAAGAAGGCAGGGTTGAAAACCGTCGTGTCGAGTTGATCTGGATCGAATATTGATGGCATTTTAAGGCCGGAAACCGTCTGGAATTGTTCTGATGCTATAAACAAAAAACCGCTTTCAACCTGCGCCAAACTTTTTGGATTTTTCAGGGATGACAACCCGGTAAAGTTGTTGGGTATTACAGTTGCCGCTTTCTGTTAGGCCATTTAACACCGTACTCGTATATTGGAAGGGGCGAATGAGTTAGTAAAGCGGCTTTTTGCCATTTTGGCGAAGCCTTAAATGATTTATAACGAATACTATTTAGGAAGGTATCTGATGAAAAAGGCAAAGTACTTGCCGATACTGTCATTGGCAGTGGTCGGAAGCCTTTACGGCACATCCCCAGTATTGGCATCGCCAATACTGATGCCGGATTTGGCCAGTTTTACGGTCTTGGGCGCTTCGACGGTGACTAATGTCCCTACTAGCACGATTGGCGGAAATGTTGGGGTTTGGTCTAGTGGCGGCGCTAATGACATCACTGGTTTCCTGTCCTCGCCAGGCGTTGCGGTGTCAGACCCGCAAGTGACAGGCGGACAAGTACACGCTGGCACTGCGGCCGCGCAGGCGGCCCAGTCCCAACTCACCACCGCAAGGACTGGTCTGGGATCTCTTGGTGCTGGTACCATATTGGCAGCGGATATGGTCGGGCTTACGCTTTTTCCAGGTATATATACCGTCCCTGCGGGGACTACTAACTTGTCGGGCGCGCTCACGCTTGATGGTCAGGGTAATGCTAACGCGGCTTGGGTTTTCCAGATGGATAGCACGTTAATCACTTCGTCCAATTCGGTTGTGAACGTGATTAATACCGGTGCTGGTGCGGGCGTGTTTTGGAATGTCGCCAGTTCTGCAACCATCGGCACCAACACTAGCTTCATGGGCAACATTCTCGCGCTCGCAAGTATCACCATGGATCCCACGGCAACAGACCTTTGTGGTAGGGTTTTGGCAGATACCGCTGCTGTGACCTTACAAATGAACACCCTATCCGGCGTTTGTGCAGGTAACTTGGCTGGCAGCGGCGGTTTGGGCGGCGGGCTTGATGTCACAGCAAGCGGAGTCAATATCCTTCCGTTCCTCTCCACTAACAGCACCGTCCCAGAACCAAGCACGCTGATATTGTTGATGCTCGGCGCGGTTGGCTTTGTAAATAGAGGGCTAATCAACAAAAGGTTCTAAAGCGGCCACAATATTTTGGCCAACCTATTTTCAAAGTCGTATGGGATGTGTGGCCCAACGCTTCCCCATTGTCCTACAAACCATTTTGCGCTCCGATAACACCAAAGGCTTCCAATTACTGCCGCGCCGTTGGGCCGTTGAACGGACTTTTGCCTGGCTTTACCCCAGCACCGCTTTCATTCACATTGCCATGATAAACCTTATGCTGGGACGGCTTTAAAGCTAAGTTGGGGACTTTTAAAACACGCGCTAAGCAAGTTGCCGCAGCCAATCAATTAATAGTGCTTGATCAGCGCCATCATATCCTCCACCGACATTTTACCGCTCACCTCGCCGCCTTCGAGCAGGCTGTTGGCCAAGTCGCGTTTGTGCTTGTGCAGCTCGACAATTTTGTCTTCAATGGTGTCTCTGGCTACCAATCGATAAATGGTGACCGGGCGTTTTGCCCCATCCGGTGGGCACGGTCGGAGGCTTGGTCTTCAACCGCTGGATTCCACCAAGGATCCATGTGGATCACATAGTCGGCGGCGGTCAGGTTTAAGCCGGTGCCGCCCGCTTTCAGGCTGATCAAAAATAAATCGCCCTCGCCCCCTTGGAATGCGTTCATGGCTTTTTTCCGTTGCGCAACCGGTGTTGCACCATCGAGATAATGGTAGACGATGCTTTTTTGTCCAGCAACGCGCGGATCAGCGTCAAATGCCCGACAAACTGGCTAAACACCAAGGCCTTATGGCGGTTTTCCAGCAATTCATCAACCAGCTCTTCAAAAGCCTCCAGCTTGGAACTGGGGATTGTGCTTTCTTCCATCACCAAGCGTGGATTGCAACAGGCGCGGCGCAATTTCATGATTTCGGCCAACATTTTTAGCTGTTGTTGCCCGGGCTGGCCGGTAGCAGCCTGTATCGCCTCCATCGTATTACGCCGCAACGCTTCGTACAGGGCGCGCTCTTCCTGGCTTAATTCGACATGCAAGGTCACTTCGGTACGGGGCGGCCATTCGGTCGGCACGTCATTTTTAAGCCGCCTTAGGATAAATGGCCGCAACAATTTTTTAGCCGTTGCTGAACTTCTTTATCCTGTTGGTTCTCGATGGCCTACGCATAGCGCTCGTTAAATTTTGCTAAAGACCCAACAAGCCCGGATTGATAAAATTAAACAAATTCCATAGCTCGCCCAGATGGTTTTCTATCGGTGTGCCAGTGGTGATTAGTTTAAAATCCGCCTGCAAGACCATTGCGGCTTTGGAGCGTTTGGTCAGGGCGTTTTTGATGGCTTGCGCCTCGTCGGCAACCAGTGTCTGCCAATGCTTTTGCGCTAGCCTAAGCTGTTTGTCCACGCTGTCCGTCAGCTCTATTTTTGAGCGTTGGTACTCCTCGCATCGTCCGCGTATTTCCCCATCTTCTGTATCAGGCTGGATACCAGATGGTCATTGATTTTAAGCAAGCGCCGGTGCGCGTAACACAGCAAATAAAGCCGTACTAAATTTTTATCGGCCAGACGTCTGAGTTTTTGGATGGTGTAAAACTCCGCCAAGTTCGCATAGTAGACAATATTTTGCTCTGATATACCCAGCCTAGGCATCAACCATTTGGACTGACCGTAAATGCCCATGACCAACTGCTGTTTGGACACACTCATTTTGATTTCGGTGGTGCTGAAGTTTTTCTGGTCTTTTTTTAGCAGCGTCAGGTTGTAAAACAGCCCGTCGTTCTCCAGTAGCCCATCCAATTGTGAGCGGAGTGCTTTATCGGCATCGGTATAGAGCTTGTTGGCCAAACGTTTGCGTTCCGCCAAAAGCGCGGTTGATACCCTATCCTGTAAGCTTGAATAAGCCGGCCTGATAACATTCAGTTGTTGGCAATAGGACAGCAGCCCTTCCATGATAATTCGGGACAATACGTGGCGTTTGGCGAGCGCCTTCGCCTCATTGGCCAATCTGTCCAGAAACGTGGCGTCGGCATCTTTCAGGCCGACCTTGTCCATCACCGCACAGCGGTTACGGTAGTGGAGGTTTTTCGGCAGTTGTTTTTTAGGGAACGGTTCATCAGGAAAATACTGGCGCATGATGAAATCAGCGTCAGGCTTAACTTTTTGGATACTGAAGGTAAAAAAATTGTGGGTGGCACGACAATAACCCCTGCCGCATAGACTTCAACGAGAACCTCATTCTCACTAATTTTGGGTCTAGGCATCTGGCGTATTTGTATGGCATCTTCTTCGCCGTACTTTTCCATGACAACTGCCTTCATCGATATGCTTTGATTTGTAGTCATTGTTTTATCCTTTTAAAGTGTGCTGTTAATTATATTATTCGGCCAAGCTACATAGCGTTTCACAAAACCAAGGCTTTGAAGTTGGTGCTGGATCATAGCTAACCGGGTGAAATCGGCTACTGTTTGTCCTTGAAATTAACAATAGGGAAAAGACCGTCCTTATGCTGGTTGTTACGCCAAGCCAATGGTAAGCCTGGATCTATTGCTAAGGCAGAAGCAATGCCAGCCACAGATAGAGCGCTAGCCCTACGGGTAGATACTTCAACATTTTGTAACGGGGAGCTTGTTGAACTCGCGTATGCTCTTATCTACGAATGATTCAGGGAAGAAACGACGGATGAAACGAAGGAATCTTGCTGATTTTCCTGCGGTATATCGAAGCTTGGGTGCATCTTTTGTCGCGGCTTGCAGCACCACTCTGGCAACAATCTCTGGTGCATCTCCCGCGCTTATGCCTTTTTGCAACAGAGCTTCCATATTAGCCCTCATTTCATCATAAACAGAAATGGGTTGATCGGCTTTCATGGGATTTTGATCAATCGATGTCTGCGTAAACGCAGGTTCCACCAACAAGGATCGTATGCCAAATGTACGCAATTCATGGTCTAGCGATTCAGAATATCCTTCGACCGCGTGTTTTGTTGACGAATAAAGCGAATGGAATGGAGCAGGTAACAAACCCAAAATTGAACTAATGTTTATAATCCGTCCCATACCTTGTTGCCGCATTGTCGGAAGTACAGCGTTTGTTACCCGCATAACGCCGAACACATTCACATTGAATAAACTCTGGGCTTGTGTGATTGATGATTCCTCTGCTGCCGCAACCAAGCTGATACCTGCGTTATTGACAAGAAGATCAATCCGTCCCGCATGGGTCAAAACCTCATCAACCATTTTTTGGACAGACGCATCTTCTGTTACGTCACAGGGAAGCATTGTGATGCCATCGACGTTTTCACCTGTCGCTTTGCGACTGGTTCCAAATACACGATAGCCAGCGCGTTGAAGCGTTATGGCTGTTGCCAGACCAATACCAGAAGATGCTCCGGTGACAATTGCAACGCTAGCGTCTATTTTTTTCATAGGAATCGTACCTTTGACGTTATTGTAAATTTCAGTATGATTTTAGTATACTATCATTTTAGTAGTAAGTAACTATCAAAATGATACTAACATGAAAAATATTTCAAATACACCTTGTCCAATCGCACGCAGCTTAAATTGTGTCGGAGACACATGGAGCCTGCTCATCCTTCGGGATGCACTGGCCGGCCTTACCCGTTTTGACCAGTTTCGGAAAAGTCTAGGTATTGCTCCTACCATGCTAACCCGGCGGTTAGCAACGTTAACAGAGGAAGGGTTGCTAGAAAAGCAGCTCTATTCGGAACGCCCGCCGCGTGAAGAATATGTGCTGACTACTGCTGGGCAAGATTTTCTGCCAATACTTGTCATGATCGGTGACTGGGGACGTAAGTACCGTAGTATGGGGGGGGTAACGCGGTTGATAGATGATGAATCAGGCCAAGAAATTCAGCCGATAGTCGTGGATGCTGTTACGGGAGCTACGATTGGCACTCGTGCCATGCATTTAGTTATTCCTGAACAACCACCAATGTGTTCAACCAGCCAAAGTAACAACGAATAATCTCAATGGTAGCCGTTCAGATTTTTATGTTCCTAAAAAACCTAAAAATAGTTGATAGCCTGCCCTACTATTCCTTTATTAGAACAACAAGCCCGGTTGCTACAAAAGCAAATAGGCCGGAGACCATAAAGGCCAATGTGTAATCGCCAACCAAGTGATGGATATAGCCTGCACCATAAGAGGCTATCGCTGCGCCTATCTGATGAGCAAAACAAATCCATCCAAATACCACACCGACATTTTGCTTGCCAAACAAATCGGCGGTTAATGCCGATGTGGCGGGGATGGTTGATAACCAATTGAGTCCATAAACAACTGAGAAGGCCATCAATTGTTCGGTTGATTCAACGTAAGGCAATAACAATAACGTCACTCCGCGAAGCAGGTAATAAATTGCCAGAGGCCATCGTTTACCGAAGCGGTCACAGAGCCAGCCTGACAATATCGTGCCAAAAACATCCGTAGCCCCCATCAAGCCCAATGAAACAGCCATCGTCATTTCAGGGAAGCCATGTTCGATGCCGTGTGTGATCAAATGGGTTTGGAACAGCCCAGAAGTAGTCAGGCCACAGATACCAAAACTGAATGCCAGTAACCAAAATTGTGGGTTAGCCATTGCTTTTCGCATCGGATTTGGATCAGGGTAGCGTTTAGTGTCTGGTTGCACATTTGCGCCATAAGGCCTCAGCCCCTTTAAAGACGGGGTGTCAGCCATTAACCCTATCACTAACGGAAGAACCACCAATGCCAGCAGCACCACGATAAACAATGTCGAAGTGCGCCATCCTTCGAGCATATTCAGCTGCATGATGATGGGCGTGAATATCAATTGCCCGGACGAAAATGCCGCTCCTAATATCCCCAAAGCCAGCCCCCTGCGGTCATGGAACCAACGGTTAACAACCGCCGAACCCATTATCATGGATGTTCCGCCAGAGCCTGCACCAATGACGACACCCCAAAGCAGGTACAGTTGCCAAGGTTGTTGCATCAGGACAGTACCGCCTGCACCCAACGTCACCAACACAATCAATAAGATAGTTATGGCTTTAACGCCATATACATCCATCAATCGACCTAGAAAGGGTCCAGCAAGCCCAAATAAAAATAGATTAACTGCAATCGCTCCGCTGATAGTTTCCCTATGCCATTGAAATTCGTGTTCCAGGGACAACATGATAATACCCGGGACTGAACGTAACGCGGAACCGACAAATAGACAAACAAAAGTGACAGCGAGGACAATCCAGGCATAGTGAATATCCTTACGTTTAAATGTTGTCATCCTGATTAAGCCTCTTGTAATTACTATCTGATGTTACGCAGTAACGTATTTTCTCCTGTTTGCCGCGTCGAGCACCGCAGCATTTGTCGGGAATAGCCCGAATACCCGCAGGGCATAAAGGGGTGCGGCAAGGATGCCGCACGGAGGCAGATTACCCAAGGGCATAAAGGGCAGGGAGCCCATTCTGCCTCCCCCCGACAAATACCCGCAGGGCACAAGTGCGAGGAGCGCAAGACATGAGCGGCGACCGGGCCGCCTTCTGACTCGTGCC
>JAQTQZ010000060.1 GCA_028712695.1 Methylovulum sp. | reverse complement strand
GGTTGAATCTACCCAGAACGTCATTTCCTTGCACAGCCTGGGCAAGCGCCATGTAGTTAATTTTTGGAAAGCCCACCCGGAATTATCCGAAGCAACGGCAAATAAATATTGGCTGGGCATTTCCAAGTTATGGGAATGGTTGGGGAAACATGAAGAACCACCGAAACGAAAACCGGGCAATCTGTTGTCCAAAGCCGATGTTAAAAAGACCCTATTTTCAGCGCCCTCTACTGTTATCAAGGCCGCCCGTGAAGCAAGGCAGCTGACTGTCCAGAAACTGGCGAACATGACGGGTATTGAGATAGGCCAGATTGAGGCTATTGAGGCTGGTGCCATTGAAGGTTATGAGGTTAGCTTACAATGCCTGTTTAGGTCGCTGGAGATTAAATTTTCATATATGGAAATTAATAACGAGTCATCCAAAAAATAACGTCTCTTCACTGTATCCATGGCCCCATACCCATCAAATTAAAATCCGTTTGTGTTCCAACTACGGGTTTTTGGCAGTAAAAATAACCTTCCCTCCGCAGCTTGGGATAATAGCGAAATAAACCACCCAGAAAAAAAAGAAGCGGAGGAAATGGATTTTTTAGATATTTTTGACCAACTTGATGACCCGCGCATTGAGCGGAAAAAACTGCACCCCCTGCCGGAAATCCTGTTGCTGACCTTATGCGCCATCATTTGCGGGGCGGAAAGCTGGGGCGACATTGAGATGTTTGGGCGGTCAAAGCTGGCATTTTTACGCCAGTACCCGCCGTATGAACACGGAGTTCCGAGCGACGACACGCTCCGGCGGTTTTTCCGCGCCCTTGATATAGCTAAAGCAATATAATTTGATTATTTTAAATTTGATGACTTATTCAACCGATTTTCGCCAAAAAGTATTGGCGATAAAAGAACAAGAAGGGCTAACACAGGCAGAAGCGGCGACACGTTTTGGGATTGGAGTAGCCAACATAACGCGGTGGAACAAGTGCTTGGAGGCAGGGCGTACGCGGGCCAAACCTGCGACCAAGATAGACATGGAGGCGCTGGCACAAGACGTAAAAACCTACCCCGATGCCTACCAATATGAGCGGGCTGCCCGGTTAGGGGCCAGCCAACGCGCGATAGGCTATGCGTTAAAGCGGCTAGGGGTCAGCTATAAAAAAAACACTGTCGCATCCGAAAGCGGACGAAAACGCACGGCGCATCTTTCAGGACAAGATGACCGGGTATCAGGCCGACACCAAACCGGTTGTTTATCTCGATGAAAGTGGTTTTTCCCACGATATGCCGCGTACACATGGCTACGCCGCCATCGGAAAGCGTTGCGTTGGCAAGCAGGATTGGCACGCCAAAGGACGCACCAACGTCATCGGCGCCGTGCTCGCCTCATGCCTGCTAACGGCGACGCTCTTTACAGGGTCTGTCAATGCAGACGTATTTTTTGCTTGGCTTTCACAAGATTTGCTACCCAAACTACCCCAAAATGCGATCATCGTCATGGATAACGCCTCTTTTCACAAACGGGATGATTGTCAACAACTCATCGAACAAGCGGGACATACCCTCGAATTCCTGCCCCCTTACTCGCCCGATTTGAACCCTATTGAACACAAATGGGCGCAGGCTAAGGCCATGCGAAGACGGACGAATTGCTCTATTGACGTGTTGTTTTCACAGCTCTTTTAAATCATTTTATTGTGCTTTGGCTATACAACCCAGTTCCAGCGCCTTTTTATCCAATGGGTTAAGGGATGGCTCAGCCCTGAAGTGGCGGGCAAAGTGGTGGCGGTAGACGGCAAGACGTTGCGCGGCAGCCATGATGGCGGGCAATCGCCCATCCACTTGGTGTCCGCCTTTGCCAGCGAAACGGGGATCGTCCTGGGGCAGGTGAAGACCAGCGGGAAATCCAATAAAATCACCGCCATCCCTGAGCTATTGGAATGGTTGGATGTACGTGGCGCCATCGACACCATTAATGCCATGGGCTGTCAAAAAGCGATTGCCGAGAAAATCATCGATAAAGGCGGCGATTACCTGCTGGCACTCAAAGGCAATCAAAGCGGCCTATATGATGATGTGCGCCTGCATTTTGAACAGCCCGCCCCCGCATCATTGGCCCGGATGACCTTTGCTGAAACCATTGATAAAGGCCATGGGCGCATCTGAGTCCGGCAGTGCCGATTGAGTGCGGACATTGATTGGCTCAGGGAGCGCCATCCTGAATGGAAGAATTTAAGCAGCATTGTCGCGATTGACAGCCAGCGGCTCATCGGCGACACGACAACCCAGGAAACCCGATACTTTATCAGCAGTTCGCAGGCACCGGCATCGCTGATACTGGCTGCCGTGCGTCTGCACTGGGGTATAGAAAACCAGCTCCACTGGGTGTTGGACATGTCGTTCGGTGAAGACCAAAGCCGCATACGCAAGGACAATGCCCCGGCAAATGTCGCCATTATCCGCCATGCCGCCTTGAACATGATCAGGCAAATCCCAAAGAAACGCATGAGTGTCAAACGTATGCGCAAGGCAGCTGGCTGGGATGACTTGCTTTTAACCGAGATTTTGGCCCAAGTATTTTAATGAGGTGGCCCTGGGGGTTTTGGCGCTAAATCTTTAAGCAATCTCAAACCGTTGGCAACGACCAATAAAGAAGCACCCATATCGACCGCAATAGCTTCCCATAAGGTCGCAATGCCGGCAAAAGCGAGTACGGCGAAAACCGCCTTGATCGTCAGCGCAAAGGTAATATTTTGTCTTATGATTGAGAGCGTTCTTTTGGAATGCCCAATCAGCCAAGGCAGCTTGGACAGATCGTCGCCCATGAGTGCAATATCGGCTATTTCTATCGCCGCATCCGAACCCAGCACGCCCATGGCAATGCCCAGATTGGCCCGTCCCAGCGCCGGGGCATCATTGACACCGTCGCCGATCATCGCCACCTGTCGGTATTTATCGACCATTTGACCGACAATTTCCACTTTATCGACTGGCAACAATTCGGCATGCACTTCATCGATGCCGATTTGGGCCGCTATGTTGTTGGCCGTCACTTGATTATCGCCGGTCAACATAACCAAGTGTTCGATCCCCGTTTGTCTGAGGGCTTGCAAAATCGATTTAATCTGATCACGCGGTTGGTCGGCGACGGCAATCAGGCCGCAAATGTGCCGCTCGCTGCCAATGGCAATCACGGTTTGCCCGGACTGTTCGAGTTCTATCGCTTTTGCGCTGATTTCCGGTATTTCCTGGCTTCGCTCCAATAAATAACGGCGCGATCCTAGCCAGTAATCCGTGCCGTTAAACCATCCTGTTACGCCTTTGCCGGGCAGGACCGTCACATTGTCGGCGCTGGCGACACGGATACCCTGGTTTTCCGTGTATTGTAAAATGGCTTTCGCCAACGGATGATTGCTGCGGGCTTCCAGCGCGGCTGCACGGCTTAACAGTTCCGCTTCGCTATGACCATTGAACGGGTAAACACCGGTGACTATCGGCTCACCGCGGGTCAGCGTACCGGTTTTATCAAAGGCGATTGCATTAAGATGGGCCGGCGTTTCGATATACATGCCGCCTTTAATCAGAATACCTTGCCGGGCCGCACTCGCTAATGCGGCAACAATACTGACTGGCGTCGAAATGACCAATGCACAAGGGCAAGCAATCACCAATAACACCAAGGCGCGGTATAACCATTCACTCCAGTCGCCCGCTAAAAACAACGGCGGAATGGCCCAGACGGCCAACGCCAAGGTCATCACCACCGGCGTATAAATGCGCGCAAATTTTTCCACCCATTGCTCGGCTTCCGCCCTCTTGCCATGCGCTTCCCCAACCAGACGCGTGATCTGCGCCAATGTGGTGTCCGTGGCGAGTTTGGTGGAGCGGATTTCCAGGGTTCCTTCGCTATTGATACAACCGGCAAACACTTCATCGCCAATTTGCTTGGCGACCGGGATACTTTCACCGGTAATCGGCGCCTGATTGACCGAACTGAAACCCGCAATCACCTCACCATCCAACGGGATTTTATCGCCCGGAGAGAGCATGAAATGGGTGCCGATACTGACTTCCGCAGCGGGGACTATGCGTTCCTGTCCACTTTCATCCTTGACCCTGACCGTCGATGGCGCTAAATCCAGCAACGCTTCTACCGCATGACGGGCACGGCCAATGCTCCAGCTTTCAATGGCCAGGGATAGGGCAAAGAGAAAACTCACGGTGGCCGCTTCGAACCATTCGTTAATGAACAGGGCGCCGATGACGGCAACCGTCATCAATAAATTCATATCGGCACGTAAGCGTTTCAGCGCATAAAACGCTTTCACAATCACATGTCGAGAACCGCAAGCGACGGCTAGGCCAAAGGCTATTTTTTCAGGTAGCGGCATTGCCAACTGAGCGTGAGCATTCAACAAGCTGTGCAGATAGCGAGTCACCACGTCCCATTGCAGCTCAACATGTCCTTGCAGGCTGAAAACGGTTTGCAGATTCGCTAAACCTTCGGCCATGGCGATATGAATGATCATGCCTGCCACGATAAACAAACCGCTGAGTACGGTATAAACGGTCTTCGAACGATGCAGTTGCTGGGCATCGGCCTCTGTCTGACCGGGTTGCCAAGGAACTGCTTTCATCCCGGTTGCGGCAACGGCTTTGATGATGGTTTTTTCCGTCACAGGCTTCGCGTCGGACAACAGCGTCATTCGCCCGTTTAAAACATCGAAGGCCAGCTTGTCGCTGCCGCCCACCAGAGGACCGATTGCACTTTTCAAGGTGGCGACTTCTTCGGCGCAGTCCAGACCTTCGATCTTAAACGTCATGCCACTCGGCGGTATTGATACGTTTGCCTGATCGTTATCCGAATTCTCCCCAGCACAACCGCAGTGTTTTTCAGACTGATTGCATGATTTCATCATTCTTGCACCTATTAAATTCAGAAACCGTTGTCAGGTAACGGCTTGCAGTTAAAACCCGCCCAGCCTGTAGTCTTATGCCGATGTTTCGAGCAGGGCATGGATAATCGGGCATGAAACGGAATCGGTATTGCCGGTGCAGCTTTCGACCAAATTGGATAAGGTTGTTTCCATCGTGCGCAGGCTTTCAATGCGCTCGCGGATTAAAACCAGTTTTTTTTGAGCCATTTCCTTGGCTTCCCGGCACTGTTGGCCATCCTCAAGACTCAATAATTCCATAATCTCATCGAGCGAGAAACCAAGCTTCTGGCCTTGCTTGATGAACCGCACCCGCTGTACGTCGCATTCGGTATACCGTCGAATGCCTTTGAACGGCTTGACGGGTTGCGCCAACAGGCTTCGGCGCTGATAAAAACGGATGGTTTCAACATTGACTCCAGCTTTTGTCGCCAGCACGCCGATCGTAAAAATTTTTTGTGTCATAGGGCTTGTTTACGTACTTAGGTACGGTACTTATAATACAGCAATAGCCAACAAAGAGGTAATTATCATGACTCCAAAACAAACCCTCATTACCGGCGTGCTTGCCGGGATAGGCGCGAGCCTTTGTTGTGTCGGCCCGTTGTTGTTGCTGAGCCTGGGTCTTGGCGGGGCTTGGGTAGCCAACCTGACCGCCTTTGAACCGGTGCGCCCGCTCTTCATGGGGTTGACATTGCTGTTTATCGGTCTGTCATTCCACAAGCTCTATTTGACCAAACTGGCCTGCGAACCCGGCACGCCCTGCGCCAACGACGAAGCCATCCGCAGGCAACGCTTTATATTCTGGGGCGTGACACTCCCGTTATTGGTTCTGCTGGCGTTTCCGTGGCTCGCACCGCTGTTCTATTGAGGAAAATCCGATGAAAACCAACATCCTTCTACTCTTGCTGTGGCGTTTGCCGCACTATCCGACACCGCGTTGGCCGCATCGCGTACGGTCACGCTCACTGTGCAAAACATGACCTGCGCCGTCTGTCCGATCACGGTCAAGAAAGCGCTTTCGCAGGTCTTAGGCGTGACGCGGGTTTCGGTTGATTACGCGCACAAAACCGCGACGGTGCAATTCGACGATACTGCCGCCACGGTGGACCAATTGATCGAGGCGACCCAGGCCGCCGGCTATCCGTCCACCCTCAAGGAAAATCAATGACCGCCGTCATCCTTGAATCGACCCTTACCTGCCCGCACTGCGGTCATGCCGAAACGGAAATCATGCCGACAGATGCCTGCCAGTTTTTCTATGAATGCAAGTCCTGCGGCATCCTGCTCAAGCCCAAATCCGGGGATTGCTGCGTGTTTTGTTCTTACGGCACGGTCAAATGCCCGCCCATCCAGCAGCAGCGGTCTTGTTGCGCCGGATAGGACGAACTATTAGACAAAACCGCGCGGACGGTTTAACCTATTCAAAAATTAATTGATGATATAGAAATACATGGTGATCACCGCGTTGCGTGCCCGAAGAAATCGCCCTTACCTGCACACGTTACTATTCGTGCTGCTGGTGAGCTGGCTGTCTTTGGCCATTTCGGCGACCTGCACCATGCCCATGCTTTCGGCATTGACGGCAATGCCCGAACACATGCAAGGATGCCCGCAATCTGGCTCGCTTGAGCATCCGCATCACCAAGACCCCGCGGCCAAAACGATGCCAGATTGCTCATTCAAGCCTTGCCTTGATTCGCAAAATAGCTCCCACACCCAACTGAACAGCCCGGTTAAACTGGAGCTGCCGGTTTTTATTTTAAGCCTCATCGGGGCGTTTTTCTGTTTATTGCTAAGCTATCCGCCCACGAAAGTCCCTCTCCGTAAAACCGATCCGCCGCTAGGGCGACGGGTTCTGCTCATCTATCGGTTCTGTACCCTGCTGAATTAGCCACGCCTCGAAATTAGACCTGCCACCCCATTGACGGGGGCGGCGCACTGCTACTCTGCGCTTGCGGAGCCTGCTTGTTCTGATTTAAGAGGAAAACCCGATGTTTTTTAATGCTTATCCGTGGCCGCCACGCCGCGCTTATCCGGCGTGGGCGGCGCTGTCTTTTGGGCTGGCGTTTTTTTCGCCCGGCTTGGTTATAGGGAGTCCCACCCACACATTCCGTATCGATTGGGCTAAGGCGCAAGCCGAACCCAGGCCCGCTAGCGGGAACGAAGCCATTCTGACACAGGATCAGGCGGTTGGGCTTGCCCTAGCCGGAAATCCCGGCTTTTCGGAAATCAAGGCGCGCGCCGAGGCAATGGCCGCCATACCTTCCCAGGAGGGCAGCTTGCCCGATCCCGAGCTAAAATTCGGCTCGCTTTATCTGCCGACCAATAGCTTCAGTCTACAACAGGATGATTTCACGATGCTGGAAGCCGGAATCAGCCAAAAGATTCCCTTTCCCGGCAAGCTCGCGCTACGTGAAGAAATCGCCGGACACGAGGCGGTCGCCGCCGCCCACTCCGTTGATGAAGCCCGGTTACGGTTGGTGCGGGACGTGAAACAAGGCTGGTGGCGGCTGTTTTATTACGACCGCGTCTTAAGCCTGCTGGACGAATCCGAAAGTTTTTTCCGGCAGCTCATAGCCGTTGCCCAGGCCAAATACCAGGTGGGCAATGGGTCTCAGCAGGATGTGCTGCTGGCCCAGCTTGAACTGTCCAAACTCAAGGACGAAAAACTGAACCTGATCGGTATGCGTGACGGTCAGCACGCCCGCCTCAACGCCTTGCTGGATCGTGCTGCGGAAACGCCGGTGCGGATACCGGCAGAGGGCGGGTTCAAGTTGCCGATTATTGACGGATCGGCCTTGCAGGACAGAGCCTTGCACATCCGTCCATTATTCGCGCAACACCACAAGATGCTGGATGCGGCGCTGACCAAGGTCAATCTGGCGAAACGGGATTTCTACCCCGACTTCACCGTGGGCGCTTTTTACGATGCCCGCCAAAACACGCCGTCAGGACAGTCGCGCAGCGATTTCGCCAGCATCCAGTTGAGCGTCAATGTGCCGATTTATGCCGACCGTAAGCAAGCCAAGGCCGTGGATCAGCGCCAGGGCGAACTCTTGCAGGAGCAATATGCGTTACAGGACGAGCACC
>JAQTQZ010000035.1 GCA_028712695.1 Methylovulum sp. | reverse complement strand
TGGCGGCAGGATTTAAAGAATCTATGCGAATTGTTTTTGATAAACACCTTAGGCAGTGGAACTATGCCGCAGTCCCTGAAAAGACGGCTTTAGCAATTGACTAAGTTATTTTATGCACATTCCTTAACTTTGTGTCCGGATAAGTGTTGACACATCAGTTTCGCTTTTGACGCCAAAGCGGATGCGCCGGAGTTGGGCGAGCTCGTGGGTCAGGGCTTCGATTTTGAGGTCTTTGGCCTGGATGGTTTTGGCATCGCGCCCGGCCTGTGCCAACAGTGCCTGGGACATCGCCGCCACTTGGCTTTTGGCGTAAGGGGCCGAGATCTAAACTGTCCAGTCCAGCCACCAGCCAGAGCCATTGCGCCTCCGTGACCTGGAAAACCGTGTCGACCGTTGTAGGCCAGACGAAACCGCCCCGGTGCAACCGGCGCTGGCATAGCCAAACGCCATTGCCGTCCCACAGCAACAGCTTCAGGCGGTTGCCCGCCCGGTTGCGGATACCCACAGGGCACAAGACACGAACGCGGAGCCCGCACACGGTGGATGACCCAACGCCTGCTGGACGATGACCGACAGGCCATCGGCACCCTTGCGCATGTCCACGGGCGACACCGCCAACCAAATGTGCGGCGGGCTGGCGATCAGCCCAGGCATCGCCACAGCTCCGCCAGCCAAGCCGCCGATACGCCCGGCAGCAACTCAAGCCGGTGGCCGCCCGCGTGCCGCAGACCAAGGGTTCGGATGCCGGCACTTGGACTTGTACCGGAATGGGTGCCGGAGATGGCGGCGATACTGGTTGCCCCCGGCGATATTCACACAAACGTGCCCCAAAGGTTTTGGGATTTAACTGCTGTTGCCGGCAATAATCCGCTTGCGCCAGACCGCTGGCCTGCCATGCTTTAATATGTCCAATCCACTTCTTTGATAATGCCATCGTTATTCCCCATCCAAAAGGACAAGGATGACAGGTCGTATAGGGTTTGCGTAGGTGGATTGGCTAGACGTTTACGATTTTTCCCATAACCGCTTCGGTGATATTTGAAACTTGGGTGGCTGAAATGGCGGCACCGTACATTTTTTGAAGGGTATCGACGCTATCACGAGCCGCCATGCCTTCCGCGCACAGACCAGGATCTTGTCGGCAAAATGCGCCAGCGGTTTGGTTTTTACGTCATTTATGCCCTTTAGGGTACAAACCGAGGCCCAAAGGTGCCGTTATCGTCGCGTGGCGTTTCAACCCCAAGCACACCATGATCATCTTTGGGTATTTTGCTGCCATAGCCATTCCTGCCGTTACCGGAACGGCGCCCCGTCGGTGAATGCTTGGGATTGCCTAGATGGGCTTACAGTCCTGCATTCAGTGGGGCTTCCACGGTGATTTTGAGGAGTTCCCTCGTTAACGGAGAGGGGCCTGCCTCGGGCTTAATGCCCCGTGCCAAATCTTGGATCGCTGAAACTAAAACGGAGCCTTTGATGATCCCGCTCATTTTCATTCCTCCTAAAGGAATTCTACTGCATTGAAAATAAGCGGTTACACGAAATTATTTACACCTTCTTTGCAGCATGGCAAGAACAAAGAAATGCTGTTGCTCAGCCTATGGAATGGCGATTTACTAATAACGATGCTCGGGTAAAATTGAAAAAACTTTACCCGACAATAAAATAATGACTGAGTACTAGTGTTTATCCACCCATTCATAAAACTCAGTCAACTCAGGGTCACATTTACAACAACTCGTGCCACAGGCCGATTCCATTGGCATTTTACGGACGTTGCCTTTGCTCATCCATAAACCTAGCATTCCCCGCAAAGCATCGGCATCGATATTAAAATGGTGGACTAAATCCTTCAATGCAACCCGACGCTGTTGTTTTAAATAGCTACGTAAATCTGCCAAGACCATTACATAACCTCCTGCCTTGTTTTTTTATCAGTGTTTCTGCCGGTTAACCATAAACCGAACAACACCAACACGAACGCCATAAGCAAGCCATTGATCCAAATCAATGAATACCTTGGGTGCTGGCTGTAACTCATCACTTGATAAAAAATAGTAGCGGTCATAAACGCAATGCCGGTCGTCCAACAAACCACAAAAACAGTCCAACCCACGTTGGTTTCCCGATAAATTGCGGCTGTTGCGGCCACGCAAGGCGCATAGAGCAAAATAAACAGCAAATAAGCAAATGCGGCCGCCTTACCATCAAAACTATGTTGCATCGCGGCAAAAGTATCGGTTTTAACTTTTTGCTCAGAAGCCGCTGCAGCCATGTCGGTGACATTACCAATATTTAGCCCTAACGGATCCAGCACATTATCGGCCACTGCCCGCAAGTTTTCTGGAACCGTCAACACAGCACCGAGTAAGGCGCTACCTAGACTAAAAGGTTGCTCGACCTTGGACGCATCGTCTTGGTCGGCAAGCTGGCCGTATAATGAGTCCAACGTGCCCACTACGGCTTCTTTGGCCAACACACCGGTAAAAATGCCAACGGTTGCCGGCCAATTGTCATTTTCTATCCCCATTGGCTTAAATGCCGGCGTTAAACTTCGGCCGATTTCGCTTAGCACCGACTTATTACTGTTCTCTTGGCCAAAGGTTCCATCAGTCCCTAACGCATTAAGAAAATTCAACACTAATACCATCGGCACGATAACCTTGCCAGCGTTTACTAAAAAAGATTTCAGCCTATCCCACGTCCTGATAACAACACCATTTACAGTAGGCAAATGGTAGGCAGGCAATTCCATAATAAATGGCGTGGCCTCACCTTTAAATAAGGTATGGCGCATGATCAATCCTGTGAGCACTGCCACCGCAATTCCTAGTAAGTAAAGTCCAAACACCAGATTCTGGCCACCCACCGGAAAAAATGCCGCTGCAAACAACGCATAAACAGGCAATCTCGCGCCGCAAGACATAAACGGGTTCATCAAATTGGTTAAAATCCGGTCACGCTGGTTTTCGAGCGTGCGTGTAGCCATAATTGCAGGCACATTACAGCCAAAACCCACTATCATCGGCACAAAGGATTTTCCTGGTAACCCTATCATGCGCATAAACCGATCCATGACAAATGCGGCTCTTGCCATGTAGCCGGAATCTTCCAGTGCAGATAAAAATAAAAATAAAAACCCCACTATAGGAATAAAGGTCGCCACCACCTGCACACCACCACCAATACCTTGCGTGATTAAGACAACCAACCAATCAGGCCAATGCCATTGGGCAAGCACAGCACCTAATCCATCGACGAGCACCGCGCCTACTGCTTGATCAAAAAAATCGACAAAGGCACTGCCAATATTAATGGTGAACATAAACATTGCATACATCACCAATAAAAATACGGGGATACCCAAAAAACGGTTTAAAACGATATGGTCAATTTTTTCGGTGACATGGCGGCTAACTTCATTCAACTTACAGACCGCACTTTGGGTCAAGGCATTGACAAATCCATAACGGGCATCAGCGGCGAGAATGTCGATTTCGTCATCGGCTTGCATTTCTACGCGCTGCTGCAAATCAGCAACCTTAGGCAACAAGCCCTCTCCCGCAATTTGCTGGGCAAGCGTATCGCTCTCTAATAGACGCACAGCCAACCATCGCACATCACAAGGATAGCGTTCTGCGATAGCATTCAGATTCGGAGCAAGCTCTTCTATCGCTTGTTCTAAAACAGCTGGATAACTAATAACCGAGGTGGGCACCGGCCTGCTGGGCGCCGCGCTATTGATAGTGTTTTTTAAACTGTTCAGACCATGTTTTGCCGCCGCACTAATAGGTACTACCGGACAACCTAATTGTTGCGCCAAACCATCAATATCAATCTTGATACCACGCCGCTTAACGGCATCCATCATATTAAGCACCAAAATCATCGGCACCCGCATTTCAATCAGCTGTGACGTGAGGTATAAGTTACGCTCAATATTAGACGCATCAACAATATTAATGATTAAATCAGCCTGCCTAGAAGCCACATAGTCGCGGGCAACTTTTTCATCTAATGATACGGTATCGTCAGCGGCCTCCAACGAGTAAGTGCCTGGTAAATCCACCAATTGAATGGTTTTGCCGGCAAAAGAATAACCACCAACTTTTTTTTCAACCGTCACACCAGGCCAATTACCAACATATTGATTAGCGCCTGTTAACGCATTAAACAACGTAGTTTTGCCGCAATTCGGATTACCCACTACTCCGACGGTAAAATCCGCGCTCATTACAGCTTCTCAATAAGTAAAATATCGGCTTCAGCTTTCCGTAAGGTTAATGAAAAACCACGTAATTTTATTTCAACCGGATCACCTAAGGGCGCAAAGCGAGTCACACTAAACGGTGTGCCAGGCGTCAATCCCATTGCCAACAAACGTTTACGATATGCTTTGCCGGACTGCTCAAAACCGACTATTTTCCCTAAATCACCTGCACTAAGATTTTTTAAATTGATAGCCATGATTAATCCTGTAATTTATATATGGAAAAGCCAATAAAAGAATAACAATAATTCTCATTAAGGATTAATATATCATATAATTGGATTCTTACAACAAAGCTATTTTAAGCCACACAACCAGACCAATTTAATATTGAAAAAACCTACGTAACACGCTTATATAATAATTGATTAGATCAGCTAATTTTATTCTACGGCGCAGAAAAACGAGATAAGGGACGCTTTCGCCCACTATAGAAGCATAAATTAAGAAAGGGGAAATTTAATACGCCTAAACGCATCACTTCTGCTTGATTTTTTAGAGTGGCATGGAAATGCCTGTGCAGATGAAGAAAAATTTTCAAACAAAAACAACGCAGCAACAGAACAACTGTAAACTGCGCTGAATAGATAATTATTCGCTTATGTCACATTTTTCGCGCGAAGCATCGACACGATCACGAAGCTCTTTGCCTGGTTTAAAATGCGGCACATATTTCTTTGATAGGGTTACAGACTCGCCTGTTTTAGGGTTACGTCCTACGCGTGGCGGCCGCAGGTGCAAAGAAAAGCTGCCAAACCCCCTGATCTCGATTCTTTCACCCGACGACAAAGCTTGGTTCATCTTTTCAATGATACATTTTACTGCCAGCTCAACATCTTTAAGAGCAAGATGAGGCTGCTGTCTAGCTAGAGCCTCAATTAATTCTGATTTTGTCACATTCTATCCTAATGAAAAAAATAAAATCAGGGGGCATGTGGCCATAAACACCCCCCCCGACTCGCATCGATTTATTTTTCCATTTGCTTAAAGATATCAGCAAATGTTGGTGAGCCAACTGATTGCTGAGAATGGTCTTTAATAGTATGCGTCTCTTCATCTTGCTCTTTGGCTTTAATAGACAATGAGATCGTTTTACTTTTCTTATCTACACCGATGAATTTTGCTTCAAGAGTGTCACCTTCTTTCAATAAAGTACGGGCGTCTTCAACACGGTCACGTTGGATTTCAGAAGCGCGCAAATAGCCTTCGACATTATCGGCCAAAGTAATTACCGCACCTTTCGCATCGACTTCTTTAATCGTACCTTTCACTAAGCTACCTTTCTCATGGGTTGCCAAGAAGTTTTGGAAAGGGTCTTGCTCCAATTGCTTAATACCTAAGGAAATGCGTTCGCGCTCAGAATCAACGGCCAAAATGACAGTTTCTAACTCATCGCCTTTCTTGAAATCGCGTACAGCCGCTTCGCCATCATCCGCCCAAGAAATGTCAGACATATGAACCAAGCCGTCAATGCCGCCATCAAGGCCAATAAAGATACCAAAATCGGTAATAGATTTGATTTTACCGCTGATTTTATCGCCTTTATTATGGGTTGCTGCAAACTCATCCCAAGGATTAGTTTTGCATTGTTTCATACCCAAAGAAATACGGCGACGTTCTTCGTCGATTTCCAACACCATAACTTCAACTTCGTCACCTAACTGTACGAGCTTAGATGGATTAACGTTTTTGTTAGTCCAATCCATTTCAGAAACGTGCACCAAGCCTTCCACACCCTCTTCGATTTCCACAAAGCAGCCGTAATCAGTCAGATTATTGACTTTACCAAATGCACGGGAACCAGCAGGGTAACGGCGGGCGATATTTTGCCAAGGATCTTCACCCATTTGTTTCATACCTAATGAAACACGGTTTTTATCTTTGTCGTACTTTAAGACTTTAACTTTAATCTCTTGACCGATTTCTACACATTCAGATGGATGGCGTACCCGTCTCCAAGCCATATCGGTAATGTGTAACAGACCATCGATGCCACCTAGATCAATAAATGCACCGTAATCGGTGAGATTTTTAACAACACCGGTAACAACTGCACCTTCATCAAGGGTTTTCAGCAATTCTTCGCGTTCCGCGCTGTATTCTTTTTCTACAACCGCACGACGTGATAACACGACATTGTTACGTTTTTGGTCAATTTTGATAACTTTGAATTCAAGATCGCGGTTTTCCAAGAAGGTAGTGTCCCTAATAGGACGCACATCAACCAATGAACCAGGCAAGAAGGCACGCAAGGCCCCGACATCCACAGTGAAGCCGCCACGGACTTTACCACTAATACGGCCAACAACTGTCTCGTCTTTTTCAAACGCGTGTTCCAATTCAGACCAAGCTTTGTTTTTCTTCGCTTTATCTCGGGAAAGAAGCGTAGCGCCTAAACCATCTTCAAACAAATCCAAAGCAACTTCAATTTCGTCGCCAATCTTGACTTCTAACTCGCCGTTGTTGTTTAGAAATTGCCATTTTGGAATGACACCTTCCGATTTAGAATGCGTACTGACAATAATCATGTCGTTTTCTATTTCAACAACAGTACCCATTAGCATGGCACCAGGACGCATTTCTGTTCTGGTTAGACTTTCTTCAAATAGTTCAGCAAAGCTTTCGCTCATTTTATTGTTTCCCAAGCCTGTCCACGATTAAACAAGCCTTTTTTATCTTAAAGTTAAAAAAACCGCATGACATCACGCAGCGACGTAAAAACCCTTAGCGGATCAAATCCAGCACTTCCGCAACGACAGCATCAACGGCCATTTCAGAAGAATCAATAAAAAGCGCGCCTCTCGCCATACTTAACGGTGCATTGGTGCGCTCCATATCACGGCGATCACGTTCTTCTATCTCGATGGTTAAGCGGCTAAGATTAGCATCAATTCCTTTCTCTATCAACTGTTTATATCGCCTTTCCGCTCTTTTTTCGGCACTGGCAGTTAAAAACACTTTATTTTCAGCATCGGGAAAAATGACCGTCCCCATATCCCGGCCATCAGCGACCAGACCTGGTGGCCTTTTAAAATCTTGCTGTTTTTTTAGCAAAACTTGCCTGACTTCCGGGTAAGCGGCAATAACTGAAGCCGTATTACCCGTACTTTCCAACCCTAACTGTCCGGTAATATCCTCACCATTGAGCTTGACAACCAACTCATCTCCACAGTCAAATTCCAGCCCCATGGTTTGTGCTATTTTGACAATTTCGGCCTTATCCGTTAAGTCAACAGATTGCTTTGCCAAGGCAACGGCTAGTGAACGGTAAATCGAGCCACTATCCAAATAATGCCAACCCAGTTTTTTCGCCACCAACCGACTGACCGTGCCTTTCCCGGCACCGCTAGGGCCATCTATAGTTAATACAGGAACGCTCACTATTCTTGACTCTCAAGTTGCAAGCCGAGCTGTTTTGCCAAAACGCGGAACTCCGGGAATGAAGTGTTCACATTGGCGCAGTTATGAATCGTGACCGGCCCGTTGGCGCGCAAACCAGCGATGGAAAAAGACATGGCAATCCGATGATCGCCGTGCGACTCAACAATACCGCCGCCTAACTGGCCACCCTGGATAATCATGCCATCCTTAGTAGGCTGGGCATCTATCCCCAAGATTTTAAGTCCATCAGCCATCACCTGAATACGGTCACATTCCTTAACACGCAGCTCTTCCGCACCAGTCAGCACGGTCTGCCCTTCAGCACAGGCGGCGGCAACAAACAACACAGGGAATTCATCTATGGCTAATGGCACCAATGCCTCAGGAATAGCGATGCCCTTCAATGAACTTGATGTGACACGCAAATCAGCCACAGGTTCGCCCCCCACTTCGCGCTCGTTCATCACTTCAATATTTGCCCCCATTAGACGCAAAATATCGATAACACCGGTACGGGTCGGGTTAATGCCGACATGCCGCAAGGTGACATCAGAATTTGGCGCAATAGACGCGCCAACCAGAAAAAATGCGGCGGAAGAAATGTCGCTAGGCACGTCGATATTGGTTGCCGTCAACCTGCCGGCGCTATTGATGATGGCCTTACTGCCCTCGCGCCTCACCGGATAGCCAAAACCGTTTAACATGCGCTCGGTATGATCACGGGTCGGCGCCGGCTCGGTGACCGAAGTTTCACCTTCCGCATACATGCCCGCCAGCAATAGGCAGGATTTGACTTGCGCACTGGCCATCGGCATCACGTAATCTATGCCCTTGAGTTTGCCGCACCCTTTAATATGAAGCGGCGCCGTGCCTTGCTCCTGGGTCTCAATAACCGCGCCCATTAACGCCAAGGGCTCAGTGACACGGCGCATTGGCCTTGATGATAACGATTCGTCTCCGGTCAATGTGCAATCAAAATCTTGTCCTGCCAGCAACCCGCTCAATAAGCGCATCGAAGTGCCTGAATTGCCCAAATACAATGGCTTTTCCGGAGCTTTCAAACCCTGTTTTCCGACACCATAAATAGTCACTTCGCCATTCACCGGGCCGTCAATCTTCACGCCCATCGCCCGGAATGCTTCCAGCGTGGAAATGGCATCTTCAGCGTTAAGGAAACCTTTGACATGGGTCACGCCATCGGCCAACGAACCTAACATGATAGAACGATGTGACATGGACTTATCGCCAGGCACACGCACTTCACCTTGTAATTGTCCGCCGGGCTGAATCTGGAATGTAATTGATTTCGACATGGTAGTTTGATACTGATTAAGAAAACGTTGCCTGGCACTGTTGGCATACGTGAAGGTTGCAAAAAGCTGCTGGGCATTACCGTCTTCCAGCAACCGTTGTATTTTATCCAGTTCGTCCTTTAACTGGTCAATTAATGGGGCGATTTCATTTTTATTGGCAAGGCAAATATCCCGCCACATGACCGGATCACTGGATGCGATCCGCGTAAAGTCGTTAAAGCCACCGGCGGCATACTGGAAAATCTCGCTTTGTTCGTCTTTATGCCCCAGCATATCAACCAGCGCGAACGCCAAAATATGCGGCAAATGGCTGGTTGCAGCCAGCACACCATCATGATGCCGGACATCCATCATGCTGACAACCGCACCTAGCTCCTGCCAAAACAAGCTTATTTTTTGCAGGGCAACTGGGCAAGTCGTGGCCAACGGGGTAATGATAAGACGTTTACGGTCAAATAGATTATCGACTGCGGCAGTAACACCGCTTTGCTCACGGCCCGCAATGGGATGGGCCAAGATCAAGTTATCTGGCACGTTGCCAAACACCGATTCTGCGGCGGCAACCACATTAGCCTTTGTGCTGCCCACATCAGTATAAACGGCGGTTTCTGACCACAACGGCTTGAGCATGCGGAAAATACTCTCGCTGCTGGCGACTGGCGTGGCAATGACTACGCAATCGGCACCGGCAACCGCTGCCGCCAACTCCAGCGAGTAACCATCAATCACCCCTAAACGCTTCGCCGCCTCAAGATTGGCAACATCCTGAGGCCGCCCATAACCAACCAGCGTCTTTGCCAAGCCTTTGCGCCTTGCGGCTTTGGCGATAGAGCCGCCAATCAGCCCGACACCAATAATGCACAGCTTATCAAACATCCAATACAGCCTTTAACGCATCAATGAAGACTGCGTTTTCCTGTTCCGTGCCAATGCTCACCCGCAAATGATTGGGCATTTCGTACACGCCGATAGGCCTGACAATGACGCCGCGCTGCAACAAGGCTTCGTACACCGGCATTGCCGGACACTTTAAATCAAAGGTCACAAAATTACCCGCAGAAGGTATCCATGCCAAACCCAGTCCCGCAAAAGCGGCGGTCAGCTGAGCCATACCCTGATTATTGGTGGTAATCGCCGACTGCAAGTAATCTGCATCATGCAAAGCCGTTTCCGCAGCGACCAACGCCAATGAATTATTATTGAAAGGCTGGCGGACACGGTTCAATAAATCAGCGATTTCAGGGCTGGATAAACTATAGCCAACCCGCAACCCCGCCAAGCCATAAGCCTTGGAAAACGTGCGCGTAATAATCAGGTTTGGAAAATCTGCTAGCCAGCTGATAGTGTCAGCCTTGTGTTCTGCAGCGACAAACTCAGAATAGGCTTCATCGAGCACACAAGCCACTGTTGACGGCAAAGCCTGCAAAAATGCTTTTAAAGTTGCTGGCGTCAACAAAGTGCCGGTCGGGTTATTAGGGTTGGCAATAAATACGATGCGGGTTTTGTCATCCACCACCGCAAGCATTGCGGGCAAATCGTGACCGTAATCGCGGGCAGGGACGACCCGCGCACTGGCACCCGCCGCTTGCGTGACAATCGGGTAGACGGCAAACGCATGTTGCGAAAACACCGCGTTTAATTCTGGGCTTAAAAAAGTACGCGCGACCAGCTCCAAAATCTCATTGGAGCCATTGCCTAAGGTCAGCTGATTTACGTTTACCGCGTATTTTTCAGCCAATGCCGTTTTCAGTTTAAATCCGCTGCCATCAGGATAACGGGTCAAATCCGGCAACACCTGGCTAATAGCCGCCAACACCTTCGGACTGACGCCTAGCGGGCTTTCATTCGAGGCAAGCTTTACGATGTGGCTTAAGCCCAACTCCCGTTCGAGCTCCTCTATCGGTTTGCCCGGCACATAAGGCACTAATTGTTTTACGCCCAACTGGGCAAGGTCAAATAAAGCATTGCAACAGGACATAGTTTTAACTTTGGTTGGTCATTTTTTAGAAATTTAGGCTACGCGCACTGCTAAATCACAGCCTTAGGATAAGAGCCCAATACATTAAGCATCGTGACATTGTTTTGCAGGGCGCTCAGCGCATCAGCAACATTCTGGTCATCGCGATGTCCGTCAATGTCGATAAAAAACACATAATCCCACAACCCTTGGCGCGAAGGACGCGACTCTATATGGGTCATGCTGATACCATAACGGGCAAAAGGTTCTAAGATTTTATGCAACGCCCCCGACTGGTTACCGGTAGACAATACCAACGAGGTTTTGTCTTGGCCGGTAGAGGAAGGACGCTGTTCACCGATAATCAAAAAGCGCGTGGTATTGTTTGGTTCGTCTTCGATATTTTTTTCCAGAATCGGCAACTGGTAAAGGTCAGCGGCGACTTTGCCGGCAATAGCCGCTTTACCGGGTTGAGCCGCCGCTAACCTTGCCGCTTCCGCATTACTGCTCACTGCAGTACAACTTACATCAGGCAAATTTTTATCCAACCACCGACGGCATTGCGCCAAGGATTGCTGATGCGACAGGACTTCGGTAATCTCAGCAAGCTTGTCCACCTTCGCCATCAAATTTTGATGCACCCGAATTTCAACTTCCCCACAAATCTGCAATGACGACGATAAAAACCGGTCCAACGTATGCGTGATGACACCTTCAGTAGAATTCTCGACCGGCACCACACCAAACTGGCAATTCTGGTGTTCTACGCTACTAAAAATGTCATGAATGCTATTCACTGGAATAGTATGCACCGCATGACCAAAATGCTTGAACGCCGCCTGCTGGGTAAACGTGCCTTCCGGCCCCAAAAATGCGACATCCAAAGGCTTTTCCAGCGCCAAACAAGCTGACATCACTTCCCTAAAGAAGCGCATCGCGGTTTCATCCGTTAGCGGCCCCCTATTCAGCTCCTTAATGCGCCGCAACACTAGCGCTTCGCGGTCAGGCCGATAAAACGTGCCTTGCTCGCCTTCGGCCTGTTTAGTCTTGGCAACATCCTGGGCACAACAGGCGCGTTGATTGAGCAAACTTAATAGTTGCTGGTCAATGCTGTCGATGGTCTCGCGCAGCTCTGCTAAGGACTTGATAGCAGTCATCTGATTCTCAATGAGTCCTTTCAAACTCGTTCATAAATGCAATCAGGGCATCCACGCCAGCTTCGGGCATGGCATTGTAAATACTGGCACGCATACCACCGACTGACCGGTGGCCTTTAAGCTCATATAAGCCGTTTGCTTCGGCGGCGCTGAGAAAGGCTTTGTCCAAATTTTCATCGGCGAGGATAAACGGCACATTCATCCGCGAACGGCAAGGCACTTCAACCGGGTTGTGGTACAAACTAGACTGGTCAATCGCCTGATAGAGTTTCACCGACTTTCCAATATTGCGTTGCTCAATCGCGGCGACACCACCTTGTTCTTTTAACCATGCCAACACCAGACCAACCAAATACCAGTTATAAGTTGCCGGTGTATTCAGCATCGACTGGTTTTTTGCCTGCTCGGCATAGTTAAATACGGAGGGCGTGGCCTTGGTGGCATGACCAACTAAATCGTCCCTAACAATCACGACAGTGACACCCGCCGGCCCCATATTTTTTTGGGTTCCCGCATAAATTAAGCCGTACTGGCTGACATCAACCGGACGGGACAGAATATTCGACGACATATCAGACACTAGCGGTAAGCCGCCAGCATCAGGGATACTTTGAAATTCTACGCCATGAATGGTTTCATTGGAGGTGTAATGCAAATAAGCCGCTTGCGGGTCGATTGCCCAACTTGCCACATCAGGGATAGTGGTGAACTTCGTGTCTTCCGCACTCGCGCTGACAACAACCTCACAATACGCCTTAGCGTCTTTAATCGCTTTGTCTGACCAAGCCCCTGTATTGACGTAGCAGGCTTTAGTTTTGCCATTGAGGATATTCTGCGGAATCAGCGAAAACTGCGCTGACGCGCCACCTTGTAAAAACAGCACATTATAATTGTCAGGGATCGCCAACAATTCGCGCAAATCACTGTCCAGCGCTTCGGCAATACTGGAAAAATGTTTGCCACGATGGCTCATTTCCATCACCGACATGCCGCTATCACGCCATTCCAGCATTTCTTGCTGTGCTTTAAGCAAAACGGATTCGGGAAAGGCTGAAGGGCCTGCGCTAAAATTATAAACTCTGGACATTACTGTTCTCCTGGTTCCTGATCATCACCGGCTACCGCCACATCATCCACTAAAATATCATCTTCGGTGTCGGCATCATCAACCCCGACCAAGCCATCAATACGGTCAACACCAATCACTTTTTCGCCATTATCCAGACGGATAATTGTCACACCCTGAGTGTTCCTGCCGACTACCGATATTTCAGCAACGCGGGTCCTGACCAACGTGCCGCCATCGGTGATAATCATCAGTTCGTCGTTGTCATTGACCAACAACGCACCGACTACCCGGCCGTTGCGTTCTGAAGTCTGCATAGCAATGACTCCTAGACCACCACGACCTTGGCAATTGAACTTTTCCACCAACGTGCGTTTGCCATAACCATTTTCGGTGATATTCAGCACCGTGCCTTCGGATGCAATAATTAAAGAAATGACTTTCTGCCCATCTTGCAAGCGCATGCCACGCACACCCGTAGCCGTCCGCCCCATGGAACGCACATCCGCCTCATTAAAGCAAATTGTTTTGCCGTCACTGCTAAACAGCATCACATTTTGCTGACCATCGGTGATGGCAACACCGACCAGCGCATCATCTTCGCGGATGTCTATCGCCATTTTTCCGGTACTACGCGGACGTTCAAATTCGTTCAGCGGCGTTTTTTTAACCGTTCCATGGGAAGTCGCCATAAAAATGAATTTACTGTCGCTAAATTCTTGAACAGGCAACAAGGCATTGATTTTTTCGCCTTCTTCCAAAGGCAACAAATTGACAAACGGTTTGCCACGCGCCGCACGGCTGGCAACTGGCAACTGGTAGACTTTCAGCCAGTAGACCTTACCTAACGATGAGAAACACAAAATAGTGTCGTGCGTATTGGCAACAATCAACTTATCAATAAAATCCGTTTCCTTCATCGCCGTCGCCGACTTGCCGCGCCCGCCACGCCGCTGGGCTTTATAATCCGTCAACGGCTGAGATTTGACATAACCTTCGTGGGACATAGTCACGACCATGTCTTCTTCGGTGATCAAATCACCATCGGACAAGTCCGATTGGTTCTGCATGATTTCAGTGCGGCGCGGATCGGTATACTGATCCTTAATAGCCACAAGCTCTTCACGGATAACTTCCATCAACCGAATATCACTGCCCAAAATAGTCAAATACTCATCAATTTGCGCCAACAGTTCTTTGTATTCTTCAACAATTTTGTCCTGTTCCAAACCCGTCAAACGGTGCAGGCGCAAATCCAAGATTGCCTGCGCTTGGGTTTCAGACAGCTGATACACGCTTCCATGAATGCCGAATTCAGCAGGCAAATCTTCGGGCCTGGACCGGTCGGCCTCGGCGCTCTCCAGCAAAGACGCGACCAGGCCTGACAGCCAAGTTCTTGCCAACAAGCCCTCTTTCGCCTCCTCCCTGTTACTGGAGGTTTTGATCAATTCGATCATTTCGTCAATATTTGCCAGCGCAACAGCCAGACCTTCCAGTACGTGCGCACGTTCCCGCGCCTTGCGTAACAGATAAAGGGTCCGGCGCGTCACTATTTCGCGGCGATGATCCACAAACGCGCTGATAATGTCTTTCAAATTCATGCAGTGCGGACGGCCATCCAGCAAAGCAACCATGTTAATGCCGAACACCGTCTCAAACTGGGTCTGTTTATACAGATTATTTAAAACAACTTCAGGCACCTCACCGCGCTTAAGCTCAATCACCATGCGCATACCATCTTTATCGGACTCGTCACGCAAACCGGAAATCCCCTCAAGTTTTCCTTCCTTGACTAATTCGGCAATTTTCTCTAAAAGCCGCGCTTTGTTGACTTGGTACGGCAGTTCAGTAGTGATAATTGCTTGTCGGCTACTGTCGCCGATGTCTTCAAAGTGGCAGCGGGCACGGAGATAAATTTTGCCGCGCCCTGTGGTGTAGGCGTTATAAATACCGGACGCGCCGTTAATAATTGCGGCAGTAGGGAAATCCGGGCCGGGAATATGTGCCATCAGCTCATGCACTGTAGCATCCGGCTGGTCAATCAGTGCCAAACAGGCGCTAATGACTTCGCCCATATTATGCGGCGGGATGTTAGTTGCCATACCCACGGCAATACCCGATGAACCGTTGATCAGCAAAGTAGGCACCCGTGTCGGCAAGACTTTCGGCTCGGATTCGGATTCATCGTAGTTGGGGATAAAATCGACGGTTTCTTTATCGAGGTCAGCCAAAAGCTCGTGGGCAATTTTTGCCATGCGGACTTCGGTATACCGCATTGCCGCTGGCGAATCGCCATCCACCGAACCAAAGTTACCCTGGCCATCTATCAGCATATAACGCATGGAAAATGGTTGTGCCATACGCACCATCGTATCGTAAACAGCAGTGTCACCATGCGGATGGTATTTACCAATGACATCACCGACGATACGCGCCGATTTTTTATAGGGCTTATTCCAGTCGTTGCCCAGCTCGCTCATCGCATAGAGCACGCGGCGATGCACCGGTTTAAGGCCATCTCTGACATCAGGAAGGGCTCGACCGACAATAACGCTCATGGCGTAATCGAGATAGGACTGCTTCATCTCATCTTCGAGATTAACAGCAATAATTTCTTTAGCGAAGTTTGACATTGATCCCTATATAAACATAAGTGCCGGATAACAGCAGACTCTGGCACGGTATTTCTCGGCTAAATGCAATCGCACAAGCTTCTGGTTGTTGTCGTAAGCACGACCAAACGACTTAAGTAGCCAAACATTATAACAAATTGTCATTATAGAGTCGAAGTTGTTGAACCAGCGGCATCCATAGCAGCAAGCCAATAGAACGCGCTATTGACGGCCTATCGGCCAACCTTGCCCACAGTAATTTATAATGCCTTATAATGTGGCATTCCATTTGCTGCCCCCCCTCTCGACTATGGCGTTATTACTATTTCCCCTGCGCGGCGTGCCTGACGATGAAGCCGCTGAAGTACGCGAATTGCTCACTGAGCAACAGATTGATTTTTATGAAACATCGGCGGGGCATTGGGGGGTGTCGATGCCTGCCCTGTGGCTAAGAGATAGAACGGAATGGGAAAAAGCCCACCAATTGATCGGCAACTATCAGCAGCAACGCTACCTGACCGCGCGGCAAGATTACTTACAGCGCAAACAATCAGGCCAATATAAGGGCCTATGGCAAAAGCTTGTAGAGCAACCTTTAGCTTACTGCGCCTACTTACTAACAATGGGACTGGTTACCTATGTCTCGATCAGGCTGCTGTTTGAATTGGGGTTATAACCGCGTTGCCGCCGGAATCACCCGAAAATTTCCGCCAAAAAATTTTGCACTATCAGCCAAGAACGCCTATCCGCACCAGGCTGATAAACGGTGCCGAAATCAGGGTCATTAGCCACCGGATTCGTAAAAGCATGCATCGTATGCCCAAAAGCATGCAGCTGCCAATCCGCGCCCGCCACCGTCATTTCTTGCTCAAAAGCCAACACCTGCTCAGGTGGGGCCATGGGATCATCATGGCCATGCAAAGCCAATACCTTGGCTTTAATTTGCTTATCTTGGATATTGTCCGGTGCCCCCAACAATCCGTGAAAACTGACCACCCCCTTCAGATCAGCGCCTGTCCTGGCCAAATCCAATACACACAACCCGCCAAAACAAAACCCTATCGCAGCGATTTTGCTATCATCAACCCAAGGCATTAACTTTACTGCCGCAACAGCGGCCTTAATACGTTTCTGCAGCAGCCCGCGGTCAGCCATAAACGGCTGCATCAGGCTGGCGTTTTCTTCGGGCGACGAACCTAGCACACCTTTCCCATACATATCCAACGCAAAACCGACATAACCCAGTTCAGCGAGCTTTTTAGCCTTCCCAGCAACAAAATCATCCCTACCACCCCAAGCATGGTTGATTAAAACCGCTGGACGGCGACCTGAAACCGCATCATCGAAAGCAAAAAATGCTTCCAAAACAACACCATCATCCAAATAAGTAACTGTATTTGCCACTATTGCCATAACACCCCTCACTATTTGTTGATTTTTGCTGTTATCCACCCCATTTCTTGCAAGGCGATTAAAAATCCCTCGGAAGCCTCTTCCACCAAATCCAGCACCCGCTCAAACCCATAACGGCCACCATAATAAGGGTCTGGCACTTCGCGCGCACTTAGGTGCGGGGCGTAATCAAGAAAATAACGCACCTTCCCTTTATGCGCCTCGGGGCAAGCGTCGATCAAAATAGCATAATTATCGCCGTCCATCGCCAGCACAAAATCAAAGTCTTCAAAATCGCCCTGCTTGACCTTTCTTGACCTGATATCGGCCAACGCAACACCCCGTTCAAGAGCGGCTTTTTGGGCGCGTAAATCAGGCGCCTCGCCTATATGATAAGCATGCGTACCAGCCGAATCGATAGAAAAAAAGTGCGCCAAACCGCGGCGCTTCACAAGCTCGGCAAACACCCCTTCCGCTGTCGGTGACCGGCATATATTGCCCATACAAACAAACAACACCTTGATTTTTTCCATGACCGCACCCGCTTTAAAGATCTATATTAATTAACAATGATTGCAATGATGTATCAGGCTGGCAAATTAGCAACACACAAAGGCGAACTATCTGACAACAGCCGCACCCGTTGCAGCACTACACAGCATAGGTTATTGTAACCCTTCGTTTCTAATTAACTAAAGGATGCAAAAATGAAGTTAAAAAATGCCGTGCTACTGGCAGTTATTGCCTGCACTTCACAAGGTTGCGTGTTGACGAAAATAGCTTCCGTACCTATGCGCCTAAGCGGCGCGGTTGTTTCTATCGTGCCCGGCGTTGGCAATACTGCACACGATGCAATTGACAAAGCAGCCGAAACAGTAGACGACATCCCCATTTAACAACTCGCCTGCTGAGCACATTGCTTAGCCCCTCAGCTTGGTAGGCTAAAGGGGCTAAGCCGCAACCTATTATTCAGCCTTATCCAGATTAAATGCCGCATGCAAAGCCCTTACAGCAAGCTCCAGATATTTTTCATCAACAACCACTGAAATTTTTATTTCCGAAGTTGCAATCATGCGGATGTTAATACCTTCAGCAGCCAGTGTTTTAAACATTGTGCTGGCAATGCCTGCATGTGAACGCATCCCCACCCCGACAATAGACACCTTAACAATACGGTCATCGTCAGTTACCGCACGCGCACCCAGTTCGGCGCAGGTCTGCGTCAATATGGCCTTAGCCCGCTGAAAATCATTGCGATGTACGGTAAAGGTAAAATCGGTAGTCGCATCATCGGCAATATTCTGGATAATCATATCCACTTCAATATTGGCATCGGCAATCGGGCCTAAAATTTTAAACGCCACTCCCGGCAAATCCGGCACGCCGGTGATAGTCAATTTTGCCTCATCACGATTAAACGCAATCCCCGAAATCAAAGCGCTTTCCATTGATAATTCCTCGTAAGTAATGAGTGTGCCACACCCTTCTGTAAATGATGATAAAACCCGCAATGCAACATTGTATTTGCCGGCAAATTCGACCGAGCGGATTTGCAAAACCTTTGAACCCAAACTCGCCATTTCCAGCATTTCCTCAAAGGTAATGCGATCCAATCGACGCGCTTTAGGCTCCACCCGTGGATCGGTGGTATAAACGCCGTCAACATCGGTATAGATATGGCATTCATCGGCTTTTAATGCCGCCGCCAAAGCCACCGCCGTCGTATCCGAACCACCTCGCCCCAAAGTGGTGATATTGTCATCCTCGTCCACACCCTGAAAACCCGCCACCACCACGACTTTACCTTGTTTGAGGCTAGCTCGGATACGCGCATCGTCTATCTTGCGTATCCTCGCCTTAGTATGGCTGCTGTCAGTCAAGATTTTCACCTGCCCACCAGTGTACGAGCACGCATCACAGCCCAGCTCATGCAACGCCATACTTAGCAAGGCCACCGTAACTTGTTCGCCAGTCGATATTAAAACATCCAGCTCCCGCTCCGTTGGCTGCGCCTGTATTTGTTTTGCCAAACCGATCAAACGGTTAGTTTCCCCACTCATTGCCGACACGACAACGACAATCTGATCGCCCAATTCATGGGCTTTTTTTACTTTTTCAGCGACTGCTTTGATACGCTCAACCGTACCTACTGACGTGCCGCCAAATTTATAGACATAAAGAGCCATTTTTAAACCTGTTAATGTGATTCCTGCGAAGCAGCCGAAGATTATCTCCGAACCGGTTATGGTAAAAGGTTTTTGTGTTTTGTTAAACTTTTATGAAAAACAGAGCGCTATTTAAGCCACAAAAAAAGGGCTGCATTCTTATGAATGCAGCCCTTCGGCATTAATGCTATTGAATAATAGCTTAACGTTTTGAGTATTGCGGGCGTTTCCTTGCTTTGTGCAAGCCAACTTTTTTACGTTCGACAATGCGTGAATCGCGGGTCACAAACCCTGCCTTTCTTAGCGCAGGACGCAATGTTTCGTCGTATTCCATTAATGCGCGGGTCAAGCCATGACGAATAGCTCCAGCCTGGCCAGACGGGCCACCACCTTTAACAACCACATTGACATCGAACACGGATTCCATTTCGACACATTCCAGTGGTTGCCGTGAAACCATTTGATCCGTTTTCCGACCAAAGTATTCTTCAAGGCTTTTTTTATTAATCGTAATTTTTCCGGTGCCTTTAGTTGCATAAACGCGTGCTACCGCGCTTTTACGACGACCGGTTCCGTAATACTGAGCTGCTGCCATGGTCTACTCGCTTATAATTCTAAAACTTTTGGCTGTTGAGCCTGATGATCGTGTTCAGGGCCGGCATACACTTTCAATTTCTTGAACATAGCGCGTCCTAGTGGATTTTTGGGTAACATGCCTTTAACAGCCGTATTAAGAATACGGTCAGGGAACGTTTTTCTTAACTTCCCTAAGCTAACGGTTTTTAAATTCCCCGTATAACCAGTGTGGTGATGATAAAGCTTGTCATTTTCTTTGTTACCGGTCACACCGATTTTTTCGACGTTCACCACAATAATATAATCGCCGGTATCAACGTGTGGCGTGTATTCTGGTTTATGTTTACCGCGAAGACGACGTGCAATTTCAGAAGCAAGGCGGCCTAGCGTCTTGCCTTCTGCATCAACTACGTACCAATCACGCTTAACTTCTGCTGGTTTTGCACTAAATGTTTTCATCGTTACTTAGTCTTTCTGTAAAGGCTCAATAAAAGAGCGAGAATTCTACTAAAATTTATTATTTTTTTCAAGGTTTATTTATCAACACCTTTCAAGAAACAGCAATTGCTGTTTTTTTACCCATCCTTAAATCACAGCTTAATGTTCAATGCGTGTAATTTACGGTATAGATGCGTCCGCTCAATACCTACCGTTGCCGATAGTTTTGCCACACTGCCACCGGCGCGCTCAAGATGATATTCCAAATAGGCTTTTTCAAAATGATCGCGGGCATCTTTTAAAGGCAAGTTAAAAAAATCAGGCACTGTGGGCGCATTAGGCGAATCGGTGCTGACAGTACCTAAGGCAGATTTGACCTCATCCAACTCGATATCCTCTCCAACCCCTAAAATCATTAAACGTTGCACTAAATTTTTTAATTCCCTCACATTGCCGCGCCAGCTGTAGTTACGTAAAAAGTTTTGTGCGGACATGGAAAACCGCCGAAACGGCAGGTTATCCTGATTGACAAAATAATCGACATAAAAACCCAACAAGGCAGGCACATCTTCACTATGATTTCTAAGGGGTTCAATTGTGATCGCAACCTCGTTTAGCACATAGTACAAATCTTGCCTGAAACGCCCCGCCTTAACCTCCTCCTCAAGCGGAACCCGCGTTGAGGCAATAATACGGACATCAACACGCACCGCCTCACTACCTCCCACCCGCAAAAAAGAGTGCGACTGCAACGCACTGAGCAAGCGCAACTGGGTTTCCTTGTCCATGCCGCCAATTTCACCCAAAAACAACACCCCCCTATTCGCCCGCTCTAACAAACCCTGATAGACTTTCCCATCATATTCTTTACCAAAAAACTCCACCGCAGAATTTTCTGGCGAGATACTGCCCACGGCAACGCTAATGAACGGCCCGTCACGGCGCACACTGTGATTGTGCAAGTACCGGGCATAAAGCACTTTACCAACGCCCGCTTCACCAACCAAAAGCAGCCGCGTATCATGCTGGGCCAACCGCTTTAACTGGTCTTTAGTTCTGGCAACCGCCGCGCTTTTACCAACTGGCTCAATGTCAGCGGCCAACTGCTGCCTAAGCCCCGTATTTTCCCGTTGCAGATTACTTGCTTCCAGAGCCCTAGCTACAATCAGCAATAATTTCGCCATCGACAAGGGCTTTTCGAGGAAATCATAAGCGCCCAGACGGGTCGCTTCAACGGCCGCTTCTACAGAACCATGGCCCGACATCATAATCACCGGGCATAACATGGCATCTTCTGCCACCCATTCTTTTAAAAGCGTGATGCCATCGGTATCGGGCATCCAAATATCCAACAGGATAAGATCAGGAGCAGTCGATTTTTTTAATGCCTTGGCACTGCTTGCGTTGTCTGCCATAGCGACCTGATAGCCTTCATCTTCAAGAATTTCGCTAACCAAGCCGCGAATATCAGGCTCATCATCAACCACTAACAAGCGGAAATTTTGTTTGTTCATCGTATTTTTACAGTGTATTAAGCGTATAAGCAGGAAATTGAAGAATGAAACCTGCACCCACTGTGCGGCTAGTATCGACCCAAATAGCCCCGCCATGTTCTTCAAGAATTTTTTTGACAATCGCCAACCCCAAGCCAGTCCCTTTGGCTTTGGTCGTGACGTAGGGCTCAAATACTTTCTCTATTTGCCCTTCTTTAATGCCAGGCCCATCATCATAAAAGGCAAGTTCGATAAAGTCCGTGCTGTTTTTTTGCACCCTATGCAAATTAATTTCAATAACCCCTTTATCTTCTATGGCTTCCAACGCATTTTTAATCAGATTATGCAGCACCTGGCGGATGCTTACGGGATCGCCGTTTATCATTAAATAGCCACTTTCATAATGGGCGTTAAATTTAACGCCGGATTTTAATCCGTAAAGCACCAGCACCTCCTGCACCAATGCGGCCAAATTAATAGCCACCGTTTGTTTTTTCGAAGGTTTGGCATATTCCGAGAAATCATCGACCATTTCCTTCATCGCCTCAACCTGTTGCACAATGGTTGTCGTCGAACGCTGCAGGATAGACGCATCAGCCGTATCCAGCTTATCAGCCAACTTATGTTGCAGACGCTCTGCCGACAACTGGATAGGTGTCAACGGGTTCTTAATTTCATGCGCCAGACGCCGCGCCACCTCGCCCCATGCGGCGTTCTTTTGCGCCTGGATTAAGTCGGTCACATCGTCAAATACTACGACCGCCCCCACCCGCAGCCCTTCTTGGGAAAAGAGCGGGGTACCACGACACAATAATTCCTGCCGCCCATTATGGCCTAAAAAAGCAATGCGCTGCTCCCAAATATCATCGGCCTGCACCAATAGGCGCTGTATTAATTTCAAAGGCTCAACCAATTCAGGCGCCGATTGGACAAGCGCTGGCAGCGTATGGCCGATAAATTGGTTAACGGGGATATGGAAAATCCGGTACGCCGCTTGATTTGCTGTGCGTATCCTATAAACGGAATCGAAACTAATGACGCCAGCGGTTAAATTGGCCAAGATAGTTTCCAGATAAGCCCGTTGGTTTTCCACCTCAACACTGGCTATTCGGGTTTCATCCCGCGCACTGGCGATGCGTTGGGTCATCTCATTGAATGACTCGACCAAAAAACCCAAGTCATCCTGCGCAATAACCGGCAATTGCTGGTCGTAATGTCCGGAAGCAACTGCTTGCGTCCCTTTAACCAACGCTTTTACCGGCGCAATAATGGAGCGGATACTGATAAAAGCCACCCATATCGCCGCTAGCAAACTCATCAGCAGCACCAATGACAAGACCAGAGAAAAACTTAATTTTAATGAATGGCGTAAAAAGCCCATTTCCTGATAGCGTAAAAAGGCAAATTCCACCGAATCCGCCAAATCGGCCATGCGCACCGGCACCGGATAAAGCGCCTGCAGATATTCAGGCTCACTTCCCTTAAGGGTGACTATCACCCGTATCATCAACTCATTTTCACGTACCGGATCTAACGCGACATAATTGCTATTCTGGCGTAACTGCAACCAGATATTTTCATCGGGCAAATTAGGCAAAATATCACCAGGATTAATGCTGCTGGAGGCGATAATTTTTCCGGGGCGTGAGAATAGTGTCATTTCCGACGCATCGGAAAGTCTGCGCAGGTTTTCCATTTCCAGCGCAACCAAATTGGCTGGCGCGCTTTCCAGCGTTGCCGCCAATTGCTGGGTTTGCTTCAAATGCCAGCGCATCCGCTGGTCTAATGAGGACTGGCTTAATTCCAACGCATCTTCCATAGCGCGGTCTATTTCAACATTAAACCAACTGTCAATGCCTTGGTGTAAAAACTGCATTGAGAAATAAAAGACAATCGCTGCCGGCGCCAAAGCCAGCACAACAAATAATGACACCATCCGCGTCGTCAGCAAAGAGCCGGCTTCACGCTTTTTTAATTGCTTGGTCAGTGTGTAAATATTGGCACCGACCAGCCATAACAACACCACCGACCCTGACGCGTTAACCACCAGCAGCCAAAAATACATTTCCCCTAGCTCTGACGATTCCTGCGTGGCCGAACTCATTAACTGTAACGACAGCAAAATCAGGCCGAACAAAGTCAGCACAGAAAGGTTGATCGGTGGTTTTATTTTTTCCAGGGCCATACAGTCCAATAACTTGATAGATACCATTGCCGATTAAGGTAAGCAATCGTGCGTAATGGCAAAGGCAGGGCGCTTCGGTCAAACTCAACCTTCAGCTCGACTAGCAATTGCTTTTCCTGAGCCAGCCCTACCCAGTCAACCAAGCGCACGTCGTGTAAGTTTGACATTAAATCCAAGGCTGCGGGTAAGGTGGAAAAATTATATATCTCGCCGCTAGTTTCGTTCCTGACACGGTACATATTTAATAACGCATGATATTGCAAGCGGTATCGCAACGTTTCTTCCGCCAAGGTTTTTTGCCACAGGATATGACGGGGACGGTGAACCTTAATCTGGATATTCCAAAATAGCGGCACACCACTTTGTAGCGCTTCCTTAACTTGTTCACTGAGCTTATAGCTTATCTCGGCCGACAACACATAGCTGTCATCGCGGACATCCATTTGCACGCCCTTAATGACTGCAGCAAAATCACCCGCATTGACTTCAAAGGCCGATAACGACAATAAAATGATCAGCCACAGACAGAGCTTATAACTTACAGCAGTACGCATGATAAGCAAATCCGGCATCCAATCTTGCAGAATGTAGTGAAACGGGCTGGTGCAGCAAGATAGTTGAAGCTGGCGAGGGGGGCAATCTAAGGTAATAGCGGATATTTTTGGCCGACATAGGCGCTTTTTTAATTATGACGGCATTTACAAAATGTCAGTTAACGTGCCAACGTTGCGAAAGGGATAAGATTACAAGTTAACCCTACCCTTTCGCATTCTATTTTAAACTGTTTTTTAGCGAACAAAATCTACCCGAAAAACCTTACAGTTCAAAGTCCGCTGGATTAAGCCCCAGTTCCCTGGCTATTCTTGTTGCCACCGCTTTTTCGGAAACATCAAAATTCCCGTCCGAAGCGGCAATAGCGATAATCATCCGTATCAATAAACGCGAGGCTTCGACATTAGGCTTCATTTTACCTAATGCCTGATAGGCTTTGGCTTCACCGATGTCTTTATCAAATTCCAGTTGCCCGACAAAATCTTGAAAGGCTTTGATGACGTCACTGGTGGTAAAAACCGACAGCGCGTCATTACCTTCAATAAATTTGATCATTTTCTGTTTTTCTTCCGAACTGACACTGCCGTCGGCCATGGCAATCAATGCCGACCCCGCCATCGCGGCATTAAGAAAATCTTTGTTTTTAAATTTTAACGCCTCTGTTTTTAACTCATTGGCTTTAGTTTTTAATTGGTTAAGGAAATTGTCGAAACTCATCGTGTTCTCCGTTATGAATGTGGTTTGTGGTGTGGTTATTTACTGCCTTTAACATAATTTAAGCCCCAGCCATACGCCTGATCAAGTTGCTGGTGACCGGCAAAATAATCGACCAGTTTAGTGATGCGTAGTTGATTATTGATATTTTCCAGCATCGCGATGGCGCACATAAACTGGTCATTACGGTGGCTATCAAGCCGGACTTCAATAGAGGGTTGGTTATTGCTTTTGATGGTGACCACCGCATCGACATGCGACCAGTTAGGCACGCCTTCATAGATAAAGGTAAAAATCAAAATACGCCGGAATTCTTGCCAACGACCGCCATTAATACGCAACGTTTCGCCGCCTATGGACTGCCCGCTACGGTCATCTTGATCCAACTCAATAAAGGGAAACTGATGTAATGAGCCAAAATGCCCGCCCAACGCTTGGACACCACCGATAGTGCCGTCATTCAATTCCCAAAGACAAGCCAGATCCAAGTCGATACCGGCTGATGACGGCTTTAAAAAGCCCAGTGACTTTACCGGCGTCGCATTCCAGTTTAGATTTATTGAAATTTCGCCCAAGCCGCCGGGCTGTTTTTCCAGAGAAATGGACTGCCCCTTCTTTTCCAACGTGACCTTGCTGAGATTAATTTTATTTGCGGACGGGGTAGCAGGTTCAGGCTTGGCTTCTGCACCCGCTTCGCCTTCGCCAACATCCACGCCGTAGAATTCCGCCAAGGGCTGCAAACCGCCAATAAAGCCCTGACCAACCGCCCGAAACTTCCATTTATCCCGATGCCGGTAGAGCTCGCCGACAATCAGCGCCGTTTCTTTGTTAGCCGACGTATCCAACGCAAAATAGGCCAGTTCAAAGCCCGTCAGAAAGTCTTTAACCAACACTTTGACGTTTTTCAGCAGGCTAAAACTTTGCCCTTTTGACAAGCCATCCGAAATAGTGAGGGTCAAGGCGATTTTTTGGATACGCGGCGCACAGCGGTCAAGGTGAAACGTAAACCGGCTTTGGGCAATATCCAATTCAACGCCTTGGTCGCTCCGTATCGGTTGGTTGAAAAAAATAAAATCTTCATCCCCGGCAACTTTGCCGGCCGCATCCAGCAAAAAAGCGCTGACATCAACCGTCAAACCCGTTGGCGACGCCCCATGACTGACAGAAACATGCAGCCCTGTTGTCGAAAGCGGACAATTTTGACCCGCAACCAAATCAATTCTGCTATTCACCTTCCCCCCTTTTTTGTTTGCCAAACAACTAAACGGATAGCCCAGCACATTCCTTCAATGAAGCCGACATATTAACACCATAACACCGCCCACGGCTGATAAGATCAACCGCCCAACGCTGGTGGGTCGCGACTTCACACATCGCATCGTGCATCCTAAAAACCGCCTCCGCTTCCTCTGCCGTCAGGCTCTGCGCCATTTGATAATCCTCCTCGTCAATGGCGTAAGCCGCTTCGATTAGCGGTATCTGCGTCGGATGAATGGCTGTTTTGCCGGTCAAGCCGTAAGCTAAATCTTGCCGGATCTCTTTTTGCAGGGTCTTATCGTCGTTCAGATATTCAAACACCGGTGCGGATAATGGAAAGCCAAAGGGTTTGAAGACCGTCACCAGTTGCGAAATGACATTGCCTAGCGGCGTCTCATACAGGGTCAGGCCTTTGGGTCTACGTATCCCCAATAGGTTCAGCAAGTCATTGCCGCCTATCCGTAGCATCAACACAGACGGCAAAATAGCATCCTGCAATAAACCGTCCCGCAGGGCGCACATCGCGGCATAATCAAACACCTCGTGGGTTTCCAACGTGGGCATGACTTTGAATGCAGTCCCCTGCAATTGGTCAAAATAGGCATGGAATACTTTTTCAGTGAATTTTGGCAAGACAAAACCGTCGATTTTTTCAATGCCGGGCAAATCAAGCAAACGCGCCAAAATTTCAGGGTTTCTAGCGCGGATAAAGCGGAAGCGTTCGGGTGTGTCTTCAAAACCTTGCAAACATAAGCCTAAATGCCGCAAGCTACTGTCAATCTCATGGCAAGCAACGGCATCTTCGGTGCAAAAAATCATCGAACGCAATCCGGGCAATTTTTCACCATTGGCAATCGCCGTCAAATCAAAACGGTGCGCAGGCATATAAAGCGGCGCACCCAACTGCCACGGTGAAAAGTCTTTTGCCAAGACAGGCAACTGTATAGTCATCATAATACCTCTTTAATAAGCGCCACGGCGCGGTACGGCAAATCATCGCAGACAACGACCGGAACCGACTTGGCCTCCGCCAGCCAACGCAAATGCAACGTGGCTTCTGCAGCCAAATCTTGTAACAACAGCAACTTGGCTTCGCGGCGCAAAAGCACTCGGGTCGCCTCACCTATCCCGGGTTTAATATAATGTCCATGGCTTACAGAATAACGCACGGCAAGTTGTTGCAACAAGCGCTGGGAATCGTATTGCAGGTGTTGCCGGTCCACCCCAACCGCCGGGCTATTTTTGCGGTCGTGGCTAATAAGCGCAACGCTAGCGAGTATTTCATCAACAAAATAGCGCGATAAGTCATGCGGTTTAAATTGCCCGTAGTAAACACAGCCGTGGAAATCGCCCGCCGCCATTATCCCTTCATCATAAACCGAGCGGCTGACCAAGCCCGAAACCGTCGCGTTTAAAATGCACGAGGGGATCAGGTAATCCTCGGACGAGGCCGCCTCCGCCGCACAGCCTGACAAATCGGTCAGCACGTACAATTCAGCGGGAATAAATACGCTATCACTCCGGCTAAAATCTTGCAAACTATCGGCCAATTGTCCGGCAATCACGCCTTTTCCTGTCCAACCATCAACAAAAACCAACGTCTCCGGCGCATGCTGCCGGACAATATGGCGCAACGCATTTGCATCGATACCGACATCCCGAATGATGGAAATGGAATAATGGGGCGCCTCGGTGTCGAAATGGCGCTTGAGCACCTGTTTAAGCAACACGCCAACCGGTGTGCCGGCCCGCGCCAACGACACCAGCGTGATGCCGTGCGGGCGGGTTGCCAAAATACGCCCGGCCAATGTCCAGACATGCTCTGCCACACGCGCTTTGTTAGCCGCCATCGCCTGATGAAACAACGCCAAATACGCGTCAGTCGGCAGCGACTCATGGGACAACAGTTGCGAATAATGTTTTTGGCCCGATTGGATTAACGCTTCTTTAGCGGCGACCGGCGTGTCCGGCAGGCTAATCGGCGTGAGCAAAAACCTGACGTCATCGGAGGCGTAACTACCGCTGGGCGGCATTAATATCGCCATTAGGCCGTCACCATCGCGTTAAACAATTGGGTGTTTTTAGGGATCAGCGCATAGTCGCATAACGCTAAAAAGGGCGCATCGGTGCGGCTATCGCCCGCACCGAATGTCAAAACATCGGGATGTTGCCGTTTATAACTATCCAGCAGATAGCTGACCGCATTTTCTTTAGTGATGATGCGCGGCAATATGGCAAGGTTGTTGCCGTTGATGTGCCAATACAAACTGCCGTCAAGGATATGCGGATGCGGCTTGATCTTTTCATCCAACAACTTTTTCAGCGTCGCTTCGGTGCCGTCGCTGTGTTTGATGACGCCATACCACGTGTTGTCAAAATCATTGACCAAGCGCGGTTTATAGCCGTTATGAAGATGGCAATACGCCTCAACCGTTTCCCAGAGTGCGAACAATTTTTCTTGGTATAGCGGTAATTCTTGGCGCATCCTTTCCATCCAGACGGTATCAATCACCCCCTGTTTATCCAAAATAACCGCACCGTGATTGAGCACCACTTCTTCTTGAAACGGTAAATTGACCCGATAAAACGCCTGCACATCGCGCGCCGTCACCGGCACAACCTTGAAGCCTTTTGCCAGCCATTGCCACAACCATTGTTGTTTGCGTGTGGCAAATGAATTAGGGGTGCCATCCGGCAAAAACGCCCGCGCCTGCAACGCGGTGCTATCGGTGCCAGGCGTGCATTTTCGTAGTGTTTGGAACAAGGTGTCGTCAAGGTCTAAAAAAATATAACTTTGCATGGTGTCTATCGTTAGGGTTAAGTTCAAAACGTGCGCTGACGGCTTGCCATGCGTCTAAGCGCTCTAGCAGCGCTGCGCACAGCGGCGTTTCATGGCACAGAATAATTTCCCGGTAATCCTCAGGATTCAGGTTATAAATAAAATTGGCAATGCCGTCCCCGTAGTTATCCTCAAACTGGCAAACCTGCTTAATATCATTACCTTGGTGAATGGGGGAGCGCGTTGTACTTTGCACTTTTACGTTAAAACCTTGGGCTTCCAGCTTACACCCCAGCAAATAAGCCGGGGCATTGCATTCACCGGAGCCTAACACCAGTATCGGGCGAGCATCGTCATCTATACTGGCGGTCAGTTGCAAAAACGCATCGACAATACCGCCTTCCAGTTGGATCGGCGCATTGATACCCAAACGGCCCGGCCAGGCCAACAACGCTTTTTTACACGCATCATTGCCGGACACATTGACCACGATATTGTCGAGCGCCGTATTTTGCCCGTCTTCAAAGGCCAATAAACCTTCCCGAAAACACAGCCATTCCACCGCCACACCGGCTTGCGCCTCCAACAACGCGCGGTCATCAAGATGGGCAAAATTCACCAGACTGACAATAAACACTTTTTGCAGATTAGGGTTAACCGCTTGATAGGCATTAATCAGCCGCAAAAAAGTCCTGCCGGTACTGATTTCATCATCAATCAGCACCAGCGTTTCAGCGCTTAAAAACTGCCGCCGGTAATCGGGATGCTCAGGATAATACAGAAAAAAGTCAGTAGCATGACTATGTGCTTCATCAAACGCCAGCCGCGCCACGCCATCCAGATGATAGCGGGTGGTCTGCATAAATAGCGCGTTCTGCACCCCCGCCCCACATGCTTCGGCAAACACGCCATAACCCAGTCCGGTGGCGGTTTCCGCCATACCTATCCACAACGAACTGCTGCCTGCGCCGCAGTCCAGCACCAATCGCGCCAACGCACGGTAAGACCAGCGCATCATTTTGGGTGACACCGGATAATGCTTGCCCAATATTTTGCTGACCAGCAAAAACTTGCGTTTGCTGCTGATGCGGGCGGCAAAGCCCAGTAATCGGTCGAGCGGGATACGCCCCGGCTTCAACTTAAGATGGAGCGTGCCGGTGTCTAGTTTAACAGTGACTGTTTTTTGCATGATTTAATTGTTGTAGGCGGGAAAAAGGATAACTAAATATCTAGGCAATGATAACCTGCCAAGCCTAAGCATGTAAGAAGCGGTCGCAATTGTCCGATTGGCATTTGCCAATCATTCAAGGGTTAATCGGCGTTTTGTTGCCAAAACTATCCCTTACCGATAGAGTAAGATTTTACCTGCCCCACGATGGCGACACTTTGGAGATTAATTGATATGCGCATTAAACACTCTGCACTAAAAATAATCCTGGCTGCCTTTATAATCGGCTGTTTTTTGCCTAGCTGCGGCAAAACTGACAAACCCAAGATAGCCATCCAGCAAAGCATTAAGAAATTCGGGACGGCAACTGTTCTGTCGGGACTGGTGGTTGGCAAAGAAGCGCCGATGAAAACCGGTACTATTAAAGTGACCGGCATTGACGGCAAGCTGTTGGCGAGCACAGACCTGGAAGACAGCAACCATTACCGGTTGGAAATTGCCGCCAACACCGAATTGCCGATTATCCTGCGTTATTACCCCAAACCAGACAGCCTGGAGGCAGACCAACTGGTCGCCGTGGTGATTGAGCCAAGCATCACCCAGTACGACATCAGCCCGTTGACAACCGCCATTGCTGAAGCCGCCAAGGCCTTAGGCGGCTATACCCGTGCCAATATGGTGATGGCGGCGGAAAATCGGGTTAACGTGCCGGATGCCAACAAAACATCGACCGGCTTTCGTGGCGATCCCACTAAACAGTATGGTGGTTGGCATTGATGGAGCAAGCGGGGCGGATAAGAAGCGCCGCCTTTGCTTTTTCCATTTCGGGATAAGTCGCAAGCCCGTAAAAGGTTGAAATTCAGCGACTTCCAAAGCTAGGTGGGGCACTATCAAAGAACCGTTCACCGGCGAAAGCAATCAGCAGATTCTCCAAGAATTCCCAAAACCACCTTTTACCCCTATCGTAGTTTGTTTGACTGGCAAGGACAGGCCGGATAACAAATGTTTCGGTTTAAAAGCACCGCACAATTGACATCGCGAAAACTTTATTTAGATTGGTATTATGCTCATCTTAAAAGCTGGGACGATGTTCCAAAAAAATTGATCCTATTTATAACCCATCCGGTTTTAATGCCACATTTGCGATATTATCCCGCTGTTTATTAAACCATCCACCTACTAAAATAATAATTAACGAGGAAAATACAATGCTTACGCGCTTGTTTATTATCATGCTTGCTATTGGCGCATCCATGACTGCATCTGCCGAACCGGAACAGCCCCCCGTGGCGACCGCCCTTTTTGCAGGCGGTTGTTTCTGGTGTATGCAGCCCCCTTTTGACGCCTTGCCCGGCGTGGTAAAAACCGTGCCCGGTTACACGGGAGGCAAAACTGAAAACCCGTCTTATGAACAAGTGTCAGCCGGGGGTACGGGGCATGTCGAGTCGCTACAAATCACCTATGACCCCGCTAAAATCAGTTATGAAAAATTGTTGGATGTTTATTGGCATAACATAGATCCCACCGACGCTTCAGGCCAATTTTGTGATAAAGGCGACCAGTACCGGTCCATCATCTTTTACCAGAATGAAGCACAAAAACATCTGGCCGAACAATCCAAAACGGCTTGGCAACAAAACAAACCCTTTAAGGATGACATCAAAACACAAATCATCGCGGCACCCACCTTTTACCCGGCTGAAGACTATCATCAGGATTACTACAAAAAAAACCCATTGCGTTACCAATTTTATCGTTTCAATTGTGGCAGGGACCAACGCTTAAAAGCCTTATGGGGCACATCTACAGGCCATTAACCTTGCCCTGAATACGCATCTGGCAAGACACAAACAGCCTGAACATTTACAATGGTGGCATCCGCAATTCAAGAACCGTTAGCGCGATCCCCATCCCTAACAAACCTCCTAAAACATCAGCACCTTAAGGAATGTAAATGTCTGATATAGAAATCGCCCAACAGGCTACGATGCAGCCTATTATTGACCTGGCCAGACAAAACTACAAAATAGCCGCCGAACATCTCGAACCCTATGGCCATTTTAAGGCCAAGCTCTCTTTGGAATACGTCAATAGCTTAAAAGACCAAGACGATGGCAAACTGATCTTAGTGACGGCGATTAGCCCGACCCCCGCCGGTGAAGGCAAAACCACCACCACGGTGGGTCTTGGCGATGCCATGAACCGGCTGGGCAAAAAAACCATCATCTGCCTGCGCGAGCCGTCACTAGGCCCATGCTTTGGCGTCAAAGGCGGCGCGGCGGGCGGCGGTTATGCCCAAGTCGTGCCGATGGAAGACATCAACCTGCACTTCACCGGCGATTTCCATGCCATCGGCGTGGCGCACAACCTGCTGTCCGCCCTCATCGACAACCACATCAACCACGGCAACGAACTGGACATAGACCCGCGCCGCATCCAATGGAAGCGCGTCGTGGATATGAACGACCGCGCCTTGCGCAACATCGTCGTGGGCATGGGCGGCGCCGCCAACGGTTACTTGCGCGAAGACGGCTATGACATCGTGGTCGCATCCGAAGTGATGGCGATTTTATGTTTGGCCACCAGCCGCGCCGATTTGAAAGAACGCTTAGGCCGGATAGTCATCGGCTACAAATCCGACAAAGTGACCCCCGTTTATGCCAGCGACCTGAAAGCGCACGGGGCTATGGCGGCCTTGTTGAAAGACGCCATCAAGCCCAATCTGGTGCAAACTTTAGAAAACAACATCGCCATTATCCACGGCGGCCCATTCGCCAATATCGCCCATGGCTGCAACACGGTGACCGCCACTAAAACCGCCCTGAAGCTGGCGGATTACGCGGTGACCGAAGCCGGTTTCGGTGCCGACTTGGGTGCCGAAAAATTCATCGACATCAAATGCCGCATGTCCGGCCTAAAACCTTCGGCGGTAGTGCTGGTCGCCACAGTACGGGCGCTGAAATTCCACGGCGGCGTCACCAAGGACGCGTTAAACCAAGAAAACTTGACCGCATTGGAACAAGGCTTTGCCAACTTGGAACGCCATTACCACAACATCACCCAACATTACGGCCTGCCTTGCGTGGTGGCTATCAACCATTTCACTTTCGACACCGAAGCCGAACTGGCGTTGTTGCAAGACAAATGCCAAGCAATCGGCGCAACCAGCGTGCTTTGCAAGCACTGGGCGCAAGGCGGCGCGGGCGCGGAGCAACTGGCGCAAACCATGCTTGACTTGGTTGATGGGCGCGAGCCGGAATTCAGTTATGTCTATGACGAAAACTTGGGGCTGTGGGAAAAAATCGAAGCCATTGCCACCAAGCTTTACGGGGCGGGCAATATCACCGCCAACGCCAAAGTCAAAGCGCAATTGGCCGCTTGGCAAAGCGATTACGGCCATTTCCCGATTTGCATGGCAAAAACGCAGATGTCATTTTCAACCAACCCTAGCGCCAAGGGCGCACCCTCAGGGCACACGGTAGAAATCAACGAGGTCAGGCTAGCCAATGGCGCCGGCTTTATTGTCGCCATCGCCGGCGACATGATGACCATGCCGGGCCTACCGAAAGTGCCCGCCGCAGAACGGATTGATATTGATGACAATGGCGTCATATCGGGGTTGTTTTAAGGAAACTTTAGTTAGTCCCTAGCCAGTAAGACCTGGCAGGTTTCAAAAACCTGCCAGGTCTACGCTATTGGTAATTCCCCTGTTAATTTGCCTCATTTTGCACCAAATCATCCCTTACACATGACTGACCCCCTCTTAATAGCCACGGCAATTGCGTGTGTCCTGCTGCTACTGGTGCTGATGGCACTGTTTTTTATCCTAAAACGTATCAACAAGCTGACGGACAAGCCGCCAGAACCGTTGCAAAATGAGCTGATCCGCCTATTGCAAGCAAATGAAGACACGTTGAACCAAGGTTTTTTAGACTCCCGCAAAGAATTGCGCGACATGGGCTTTGAAAACCGTAAAGAAACCCACGAAGTCTTTAAGAACTTGCAAGACACGTTGCTGAACCGGATCACCGAAAACAGCCATGCCCAAAACCAGCAACTGGATTTGTTTAAAACCGCGTTAAATGATTTGTCGGAAAAGCTGATCAGCCATTCCAACGATTTCAAACAAACGGTCATTACCTCATTCCACGCCTCCAGCGAAGCCTTGAACAAAAAACAGGATGAATTCAGGGACAAAACCGTCGCCAAACTGGATAGCTTTGAAGAGCGCATCGGCAACGATGCCAAAGACAACCGTAAAGAACTCAATGACGGGCTCAAGTCGTTCGAAAGCAAATTTTCCGAAAGCATCAACGGCTTCAGCGGGCAATTAAGCCAAAAATTCGCCGATTTGAACAAACAACAAAGCGACGCCACCGCGCAGGCCAAAACCAGCATCACCGAAATACGCGACACGATTGAAAAACAATTGCGCTCAATCCGCGAAGACAACACCCAGCAATTGACTGAAATGCGCAAAACCGTCGATGAAAAACTGCAAAGCACACTGGAAAAACGGCTGGGCGAATCGTTTAAACAAGTCAGCGACCGGCTGGAACAAGTCCACAAAGGCTTGGGCGAAATGCAGACGCTGGCGATTGGCGTCGGCGATTTGAAAAAAGTATTGGCCAATGTCAAAACGCGCGGCATCTTGGGCGAATACCAACTGGGCAATATCTTGGAACAAATCCTGTCGCCGGAGCAATATTCACTTAATGTCGCCACCAAGCAAGGCAGCCAAGCGAATGTCGAGTTTGCCGTCAAATTGCCCGGCAAGTCCGATGAAAAAACTGTCTGGTTGCCGATGGATTCCAAGTTCCCGTTAGAAAGTTACCAGATACTGTTGCAGGCTTATGAAGAAGCCGAACCGCTTAAAATCGACCAGTCCCAAAAAATACTGCTCAAAGCCATCGAAAGTTTTGCCAAAGACATTAGCGCGAAATACATCGACCCGCCGCACACCACCGATTTTGCGATCATGTTTTTACCCGTTGAAAGCCTGTTTGCCGAGGTGTTACGGCATCCGCACATGTTTGAACTGCTCCAGCGCAAATACCGCATCACCATCACCGGCCCGACCACGCTATCGGCTTTGTTGAACAGCTTGCACATGGGCTTTCGCACACTCGCGGTACAAAAACGCAGTAGTGAAGTATGGAAAGTGCTGGCGGAAGTCAAAACCGAATTCGCCAGTTATTCAGACCAATTGGCGTTAGTGCACAAACAACTGACCACCGCCTCCGGCTCGCTGGAAAAATTGAAAGAAACGCGGACTAAGGCGATGGAGCGGAAATTGCGCGATGTGGGGGTGTTGGAGATTGGTGATGAGACCGGAACGATTGGGTTGTTGGGAGATGCCGAATAAGTATTATGGGACGGGCAACAAGCCCAGCCTAGTGCGTAGTGTGGGTGGGGCACGGAGAGTGTAAAAAAATCTGTGTAAAGGCATGGACATTTTTTCGAAGCGCCCCCTATAGCCAGATAAATGACTTTCATTGCCAATTGGCCATTAGGGAATGTTTTCCTGGCGTTGGTCGCCTTCCTAACCACGCTGTTGACGGATTCAATGGCATTAGTGGTACAAATGATCTTCCTGATTTCATCAGGATAATCAAAAAAAGCAATCAGGTTAGGCCAGTGATTACGCCAGGATTGGCTGATTGGCGGGTATTTGCCGTCCCAAGCTTGGGCAAAGGCTTCAAGTTCCTTTTCGGCCCCGGCAACCGTGATGGATTGGTAAATTTTCTTGGGGTCTGCGGCAATAAGGTTCCGGCCTTTCCAGGAAACAAACCGCAATGGATTCCTTGCCATGTGGACGATACAGGG
>JAQTQZ010000004.1 GCA_028712695.1 Methylovulum sp. | reverse complement strand
AAATATGTAAGAGACCCCCAAGTTGTTATTATGGTTCAAGGATTTGAAGGGGTTTATAGTCAGCAAGTTAGAGTGGTAGGGCAGTTAAGTGGTGGCGCCGGTTCGTCAGGTAGTGGTTTCTCAGGTGGCGGTGGTGGGGGCGGTTTCTCAGGTGGCGGTGGTGGAGGCGGTTTCTCGGGTGGCGGTAGTGGAGGCGGTTTCTCAGGTGGTGGAGGTGGTGCAGGTTCTACGGCCAAAGCATTCCCATATAAAAAAGGCATGACGCTGCTGGATCTAATGGTAGAAATCGGTGGTTTAGGGATTTATGCCGATGGTAATAGAGCCAGTATTATTCGGACAGTTAACGGCGAACAACAAAGATTCGGCATTAGAATTGAGGATCTTATTGAGGATGCCGACTTATCAGCCAATGTAAAAATTATGCCAGGAGATATTGTTATAATTCCTCAGGCCTTTTTTTGATAGTTTAGAGTTTAAATTCCCATTTTCAGTGGTCAAGGATTCGATCAGATCATTTCCGAAATTAAAATCATTACATAGTGCATGTCTAGGTAATAAACGCATTAACCGCAAATAATGCATTGCTTAGCTCCAGTACAACTCCCATGGAATAAAGCTGTTTTTTCAACTATTTTAATTTTTGTAAAACAAAAGTCATATGCAAGAGACGATGAATGAAATCCTTTTTTATTTAAAAGGGATTTTAAAATATAAATGGATTGCTGTTAGTGTAGTCTGGATACTTTGTTTAAGTGGGTGGGGGGCCGTATTGGTGCTGCCAAATAAATATACTTCTGAAGCTAGGGTTCATGTTGAAACAAAAACCATGTTGCAGCCTTTGCTTCGCGGAATGACCGTGCAATCTGACATAAGAGGGTTACTTCTTGTCATGCAGAGCTTAATGTTTACTAAAGATAATCTCGAGCGAATTATAAAATTGGCTGAACTCGATAAAGATATAAACAATTCTTTTGATCTTTTACAAAAAATTGGGGAGCTGAAGAAAAAAATTCATATCATTGGCGGAGCAAATGATATTTTCACTATACAGTATGAAGCGGGTAATCCTGATGAGGCTAAAAATGTTGTACAGGCTGTATTGACAGTTTTTTCTGAGAAGACTCAGCTATCTACACTTTTTGGAGCGGATGAGGCTCACCACTTTATTGATGAACAGATCCATGAATATGAAATGCGTCTGCGTAATAGCGAAAGAGCCCTGGAAAATTTTAAACGTGCTAATTTGGGGTTATTGCCTGGTCAATCTGGTAATCAGATTAGTGATATACAGCAAATATCATCAACTTTGGAGGATGCAAAGCTTCAATTGAGCGAAGCCACATCAAGAAAAGTGGCCTTGCAAACACAACTGGATGAGGCCATGTCTGGTGATGATTGGGGTGTGGTAGACGAAAAAATCGATGTGGAAGATGCTAGAATCACAGAGTTAAAGCAAAAAAAAGATAATCTTTTAATTAAATACACAGCCAAACATCCTGAAATAGTCTACATAGACAAGATGCTTAAAAAGCTTGAAAAGGAGCTGGTTGAAAAAAAAGCAAAGTTGTCTCCGGTAGAAGATGTTTGGGTTGATTCGGCAGTGATGGCAAATCCTTATATACAGACTATAAAGGTTGCTATGAATGATACAGATGCCAATATTGCTTCAATTAATTCACGTGTTGAGAAGTATGAAGCGCGTCTAAAAACGGCGCGGGATGAATTAAACATGAGGCTTTCAATAGAAACAGAAATGCAGAATTTAAACCGTGATTATGAAACGATAAAAAAGAATTATGAGCAGTTGTTAGTCAGTAGGGAACAGGCAAGTATGTCTAAAAAAGTTGATGACCAATCCGATGCCTTAAAATTTAAAATTGCCGATGCGCCTAATGTCCCGTTAGAACCCTCTTCCCCTAAACGAAAGCTTCTTTATTCAATTGTATTAGGCGCAGGTAGTGTATGTGGGTTAGCAGTTTCCTTTTTAATCTATCTAATCAGACCCACTTTTTTAACTGTCAAGCAGATAAGACAAATAGCAGGGCTCCCTGTATTGGGTGTGATCTCATTTAAGATAAGCTCCAAGGAAGTTGAAAAAAATAAAAAGGAAACCTTGCGGTTCAATGCTGCAATATTAGGACTCTTTTTAGTGTATATAGGATTTATGTCCATTGATATCCTATCGATAAAGCTTTCTTTGATAAATCTGTAGGGGAGGGCATAAATGAGTATTATTGAAAAAGCGTTAAACAAGGCTAAAGAAGAGGAACAAAAATCAATTTCTTCTGCTGAAATAGCCAGAGATAATAAGTTGGATAACCTACATAGGCCAGTTGAAGCGGTTGATTCTAGCAATGGTACGGGGCAATTAGAACGCCCGGTAAAGCGCAATAAGGAGGTAACTATTGATTGGGAAAGATTGGCTGAATTAGGTTTCATTGTTTCTGATAGGGCTCATAGCCAAACTATAGAGGAATACAGAAATATTAAACGACGGTTAGTGGATAATGCTTTTGGTCCAACTAGTTCGGGAATTGCGAGATCTAATCTGATATTAATAACCAGCAGTGTGTCCGGAGAAGGAAAAACATACACTGCACTCAACCTTGCTTTAAGCATCGCTAATGAGCGTGATAAACATGTATTATTAATTGATGCTGATGTGGCTCGGCCATCTATTGCAACAACTTTGGGAATTCATGTGCCGCTTGGTTTGATTGATTATCTTGAGAATGATCATATCAGTTATGCAGATATAGAATATAAGACAAATTTACCAGGATTGTCTTTGATCTTGTCAGGAAAGCAGCATAGACATTCCACTGAATTATTGGCTAGTAATAAGATGGCATCGTTTGCAGAGGAATTAAGCAATAAGTATAGCGATAGAATCGTTATATTTGACTCACCGCCGTTGCTTGCAGCCACTCAGGGAGCTGTTTTAGCCTCGTTAGTAGGGCAGGTAGTGATGGTTATCGAAGCGGAACAAACTTTACAAAGTTTGGTGATGGCATCAGTTGAAAAATTAGCTGCTTGTGATGTTGTCCTCGCCGTGCTCAATAAGGGTAAGGCGGGTCTGCTTGATAAGTATTGTTATGGACAATATGGACAATATGGACAATATGGACAATATGGACAATATGGACAATATGGACAATATGGACGTAAGTAATCAGTTAATGTTTTCCAAAATGTTGCAAATTTATAATTTTTCTCAGCACAGCTATGAAAACTCACTCTGTTGCATTACTTGTCAACGTTATTGGCATTGGTTTTTATTGCTGCCCTGTTTACGCTATTAATTGGTCGGTAAATTCTTTTGCCAGTGCGCAGGAAATTTACTCTGATAACATAACGTTGGCACCATTAACTAGCCAGAAAAGTGCCTTTGTGACTTCAATCACTCCAGGCGTGGCAATTATTGGCCGTTCAGCACGTACCCTACTGAATTTAAATTATCAGATGCAGAATTTATATAATGCACGGGGTGACAATCAGCTTACTACATTCCATCAACTAAGGTCTAACGGAAACCTTATGCTAGTGCCAAACCGTTTTTTTTTAAACGTACATAGTGGCATTTCGCAACAAAATACTAATAATAACCAGATAGCCAACGACAATATATCAGGTGTCGGTAATAGGGCGAATGTCAGTACTTTCGGCTTAACACCTACCTGGACTCCCCGTTTTGGTAATTACGCCAATGGTAGTGCCCGTGTGAATTTCGAGGCATTGACGACAGATGTGGCTTCATCCGCAAATAACAACACTTTTTCAGATACCTTGAATGTTAGTGAGTTTATCCAATTAAATAGCGGCATTGAATTCAAGAGGATTAAGTGGGGCTTATTGTTCAATAATACTGAAAATAACAGGATATCTGGCAACAATGTCAGTTTTCAAAACTCCAGCGGAACAATAAGGACATCTATCAGCAAACATTTTAATGTTTTTGCCCAAGGCGGATATAGCAATAACAGTTTCCAAACTAGCACCAATAATAACAGTAATGGCCTTTACTACACGTTGGGAGGGCAATGGGTGCCCAGTCGTCTCTACAGTGTAGAGGCTGGTTATGGCAATAATAGACATATAACTGTCAATGTCTCACCTATGCAACGGTTGCGCTGGACGACAACTTATAGGGATAATGATATAGGTCTAAACAACGGGAAAACTTGGCAAACAGCATTAAATTATCGGACAAGACGGTCAAGTTGGGTGCTGAGCCATGAAAATGATACAACGACTGCCCAAGCCATTTTATTGCAACAACAAACGTTTACTGTCGATATAAACCCAGATCCGTTAATTTATGAGCCAGGGCAGTTTACCGTTAATATTCCCACTTTAACTAATGATGTGATCGTCAGAAAAATATGGAATTTTTCCAGTTCGTACAATTCTGCTATGGGCACGCTCGGTGCTAGTTTGTTTAATGAAGACCGGGTATTTCAGCAGACTAATAATAAAGAAAAAGTAAGTGGTGTGAGTGCTAATTGGAACACGCGTCTGACGACGCGGACTAGTGCTTATATCAGCCCAAGATGGCAACAAATTGATCGGGGTGATGCTGCAAAAGACAACCGTTATGATGTTGTCATTGGTTTAAGCCGTTCAATTACGAATCATCTTAATAGCAAAATAGAATTTCTGCATTTAGATCAAACTTCATCTACGGCTACTAATAATTTTCAAGAAAACCGTGCCACCGCTAGTTTGTTTATGAGATTTTAAGCATGTATGACGGTTTTTATAATTTAAATAAAAAGCCTTTCCAGTTAAGTCCTGATAGTGATTTCTTTTTTAATAGTGATATTCATAGAAGGGCATTAACTTATATGAACTATGGGTTAACTCAGGGGGAAGGTTTTATTGTTATTACCGGAAAACCGGGTACAGGTAAGACCATGTTGGTCAAACAACTGGTTAACAGTTTGGATAAGAATAAAATAACACTGGGGATTATGGTGTCCTCACAAGTCGGCGCTGATGATTTGCTAAAAGTTATTGCCGCTACTTTTAGTTTGTCTTACGAAGGGGAGGATAAGGCAACACTTTTAGCCAGAATAGAGCGGTTTTTTATCGATCAGGCTATGGTTGGTAAAAAAGTGCTTATGATAGTTGATGAAGCACAAAATTTACCTAAAGATTCATTAGAAGAATTACGTATGTTGTCGAATTTTGAAATGTCAGGGAAACCATTGTTTCAGACCTTCTTAATAGGCCAGAAACAATTGGGTGAGACGCTATTTTTGCCGGAAATGGAACAATTAAGGCAACGTATCGTTGCGACATGCCAATTAAAACCTTTCGATGTGCAAGAGACAAAAAATTATATTTTGTTTCGTCTTGAAAAAGCCGGATGGCAGCATGCCCCACAATTTGAAGAGGATGTCTTTGTTGTTATTTGCACTTATACCCATGGTATTCCAAGAAGAATTAATGCGTTATGCGACAGGGTCTTACTGTTTGGTTATCTTGAAGAGCTACAGGCCATTAGTTTAGATGTAATCCAGAAAGTTATTACCGATATTGAAGAAGAGTCATCTTTGATGATGGATGAATTTCAGGATAATTTGGAAGCCTTACCAGCGAAATCAAGCCCCAATAGCGCATTAGAACAGCGTATTGCAGCGCTAGAAAAAATAGTTGCTACATTACGTCAAGCGCTGACTGGGCATTAATTAAAAAATAATATTAATTAAGGTCACGCAGTACGAATTGTTGCGGAAATCACAACGCTCAGAAAATTTGGAATTATTGTGTCTATAAAAAATGCCATGACGGTCGATGTGGAAGATTATTTCCAAGTATCGGCATTCGAATCATCTATTGATAAAAGTCAATGGGATATATTACCTCATCGGGTTGAAGCCAACACCCATAAGATTCTTGATTTATTTGCTGAAAGAGATGTAAAAGCCACTTTTTTTACGCTAGGTTGGATTGCTGAACGTTACCCTGAGCTGATTAAGCGCATAATTAGGGACGGGCACGAATTGGCCTGCCATGGCTATGAACATATTAGGGTGACTGAGCAAACGCCCGTACAATTTAGGAAAGATGTGGTTAGGGCTAAACAAATTTTGCAAGAGTTAAGTGGCAAATCTGTGAATGGTTATCGTGCCGCGAGTTATTCCATTGGAGCTGAAAACCTGTGGGCGCTTGATGTTTTGCAGGAAGAAGGCTTTACTTACAGTTCGAGTATTTACCCTGTAAAACATGATTTATATGGCATGCCGGACGCACCGCGCTTTATTTACAGACCGATAGCTAATGCCGATTTTAAAGAAATCCCTATCACCACGCTTCGCTTCGGCAACAAAAATATGCCTTGCGGCGGTGGTGGTTTTTTCAGGTTTTATCCTTACGCACTGTCTAAATGGGCATTTAACCGCGTCAACAAAAATGAACATCAAGCCGGTATTTTTTATTTTCATCCTTGGGAAATAGATCCAGAACAACCTAAACAAACCGGTTTAAGTTTAAAAACCCGTACCCGGCATTATCTTAATCTCCATAAAATGGAAAACAGAATTAAGCGGCTGTTGGCTGATTTTAATTGGGATACGATGGAAAATGTGTTTCTAAAAGCCCACTAGGTAAAACTATGATTAAAACACTGGATGCAGCAAATTATGCGCATTGGGATGAGTTTGTCCAAAACAATAGCGAAGCCACCTTTTTCCATTTGTCCGGTTGGAAAACTGTCATTGAACAGGCATTTGGCCATAAAACCCATTTTCTTTATGCCGAAAACGGGGGCGCCATAACCGGCATTTTACCGTTAGTGCATGTCAAAAGTTTGCTGTTTGGCAACACCTTGGTATCAACGGCATTTTGTGTCTATGGCGGCATTGTGGCTAATGATGAGGAATCCTATGATGCACTGGATAAAGAGGCCTGTCGGTTAGCGCAAGAATTGGGTGTGGATGCCTTGGAAATGCGCCACCGCACACAGAAACACCCTGAGCGTCCTTATAAAAAACTTTATGTGACATTCCGCAAAGCGCTTGATCCTGAAGTGGAAAAAAATATGCTTGCTATTCCCCGAAAACAACGGGCTATGGTCAGGAAAGGTATCGAAGCGGGGTTGACCAGTGTCATTGATGAGGGTGTCGAACGGCTGCATCAGGCATACTCCGAAAGTGTCAGAAACCTAGGTACGCCGGTGTTTTCAAAAAAATATTTCCAGCTTTTAAAAGAAACCTTTGGCGGGCAGTGCGAAGTCTTGAGCATTGAACATAACGGACAGCTTATCGCGAGCGTTATGAATTTTTATTTCAAAGATGAAGTTTTGCCTTATTACGGTGGCGGTACGGAGCTGGCCCGTAATTTAAAAGGCAATGATTTTATGTATTGGGAAGTTATGCGCCGCGCCGTGGAAAAAGGCGTAAAACTATTCGATTTTGGGCGCAGTAAAGAGGGCACTGGCTCATACAGCTTTAAAAAGAACTGGGGGTTTGTGCCTGAACCGTTGTTTTATGAGTTTTATCTAGTCAAAGCGACTGAATTGCCGGACATTAATCCACTCAATCCGAAATATCAGTTATTCATTGCGGCGTGGAAACGCCTACCGCTTCCGGTTAGCCAATTTATCGGCCCGTTTTTATCGAAAGATTTAGGGTAAAAGCACATGGAAAACCTGCTTTTTCTTGCCCACAGAATACCGTACCCGCCCAACAAAGGTGACAAGATACGTTCTTATCATTTTTTGAGCTATTTGGCTGCTGATTTCAATGTGTACCTAGGCACGTTTATTGATGATCCTGATGACTGGCAATATACCGATGAACTGAATGCTCTTTGTGCCGACACCTTTTATCAGGGATTAAAACCACGCCAGGCCAAGTTTAAAAGCTTGCAAGGTTTGTTGACGGGCGAGCCCTTAAGTTTACCTTATTATAAAAATCAGGTAATGCAGGCGTGGGTTGATAACACAATAAAAATCCACTCGATAAAGAAAGTGCTGATTTTTTCCTCGGTCATGGCGCAGTTTATTAATGAATCGCACCCGGTTGATTTGATTGTTGATTTTGTTGATGTCGATTCCGATAAATGGCGGCAATATGCGGAGAAAAAACACGGGTTGAGCCGTTGGGTTTACCAGCGCGAAGCCGCCTATCTATTACGTTACGAACAACAAGTGGCAAGTAGGGCTAAAACTAGCGTGTTTGTTTCCGAGCAGGAAGCGGCCTTATTTAAAACATTGGCCCCCACTGTAGCGGATAAAATTGGTTATATTAACAACGGCGTCGATACCGGCTACTTTTCGCCCGATCTTGATTTCAGCTCACCTTATCAAGCGGATGAACAAGCGTTGGTTTTCACTGGTGCGATGGATTACTGGGCGAATATTGACGCTGTTGTTTGGTTTGCCAAAAACGTTTTTCCAGGGTTAGAAAAAAACCATCCTCAGGTAAAGTTTTATATTGTCGGCGGCAAGCCCAGTAAAGACGTGCAAGCCTTAGCCGAGAACAAAAACATTATCGTTACCGGCCGTGTTGACGATGTCAGGCCCTATGTTGCCCATGCCAGACTTGCGGTCGCCCCATTACGGATTGCCCGTGGCATACAAAATAAAGTGTTGGAAGCAATGGCAATGGGAAAAACTGTCGTGGCAACCGCCGCCGCGATGGAAGGCATTCCTGTGGATGACAGTGTCGCCGTATCAATCACAGATGATGCGGGTGAGATGGTTAAGCTATTGGACAGTTTATTGACAACGCCAACTGAAGCCAATGGCAACCGCGACTTTGTTAAAACGTTGTTCAGCTGGGAACAAAACGTGCACCAGTTGTCGGCTTTATTGATGTCGTGATGCGTATGGATAGCCCTCCACTTATCGTGCATATTATTTATCGCCTAGGGGTTGGCGGCTTGGAAAACGGATTGGTTAATCTGATTAATACCATGCCTATTGATGCCTACCGCCATGCGATTGTTTGTTTAAAAGACGATAATGATTTGTCACAGCGGCTGACGCGTAATGATGTCAGCGTTTATTCACTGCACAAAATGGAAGGGCAGGATTGGGGTTCATTTGTCAGGTTTTATCGGCTGTTAAAACAGCTTAAACCTGCTATCGTGCATACCCGAAATTTGGCAACTATCGAATATCAGATTCCGGCGTTTTTAGCAGGAATTAGCTATCGGGTGCACGGCGAACATGGTTGGGATGTTTTTGACCCGAACGGTGAAAATAAAAAATATCAGTGGGTTAGGCGGCTCATCAAACCGCTCATTCATCGTTTTATCCCGCTATCCAAACAGCTGGAAAGCTATTTGACCGACAAAATCCATGTTTCGCCTGACAAAATAACACGCATAATCAATGGCGTTGATAACTGGTTTTTTTATCCATTAACGGCTGAAAAACAACCTTTAGCCGGTTGTCCGCTCGTCTTTAGTGACGATGACTTGATTATTGGCACTATTGGACGTATGCACGGTGTCAAAGACCAACTTACTTTAGTCAACGCATTTATCCAGCTATGCCAACGTGGATCTGAGCTTAAATCACACTTAAAGTTAATTATTATCGGCGATGGCCCGTTAAGGGAGCCGGCGCTTAAGCTATTAACCGATAACCAGCTTGCAGCTAATGCGTGGTTGCCTGGCGAGCGGGCTGATGTTGCTGAAATTATGCGTCGGTTGGATTTGTTCGTCTTGCCATCACAAGCAGAAGGTATTTCAAACACTATTTTGGAAGCGATGGCGACGGGCTTACCCGTGCTAGCGACCTCTGTTGGCGGCAATCCTGAATTGGTTGCGGAAGGCATCACCGGCATGTTGACCCCTGCGGGAGATTCCGCTGCTATGGCGGAAAAGTTGTCTGAATATATCCATAACACAGCGCGTATGCGCGAACACGGGCAGCAGGGTTTGCAACGTGCGGCTCAGGAATTTTCATTGACGGCAATGGTGGCAAACTACCAAGCGGTTTACGATTCATTTTTTCAACAGGAATAAGCTATGTGCGGTATTGTCGGCATCTTTGATTTAACAGGAAAGCGCGGAATCAATCGGGATTTGCTGTCATGTATGAACGAAAGCCAATACCATCGCGGGCCCGATGAAGGCGGTTTGCACATTGAGCAAGGTTTGGGTTTTGGCCATCGCCGTCTGTCGATTATTGATTTAAGCAGCGGCCAACAGCCAATGGTCAGCCGTGACAAAAACGTGGTCTTGACCTACAACGGCGAAGTTTATAATTTCTTGGAGTTGCGCAAAGAACTGGAAGCGCTGGGCTATGTCTTCCAGACCCACTGCGATACCGAAGTTATCCTATATGGCTGGCAAGCGTGGGGTGAATCATGCGTGGATCGGTTTCGCGGCATGTTTGCATTTGCCGTCTGGGACAGGGATCGGCAAACATTATTTTTAGCACGCGACCGTCTGGGCGTTAAGCCGCTGTTTTATGCCGAGTTGGCAAACGGGCAGTTCATATTCGGTTCCGAATTAAAAGCGCTAAAGCAACACCCAGACCTGCCCAAAGCACTTGAATCGACAGCGATAGAAGAATACTTTGGCTTCGGCTATGTGCCTGAGCCGAAAACCATTTATAAAAACGTCTATAAATTGGAGCCGGGTCATTGTTTGACGCTAAAGCATGGACAAACAAATTACCAGCCTCGCCAATATTGGGATGTAAAATTCGATGCGCGGCCTCAACAAAGCGAGGCGGCTATCGGTGACGAGCTGATCGAACGCTTCCGTGAGGCCGTTAAAATAAGGATGGTCGCTGATGTGCCGCTAGGTGCGTTCCTATCGGGTGGCGTGGATTCCAGCGGGGTGGTGGCGATGATGGCGGGCTTGTCGACCGATCCTGTCAATACCTGCTCCATTTCTTTTGGTGATCCGGCATTTAACGAATCTAAATTCGCCGCTCAAGTGGCTGAACGTTATCACACCGCGCATCGCGTTGAACAAGTCGATCCCGATGATTTCAGCCTGATAGATCAGCTGGCAGGGCTTTATGACGAGCCGTATGCCGATAGCTCCGCATTGCCAACATATCGGGTCTGCGAATTGGCAAAAAAACAGGTCACGGTGGTGTTGTCAGGTGATGGTGGCGATGAAAATTTGGCGGGTTATCGCCGTTATCGCTGGCACACTTATGAAGACCAAATGCGGTCATGGTTGCCTGATAGCATCAGAAAACCACTTTTCGGGACTTTAGGCAAGGTTTATCCAAAAGCCGATTGGGCACCGAAGATGTTCAGGGCGAAATCAACTTTTGAATCCATCGGTCGGGATTCGCTGGAAGGCTATTTCCATAGCGTTTCCATCTTGTCTAATGAAATGCGTGGCAAACTGTTTAGCGAGCAATTAAAACGTGATTTACAGGGGTATCAGGCAGTGGAAGTATTCAGACGGCATGCACGTAATGCACCCACCGACAGCCCGTTATCGCTGGTGCAATATTTGGATATAAAAACCTATCTGGTGGGCGATATTTTAACCAAGGTTGACCGCGCCAGCATGGCGCATGCGTTGGAAGTCCGTGTGCCGTTACTTGATCATCAACTGGTGGAATGGATGGCTGGATTACAGCCTGACATGAAGTTGCACGGACGGGAAGGCAAATATATCTTTAAAAAATCGCTGGAAAAATATTTGCCTGACGATATTTTGTACCGCCCTAAAATGGGGTTTGCCGTCCCCTTGAACGCGTGGTTTAAAGGCCCTTTAAAAGACAAGGTGCGGGATGCGTTGTTAGGTGAAACTATGGCACAGTGCGGGTTATTTAACCAAGGTTTTCTACAGCATATAGTCAACCAACATCAAAGCGGTTTGCGTGATTACAGCGCACCAATATGGTCGTTATTGATGTTCGAGGCCTTTTTAAGGGCTAATGGTTAATGGGTTCTATTGTTTAATAAATATTCCAATTCATTATGCCAATATTGAACTTTTACAAGGAATTGAAGCTCCCTTAACTGCTTTTTTAGTGAAATAGGTGTATTGCATGCTGTTGTCCATATCATCCTTGATTTGTTGCGGGAGTGTGGTCTACTTACGGATATTTAACAATACATACTAAGAATAACAGCAATACCCTTTGGTTAATCCTTTATGGTCAATTAAGAGGAACTAAACATGACATTAGAATTATTTCGCGCAGTGTTCGGATGGAGCGCGATTATAAATATGGCTCTCTTGCTGTGGTGGTTTTTAATTATTATGTATGCCCGCGACTGGGTCTATCAGTTGCACAATAAGTTTTATGATATAAGCCAAGAACATTTTAATTTGCTGCACTATGCAGGAATTATGTTTTATAAAATAGCGATATGGCTGTTGTTTATCGTCCCCTACATGGCCTTGCGAATTGCAGGGTGACAAAAGTGAACCATGACGCTGAAGTCAATATGCTAAGCAGGTCATGTCTAACTGGGCTTATTTAAAGGAGTGGAGGGTAGTTCTGCTCCACAAATACGGCAATAGTTAGCTTCTGTACTGTGCCCGAGTTTACGGTATTTTGGACAAGCCCTTTTATCGAAACGATTATTTTGCCTTTTCATTTCTTGCGAGAGCCCGGCAGTGAATATCCCTGTTGGCACAGCAATAATGGCATAACCAATTATCATAACTACAGCTGAGACAGCTCGCCCTAGTTCAGTTTTTGGCGTGATGTCGCCAAAGCCGACAGTGGTCAAAGTGACTACCGCCCAATAAATGCTTACAGGTATATTAGTGAAACCATTTTCCGGCCCTTCGATCAAATACATGGTCGAGCCGAAAATTACCAAGAGGGTAGAAATGGTGAACAGGAAGATTGTAATTTTGAGCCGACTAGCTTTCAGGGCGTTTATCAGTAGGTTGGCTTGATTGATGAAGCGGACTAATTTCAGCACCCGAAATATCCGCAAAACCCGTAGGATGCGGATTATTTGCAGATAATGGGAGCCTGGGATAAAAAGGCTGATGTAGGAAGGTAAAATGGATAAAAAATCGATAAGACCATAAAAACTGGCGATATACAGAATGGGTCTATGTAGGCAAAAGATCCGAAGGATGTATTCAACGGTAAATAAGAGCGTGAAAATCCATTCTACGGTAAAAAGGAGGTCTTTATATTGTTCGCTGATTCCAGCAACACTGTCCAACATGATAACCAGCACACTCGCCAAAATTAACGCAATCAATGCAATATCAAATCCCTTACCGGCAGGCGTGTGGGCTTGATAAATGATTTGGTATGGCTTGAGTTGCAATTTTGTTATGTTTTTTCGCATGAGATAAAGTTTCTTTTTAATTCAATGCCTAGGTTCTGTTGATATTTTAGTGATAGCCATTAAAAAACAATTGGTTATGGATGTTAGATAAAAGTGCAACCCTTTGGCAGGTAAGCCACTGGCTTACCTGCCAAAGGGTTGCACTAGTATGCAGACACATCTTAACATCAGTAATGAGATCCGTTCTTTACGAGGGCTTTCAAGGTAATGAAAATCATTTATGTCAAATGGAATACAAACAAAAAGTTCCAGAAAATTTCCCATATAAACCACATCCCTGTGCGCTTCGATGATACGAAGCACTATCCCAAACCAGCGTGATTTTATCGTTGGGTGCAAACTGATCCCTAGTTTTTTACAACACAATCACCGTAAACCTCATCCGCCAACTCCTCAACTAAGCTTTTTAATTTCCCAAGCTTTTTGTAGATGTTTTATTCATGCCGCAATGCTTCAATCGGATTCAACCGCGCCGCTTTACGCGCGGGCATGTAGCCAAACACCACGCCAACTGTTGCCGAAAAAATAAACGCGCTAAGGATGACCAGTGGGCTAAAGGCTAGGGGTATCTGCAAAAGGGTTGCTAAAACACCCGCAATGGCGACTGCCAATAAAATGCCGATCACGCCGCCAGTAGTCGATAGCACCACAGCTTCCACCAAAAATTGCGCGAGGATTTCCCGCCCCAACGCACCAATTGCCAAGCGTATGCCGATTTCGCGGGTGCGTTCGGTGACGGACACCAGCATGATGTTCATGATGCCGACCCCGCCGACCAACAAACTGATGCCCGCCACAGCACTCAGCAAGCTGGTCATCAATTGCGTAGTGCCGGATAAGATTCCCGCAATTTCCTTCATATCGACGACATTAAAATCATCTTCCTCGGCGGCGGACAAATGCCGTTGACGGCGTAGCACTTGCCTGATGCTTTGCTTGACTGCATCGGTGGTTATGCCGTCTTTGGCGGAGACTTGAATCATCGCCACCTCATTATTTCCGGCAATGCGCCGCTGGAAAGTGCGCAACGGTAAAATCACCACATCGTCCTGATCGCTGCCCATACTCGATTGGCCTTTGGCTTTCAACAAACCGACCACTTCACAGGACAGTTTTTGCAGGCGCATGCGCACGCCTATCGGGTTGCTGGCACCGAACAACTTGCCCCGTAAGGTTTCGCCAATGACACAAACCATTGCGCCTGAACGCACCTCTCTGGCAGTAAATAGCCGTCCAGCAGCCAATTGGCGGTTGTTGACGGAAAAATACCGCTCGTTGCTGCCCGTGATGTTGGTTTGCCAATTTTGGTTGGCAAAAATGGCGGTTGCATTGCTGGAGGCTTGCGGGGCGACGGCGACTAAGCTGGTGACTTCACGGGCAATGGCTTCGGCATCCGCCAGTTTGAATTTGGGCGCAGTCGAGGATTGCATCGGCCCCATGCTTTTGCCCGTGCTTATCATCAACAAATTACTGCCTAAACTGGCGATTTGTTCGGTGACTTGCTGCGTTGTGCCGCTACCCAGCGTCATCAACACAATCACCGCCGCCACGCCGATAATGATGCCGAGCATGGTCAGCACCGAGCGCATCAGATTGCGCTGCATTTCCCGCACGGCAATGGGTAAGGCACTGGTGAGTAGTTTGCTTATCATGTTTTTTTAATTTATTTGGATGTAGGATGGGCTACAGTGGATTTCACGGCTGGGCAAGTTTTTTGAATTTCCATATTTGGAAAAACATAAAGCGTCAATGGCACACATCACGCTCAATCAAGCCATCACGAAATTGCACAATGCGCTGGGCATAAGCCGCCATGTCCGGTTCATGGGTGACCATCACCACGGTGATGCCGCGTTCGCGATTGAGCTGTACTAACAAGTCCATGATTTCTTCGCTACGCTGCGAATCGAGATTGCCTGTTGGTTCATCTGCCAATAACAGCAAAGGTTCGGTGACAATGGCGCGGGCGATCGCCACCCGCTGTTGTTGCCCACCGGACAGTTCATTGGGTTTGTGTGTTTCCCAGCCGCTTAAGCCCACGGTCGCCAAGGCTAGTCGGGCGAGGACGCGGCGTTCGTTGCGGCCGACACCGCGATACAGCAACGGCAGCTCGACATTTTCCAAGGCCGTGGTGCGGTTCAACAGGTTAAAGCCCTGGAAGACAAAACCCAGATAATGCCGACGCAACAAGGTACGTTGGTTGCGCGACAAGGTGCCGACATTGACATCGCGAAACCAGTAATGCCCGTCGCTGGGTTGGTCCATGCAGCCGAGAATATTCATGCAAGTGCTTTTGCCTGAACCGCTTGGCCCCATCACCGCGACGAATTCGCCTTGGTTGATGGTTAAGCTGATGCCCCGCAAGGCAAACATTTGCGCCTCGCCCATGCCGTACACTTTGGTGATGGCTTGTAGTTTCAATAAGGTGTCGCCGTTGCTTGTCATTGCGCGGGTTCCTGTGCGAATACCAGTTCAGTACCAACAGCAAGGTCGCCGTCGATAATTTCGGTGACTAGGCCATTGCTTGCGCCTTTGGTGACGGTAATGGCTTGCAGCTTGCCGTCGAGGACGCGCCAAACGGTTTGGTTTGGGCTATTGGTCGCCGGATTTATCGGTGTACTCGAAGGTTTAGGCGGATGCGGTAGGATAGAGTCGATAAAACTGCCTGACTTTTCCGAGGCTTCAGGTGGCGGCATGAAGTTCAACGCGCTGTTGTCAACCAAGCGCACGGCGCGGCGTTGTTTGACGGTGATAGTGGCTGTGGCGGTCATTCCTGGGCGCAACGCCAATTCGGCATTGTCGACACGCAACACAGTTTTGTAAGTCACCACACCATCAACGGTTTCCGAGCCAAACCGGACTTGGGTGATTTGCGCGGGAAAATGATGGTCTGGATAGGCATCGACAGTAAAACTGGCTTGCTGACCTGCTTGCACCAATCCCACATCGGCTTCGTCGACATCGACTTGCAATTCCATTTGTGTCAAATCTTCCGCCAAGGTGAACAGCACGGGCGCTTCGAATTGCGCGGCGACGGTTTGCCCTGGTTCGACAGAACGTTTCAGCACCACGCCGTTGATGGGCGATTTGACGGTGGCTTTGCTTAAGTCGGTGCGGTTGACTGCCAGTGTTGCCTGTGCCTGTCCGGCAGCTGCTTTCGCGGCGGCTTCATCGGCTTTGGCACGGGCCAGTGCGGCAGTGGCGGTGGTCAAATCGTATTGTGATGGCACTTTGCCGCCGCTGAGTTCCTTAACGTGCAGCAGCCGCGCCATTTGCGCCTCGGCTTCCAAGACTGTGGCGTGGGTTTGTTGGATTTTCGCCTGTGCCGAGGCCAAGGCGGCTTGCGCTTGCGACGCTTGTGCAGCCAAGCGCGTGGTGTCCAGTTTCGCCAAGACTTGTCCGGTCTTGACCACATCGTTATAACTGGCAGCGACGGTTTCAACGGTGCCGGACACTTCGATGCCTACTTCCACTTCTTTCAGCGGCGCAAGTGTGCCGGTCGCGCTGACGGTAACGGCTAAATCGCCCAGCGTTACCGGTTTGGTTAAGTAATGGGGGTGCGGATCGGCCTTATCAGATAATGCCAGCCAAACGCCACCGCACAACACCAAGCCAGCGCCCCACCAAAAATGGCGTCGCCAAAAGGGTTTTGTTGGCTTATCCAGCTCTAAAACATCGGGGTTAAAAGTGGTGGAAGGTTTAGCCATGCGCTTGCTCCGTTTGCCAGCCGCCACCTAAGGCTTTGTAAAGCCGGACAACATTGGCGGCTATTTCAGCATCACTGGTCGCCAACTGGGTTTGCGCGCTCAGCAAAGATCGTTGGCTGTCCAACACCCGTTGAAAATCGACCGTGCCACTTAGATATTGCTCGTTCGCCAAGGCCATTGCGCTGATGCCCGCTTGTACCGAGGCTTGCAAAGCCGTGCGGCGTTGCTGTTCTTGGGTGTACGCGGTCAGGGCGTTTTCGACATCGCGCAATGCCGTCAAAACCGTGGCTTGATACGCGCCTAAGGCTTGCTCCTGCAAGGCAGTTTGAATGGCGACATTGCTGCGGATGCGACCGGAATCAAACAACACCCATGCCGAACTGGCTGCCATTTGGAAGGTTTTCGCGCTGGCGGTGTACAAGTTGCTGGTCAGCAAAGATTCCACGCCAATCGAGCCGGACAAATTAAAACTGGGATAACGCGCGGCTTCGGCAACGCCGATTTGTGCCGTTTGAGCCGCCAGTTTGCGCTCGCTACGGCGTATATCGGGGCGTTGCCGCAACACATCGGCGGGGATTCCCGTCACGATTTGCGCCGTGGCTACCGGAATGGCGGCGGGTTTGTCGAGCAGGGTTTGCAGAGCCGCTGGCGGTTTGCCCAATAAAGCCGCCAGCCGATGTTTAGCTTGTTCAAGTGAGCTGCGTAAGCTGGGTAGGCTGGCGCGGGTGTTTTCCAAAGTCAGTTTGGCTTGCACCAAGTCCAAACCACTGATTAATCCCGCTTGTTCACGCCAATAGGTTATGTCGAAAGTTTCTTGTTGCGCCGCCAAATTGGCTTCGGTGATCGCCAAACGCTGCTGATAGCCGCGCACATCGACATAATTCAACGCCACTTCCGCACACAGGCTGACCAATACATCGCGCAAATCTTCTTCAGACGCTTGCAAGCTGGCGATGGAGGATTCCAACGACCGTCGCCGTTTGCCAAAAATATCTAACTCCCAACTGGCATCTAAGGTATTGCTGTACAGATCACTGGTTAAACCATAACCGCCGATACCATAACCACTGGCGGCCTCGCTGTTACCATTTTGGCTGGCAGAAGCGTCGATGGACGAAGTGGGCAGCAAATTGGCAATCGCCAACTGCCGTCTGGAGCGCGCTTCACGAATCCGCGCTCCGGCTTGGAAAAGATCGCGGTTGCCTGTTTGCGCTTGTTGGATTAACGATGTCAGGATCGGATCGTTAAAGGTTTGCCACCAGTGCTTAAGCGCAATCGGCTTTGCCGTTGTTGCATTTGCGACTGGCGTTTGCCATTGTGCTGGCATGGCAGTGTCGGGTAAGTGGTAATCTGGACCGACCATGCAAGCCGACAAACAAGCGGCACTTAAGAGTAGCGGTGGTAATGCTGATGTAGCCATACAGTAAATGCCTCGTTTTTATAACCGGGGTTAGTATGCCTAATAGGGGTGTAAAGAGGTGTTAGGGATGGGTAAAGATGTGTAAATATTAGTAAGTCATCAGTAATTAAGGATTATTTTGTCTGTGCCAAGTGTAGGCAATTGATGGTCGGGGCTGCGTTGACAACATTTTGCCAGCCAGTGGATTGTAAATTTAGGTAAAATCCACGCCAATCAACTGGTCAAGCGCATACCACGCGGCTATCATGTTTTGTCAAGCAAGATCAGGTGGGCCTTATGAAGAACATTTTAATTATTGATGATGACGAGGAATTGGCGGAGATGTTTAGCGACTATCTCGTCCAGGATGGCTTTACTGCCAAAGCCATACACACCGGATCGGCGGGCTTGGAATTGGCATTATCAGGTGACTACAGTTTGGTGGTGTTGGATATTATGCTGCCGGATTTGAGCGGCACGGAGATCCTGGCAAAAATTCGCCGCGATAACAGTGTGCCCATTTTAATGTTCACTGCCAGGGGTGACGATGTTGACCGTATTATCGGCTTGGAATTGGGGGCGGACGATTATGTCCCCAAACCTTGCACTCCCCGCGAGCTGGTGGCGCGGATACGGGCAATTTTACGCCGTACTGCCGCCAGCAGAGAAAATAATGGTGGTGACACCATCACTGCAGGCGCATTACAAATCTGGCCCCAGCAACGCAAAGCCTTGTGGTTTGATAAGGCGTTAGATTTAACGAGTACAGAATTTAATTTGCTGGAAACCTTAGCGGACAACGTCGGGCGCATCGTCAGTAAACAAGAATTATCGGAAAAAGGTTTAGGCCGACCGCTTGCGCGTTTTGATCGCAGCATTGATGTCCACGTCAGCAGTATCCGCCAAAAACTCGGCCAGCAAACAGATGGTCGTTCTTACATCCAAACCGTACGCGGCAAAGGCTATCAATTAATTAGAGCATAAACATGGGTCGTTTGTTTTGGAAATTTTTTTTCGTCTTGTGGCTGACCTTGATGACAACCGTTATCTTTGTGACGACCTTTGTTGAGTTCGCACCAGTAACTTTATTAAGCACCCTGCTGCCGCCGCCAGACTTTAAACCTCCGCAGCATCGCCCGTCGCCCACATTGCCGATTGTTATGGGTACACTGTCCAGCCTGTTGTTCAGTTTTTTGTTAGCCAGATACTTTGCCAATCCAATCCGCACTTTGCAAAAAGCGTTTTCTGATCTTGCAGGGGGCAAACTGGAGACCCGTGTAGCAACAGCAATGGGTGGCCGTTATGATGAATTGGCGAATTTGGGACGAGATTTTGACCAAATGGCGACTCAAATCGGTAATTTGATGTCCGCCCAGCAACGTTTACTGCACGATGTTTCTCATGAACTACGTTCACCCTTGGCACGAATGCAAGTGGCGATTGGCTTGGCACAGCAGCAACCGGAAAAAATCCCTGCTACCTTAATACGCATAGAACGCGAATCGCAGCGGATCAGTGATTTGGTTGGTGAACTACTAGTGCTGTCACGTTTGGAAGTGGGTGCAGCTGAAGGCGGGGTTGGCGATATTGATCTTGCCGGTTTTTTGGGGGATATTGTTGAAGATGCCCGTTTTGAGGCCGAAAGTAATCATATCAGGATAGCTTACTCAGGAATTGATGACATTATCGTCCAAGGCCATGGCGAATTGTTGCATCGTGCCGTCGAAAATGTCCTGCGTAATGCGATCCAACATTGCAAGCCCAATGGCCAAATAACGGTAGACGCTGCATTTGATGTAACTGGGAACTGTTTCCGTATCAGCATTGAAGATGAAGGGCCGGGAGTTGAAGAACAGTATTTGACGGCGATTTTCCAACCATTCTTCCGCTCAGCCCAACAATCTAAAACTGATAGTGTTGGTCTTGGGTTGGCTATCGCCCATCGTGCTGTGACCGCTCATGGTGGACAAATTTACGCCAATAACCGACCACAAGGTGGTTTGCATGTTGATATTGAAGTCCCTTTGGGAATTGGCTAATTAATAACTGATGTTTATTAACCTGATTTCGAGGTTTATATGTTTTTTTTGAACACACGTCTAGATAGGTCAGCGGCTGCAATTGTCTTGCATCAATAGACTAATCCCCCTGTATTTTGGTATAGTTATAAAGATTTTTCGGAATTTTTGTACCACACTCGTGTAATTTTTTATCTCACCACTCTGGAGAAACTCAATGCCAATTAAAGTTGCTATCAATGGTTATGGTCGTATTGGACGTAATATCGTTCGCGCCTTGTACGAATCAGGCCGTACCAATGAAATCCAAATCGTTGCAATCAACGACTTAGGCGACACCAATACCAACGCCCATTTGACCCAATACGATTCAGTCCATGGCAAATTTCCATTTGCCGTTAGTGTCGATGGCGATTGCATGGTTATTAATGGTGACAGAATTAAGGTTTTCTCTGAACGTGACCCATCCAAATTGCCTTGGGGAGATCTGGATATTGACGTTGTGCATGAATGTACTGGTTTGTTCACAAGCAAGGCTAAAGCATCCGCACATATCACTGCAGGCGCGAAAAAAGTCATTATTTCTGCACCAGGCGGTGATGATGTTGACGCCACTATCGTTTATGGCGTTAACCACAATATTCTGAAAGCATCAGACACCGTTATTTCTAATGCTTCTTGCACCACTAACTGTTTGGCGCCATTAGTTAAGCCATTGCATGACGCAATTGGTGTGGTCCATGGTTTGATGACCACTATCCATTCTTACACTAACGATCAAGTGTTGACTGATGTTTATCACAGCGATTTGCGTCGTGCCCGTTCTGCGACACAATCCATGATTCCTACCAAAACTGGCGCAGCTGCAGCCGTGGGTTTGGTATTACCTGAATTGGCCGGCAAATTAGACGGTTTTGCGATGCGCGTCCCAACAATCAACGTATCTGTTGTTGATTTGACATTTAAAGCCGCAAGAAGCACAAGCAAAGCGGAAATAGATGACGTATTGAAAGCGGCAGCTGCAGGTTCATTGAAAGGCATTTTGGATATTAACGAAAAACCATTGGTTTCAGTAGATTTTAACCACAATCCAGCGTCTTCTATCTACGAAGAACCTTTAACAAAAGTAGTTGATGGTGATTTTGTGAAAGTCCTGTCTTGGTACGATAACGAGTGGGGCTTCTCAAACCGTATGCTGGATACTTCCATTGCTTTAGTCAACGCGGAATAACAACTGATGTTAAGAAGAACTAAAATTTTAGCCACATTAGGGCCTGCCACAGATAAGCCTGGCGTGCTTGAAGGTTTATTTGCGGCGGGTATTGACGTTGTGCGGATGAATTTTTCGCACGGCTCGGCACAAGACCATATTAACCGGGCTAATGCCATTCGTGAACTCAGTAAAAAAACCGGCCGACGCGTCGGCATTCTGGCGGATTTGCAAGGGCCAAAAATCCGTATCGCCCGTTTTAAAGACACCAAAGTTTTTCTAAACGAAGGCCAGGATTTTGCGTTGGACATCAATCTTGATCCAATGGCGGGGGATAACACTCAGGTTGGCATCACTTACGAACCGTTGGCATTAGAAGTTAAGCCTGGCAGCCGTTTGTTGCTTGATGATGGTCGGGTTGTGCTGGACGTGGTCAATGTTGACAATATGCGCGTCAATTGCAAAGTGGTGGTTGGCGGTGATCTGTCCAACAACAAAGGTATCAACCTGATGGGTGGAGGGCTTTCGGCTGCGGCGTTGACTGATAAGGATAAAGAAGACATTAAAACAGTCGCCGTTATGGATTGTGATTATGTTGCTATCTCATTCCCACGTTGTGCTGAAGATTTGCATGAAGCACGCCGGTTATTGTTGGCTGAAGGTTGTCATGCGGGTATTGTCGCCAAAGTTGAACGGGCAGAAGCCATTGTTGATGGCGTGATGGATGAAATCATCCTCGCATCGGATGCAGTGATGGTTGCACGGGGTGATTTAGGCGTTGAAATAGGCGATGCCAACCTACCCGCAATCCAAAAAAAGCTGATTAAACGTACCCGCGAACTTAACCGTGTCGCCATTACCGCCACGCAAATGATGGAATCCATGATTGAAAATGCGATTCCTACCCGGGCGGAAGTGTTTGATGTCGCCAATGCGGTTTATGACGGCACCGACGCAATTATGTTATCGGCAGAAACTGCTTCAGGAAAGTATCCAATCAAAGCCGTTGAAGCAATGCACCGTGTCTGTGTGGAAGCTGAAAAACAACGTGTGGTGCGTGTGTCTGATCACCGTATCGATATTGAGTTTCAGCGTGATGACGAGGCCATTGCAATGTCCGCAATGTACATGGCGAACCATACTAAGATCAAAGGTATTGTCGCTTTAACCGAGTCAGGTTCTACGCCTTTATGGATGTCCAGAATTAGTTCCGGTATTCCTATTTTCGCTTTTAGCGGTCAAGAAAAAACGTTAGGTAAAGTCACCTTGTTTCGTGGCGTTTTCCCTATTTATTTTAAGACTGAAGAAAATATTGATCACGTTGAAGTCAACAGAGGTATCGTCAAACAGCTTAGGCAATGGAATATTGCTAAAGACGGCGATAGATTCATCATCACTAAAGGTGATTTGAATGGCGTCGAAGGTGGCACCAACGCGTTAAAGGTTATTATTGTAGGGCAAGGCCTTACACCTTAAATCTTAATAAAGCAGTCCTGCACCCGGCACAAGTCGGGTGCATACCCTTTAGGCCAATCTGCCAGTGTCACATGGCTTTAATAAAAACGTAAGGTTCTTGTCATTTCCATCAACGATAATCCTCTGGTTTTATAACAAACCATCTAGGACTTATCATGAAAAAAGCTGTAATCCCTTTCTTATTGTTACCATTATTGGCCAGCCAAGCAGCGTCGGCTCAAGTAGATTTAATCGCTATCGGTAAAGTTGATGGCAACTATCAAGACCTTTCAACAAGAACAGCCAGTACGCTTGAAAATGGCGTTGCCGGCAACTCATTAGGTGGTATAGGTTCCGGTTTGGCTTATGCAGGCGGTAATTCTTTTATCGCTCTCCCTGACCGTGGCCCGAATGCCAATGTTTACAATGCGGCTATTGATGATACGGTTTCATTCATCAACCGTCTTCAAACATTCAATTTATCTTTAGCGCCAAACCCTAATTACGATTCCTTGGTAGTGGGTTCGTTGCCTTATATTTTGTCACCTTTTCTTACCGACACCACTTTGTTGTCTAGCAGAGCGGCATTAAGCTATGGCGTTAATGGTGCCCCTAGCTTAAACACACCGGTTAGACATTACTTCACTGGCCGCTCTGATAATTTCAACGCAAACAAAACCTCAACCAACCCGTATAATGGCCGCTTAGATCCAGAGGGTGTGCGTGTGTCGAATGATGGTAAGAACGTATTTATTACCGACGAATACGGCCCTTATGTTTATCAGTTCAACCGCTATACAGGTATGCGCACAAAAGTATTCAAACTGCCTGATTATTATGCAATTAGCAATTTAAGTTCTGTTGGCGGTACGGAAATTTCCGGAAACACATCAGGTAGGATAGCTAATAAAGGCATGGAAGGTTTGGCTATTACGCCAGATGGCAGCACCTTAGTCGGTATGATGCAACAAAACTTGACCCAAGATACTAAAAAATATGTCCGTATTATTACGATTGATATTGCGACCAATGCAACTCATGAATATGCCTATTTATTGACTGATGGTTCAAGTGTCAGTGATATTTTAGCGATTAATAACCATGAGTTTTTGGTTGATGAACGTGATGGTAACGGTTTGGGTGATGGCACTACAGCCGCAGTCAAAAAACTGTATAAAATCGATTTGGCCGGTGCAACTGAGATCACAGGAAAAGCGGCTATAGACAATACGACAACAACGCTAGTCAAAACTGAGTTCCTGAACGTATTGACCACATTAAATGCAAATGGCATTACTTCGGACAATGTGCCTGCGAAACTTGAAGGTGTCGCTTTCGGCCCTGATATGGTTATTGATGGTAAAAACAAACACACGTTGTTTATAGCAAATGACAATGATTTTCTTCCTAGCATAAATGGCGTCAATAATCCAAATCAATTTTTTGTTTTTTCGGTTGATGAAGCTGATTTACCGAATTATGCACCACAAGTTATCGCACCTTTAAATCGTGACGATCATGACCGTGGCTAATGATTGATTATGCCTATCCGCCTTATTTAGCGAAAACAACGAGGCAATTATAGACTTTGGCGGCTCAGGTTAAGCTTGAGCCGCTTTTTTTTATTTGCTGCACAGGAATTGCTTGGTGTTAAAGGAAAAAGAGGGATGAAAAAAGTGGGCAAATAGCCTGCAAACCCATCAAATAATTGGTTTTAGAACAGTTTTCCAAATATTGTCATACCAATTTCAAAAGCAATCAGCCCGATAATGATTAATTCCAATATCGACGAGTGACGATGCTTTTGTTCATCGGCTAACATTTCAAATAATTCGTGAATGGTCTCCAGTTTCTTGGATAGGACATTCGTGCGTTGCACTATTTCTAAGTATTTTGCCGTTACACTGTAAAAGTCTTCATATTCTGGATATTCCCAAAAAAAATCGGGGGTGTCGAGCAAGTCATAATTTAAAATAATGTCACTTTTTGTTAAAAATAGCTGGCCACGAATCTTTGCTATGTTGTGCCGGCTTAGTTTTATGCGGCCATTTTCAGCCAGTGACTTGGGGATATAGCTGGTGTTGTTGATGGTTGTGATGGCGTTGGTTTCAAAGGATGCCAGCTTAATAGATTGTCCCATGCCTTGGGACAAGGAAAACAGTAAGATTGGATCAGATGATTCAACCTCAATGTGGTCTTCAACAATGCGTGTCGACGGGCAATCAAGCGCAAAGGTGAAGTGGTCTTCCTCTATTGTTGTCAGTGGATTTTCGGCATGTGTCAACAACAATTGATGGAGCTTGGCTTGTTGCTCGGCACCGACATTCCAGTGCACAACCGCGCCGTAAGCAAATATAACAGACCAGGTTTGCTGGTCTTCAATCATTAATGCCCCTTTAATGATGCGTATCAGTGTCGAGTCGGACAGGTGTTTTGCTAACGCGCTAATGTCAAAACGTTGCGCTAGGCAATATGCGACACATTGTTTAATGGTTTTTTTTTCAGACATAAACAATTCTCAAAGGATTAGTTACTTTATGATTAGGTTTTCAGGTGGTGAGGGTAGGGCAAGGTTATTGGGTGCTGACCTCCTAATAACCGATTACTTTTTTAAACCATTCAGTACATTTTTCCTGAAATATGAAGTTGTCCTAATAGCCCCAGGCACTGTTGATGATTGTTTTGTCGGGATTATGGAGGGAATTTGTAAGCTTAAATTCCCCCATTCTTTAACGTACTGATACCGGTAACACCGCTCTAAAATAGGTGTTATTTATGGCGCGGTTTTTAAAAAATTGACGATATTATCTAAAGCGAAATAACGTTTTTATTGTTTTTCTGCAATTTTTACAAGCCACCCTGTTTCGGCTTCACAATGAGATGATTTTGCAATTACTTTAATGTTGATGCGGGCAAATGTGTTTGATAGCGTGGCCGGTAGCTTGCCTTTTACCAGATAAAAAGGGGCTTTGTATTCTGTAGTGATCTCTACAGGTATATTTTTTACCATGACAGAAATTTGTTCCGGTTTATTGACATTTAGCGCAATAAAAGAAAATTCCGCCTCAGGCACAACCGTTGCTAAATGAGCAGGGATAAATTTACTGAGATGGGGTTTTATACAATCGCCCCCCCCGCCCCCTCCGCCATTACCACCAACATGGCCACTATGATGTTCTGCGGCATTGCCGGTGTTTACGGCAACTAATAAAAACAGGATCGATAAAAATTTATTTTTCATGGATTTACTCTCTTATTATTGTTATATGATTTGCAGTGATTGCGCCAAGCCGATTATATGGCTCGCGACAGGCTAATCTATCTTTTTTTCTGCAAAAAGCAAATGCGCCATTTTTTCCGCCTTAGTCTTTAAATAATCTATATTATCATCGTGTGCCAGAACTTCAACAGGGATGCGGCTGATGACGTTAATCCCCAGTTTTTTCAGGCTATCTATCTTTTCGGGGTTATTGGTAAGTAACTGGATGGATTTTACCTGTAGGTCTTGCAATATTAAGGCGGCAACGTCATATTCCCTTTCATCGGCAAGATGACCCAGATGTATATTTGCCTCAACAGTATCCATCCCTTTATCTTGTAAGTTATAAGCCTGCAATTTTTTTAATAGGCCGATACCACGCCCCTCTTGACGTAGATAAATTAAAATACCACGGCCTGCTTCATTAATAAGTTGCATTGCCATCTGCAATTGTTCGCCGCAGTCACAGCGCCTGGAACCTAAGACATCGCCGGTAAAACACTCGGAATGGATACGTACCAGTATGTTTTCCTGGTTTGTAACTTGGCCTTTAACCAAAGCAATATGCTCTTTGTTATCAAGGTTATTACTGTAATAATGCAGGATAAATTCACCATACCGCGTGGGTATGGGGGTTTGTACTAAATCGTTTAATTGTGGATTCACGTCAATAACTAATTCAAGTTTCCGATATTCTATCTAATGTACCAAGTTAAGCTTAAACCCTATTTCAGGGGTTATCTGTTTAAGCACATCACTTTTGCCGATAGGAATAGCGCAATGTTAAAAGTTTAAAAAAATAAAGCCAATAATGCCTGCGGCGCAGATTGCCACCAGTTTTATCCGCTCAATTAAAGTTAGTCCGCGCCAATAAAGGTAGGTGCGTATTTTGTTATATTCCCAGAAAGCTATCAGATAGCTTTGTACGCGCAGGAAAAAGCCAGGCACTATACGGCAGAAGCGATAGAGTCCATAACCGATAATTCCAAATAAAATATAAAAAACGATGATCTGGGTATCGTGTAGATCCGTTTCGAAAAGAAGCTCGATGATATGGTCAAGCGTCACTTCTGCCCCTTCAAACAGAACATCTAGCAGCTCAACCAATAGCTCCCACATAAAATGGAATAGCTCGATTAATAAGCCCGCGATCTCATGGGGCATGATAAAAATGAAAAAGATGCCTAGCACAGTCAATCCATTGACGATTTTTTTATAAGTCATTGAAAGTTTTGTGGTTGGACATTAAAAAACTTGCACTCTGTTTTATAAGGATAGTTAATCCAGCCCGTTGACAGGTGCATTTCATTATATTTCAGGGGGGCTTCAACCCACCCATAGCCGAGCATTTCTAAACATCCGCATCCATGCGCCATACTCATCCCAGCTATCGGGATGCCAAGAGTTTTGTAAGGTTCTAAAACAACGCTCAGGATGCGGCATCATGATAGTAAAACGCCCATCCGTTGTGGTCAGGCCGGTAATGCCTAATGGCGAGCCATTAGGGTTGGCCGGAAACGCAGTGGTTGGGGTGCCGTAATTGTCGATGTAACACAATGCCACAGCTCCTGCATCGATAGCAAGTTGCGGATCAACAGTAAATTCGGCGCGGCCTTCGCCATGCGCAACCACAACCGGCATTTTTGAGCCTTCCATATCCTTGAAGAAAATAGATGCGGAGGGTTGTACTTGGATCATTGCCACCCGGGCTTCAAATTGTTCGGACGTGTTGCGCATAAAACGGGGCCAATGTTCGGCGCCCGGAATAATCTCTTTTAGTCCTGACAGCATTTGGCAGCCATTACAAACGCCCAAGCCAAAGGTATCAGTGCGGGCAAAAAATGCCGCGAATTCATCTCTAGCGCGGGGATTAAACAAAATCGACTTTGCCCAGCCACCGCCCGCACCCAATACATCACCATAAGAGAAACCACCACAGGCGACCAAGCCTGTGAAACTGCTTAAGCTGATGCGGCCATGAATAATATCGCTCATATGCACATCAATGCTAGCAAATCCGGCCCGGTCAAAAGCGGCTGCCATTTCGACATGACCGTTAACGCCTTGTTCGCGTAAAATGGCGACTTTAGGCCGCTCTGCCGAATTCAGATGCTTTGTTATGTCTTCATTAATGGCAAAGCTTAGCGCAACTTGCAGCCCGGGATCGTTATCATCGGCGATACGCTCAAATTGTTGTAAGGCGCATTCGGGATTGTCGCGCAATGCTTGCATCCGATAGCTGACTTCAGACCAGGTTGTTTGCAGTTCGGCGCGGCTTGCGGAATAAATAATCTGGTCTGCATGGCTCACGGTGAGTTGCTGGCCGCTGACGACATGACCAATCTTATGGACGCAATCGACTAAACCTGCGTGGGTTAACAAGGTGATTACCGCCTCGCAATGTTCGGCACGTACTTGCAGCACAGCGCCCAGTTCCTCGTTAAATAAAGCCGCAAAAGTATCACTCCCCAAACTGTCCAACGTCAAGGCAACGCCTTGGCGGCCAGCAAACAGCATTTCTGCAACCGTTGCCAGCAAGCCACCATCGGAACGGTCGTGGTAGGCCAGTATTTGGTTGTGGTGATTCAGTGTTTGAACCGCTTCGAAGAACGCTTTTAATAGTGTGGGGTCGTCCAGATCAGGGCAGTCGTCACCCAGTTGTCCGTAGACTTGCGCCAGTACTGAGCCGCCTAAGCGGTTTTTACCGGCGCCTAAATCGATGAGCAGCAAGACGCTATCGGCAACGGGACGCAATTGCGGGGTCAAGGTTTTACTGATGTCCAACACGGGCGCAAAGGCTGTCACGATCAGTGACAAAGGCGCTGTCATAGTTTTTTGTCCGGCGTTGTCATCTTGGTCCTGCCAGACAGTTTTCATTGACAACGAGTCTTTACCAACCGGTATTGCGATGCCAAGGGCAGGGCATAACTCCATTCCCACTGCCTTAACGGTGTCAAATAGTGCGGCGTCTTCGCCCGGAAAACCTGCCGCCGCCATCCAGTTAGCGGACAATTTGATATTTTGTAATGAGTCGATACGCGCTGCGGCCAGATTAGTCAGCGCTTCGGCTATTGCGATACGGCCAGAGGCGGGTGCATTAATCACCGCCAGCGGTGCGCGCTCCCCCATTGCCATGGCCTCGCCAGTGCACGCATAAAATCCTGAGGCAGTGACGGCAACGTCGGCGACCGGCACTTGCCAAGGGCCAACCATTTGATCGCGGGCAACCAAGCCGGTGACGGAGCGGTCGCCGATATGGATCAGAAAGCTTTTGTCGGCAACGGCGGGAAATGCCAGTACCCGCTTAACTGCGTCTGCCAGCGTTATTTGAGTGACATCCAAAGACCGGAGGTTTGGGGTGATATGCTCGACGGTGCGGTGCATTTTTGGCGGTTTGCCAAACAGCACCGACATGGGAATATCAATCGGTTTGTTAGCCAGTAAGCTGTCGTTAAGCAACAGATGCTCAGTTTCAGTCGCCTCGCCGATGACGGCAAACAAGCAGTGTTCACGTTCGCAAAACGCCGTAAATAACGGTAACGATTCCGGTTTGATGGCGACCACATAGCGTTCTTGGGCTTCGTTGCACCAGATTTCCATCGGGGACATACCCAAATCAGCGTTGTGCACGTTACGCAGTTCAAAACGGCCGCCGCGATTACAGTCATGGATAATTTCTGGCACCGCATTCGACAAACCACCCGCGCCTATATCGTGGATGGAAATGATCGGTGTGTCATCACCTAGGGCATTGCAATGATTGATGACTTCTTGGCAACGGCGTTCCATTTCGGGATTTTCCCGTTGCACCGAGGCAAAATCCAACGCTTCAGAGCCTGTACCTGAAGCTTGCGACGAGGCTGCACCACCGCCTAAACCGATCAGCATTGCCGGCCCGCCGAGAATAATAATCAACGATCCCGCTGGGATAGGGTGTTTTTCTACTAACATCGGGCGGATATTGCCCATGCCACCCGCTATCATGATGGGCTTGTGATAGCCTCTAAAAGCATGGTCGCAACCAGGCACCGCTTGTTCAAAACTGCGGAAATAACCGGCGATATTGGGACGGCCAAATTCATTATTAAAGGCAGCCCCGCCTAACGGGCCTTCGAGCATAATATCCAGTGCCGAAGCAATGCGTTCCGGTTTGCCATTATCCGTTTCCCATGGCTGGACAAAGCCCGGAATTTTTAAATGCGATACCGAAAAGCCGGTTAATCCGGCTTTTGTTGCCGAACCGCGGCCCGTTGCACCTTCATCACGTATTTCGCCGCCCGAACCTGTTGCCGCACCCGGATAGGGGGAAATGGCGGTAGGATGGTTATGGGTTTCAACTTTCATCAATAAATGCGCATCTTCTTCAACATAGCCGTATTCGCCGGATTGCGGATGGCGAATAAATACCTGCGCTTTAGAACCGGCGGCAACTGCGGCATTATCACTGTAGGCCGATAAAATGCCAACCGGGCTTTTTTCGGCAGTGTTACGGATCATGCTGAACAAGGTGTGGGCTTGTGCGACGCCATCAATTGTCCAGTTGGCGTTGAAAATCTTGTGGCGGCAGTGTTCCGAGTTGGCTTGGGCAAACATCATCAATTCAACGTCGGTAGGGTTCCTGCCCAAGAATTGAAAGCCCGTGGTCAAATAATCTATTTCGTCATCGGACAGTGCCAATCCCAAGTTGGTATTGGCTTGCAATAAGGCATCGCGGCCTTGTTCAACAATCGGTACGGTTTGCAGCGGCTTAGGTGCGTGATGAGTGAATAAATCAAGGGTCGCGTCGCCGTGCAGCGCTATTTGGGTCATGCGGTCATGCAGTAATGCTGTTACCGCAGAGGTTAGTGGCACGCTGGTTGCTAGCCGGTATTCTACGCCGCGTTCTATGCGTTTAACCGCTGACAAACCACAACGTTGGGCAATTTCCGTCGCTTTGCTTGACCACGGGGTTTGTGTGCCTGGGCGGGGCACAACCAATAAGTGTTCGCCTTCAGCTTGCAAATCAGTTTGTCCAGAGCCATAAGCAAGCAGTCTATTTAATAAGTCGTTCTGTCCATCGTCGAGCGTAACATCCGTATCGATAAAATGAATAAATTGCGCTGAAACAGCGGTGATTGTCGGTTCTAATGCTTGTAGCTTAGATAGCAGGTTGTTGATACGAAAGCTGGATAGGGCAGAGGTTCCGGGGATTTTTAACATAAGGGCTAAGAGAGTGGTGTTTAATTGGGGCTAGCTGTATCCGGCGCTTTGCAACTGGGTTTGCCGTGCTGCGCTGGGTTTATAAATGGTCGGCAATAATCCGCTAAAGCCTGTGCCCCGTTATTTGGCAAAATCGGTTTCGATAGTTTTTTGTAAAAGGTCCAATAAGCTTAGCGCCCGTGTGTCAGTAGACGGCTGTTGTGTCTTATCGAGAATGACAATATCGGTTTGTTGTTTGGTGTCTGTCGAGCTGTCTATTAACTTGACAAAAAATTCTTTTTCATTGTCTTGAAACCCACCGAATATGAATAGCGCTTCGTCCCATAATGAACCGTCTTCAAGTTGTTTTTCATTCGGGTCATACTGGACAGTGAACGCATTTGCTTGTTTGTCACGGTTCGTAATCTCGATTGCTTTGCGGCTTAGGGCTTTGTCAACAGTACGCCAAGCTTGATCCAATGGCTCGCCAAGGCGCAATTGGGCGTTGCCATCCGCTGCTTTAAGCCGCTCAATGGTGATCGGCTCAGGCTTTGTTATCGGCGTTTTGGCGTCGGCTTCCGGTGCGTTATCGGTATTATCGATAGGTGTCTCAACAATAGACGGTTCGTCCGGGAACGCCGTGATAGCGATTCCAGATTCAACCGGTTGGCTATCAGTCACTGATGTTGGGTCGGTGGCAGGGTTATCAACAGAAAGGCTGCCAGCTGTTGTTTCGGCTGACGTAGCAGCGGCCTTATCGACAGTAGTCGAGGGTGATACTGTCTTTACCGGCATTTTTAACGGGGTGTCTTTACCTAAATTAGCGGGTAAAACAAGTTCTGGGATTTCTGTGGTGAACTGGTAGTCTTTTTCCTTATCAGGAAACAGGTTCTTGATATAGGTACAGGCCGTCAAATTGAGCAGTGCGGTTGTTCCAATTAGGGCTATAAGCAGGTTGGTTTTTTTCATGGCGTTTAAATAACACCCGCTTGGCGCATCGCAGCACGCACGGCATCAAAACAATCTTCGGTCAACCATGTTAAGGGTAAGCGTATGCCTTTGCCCATCAGACCCATTTCGGCGACTGCCCATTTAACCGGAATAGGATTGGATTGGATAAATAGCATTTTATGCAATGCGGCCAATTTGCTGTCAATTGCCAGCGCGGTTTCGTTATCGCCAGCCATCGCGGCACTAATCATGTCATGGACCAATTTGGGCGCCACATTGCCGGTGACGGTAATTGTGCCGTTTCCGCCTAACAGGCAAAATTCACGGCTGGTTGCATCGTCTCCTGTATAAATCGCGAAAGCATTGCTGGTTAAGTCGCGGATTTGCTTGACTCTGGACAAATCACCAGTCGCTTCCTTAACACCCACAATATTGTTTAATTGCGCCAGGCGGCCGATGGTTTCCGGCAGCATGTCGCAGGCGGTGCGGCCTGGCACATTGTATAAAATCTGTGGAATATCAACGGCATCGTTAATCGCTTTGTGGTGCAGATATAAGCCTTGTTGGGTTGGCTTATTATAGTAAGGTGTGACGATTAAGCAGGCATCGGCACCGGCCTCTTTAGCCCGGCGGGTCAGATTAATGGCTTCAGTGGTTGAGTTGGCGCCAGTACCGGCAATAACAGGGATCTTACCAGCGGCATAATCAACAATCGCTTTGATGACAGCGCAGTGCTCGTCTTCATCCAACGTTGCCGATTCGCCGGTTGTGCCGACAGCGACTAGCGCATCGGTGCCTTGTTCAATATGAAAGTGAACCAGTTTTTTCAGGCTTTCCTGGTCGACTGCACCGCTTTCATCCATCGGTGTCACTAACGCTACGATACTACCTTGAATCATGAAATCTCTCGAACAGAATTGATATAGTTATAAAACTGCAACATTATAACAAGCAAATACCCAAAACTTTAGCTTGATACATAATTAAAAAGATTCGACCTATAAGGGAGTCTGTTTTTTGCACCGTTCCAAAGTCCAGCTGTTCGCCATGTTGTTGCTCCAATAGTCCGTTTTTAGTTTTTTGTAATTTTTCAGGTTTATTTGATTTATCCAGATTATTGAAAAGATGTGCCGCACGTTGGTGGTTTTGAAGTTCAGGTTTACAATCTAGGCTTGTGGCTTTGCCTAGCTTCCTATAGAGTGCGGCGTACTCTCAGTACGTTGTTATTGAAGATAATTTCTAAATCAGATAGTAAAATGGATCGCAATTATTTTAGCGGTGTCGATAATATCAAAGAATTTACCTTACCATTGCGGGATGGCGAGTTGGTCGATTTAAGGCCTGTTCGGCCTGGCGATAAAGAAATAATACAAAAAGGCATGTTGGCCTTATCCATGAAATCACGCTACTTCCGCTTCTTTTCTCCCATCTTAAAGCTATCCGATGCCCAATTGCATAATTTTACAGAAATCGATCAACACAATCATGTCGCATGGATTGCACTTGCTCACAATGAAGCAGAACATTATGGCGTTGGGATAGCTCGGTTTATCCGTCTCCAGAATCAACCAGCAATAGCCGAATTTGGGATAGTGGTTATCGACAGTTATCAACATCGGGGGTTGGGGACTATGCTACTTGCTGTGCTGGATCGGATAGCAAGCATAAAAGGCATTGAGATACTAAGGGGCTTCGTTCTTGCCGATAATGTGGTTATGAGGAGTTGGCTGGGCAGGCTAGGTGCGGTTGGCGTATGCGAAACTGACAGTTATCGAATGGACTTAACCGTTAAAGGTGATTTACTTTCACTAACGGATTGGTGGGGTGGTGAATGGGCTGAAGCCGACAAACATTAATCCTAAAATGCTTGGACTTTTTCTTGAATAGATTGTCGTTTATCAGGAGCAACCCAAACTTTTTGGTGGTTGGTGGTTGGTGGTTGGTGGTTGGCGGTTTGGCCAAGGTGGTGTCATCAAGTCTAACGGATCAGCCAAGGACGCGCCGCGCATTGGCTGTGTAAAATTTGCCATTACGTTTTAGAAGCATTCGCTCTGTAAAGTTGTTGTAAACCGTTACAAAACACCTCCGACCCATTACCCACTAAATTTAATCAGATTACTTGTTTTACAGATTGGTTCTTGTACCGAAATTATAATGTGTTTAGCCATGCTCTGTGCTAGCTTTATGTATTGCAAACTTACTATGTCCCTATAAATATGACCCTCCACCGAATTGGCTATGTATGCAGCAGTACCGGCCCGAATCTTTTTTCCCAAACCGGTGCGTTGCAGAAAATGGGTTGTGGCAAAATCTTTTCCGACAAAATAACCGGTTTGCTCATGGATAAGCCTGGGTGGCTCCGGCTTCTTGAATATGTTTGTCCAGATGACACGTTGGCCGTAATCGAATTAAGCCCTATGACATACCATGTATGATAGCCCTAGCGATCTGCGGATAACGTGATACGCCCGATCGTCTGCCCAGGAACCGGCACAAGCTGTGCAAGAGCTATATGATGATTTGTGCATGCCCGACATGGCATTTATGATTTTCTTTTGCTCGGCCAGTTATGACAGAACCTTATTGTCATCGGCAATCAAACGCCAGTTTGGCGATGTGCTGACGGTTGGTTGCACCACTGCTATGGTGGGTATCACCTTGCTGGTTGAAAACCGTTTCCATTACACCAATCCCAAATTTGCCGAAATCATTGGCTATGGCATCGAAGAAATCCTGCAACTGGCCCTATGGACATCACTTCGGAAAACGATCAGACCTTGGTTAGCAAGTTCGGCGAACAGGACGTGGACGGCAATTTCCCGCAAACCACCTTTTCCGCCAATGTCCGGCGCAAAAATGGACAAATCATTACCGTCGAAATCGCCGGTAGCACGCCTGTCGACATTAATGGCAAACCAGCCTTGATTTCCGTATGGCAGGACATCACCGAAAAACTGCGTATCGAACACGAAATCATGGCATTACAAGCTAAATTGCAGGAACAGGCGATACATGATCCGCTGACTGGGCTATACAACCGTTTATTCTTAATTGAAAATCTGGAACGGGAACTTAAGCAAGCGGAAAGGACGGGCGGAGCAGTGAGTGTGATCATGACCGATATTGATCATTTCAAGGCCGTCAATGATTGTTACGGACATCTTGCGGGTGACGAAGTGCTGAGGCATTTTGCTAGCATCATGAAGGACTATGCCCGTTGCAGCGATATCGCCTGCCGTTATGGCGGCGAGGAATTCTTTCTGGTTTTACCGAATACATCCTTGGAAGTGGCCTGCGAACGTGCGGAGCAATTACGACAAGCCGTCGCAGAGCATCCCCCGCAATTTGACATTCGAGACATACCAATTACTGCGTCGTTTGGCGTAGCTACGATTCCTCATAATGCTGCCGTATCGAGCACAGAATTGATCGGAAAGGCCGATGCCGCCCTTTATCAGGCCAAAAATACCGGCCGTAATCGGGTGGTTTGCAGCACTTGCTGACCCTGACTGACTTATAAGGTCGAGTTTGACCGAATAGTGATTTGGGCAAGTTATTTTTCGGCCAGTCAGATAAAATACGCTATTTGTTCCAGATTGTCCGATGCGTATCCACTCCCTGCCCACCCAACTTGTCAATCAAATCGCCGCAGGCGAAGTGGTTGAAAGACCTGCCTCCATTGTTAAGGAACTGGTTGAAAACTGTTTTGATGCCGGTGCGATGCACGTAATTATTGATATAGAGCAAGGCGGCACACGGCGGATAAAAATAAGGGATGATGGCTGTGGTATCGTCAAAGAAGATTTGCCGTTAGCGTTATCACGCCATGCCACCAGCAAAATCGCCACGCTAGCAGACCTTGAGCACGTTGCCAGCATGGGCTTTCGCGGCGAGGCCTTGCCCAGCATCAGTTCCGTGGCACGGCTCACCTTGATTTCCCGTGTCACTGATGCAGAGTGTGCTTGGTGTGTTGATGCTGATGGCACTGAAAAAAACTTTGTTCCCCAGCCCGATCCGCATCCGCAAGGCACTACCGTTGATGTCCGTGACCTGTTTTACAACACGCCCGCCCGCCGCAAATTTTTAAAATCCGAAAAAACCGAATTCACCCATATTGAAACCTTGGTCAAACGCATGGCGCTAAGCCGTTTCGATATTGGCTTTACGCTCACCCACAATCAAAAAGAAGTGCTGAATTTAAGGCCAGCCGAATCTTCGAAGGATCAGGAACAACGGGTCGCCAGCATTTGTGGGCCAGCCTTTATTGACAGTTCTGTGACCATCGATTTTGCGGCTTCAGGTTTACAGTTGAACGGCTGGGTCGGGCTGCCGACATTTTCACGCAGCCAACAAGATATGCAATTTTTTTATGTCAACAACCGGTTGGTTAAAGACAAACTGGTTGCCCATGCGGTTAAGCAGGCGTTTCAGGACGTACTGTTCCATGGCAGGCATCCGGTGTTTGTATTGTATCTGACGCTAGACCCTGCACTGGTTGATGTGAATGCCCATCCGGCAAAACTTGAAGTCAGGTTCAGGGAAGGGCGTTTGGTGCATGACTTTTTGTTTAGCGCCCTGCATCGGTCGCTGGCTGATTTGCGCCCAGGCGACCAGCCAATAGCCACTCACTCATCAATAGAATTATTAACGCCAATCCAGCTGCAACCAGTTGCCGCCGCTAAACCGGTTTCTTCTTATGGTGGCGCATGGACGCCACAACAGACTGCCTTGCCTTTGCAGGTGGAAGAACAGCTCCGTGCCTACGCGACATTGCACCCCGAACCGGCAAGTTTACCCGTTTCACAGCCTGCGGATTTTCCGCCTTTAGGCTATGCCATCGCCCATCTGCATAGTGTCTTTATCTTGTCTGAAACGCGCACGGGCATAATCCTAGTCGATGCCCATGCGGCGCATGAACGGGTGACCTATGAGCGTTTAAAGCTACACTACCAGCAAGGTAATGTGCCCAGCCAGCCTTTGCTGTTGCCTATTAAACTGACTGTCACCGCGATTGAGGCAGATTTGGCCGAACAAGAACATGCGTTTTTTCATGGCCTAGGGTTTGAGGTCAGCCGTGCCGGGCCAGAGACGGTTATCTTGCGTTCGGTGCCTGCGTTATTGCGTGATACCGATGTGGAAACTTTATTGCGTGATGTCCTTGCAGATTTGTCTGAACACGGCATGAGCCAGCGTATCCAGGAACAAACCAACCAGTTGCTGGCGACAATGGCGTGCCATGGTGCGGTGCGTGCGCATCGTCGGTTAAGCTTGGAAGAAATGAACGCCTTATTGCGTGAAATGGAGCAAACCGAAAGGATAGGCCAATGCAACCACGGGCGTCCGACTTGGATAACGCTGTCGATGAATGATCTTGATAAATTCTTTTTGCGTGGACAATGAAACATACACAACCACCACCCGCTATCTTCTTAATGGGGCCGACCGCCTCAGGCAAAACCGCGTTGGCCGTACAACTTGCCCAAGCCCTTGACGGCGAAATTATCAGCGTCGATTCGGCATTGGTCTATAAAGGCATGGACATAGGCACTGCCAAACCCACGCTGGCAGAGCGGGGTGGTATTCCCCATCATCTTCTGGATATACTCGACCCGTCAGAAGCTTTTTCCACCGGCCAATTCAGGACACGGGCGCTGGCGTTAATGGCTGAGATAAGCCAGCGGGGGAAGATTCCCATTTTGGTCGGTGGCACCATGCTTTACTTTAATGCGCTAACCGGAGGGCTTGCCGCCTTACCGGAAGCCGATCCGGCTATTAGGGCCAAGTTGGATTTAGAATTGGAAAATCTAGGTAAAGAGGCGCTCCATCGACGGCTTGCAGCGGTAGACCCTGAAGCGGCGGCGCGAATCCATCCAAATGACCCGCAGCGTGTCCAGCGGGCATTGGAAGTGCATGAAATCAGCGGACAACCCTTAACCTCATTTTTTACTGCCACACAGCCGCAAGCATTACCGTATCAAGCTATCAAATTGATTATTGCCCCGCCAGACCGGAAAATTTTACACGACATCATCGCCCAGCGTTTCCGGGCCATGCTGGCCCAAGGTTTTATCGAAGAAGTCCAGCATCTCTACGACCGGGGTGATCTAAACGAAAAAATGCCTGCTATCAGGGCGGTCGGTTACCGGCAAGCCTGGTCTTATCTGCAAGGTGAGTATGATCTTGAAACCATGACAGAAAAAGCCATTGTTGCCACCCGGCAACTGGCCAAACGCCAATTTACCTGGCTACGCAGAGAAACCGATGCCGCCAGTTTTTATAGCGGGCAACAGGATTTGTCAGAACAAGTGCAAGCGTTGGTCATTAATAAACTTAGGGCTTTCCATACCCCCGAATAAACAGTAATTCTAGGATTTTGAGCCCAGTTTTAAATAATTTGCAAACACCTAATAATCCGTTGTCCAGGGGCGGACAAAGAGTTTGATTTGTCCAAGTGACCCACATTTAAACTTTCCCCTCAATCTAGCCGGTACATCGGTATGGCCGCTATCCGCGCATCAATCTGTTGGGCCAATGCCTGATAAGTTGGGCTGTTAGGCGATCCGTACCGGCTTTTAAACTCCGCCTCATTCATGTGTTCGGGTAGATCCCTAGGATCGGGCATGAAATCACTGTAGCTTTTTATTTGGGACATTGCCTGTTGTATTTTACGGGCGGTTTCCGGCGATGCGGTTGCCAAATCACCAAAACGGGTGCCTGCCTTATCTGCCGTTAAATCAATAAAGCTAAAACCGCTGCCGCCTTGGGCATCGCTCAACTCTTTTTCTACCCCGGCCAAGTCAGAAATTTCGCCGCTGATAGAAGCGGTAAGTGCCGCCGAGCCGATAAAATGTTGCGCTAAATCTGTCCGTTTGTACAAAAAAGCTGGATAGTATTTGCGGTTCGCCGGTTTTTTAGCAGGCAATGACCAAAATCTTCTCGTTTCATTTTTATTGACGTAGTCATTGACGGTAAAAATAACCAGTCTGTTTTCTTCGATAGCGGTGTCTAGGGTAGAGCGCTGATAGGCCAGTTCAAACAGCGGCTTTAGTAAGTCTGCTAGAGATAAACGCCAGCTTGGATCATGGTGGGCAATAATATCAGCCAGTTTCTCCTGATAAATGTTTAAGGTAGGGCTATCATTGCTTTGGGTCAGAAGCGTGTGGGCCTGGATTAAGGTTTCTATATTGGAAAAATAAGTGAGGGTTAATTTTTCAGGCTCAATTTTAACGGTTTTAATGGGGCGGGTGGCGAGCAAAAAATAATCGTTTAGCGAGGAATGGCGGATAAAATAATTAATTGCCACAGCCGCCAAGCTTGACGGAAGTAGCAATTTACCTGCCTTAAACTTGGTGATTGTAGGGAGCCGTTTGCCTTCTACATTACCAAAAGCAATGGTGACATTTAAATATTTGCCCAAGCTGTTTTTAGGCAACGTTGTAGTGGCGGTGAATTTTAACTGGTTTTTTTTTAGCGATATGTCTACGGCGCTTTTACTGTAGCGGTTTAACAGATAATTGGCGGCAAGATTAAGGTCATCTTTGCTGAGTTCTATGGTGCCAATTTCATCGGGACGGGTTTTGGAGCCCTCATGAAGGATTTTTTTTGCCCGGTCAATATCACTGTGGCTTAACGACCAGCCCAATTTAATGTCGGGCGTGTCGCTGATACCAAAAAAAACGATCATTACGCATAATATCAATACCGCTAACAGGCTGTAGCGCAAGAGGCGTAATAAAAATATCATGGCTCCAGTCAAGCAAAGTTCAGGGTAAAGCCAGCCGATTTAAGGTAACCGGCCTCCAGAATCAAATCGGCGTGCGTTAAGGGGGATTGGTTCAGCCAATTGTCTGGAAACTGCAACGTGACTTTTGACCTTACCAACTGAATTGTAAAGTGTGGCAATTCGTCTTCATGGCGGTTGCGGTGCAGCAACACGGCTAGCCGGAGCATTATCGCCAAATAAGGGGCTTGTTTGTCCCAAGGTGCAGGTAAGTTTTGGAAGCGTGAGCGGGAAAACTTACGCCGATGCGCCCTTATCAGCGTTGCCAGCAGCACTTGGTCTTGATGTGAAAAGCCGGCCAAATCGCCGTTTTCGATAATATAGGCACTGTGTTTGTGGTATTGGCCGTGGGCAATGTCGCGGCCTATTTCATGCAATTGGGCGGCCCAGCTTAAAAACTGTTCGCTCGCTTCGTTATCAAGCAGGCTGTTGCTCTCGCGTACTTGTTCCAGCAGCATCATAACGGTTTGGTCGAGGCGTGCGGCGTGTGCTTTGTCGGTATGATAACGGGTAGCAAGCGCTTGGACAGTTTCGGAGCGGACATCGTGGTTATAAATACGGCCTAGCAAATCCTGGATCAAACCTTCCCTTAAAGCCCCGTCCGATACCGTCATTTGCTCGATACCCAAGCTTTTAAAGGTGGCGTAGGCGATTGCCACCCCCCCTGTAAACACCGGCAGACGTTCAGGGTCGAGATCGGGCAGGTTAATTTCATTGATATGGCTGCAATTAGTGAGATAACCCACCAGTTGGTCAAGGCCACTGCGGGTAATGCCGTTATTGCTCCAGTTTTTAGCTTGTAAGACTTTGGCAATTGCCCGTAGGCTGCCGGATGCGCCAATAGCTTCATCCCAGTTGCCTTGCTGGAATTTTTGTTGGAAAGGTTCCAGTTCCTGTTCAGCAAATAAGGTGGCCCGCGTAAAGGCAACTTTGGACAGTTTGCCCTCCGGAAAAAAGCGGTTACTGACGGACACACAACCCATGTATAAACTTTCTTTTTCTTTTGGCGTGTCACCGGTGCCGATGATATATTCAGTGCTGCCGCCCCCTATATCCATAACCAAGCGGCGGTTTGCATTGCTGCCGAGACTGAAGGCGACACCCATGTAGATCAACCGTGCCTCTTCTATGCCGGAAATGATGTGGATAGGGTGGTTTAAGGCTTGTTCGGCCTTAAGTAAAAACTGTTGGGAGTTTTTAGCGGTACGCAAGGTGTTGGTGCCGACCACGCGGACACTGCCAGGCGGAAAGTTGCGGATGCGTTGGCCAAACCGCTCCAGACAGGCTAACGCCCGTTGTTGGGTAGGTTCATCAAGTATGTTCCGGCTATCGAGCCCTGATGCTAACCTAACCATTTCTTTAAGTTGGTCCAGCGTTTTTAATTTACCCTCTGTCAGGCTACAGACGATCATGTGGAAACTGTTAGAGCCCAAATCTACAGCGGCTACAACTTCAGGGGTAATCTTTTGCACAGGCTATCCAGTTTTGTCTACGAAGCGTGTTAGTTTCTGATAAAATCACGCGGTTTCAGCGCTCCATTTTAAATAATCCCAAATGGATGCAGCCGCTAATTTAACTTATTTAAAGGCGCCCGTTAAGTGTTAGTTTCAGCATGAAAGCATTATCTCTTCGTAATCTTAGAAAAACTTACAATAATGGTTTTGAAGCCTTAAAGGGTATTGACCTTGATGTTGGGGCCGGTGATTTTTTTGCGTTACTTGGGCCTAATGGTGCGGGCAAATCAACGGCTATCGGTATTATCAGTTCATTAGTCAACCCCACGAGCGGGACAGTGAGTGTGTTTGGCCACGATTTGCAACGTGAACGGACTCAGGCTAAAAGCTGCATAGGCCTAGTGCCTCAGGAAGTCAATTTTAACCAGTTTGACACCGTCAAAAATATTTTGCTCAATCAGGCCGGTTATTACGGTACGCCCCGTAAATTGGCGTTACAACGGACGGAACACTGCCTTAAGCAAATGGAATTGTGGGACAAACGCGATACGGTTTCCAGACGTTTGTCGGGCGGGATGAAGCGCCGGGTGATGATTGCCAGGGCGATGGTGCATGCACCTAAATTGCTTATTTTGGATGAGCCGACGGCGGGCGTTGATATTGAAATCCGCCGTTCCATGTGGAAAATGATGCAACAAGTCAACCAACAGGGTACGACCATTATTTTGACGACCCATTATCTGGAAGAGGCTGAAAGCCTATGCCGTAATATCGCCATTATTGACCAGGGCCAGATTGTCGAAAATTCTGATATGGCGGGCTTATTGGCTCGGCTGCATGTTGACCATTTCGTGCTGGATTTGGCGCAGCCACTGACGGCCGTACCGGTTATCGATGGTTATCAGCTTGAATTGGTTGCGGATAAGGTGCTGAATGTCGCCGTACCTAAAGAAAGCGGGCTGAATAAATTATTTGGCGAACTGACGCAACGCAATATCAACGTTATCAGCCTTAAAAACAAGACCAACCGCTTGGAACAATTGTTTATGGATTTGGTGGAAACAAAATCGGCGGGGGCTAAACAATGAACCATTCAATTGCTTTTAGAACGATTGTTGTCAAGGAAATTTTCCGGTTTATCCGTATCTGGCCACAAACCCTATTGCCGCCCGCCATCACCACCGCGCTGTACTTTTTAATTTTTGGCAAATTGATAGGGGACCGGATCGGCACTATCAACGGTGCCAGTTATATGGACTATATCGTTCCAGGCGTGATTCTGATGTCGGTTATCAGCCATTCTTACGCTAATGTCGTGTCCTCATTTTATTCGACCAAATTCCAACATAATATTGAAGAGTTGCTGGTGGCACCGGTACCCAATTGGGTGATTTTGGCAGGTTATGTCAGCGGTGGCGTTGTGCGCGGTTTACTGGTTGGTTTTGTGGTCGGTTTGATAGCACGGGTGTTTGATGATGTCGCCGTGCAGAATTGGTGGATCACCTTGTCGGTGGCGTTTTTGACGGCTGCCTTATTTGCGTTGGCCGGTTTTATCAATGCTTTGCTTGCCGAAAGTTTCGACGACATTTCCATCATCCCCAATTTTGTGCTGACCCCGCTAAGTTATTTGGGCGGGGTGTTTTATTCGGTCACTATGTTGCCGGCCATTTGGCAAACCATTTCCATAGCCAACCCGATTTTGTACATGATTAATGCGTTCCGCTACGGCTTTATTGGCGTCTCTGATATTGATATTCAGCTGGCTTATCTCATGACCGGCGGTTTTATCATGGTCTTGACCTTGTTTAGTTTGTACCTGTTGCATAAAGGGACGGGCATTAAAAATTAAGCCACATATTACGACAATTAGGTAGGTTGGGGGTGAGCTGGCGAACCCCAACAAAAAGTTTTGCACAGTGCCATTGCTCACCCCCAACCTACTTTAGTTTTATCCTGTTTAACCTTATACCCTTCAGAAAATATCTACATGGAATCTTTTATCCCCGGCCAACGCTGGATCAGCAACACCGAGTCCGAACTCGGTTTAGGCCTGATCCTCGATGTCAGTTTCAACCGTGTCACCGTGCTTTATCTTGCTTGCGATGAGCGGAGGATTTATGCCCGCGACAACGCGCCTTTAACGCGGGTGGTCTTTTCCGCGGGCGATGTCATCGAATCAGTCGACGAAGAAAAATTGACGGTCATCCGTCTGTCCGAACAGAACGGCTTGGTCACTTATATTTGCAAAAACGCGCAGGGCAGGGAGGTCACGCTTGAAGAAGTTGAAATCAACCACCATAGCCAATTCAACAAACCCCAAGACCGCTTGTTCACCGGCCAAATTGACCCCAGTGCCTGGTTTTTGCTGCGCTACCAAACTTGGCTCCGGCTGCAACAGCACCATCAATTACCCGTTAAGGGGTTGCTCGGCGGGCGCACTTCGTTGATCCCGCACCAAGTGTTTATTGCCCATGAAGCCGCCAACCGTGCCGCGCCCAGAATTATGCTGGCCGATGAAGTGGGCTTGGGCAAAACCATCGAAGCCGGGCTAATTTTGCATCACCGGTTGATTAATGGCCTGACCAACCGTGTGCTGATTATTGTGCCTGAAACGCTATTGCATCAGTGGTTGGTGGAAATGCTCCGGCGTTTTAACCTGCGGTTCAGTATTTTTGATGAAGCCCGTTGTCTGGATGAAATGGGCGCAGATGGCATGGAAGATGATACAGACACCGAGGCGGACAAGGTAAACCCGTTTCTGACCGAACAATTGGTGCTGTGTAGCCAGAACTTTTTTACCCGTTATCCAAGCCGCCAACAGCAAGCATTGGATGCTGGCTGGGATATGGTCATTGTCGATGAAGCGCACCATTTGCAGTGGAGCGAACAAGCGGCCAGCCCTGACTACTTGTTTGTCGAACAGCTCGCCCAACTGGCGCCAAGCTTAATCCTGCTTACCGCCACCCCTGAACAATTAGGCAAGGAAAGCCATTTTGCGCGGTTACGGTTGCTTGATCCCGACCGCTTTTACAGTTTTGCCGCCTTTTTGGAAGAAGAGCGCCAGTTTGAACCCGTTGCTAATGCCGCCAAACATTTGTTGGCTGATAAAGCCTTGGATCCCGAAACGGTCAGCCTGTTGGCAGGTCTGCTAAAAGACGACAACGTCAGCAATTTGCTGAAGCAATTGGATGATCCGGAAAACTCGGCGGCGGCACGTGACGCTTTGATTAAGATATTGCTCGACCACCACGGCACCGGCAGGATTTTGTTCAGGAATTCAAGGCAAACCGTTAAAGGTTTCCCCGAACGCGAATGCTCCGCTTATGCGTTGGCAGGCCAGGCAAACACTGACGACTGGCAACAAGACCCGCGTTATTTGTGGCTGGTCGATAAAATCAAACAGTTGTCCGGCCAACGCCGAACCAGCTCCGGGCAGGTTTCCGGCATACACACCATCCATGGCGATAAAGCCTTGTTGATCTGCAAACAGGCGCAAACTGCCATCGCTTTGGAGCAAGCCCTAAAAAACCGTGCCGGTATTGCTTCGGCGGTGTTCCATGAGGGCATGTCAATTATCGAGCGAGACCGTGCCGCCGCCTATTTTGCCGACCAAGAAAGCAACGCAAGGGTGTTGATTTGCTCTGAAATCGGCAGTGAAGGGCGCAATTTCCAATTCGTCCATCACCTGATTTTATTTGACCTGCCGATCAATCCGGATTTGCTGCAACAACGTATTGGCCGTCTTGACCGTATCGGTCAAAAGCATGTCATCCAAATTCATGTGCCTTATCTTGAGCATAGCGAACAAGCCTTGTTGTACCGTTGGTATGACCAAGGACTTGATGCCTTCCGCCATAATTGCTCGGCGGCGCAAGGCGTGGCGGACAGGCTGCATGATGAGTTGCTGGACTTGTTGGAAAGCAAGGATGCCAAGGGTTTTGATGCGTTCATTGCCAAAACCCAAGTGCTCGGCGCCGAACTGGAAACCCAACTGCATAATGGTCGTGACCAGTTGTTGGAATTGAATTCTTGCCGCAAGGACATTGCCAACCAGTTGATCGACCAGCTTAATGCGTATGAAAATGACGGCCGCTTGTGGCCGTATATGGAAGACCTGTTTGAATGCTACGGAGTGGAGACTGAATTCCATTCGCCGGATTGTTTTATCATCCGCCCTGGCGACCACATGCGGGTCAGCCATTTCCCCAACCTTTCCGAAGACGGCATGACGGTGACTGTCAGCCGCGAGACCGGCTTGGCCCGCGAAGACATGCAGTTTTTGACCGTTGAGCATCCGATGGTGACGGCGTCGATGGAGCTGGTCCGAGGCAGTGAAACTGGCAATGCGGCCATCAGCGTCATTAGGCATCCCAATTTGAAAGTGGGGCAATTTTTGCTGGAATGCCTTTTTGTTGTTGAATGCAGCGCACCTGCCCAATTGCAAATTGGCCGGTTTTTGCCGCCTACGCCAATCAGAATTGTGATAGACCAGCACCAGAAAGATGTCTCGTTGCTATTTGCGCACGACAGCCTGATTGAATCCGGCACCACGTTTGATAAGTACAAGATTACAGCTTTCCTAAGCAGTCAGCGCCCGTATATGCTTAAATTGCTAAATTATTCGGAACAACAAGCCCGCGCGGCCATGCAGGCGATATTAGCGGAGGCCACGGCGGCTATGTTGGAATCGTTAAGCGCGGAAATAAAGCGCTTGGTCAGGCTGAAAAAACTCAATCCGGCGATAAAAACCGAGGAAATCGAGCAGTTAAAAGATTTTACGATGCTGGCACATGAGAATATCCAAGCGGCGCAATTGCGTTTGGATGCGGTCAGGTTTGTTATTGGCAGTTAAATTAGCCTATTAGAATAAGGTGGAATTGCCGATGAGTGGACATTTTTGTTTTCTATAGCGAGCATGGTTCAATTATTACCGTTTGTGACAAAACCGCGATAAAAGCTTAGGCTAATTTCAGCAAATTAAACCCACACCATGCCGCAAAATTTCATTTTACAAAAATGGGCAGTTTGGCCGCCATTACACGCTGATGCGGGACAGGGGCCGGCCAACCAGAACGCCTTGCTGGCAAAAGTGCCAAGCCTGCTAAAACGTCGATTGACCCCATTAGCTAAAACAGTGTTCTGTGCAGCCAACCAATGCCTCGATGACGGCCACTTTTTGCCGATGGTTTTCAGTTCCACGCACGGCGAGTTGGGTAAATCCTTCGGCATGATGGAAATGCTGGCGACAGGGGAAGAAATTTCCCCAACCGCCTTTAGCCTGTCAGTACACAATGCCATTGCCGGGTTGTTTTCCATGGTTTGGGGAAATAAACTGCAATGCACGGTGGTCGCGCCTGGCGAGGAAGGTTTGGCTGCTGGGTTTATTGAGGCATTAGGGCTATTGCAGGAAGGCGCGGAGCAGGTGTTGCTAGTGTTTTATGATGAACCGTTGGTGGCTTTTTATCCCGCTGCGCCGTTTAAATTATCGACGGATAAATGTTGTGCACTGGCTTTATGCCTTGCTAAAACAGGTGCGGGGCAGGGGATGGCATTGTCATTATCGGCAATGACCGGCGATGATGGTGAACAACCTGTGCAACTGGAGGCCTTCACCCGTTTTTTGGCCGGATCTTCGGCCCGGCTGGTACTCAAGACACCCCGGCACAGCTGGCACTGGAAAAAAAATGTTCAAGCGGATTAATTATTACTGGCGTTTGGCCGCAACCGGACTGAGCTTTAGTGTTTTTGGCCTTGGCGGTTTCTTGCTATGGATTGCCGTGTTCCCGTTGTTGGGCGTTATTCCGGGCGACCGGACGCAAAAAAGGCTACGTTCACAAAAATGTGTGCATTACAGCTTTTTCTTTTTTATAGGGCTAATGCACCGCATTGGCATTATGACCTATGAGATTAACGGCCTGGAAAAACTCAACCGTCCTGGCCAACTGATTGTCGCCAATCACCCGACGTTGATTGACATTGTTTTCCTGATCAGCCGGATTCCGGCGGCGAACTGCATTGTCAAAGAGGCCTTATGGCACAATCCTTTCACCAGGGGGCCTATTGTCAATGCAGGTTATATCAGCAATGGCGATCCGGAAAAAATGATCGATGACTGTGTCGCTTGCTTACAGAACGGTGGCACGATGATCATTTTCCCCGAAGGCACCCGCTCAATTCAGGGCAAACCTTACAAATTTCAACGTGGCGCGGCGGCCATTGCCTTAAAAGCCAATGCCACAGTCACGCCAGTCACGCTGACTTGTGCCCCCAGTACGCTTACCAAAGCTGAAAAATGGTACCAAATTCCGGAACGCCGTTTTCATTTAGCGATGACTGTTGGGGAAGATATGGTGCTGGACGATTTTCAGGCGATACTGGTCAGGTCGCTGGCTGTCCGGCGTTTTAACCGCCATTTACAGGATTATTTTAGCCAACAAAGAGAACACTATGAGTCGTTTGGAAAATGAATTAAAGCAATTGATTATTGAATCGCTGGATTTAGAGGATATAAGTGTTGACACGATAGACAGCCAGGAAGCCTTGTTTAATGGGGGCTTGGGGCTTGATTCAATTGATGCGTTGGAGCTGGGGTTGGCGATCAGAAAAAAATATAATGTCCGGATCGATGCGGAAAAAGACGATGTGGTGAAAATTTTCGCCTCGGTCGCATCGTTGGCTGAGTTTATTGAATCTGAACGGAACTGAGGACGGTATGAAAAGTCGCGATGAGATTCTCCAGATCATTAAAGAGATTATGCAGGAGATGTTCGAAATTGACATGGATGAGGTGACCTTGGAAGCCCGCCTTTACGAAGATCTGGATTTTGACAGTATTGATGCGGTCGACATGATTGTTAGGCTGAAAGAAATGACGGGCAAGGCGGTTAAGCCCCAAGATTTTAAAAATGCACGCACAATCAATGACGTGGTGGATGCGGTCGATAAATTGATAAGTGAGTGATGCGCAGGTTTATTTATAGCGTGATTGGTGTATTCACGCTGCTCTATCCTTTGGTCGTGTATTTTGGCATCCATTACTTGGCACCTTGGCAAATTGCGGCTGTTTTAGTGGTGTTGTTGCTTGCCCGTTTTTTGACGGGCAAGGCTTCCGCCACAAATAGCCAGTGGTTGCTTGTGGCGGCCGTCTTATATTGCGGTTTTGCAATAGAGAGCAACAGTCTGGTCACGTTGCGTTTTTATCCTGTACTGATAAACCTCGGCTTACTGGCTATTTTTACCTCCAGCCTGTATTTCCCCCCGCCTGTCATTGAGCGTCTGGCACGTATCCAACACCCCGATTTGCCGCTGAAAGGCGTGCTTTACACCCGGAAAGTGACGCAAGTCTGGTGTGTGTTTTTTCTTTTGAATGGCCTGGTGGCGGCTACTACGGCAGTCTGGGGCAGTTTTGCCTGGTGGAGCTTGTACAATGGGCTGATTGCCTATGTGCTAATGGGCTTGTTAATGGCAGGCGAGTATTGGGTACGGATCAGGACTCAAGAACATGCACGTTGAACCGATGTCTCTTGCCCACTGTGCGCTGCCTGGACAGCGCGAACGCATTGTCGCTGTGCATGCAGGGCAACTGATAAACCGGCAAAAATTTTACGCTGATGTTGCCCGCCATGTCATGGCATTGCGGGCACAGGCGCAACAGCACTATGCGCTGTATTACGACGCGTCCTATCCCTTTGCGGTGCTGCTGTATGCGCTGATGCACGCTGGCAAACAGGTTTGGATTCCGGGCAATAACCAGCCAACAACCGCCGAAAGGTTGCTTAAGCAAGGCTGCCAATTGTTGGGTGAATGGCAAGGGCGGGAAATAACGCTGCAAACTTTGGCCGCTGCACCGGATCAACTGATGCCTTTGGATTTGGCTAAAATGCAGTTGATAATTTATACCTCAGGCTCCAGTGGCGAACCTAAGGCTATTGTTAAGGACTTGATGCAGCTGCAACGTGAAGTGGACACACTGGAACGGCAATGGGGCGCAATGCTGGGGGAATCCGTGGTTGTGGCGACGGTCAGCCATCAGCATATTTACGGCTTATTATTCAGGCTGTTATGGCCGTTGGCGAGTGGCCGTTGTTTTTATAGCCAGATGTACCTGAGCCCCGAACCCCTGTGTAAAGCCGTGGCGGCAAAGGCGGCCTGTTGGGTTGCCAGCCCCGCCCAGTTGAAAAGGCTGGATGAACTGACAGCGTGGGATGACATTGCCCGCTTAACGGCAATTTTTAGTTCCGGCGGTTCCCTATCAGCCGAGGCCGCCAAGCAAATCGAACAACGTAGCGGGCAGCAAGTTGTGGAAATCTACGGCAGTTCTGAGACTGGCGGGATTGGCTGGCGACGCACGTCAGTTGAGGTGCGCTGGACACCTTTTGCCGGCATCAGCCTTACAAGCAGTGGAAATGGCCGCTGCCAGTTGTTTTCCCCGTTTCTGCCTGATGCGGCGCCTATCGGATTGGATGATCGGATTGCACTTTATGACGATGGACGGTTCGCTTTATTGGGGCGGCTCGACCGGCTTGTTAAGGTTGAGGAAAAACGTTTGTCGCTGGACGGACTGGAACAAACCCTGCAACAGTCAGATTGGGTGGGGCAAGCGCATTGTCTGTTATTGAAAGGTGGCAGGGATCGTATAGCGGCGGTTATTGTCCTGACTGAAACTGGTCTTGCCGCGCTACGGCAAGGCCGTCCGGCTTTTATCCGGGCATTGAAAACACCTTTATTGAAAACCTTTGAGACGGTGGTATTACCTCGTAAATGGTTGTTTATGCAGGCATTGCCGCTTTCGGCCCAGGGCAAAATAGACAATGCCTTGTTGTACCAACTGTTAACGCTAGACTCGGTGAAATTCCCCCAATTGCTGTACTTTCAACAAGCGGGCAACAAGGTGGCACTAGAGCTGCGCATTCAACCTGAACTGGTGTATTTTAACGGGCATTTTCCGGAGCAGCCCATTTTGCCAGGTGTGGCGCAATTGGCTTGGGCGGAACACTACGGCAAGCTATTGTTTGCTATCGGACAGCCGTTCTTGACGATGGAAGCCATCAAATTTAAAAAAATCATCCAACCGGAAGCGGTAATCACGATGACGTTGGAATGGAAACCGGACACCGGCAAACTTTATTTTGATCTGCATTCGGCAACTGACCCGCACAGTTCCGGACGTTTAGTCTATGGAGCGCACGTATGAAAACTTGTGTCATTATCCCGGTTTACAATCATCAGCATGCCATCCGCCAAGTGGTTGATACCTTAAAAATATTCGGCCTGCCTTGCTATCTGATAAACGACGGCAGTTCGGTGGAATGCTCTGCCGTGTTAAGCCAATTGACGGAACAGGGGCAAGACTGGCTAACCTTATACGAAAGGGCGCATAACGGCGGTAAAGGCGCGGCGGTTATCGATGGCCTGAGGTTGGCAATTGCCGACGGTTTTAGCCATGCCATCCAAGTCGATGCCGATGGGCAGCATAAGCTAGAGGACATCAACCGGCTGTTGGCTGCCAGCGGACAGTATCCGGATAAACTCATTTTGGGCAAGCCTTGTTTTGACGGGACAGTGCCGAAAAAAAGGCTGTACGGTAGGCAGATCACTAACCTGTGGATATGGATCAACACCTTGTCTTTTGCCATTGCCGATGGCATGTGCGGTTTCCGCTGTTACCCACTGGCGGCGGTCGAGCAATTGCTTAAATCTGTGCAGTTGGGCGAACGTATGGATTTTGACCTCGACATTGCGGTGCGCCTTTATTGGCAGGGTGTCGATGTGGTCAATATCGAAACTGAAGTGAAATATCCACTGGACGGCGTGTCCCACTTCAGGATGTTGCAGGATAACGTGTTGATTTCCAAAAAACACGCACACTTGTTTTTTGGCATGTTATGGCGCATCCCTCGTTTATTAAGGCGGCATTTGCCATGAAACATTGGGCGCAAATGGAAGAGCGGGGCATCATCTGGGGCATGCAGCTGCTGTTAAAAGTCTATCTGTTATTTGGGCGCTCCGTATTGCAGTTGTTTTTATATCCGGTCGTCAGCTATTACTGGCTGACCAATAGCAAAGGCCGGCAGGCCAGTCTGCAATATTTACAGAAAGTGTCCGCGTATTTGCCGGAACGTAAGGTTCAAACCGGTTTATACGGCAGTTATCGGCACTTCATTAGTTTTGCCAATGCCATCATCGACAAACTGGCGGCCTGGAGCGGCGCGCTATCGTTACAAGATGTCGATTGCCATGGTCGGGAAGCGGTGGTGCAGCATCTTGAGCGGGGGCAGGGCTTGCTGATGTTGGGCTCCCATTTGGGCAATATGGAGGTGTGCCGGGTTATTGCCCATTTGCGCAAGAACATCACCGTCAATATATTGGTGCATACCAAACACGCGGAAAAATTCAATAAGCTACTGAACCGGTACGCCGAAACGGGACGGATGAACCTCATCCAGGTGACTGAAATAACCGCCGCGACAGCGATGTTATTGCAGGACAAGATTGACGCTGGCGAGCTGGTGGTCATCGCCGCTGACCGTACCCCGATCACCGGTCAAAGCCGGGTGGTTAGGGCGGATTTTTTAGGCCAGGGCGCGTTGTTCCCGCAAGGCCCCTTTATTTTGGCGGCGCTGCTGGAATGTCCGGTTTATACGCTGTTTTGCCTGAAACAGCGTGACAGGCAAGTGATTTACTTCGACGCTTTCAGTGCAGGCCTGTCGTTCCCCAGAAAGCAGCGTGAGGCGATGATTGGGCAATGCGTGCAAAATTATGCCAGCCTACTGCAAAAATATTGTTTGTTGGAACCGCTGCAATGGTTCAATTTTTATGATTTTTGGCAGGTTGATGATGAGTGAAAGGACAGTGATTGTCGATGGCAGGACTTTGACCATTGAGGACATTTGCCATATCGCCGAACAGCCGCAACAACTCCGCTTAGGCGATGCCCCGACGTTTGTCGCCCGGATTGACAAAGGCGCAGCATTCATAGAGACCTTGTTGCAGGAGGAAGGTTTTGTTTATGGTGTGACCACGGGTTACGGCGATTCCTGCACGGTGTCCATACCGCTTGAGAATGTCAACGAATTGTCCCGCCACTTGTATACCTTTCATGGTTGCGGCTTGGGTGCGCATTTTGACCCGCAGCAAACCCGGGCGATTATGGCGGTGCGCCTGAACAGCCTGGCACAGGGTTTTTCCGGTGTGCGCTACCAACTGTTGCAACGGATTGCCGAGTTGCTGCACCACGATATTTTGCCGTTGATTCCGCAGGAAGGTTCGGTGGGCGCCAGCGGCGACTTGACGCCGTTATCTTATCTGGCCGCCGTGCTGGCTGGGGAACGGGAGGTTCTGTACCAAGGCGAAAAAATGCCAACCGCCCGTGTGTTTGGCCAATTAAAAATCACCCCACTCACACTGAAACCCAAAGAAGGTTTGGGGATCATGAACGGCACGGCGGTCATGACCGCCGTGGCGTGTCTGGCTTATCAACGCGCGGCTTATTTGTCCCAATTGTCTACCCGTATCACCAGTCTGGTTTCCATTGCCCTCAACGGCAATGCCTACCATTTTGATGAAAAGCTGTTCGCAGTCAAACCCCATGCCGGGCAGATAAAAGTTGCGGCGCGTATCCGTGGCGACTTGCAAATAACACTAGACCCGCCGCGCAACGACACCCGTTTGCAAGACCGTTATTCGCTGCGTTGCGCACCGCATGTCATCGGTGTGCTGGAAGATGCGTTGCCGTGGTTCCGGCAGTTTATCGAAAACGAGCTGAACAGTGCGAACGACAACCCGATAATCGATGCCGAAAACGGGCATGTCTTGCACGGTGGGCATTTCTACGGCGGGCATATTGCCTTTGCGATGGACAGCATGAAAACGGCGGTCGCCAATTTGGCGGACTTGTTGGACAGGCAGATGGCGCAACTGATGGACACCAAGTTCAATAACGGCCTTCCGGCGAATTTATCGGGGGCAAGGCCAGAGCAAGCCATGCTGAACCACGGTTTTAAGGCTGTCCAGATTGCCGTGTCCGCGTGGACGGCTGAAGCCTTGAAATTGACCATGCCAGCCAGCGTATTTTCACGCTCCACAGAATGCCACAATCAGGACAAGGTCAGCATGGGCACCATTGCCGCCAGGGATTGTATGCGCATTATCGAATTGACCGAGCAGGTGGTCGCCGCCATGCTGATCGCCGTGGTCCAGGGGGTGGAATTACGTGGCAACACGGCGGGCTTAAGCGCTGGTTTGCGCGCAACGATGGCACAAGTCCGGTCTAAAATCGCTTTTCTTGAGAGCGATAGGGCCATGGAGCAGGAATTGCGGCTGTGCCTGCAATTGATCCGCGAACGGCATTGGAATCTCTATGAATAAAGCGATTGTCAGTTGCGAGGTGGAAATTGACGTGCCGTTTTTCGATGTCGATTTGATGGAAATCGTCTGGCACGGCCACTACGTGAAATACTTTGAAGTGGCGCGTTGCGTCTTGTTGGATAAGATTGGCTACAACTATATGCAGATGCGGGAATCTGGTTATGCGTGGCCGGTCATCGACTTGCGCATCCGCTATGCCAAACCGGCAAAGTTCGGCCAGAAAATCAGCGTGCATGCCGACCTTACCGAATGGGAAAATCGCCTGAAAATAAATTACCTGATTGTCGATAAGCAGACCCAAACCCGCCTGACCCGGGGTTATACCTATCAAGTGGCGGTCGAGATGGCGAACAATGAAATGTGTTACGAATCCCCCGCCATTCTATGGGAAAAACTAGGGCTACAGAAACCGTGAAGGATTACGATGTCATCGTTATCGGCAGCGGCATCGGCGGATTGACTGCCGCTGGCCTGCTGGCCAAAGCGGGGAAGTCTGTCTTGGTTTTGGAAAGCCACGACCGGCCTGGGGGTTATGCCCATGGCTTCAAACGGAAAAAATACCATTTTGATTCCGGTGTGCATCTGACCAGCGGCTGTGGCGCCGAGGGGTACCGGGGGGGGCAGGTTATCCACAAAGTATTGCAGGCCTTGGCTGTTGAAGAGTCCATTGAGTTTATCAATGTCAACCCGTTCAGCCATGCGTATTATCCGGGGCTCGACGTAGCGTTGCCGCAATCGATTGATGCTTTTGTCGCGGTGTTGGCACCGTTGTTCCCTGCCGAGCAGGCCGGTTTGCAAGCGTTGACCCGGCTTTGTCAGCAAGTGGCGGAAGAAATCACCATCGCTGATGAAGCCATGGTCGGGATGGACTATGGCAAGGCGCAACAATTGATGCCGGCCTTGTTTAAATACCGCAAGGCAACGTTGGGCGAGGTTGCCAAGCAGTTTATCAAAGACCCCAAGCTGCTGGGCGTGTTCGCCAGTAATTGGCCTTATCTGGGCTTGCCCCCCTCGCAGGTGTCGTTTGTGTATTGGTCCACCATGTTTATTGGTTATATGGTCGATGGCGCTTATTACTGCAAGGGGGGGTTCCAGCAATTGGCGAACACCTTGGTTGAAGGTTTCCGGCAACACGGCGGTGCAATCCTGTTTAAGTCGCCAGTGGAAAAAATCCTTATTGATAACGGCAAGGTCGCGGGTGTCCAGGTCAAAGGCCAAGCGCTGTTAGCCCCTGTGGTCATCTCCAATGCCGACATCCGGCACACTGTTTGTGAACTGGTGGGGGAGCATTATTTTCCGCCCCGTTATATCCAAAGAATAAAAAAAATGCAGCATTCCTTGTCCATCTTTGTGGTTTATATTGCCACGGATATTGATTTGGCAGGGTTGGCTATTGCGCATGAGTCGTTTTGCTATCAGGATTTTGACCATAACCAAAACTTTGCCTGTACCCGCAAGGGGGAAATCACTTGGCTTAGCATCACCGCGCCGACTTTGGTTGACCCGGCGCTGGCACCTGCTGGCCAACATCTGTTGATGCTGACAACCTTGTTGCCTTATCAGGCGGTGGAATCGTGGGCACAGGCCAAGCCCGGCTATATGGACGATATGCTAAAAATTGCCGGACGCTATATCCCCAACCTGGAAGACCATTTGCTGTTTGTCGAAGGCGGCTCGCCGGCCACACTCTTGCGTTATACCAAAAATCATCAAGGCGCGGCCTATGGTTGGGATGTCTCGCCAGGCCAAGTGGGGCCTGCGCGTTTGCAGAACCAGTCGCCCGTGGAGGGGCTCTATTTTGCCGGTCACTGGACTTCACCGGGCGGCGGTATCTATGGTGTTTGTGTGTCGGGAGTGCAGGCGGCACAAAAAGTGTTGGGCATCAGAAAGCAGGCTGATTTTTGGGAAACTGTTGCATTAGGGAACCAAGCTTAGTACGGCAGGCTTAGTGTTTTGGCGATACTGCCAAGTTTTTGTCGCGCTGCTTCAGTAGCGCCTCAAATTGGGCAATGGGCAGCGGTTTGCTGAATAAATGGCCTTGATAGTGCGTACAACCCTTGTCTAGGAGCAATTGCCGTTGCTCTTCCGATTCCACCCCCTCAGCAATGACATTCAAGTTCAGGCTTTCCGCCATCGCAATGATGATGCGCACAATCGCAAGATTGCTGCTGTTACCGGCAATATCATGGATGAATGACGGATCAATCTTGAGTTGATTCAACGGCAGTTTCTTGATGTATTTTAGGGAGGAATAGCCAGTACCGAAGTTGTCCAGCGAGAATTGGACGCCGATATTTCTTAATGCCTGCATGGTGGCGATGGTGTCTTCGATGTTTTTTATCAATATTTCTTCAGTCAGTTCCAACTTGAGCAACATCGGTTCGATGCCATGGGACTGGATGGCCGCCCGCACTTGCGCCACGAAATTGGCCTGGAAAAACTGTTTGGCGCTGACATTGAGCGATAGCACAAGGTTGCGGGACGAAGGCATCTGTTGCCATGCCTTGAGTTGGGCGCACGCGGTTTCCAGCACCCATAGGCCAATGGGCAGGATCAGACCGGTTTCTTCCGCCAGTGGAATAAATTCCGCAGGACTCAGCAGGCCGCGCTCAGGATGTCGCCAGCGGATCAATGCCTCCACACCCGATGCACGATGGCTACTGTCGACTTGAAGTTGGTAATACAGCTCAAATTGCAGGCCTGCAAGCGCTTTACGAAGCTCGTCTTCCAGTGTAAATCGGGCGGCAATGGCTTTCTGCATCTGCGGATCGAAGAAGCGCAGGGCATTGCGGCCTGATGTTTTGGCCTGATACATCGCAATATCGGCATTTTTGAGCAGTTCGTCCACTGTCCGTTCCTGACCGCAGAATAAAGCTGCGCCAATACTGGGTGTGCTGATGTAATCGTGCGAGGCAAGCTTGTAGGGTTGGTTGAGGAGAGTGAGAATTTTGTTACCAGTGACTTCAGCCTGGTTTGCCGCTTCAACAGGCTGTTTGCTCAAATCTTTCAGCATCACCACGAATTCATCACCACCCAACCGGGCCACCGTATCGCTTTCGCGGATGCAAGATCTCAGCCGCTCGGCAACTTGCTGCAACAGCAAGTCCCCCATGTCATGGCCTAAGGTATCGTTAAGGGTTTTAAAATTATCCAAGTCGATAAATAGCAGTGCGCCTGTCCAGCCATTGCGCTGGCTAGTGGCAAGCGCCAATTTTAGGCGGTCTTGTAGCAGCCGCCGGTTAGGTAGCCGGGTGAGCGGATCATAGAATGCCAGGCGCTCGATTTTTTCATCCGCCGCTTTTTTCAGCGTAATATCCGTATGGGTGCCAACATAATGGGTCACGATGCCATTGGGATTTTTCACGGCGGTGATGGTGAGATATTCGGGATAACAGTCGCCATTTTTGCGCCGGTTCCAGATTTCCCCTTCCCATGCGCCGGTATTGACGATGCTCTCCCATAGCGCGACATAAAAATTTGGAGTCTGATGGCCTGATTGCAACAGGCGCGGGTTCTGGCCGATCACTTCGTCCACCGGGTAACCGGTCATGTCAGTAAACGCCTTGTTTACCGCCAGGATGTTGTTGTCAGCATCGGTGACCATCATGCCTTCCTGGGTTTCAAAGACCGTGGCGGCAATGCGGAGCTGACGTTCGGCTTCCTTGCGTTTGCTAATGTCGCGGGTGACGGCGAGGTGCACGATGTTGCCATTGGCCTCTTTCATGGGTACGGCATGGGTTTCCAGCCAGCGGCGACCGCCCTTGAGTCCTATGGCTTCATATTCCAACTGCATGGATTCGCCGGCCAGCACGCGTTTGTGCAATTTGGCATAGGCGGCGCGATATTCGGGAGCGATTACCTCAATTACTGAGCGCCCAACCACCTGCTCTTCGCTGTCTGCCTCGATCATCCGCAGTCCTGCGGGGTTCATCTGCACCAGCCGCCCATTGGCATCAACAATCTTGATACATTCAGGTTCGTTCTCGATGATGGTGCGCAGATGGGATTCACTGTCGGCAAGCTGGGCTTCGATCCGCTTACGTTCGGTAATGTCCCGCGCTGCGGCGAACACGCCGAGCACCACCTTGCCTTTGATGTCACGGTACACAGTGGCGTTATAGAGGACGTCGATGATTTTGCCCGATTTATGGCGAATGGCCAACGGATAATCGGTCACCAAACCTTGGGAGAATACCTTCTGATAGCCCGCACGCGCTTGTTCGGGATCGGTGAAATAGTTGGTAAAATCGCTGCCTATCAAGTCATCTCTTGCCATCCCCGTCACCTGCTCCGTGGCGGTGTTGACGTCGGTGATTTTACCATCCGCGTTGATTGTCACCAAAGGGTCTAGGCTGGCTTCAATCAGGCTGCGGGCGTATTGGGAGGCTAATTGGGCGGCTTCTTCGGCTTTTTTGCGTTCACTAATATCGACGAAAGTGGCAATTGCACCGGTCAGCACACCGTCGATAATGATAGGTTGCGACCAGTATTCCACCGGAATGGCAACGCCGTCTTTACGCCAAAACACTTCATCTTCAACATGGACTTCCATATTACGGCGATACGCGGCATACATCCGGCATTCCGAGGCGGGATAGGGACTGCCGCCGGGGTGTGAATGGTGAATAAGCTCATGAGTAGACTTGCCGATGATTTCGTTTGCATTGTCATAGCCCAAAATCCTTAAAAAAGACCGGTTCACAAACTTGCAACAGCCTTCGGTATCGATCCCATAAGCGCCTTCGGCCATCGAATTGAGCAATGAATACATTTGTTGATGCGATTCACGCAATGCGATTTCTATCCGCTCACGCCCGGCAATATCTTTTTTGAGCGACTCGTCCTGCTGCATCAGCAACAGCTTGGCTGCTTTCAGTTCTTGCGCCGTCCGGTCAAATATCTGCCGCAGCCGTTCCGCCTGATGCAGTCCTTCCGTCAACAGCTTGTTCTTGCGTTCAAGAGCCTCGATTTTTTGCTGGCTGTCAAGTGGGATGTCATCCGCCATGATTACTTTCTATATCTGCATAAATGATGTCGGTGCCGCAGCGTAAGTTGCGTAGATAATCAAGAGCGTCCGCCACATGCTGCGGCCCAATGATGGAGCCGTGCTGGGGCAGGATGGCGTCAATGGCCAAATTTTCGATGCGCCTGACAAAGCCTCTGGCGGCGAGATTGGATGCCATGTAGTCCAGATGGAACAGATTCAACTTTTCGATGTGCTCTTCGAATGAGTTCACCGTTAGCGTCCAGTCCATATCCAACGCCGCCCAGATGTCACCGGAAAACAGGTAGCGCGCCTGGGTGTCGTAGGTCACGAAAGCGCCAGGAAAATGCAGGAACGGGGCTTCGACGAATTTCAGGCTAGCTCCGGAAGGAAGGGCATAGACCGGATTTTCAGCTACATCGTAATACCGGTAGTCCGAGCGGCCATAATGCGGCAGCAACACTTGGGTGCGCGGCGTGGTGAACACTTGTATGTTTGGATTGACGGCTAGCCAGTCGGTCATGGAGGCAGCCACGTCGGGGTCTTGATGGCAGAGCACCATGCCGCTGATTTTTTCCGGCGGCATAATTTGCGCGACCCGTTGCTTGACCTGGGAAAAATACTGCTTGCTGCCGGGATCAACCAGAATGGCCTCATACTGGTCCACGATCAGATAAGTGTTGCAGCGGAAGGCCGTTTCGTCGGTATTCCCCAACCAGAAAATGCGGTGCCCATTCGCGGCGTAGAGCGTGGTCAGGTGTCCCATGTCCATCTTGGCACTGGAAAGCTCATTGGCGGTAATTATGCCCATATCAACTCCTATTGGAACGTGTTTTACCCATGGGCATAAATAGCCCAGGCGGGGGCAAATCATGCGCGCATAAGGTGTGTGCTGGCTACAATGCCGGCAATATCCCCATGCGCGGCGACGGTCAGGGGTTCTTGAGTCGAAGTTATGTCATGTATGTTCCTAAATTAAAAGCCAAATATCGCGGCTATAAAGTGATTTGCATAATAAACGTAGCCCAATATTAGAATCCTCTCTTTTATCAATTTTTAAAAGCTTTAGCACTGAAATATAAAAATATATTCGTAGGAAGGTTAGGTGCGCAATGTCCACGCGCTTGACAATCCCTTATGCCTTGTACCGTTGTTATGCCTTTAGTTCCTTCGGCATCAGGCCATTCGCTAGAGTCGATTACCATAGTAGCTTTAATTTGCCTCCACTTAGGCTTTAAATTGTCGGCATTGATGATAAGGCTGCGATTAGGAGTGGAGGTTACAAATCGGCTATTTGGCGCTAAAAGACCTAATTTTACCATCCCTGGCCCAACATCAAACGAGGTGTTCTGCATAGTGCAAGTGCCGAATTCACCCTGCCTTTTTGTTCGGGGCAAACCAGGTTCCGGACATTGGACAGGTATGCCTGGGGGGGATAATTGTTCATAAGCATCGGGCACATAACCAAACATTCGTATTAACTCATTGACTTGAGTTGAAGTAATTCCATGCCCCTCGTTATCATGGTCTGAATCGAACCAAGGGACAATTAGGCTAACAGAATCCCTATCATCATCACCGACTAGAGGGGCTCCAGTTACATTCGTCTCCACTGGGCCGAAAGAACAAATGGGCGTTTGATATTCAGCGGGATCTATTGCGGCAATTTTGCCGTTATAGTCAAGATCGCTGGAAGCACTGTGGACACAGGCAAAATTCATATGAAAAGTTAAAGCGGATAAGCCATGTGGAGCATAAGCTTCAGTCTGGTTAACTTTGAGTGGTTGGCTTGGTGGGTTATATTTTTTAACATCTTGATTTGCTATAGCTAAGGAAATTGAAAACATTCCGGCCAGCACTAAACATGTTTTAGTTAATGATTTGTTTTTTATGTGTTTTTTCATTGTAATACCTAGTGGTAGTTATAAATTTATATAAGAGCTTTGTAAATAATTACATGCCCAGTAATATTTCATCCTTCATCCCCGGCTGTTCAGCACATAAGCTCGGGGATCCTATATCCCAATGATAGGTATGGTTGTACATAGCTGTAGAATGTAAGGTAACCCGTCATGCTGAGCATCAACCCAGCCATTGTAGTATAGCCATTTAAGTACAAATCTGTTATTAGAGAGACTTCCAGTTTTAGGGTTTTAAAGATAATATTTCTTAAAATTCAAATAATAAGGTTATGGTAAGGGCTGCTGTCTGCCACCGAATTTTGATAAAAAACAAAACATCAAAACGGCTGACAGATGGTGCGTCCTTTTGATAGCCTTATTAAGCCAGATAAAAGCTACCAAGCTAAAAACTATACTTACACAGATGGTAAGGTTGGCGGGTTTTTGCTGTTTCTTTAGTGTGCGTAGCTGGGCCAACAAATGAGGTTATAAATTTTGTATTGCAACTGAATGACAGATTGGCACTCCCGGTAGTTAGATGCACGCGCAGATATGAAGGCCTCGATTTATCCGGCGATTCCCTAGAACGCTGGCTTCTGGTATATTCGGAACTTAGAAGCTGTTTAAAAACATTGCGGGCTTGATGGGGCCGAAAAATAAAAATGCGCGAAAAATCTAAGGTGCGCATGAGGTTTTTAGGTGTTTTTAAACAGCTTCTTGGCAATTTGTGTTGCTACACTGACGCGCGGAACGGGGTTCTGTGGTGATAATAATTATAATTGATGGGCTAGGGTGGCGGTTATGACCGAGATACTGTTTATATTAACGACTATTTTTGTTGCGTATGTCGTTTATGAGATTGCTGGTGGGCAACAACCCACGATTAAAGTTACAAAGCCTAAAATTGCGCCTGTAACGCAAGCGGTTGCCGATGAGGCAACACCAAAAAAACCGCAAAGTGCCGATAAAGAGCCGTTAGCCGGGGCAATTCCTGCTGAGGTGGTTAAGGTTGCCGGGCAGCCGATAACCGTAACGAACCCTAAAGGCACTGTGCGGGATCCAAAAACCGGTGAAGTGACTAAAATCGCCAATAACTATCGGTTTGTTAAACGCTGGATAAAAGAAGCGTTAGTGGCTGAAGGCCTGCTTGAAAAAGTCTATAAAAATAATGAGTTGGATGAGCCAACAGAGATGGCAATCAAGCAGGCGCTAATAAAGTTTGAAGTATTGGATAAATACCGTGCCTAAATAATCGGCAATGGAAAAGGTCAATCTTCGATATTAAGCTTTTTCAAGCGGTAACGGAATGACCTAAAAGACAGCCCTAGTTGTTTGGCTGCGGCTGTTTTGTTCCATTTATTGTCTTCCAAGGCATTAGCAATGGCTGTTCTTTCAATTTCTTCGAGATAATCTTCTAAAGCACCCATTGCCGGATTATAGCCGCCAGAATCTGTGGCCTGATTTGTCAGTAGCGGCAGATTCAAATCATCAACTTCTATGCTGTTGCCATCATATAGTGCTAAAGCCCTTTCTAAGATATTTTCAAGCTCACGTACATTACCAGGAAAAGGGTATTGTTGTAGCGCAGCGATGGTTTGGTTTGATAGCTTTGGCGGCGCGATGTCATTGGCTTCGGTTAAGCGGGTCAAAATGTGTTGGGTAAGTAAAGGGATATCAGAACTGCGTTCACGCAATGCCGGGATATTAAGGTCAATCACATTAATCCGGTAAAATAAATCCTGCCTAAAACTGCCGTTTTGTACCATTTCAGCAAGATTTTTGTGGGTGGCGCTTAGCAGCCGGATGTTAACGGGAATTTCTTGGGCTTCGCCAACTGGCCGGATTTTTTTTTCTTGGATTGCCCGTAACAATTTCACTTGCAACGGCTGTGGCAAATCGGCGACTTCATCAAGAAATAAAGTGCCGCCATCAGCCGCTTGAAATAAGCCCTTTTTATCAGTGACCGCACCGGTAAAACTGCCTTTTTTATGGCCAAAAAATTCACTTTCCATCAGCTCGTGAGGGATAGCACCGCAGTTTATGGCTATAAAAGGTTGGTCGCTACGGGGCCCTTGCTGATGGATGAGGCGGGCGACCAATTCTTTGCCTGACCCGGATTCGCCGCTAATGTAAACAGGTGCTTGGCTGCGTGCGAGCTTGTCGATTTTTGAGCGTATCTCCCTCATAACACTGGATTCGCCCAGAAGTATTTGCCGCATGCGCCGTTCTTTTGTATTTGCAGTCTCGGCAATCTTGAGCGCGTTGCAAATAAGTTGTCTGAGCACCGTTAAATCGACAGGTTTTGAGATGAAATCAAAGGCCCCCTTTTTCATAGCCAAAATTGCAGTGTCCATATTGCCATGGGCCGTAATGACAGCAACTGGGATGGGGTTGGTCATAAGCTGTATATAATCAACGAGTTCCAGACCATTACCATCAGGTAGGCGCATATCTGTCAGACAAAGGTCAAAAGTTTTTTCGTTTAATAATAACTTGGCATTTTGTAGGTTGTCAGCGCTGCAAGTCCCAATGGCCATTCGGTTGAAGGTGATTTCCAGCAGTTCTCGGATGTCAGGTTCGTCATCCACAATTAAAATTAAAGGTTTTTTCATAGTGCAATCAAGTTTTTTTCTGCATCCATTAGACAGAGCCGGAAACAACTACGGTTTTCAGGGGTTAAATAATAGCTCAATTTGGCTTGGTTTAGTTCGGCTAATTCTTTTGAGATATAAAGCCCCAAACCTGTGCCGCTTGATGAGGTTGTAAAAAAAGGCTCAAACAGATGCTTGAGATGTTCAGGATTGATGCCGCCGCCATTATCGATTATTTCTATACACGGCGAATGCTTAAACCTAAAGCTACGCACGGCTATTGCCCCTAACTCAGGTTTGCCATAGCGCAACGCATTTTGGCACAGATTATCCATAATTTGCTTTAACTGCCCAGGGTCGATAATGGCGGGCAAGGGTTGCCTGACAGGTAAAAACATGAATGTTTCGGCGACTATGGCATTTTCTAAGATAAAGTCGTGCAGATAATCATTGAGCCAAGCGTTTAGCTCGATTTTTTCCTTTCTTGAATCTGATCTTTTGGAAAGCTGTAAAATATCTTCGATAATATAATTAACACGTGTGCAATGGTTTTTTATGATTTCTGTCAAGCGCCGGTCTTGGCTAGATAAATTGGGCATTTCTGAAAGTAGTTGTCCGGCATGGCTTATCGCACCTAATGGGTTGCGTATTTCATGGGCAATGCTGGCGGTCAGCCGTCCTAGCGAAGCGAGCTTGCTTTGTTGCAACCTTTGATTATAGAGGGTCGCGTCTTCAAGGGTAATCATGTAAAAAATTTCATGCTGTGTTGGCAACATCTCAAAATGGATATGGAGCGTGTTTTGTCCAGCATTTTCAAGTTGCAAAAACGTGTGCTCAGGATGGTTTAGCCAAGTCTGGAATGCGTGGGCTAACTGTGGCGAAATGTTGCCGATGTTGTTAGGTGCGACATCTAAATGAGCCAGCCGTAATGCGGATTCATTGATTATGTGGATTGCTTGATGCGGGTCAGTAATAATAATGCCCGATTGCAGATGCTGGATAATATGTTGGTTAAGGTCTTCCAGTTTGATGATGGTTTGTTTTTGTTCTTTGGCAAGCTGTAGGGTCTCTTCGCTGCGCTTTGTAAGAATATGGGACAACAGGGCAATCGTAAAAAATGCCGCCCCTAACATCCCGGCATAGGTATAGGAATTGTTGTCAACATTACGGTATTGCTCAGACACAGCCTGTTCAGTCAACACGGAGAGGGCGGCAAGGGCAGCAAACAGCATGGCGCACCGTCCGCCTATCAATAGTCCACCTGAAGCGATAGAGACGGCAAGTAAAATGCCGATCCCGCTTTTAATGCCGCCGCAGGCATGCATCAGCAGGGTAAGGATAATAATGTCGCTGAAAATAAGCAGCTGTGCCTGCATGGTATAAGAGGTCAGCCCCCTTAAAATGCAAATACCTGATATTAAAGTGATTATTAAATAACTTTGGCTACTGTAGATATAGAGTGTGTTGTATGACGGGCCGAACTCAGAAAATTCAACACGTCCATAAATTAAGACCATAAACAGGCTAGCGAGCACGAGGCGGTAGGTTACAAATATTTTTAGTAATCGCCAAGCTTGTTGGGCGGGAATACCGTAACCTTTGGAAAAAGGGCAGGGAAAGAGTGTGTCGGTGGTGTTTTTGGGCATCTATTTTTAGGGATAGCGTTTTGTTGGGACTTAGCTAGAATAGCGGTGTGTTATCAATCATAGCATTGATGAGCGGACTTCAGAAAATACCCCGCCGGTTTTCCGGTTAAACAGGAGCAAATAATGAATATTCACGAATACCAGGCCAAGCAGTTGTTTCACCATTACGAAATACCTGTTCCTGAAGGAAAACAGGCAACGACACCTGAGCAAGCCGCTGAAATAGCCAATGCGCTAGGGGGTGAGGGTTGGGTGGTTAAGGCGCAAGTTCATGCGGGCGGCAGAGGTAAGGTAGGTGGTGTGAAACTGGCTAAAAATCTGCTTGAAGTTACTGAATTTAGCCGTGACATGTTGGGCAAGCGGCTGGTCACTATTCAAACCGACAGCGCCGGTTTGCCGATTAATTCACTGTTGATTGAAAAAATCTATCCGATTAAACGTGAGTTATATCTGAGTTTATTGTTGGATCGGGCTAGCGAGCGGCTCATTTTTATCGCCTCGGCAGCGGGCGGTATGGATATCGAAACGGTTGCCCACGAAGCACCAGAGCGGATTATCTCCGTGCAAATCCATCCAGCGGCAGGGTTGCAAGGTTATCAGTGCCGCAAAGTGGCTTATGCACTAGGCCTTAAAGGCACGCAACACAAAGCCATAACACGTATCATGCAAGGCATGTACGATTTATTTCTGGCTAAAGACGCCAGCCAGATTGAAATCAACCCGTTGATAGAAACCGACAGCGGCGACCTAATGGCGCTGGATGCAAAAATCAACTTCGATGACAACGCGGTAGCAATACATCCCGATATTCTGGCGATGAAAGATCCGACGCAAGAAGACGACAAGGAAAACGAAGCCCAGCAGTTTGGCCTGAATTACATTACCTTGGAAGGCAATATCGGCTGTATGGTCAATGGTGCCGGTTTGGCGATGGCGACGATGGATTTGGTCAAGCTTAAAGGTGGCTTGCCAGCAAACTTTCTGGATGTTGGTGGTGGCACCAATGTCGAAAAAGTCTGTGAGGCGTTCAAACTGATTTTGTCAGACAGCAGTGTCAAAGCCGTATTGGTTAATATTTTCGGCGGTATTGTTAAATGCGACGTAATCGCTCAAGGCATTCTGGCAGCGATAGAGCAGGTGCATGTCAGTGTGCCGGTGGTTGTGCGTTTGGAAGGCACGAATGTTGAAGAGGGCAGGGCATTATTGAGTAATACCGGCCTTAAAATTTACGCCGCCGATGATTTGGCTCACGCGGCAGAACAAGTTGTAGCGTTAGCGGAGGCGGCATGAGCATTTTAATAAACAAAGACACCAAAGTGATTTGCCAGGGTTTCACTGGTAAACAAGGCACCTTCCATTCTGAACAAGCTTTGGAGTATGGCACGCAATTGGTCGGCGGCGTCACGCCGGAACGCGGCGGCGAAACGCATCTGGGGTTACCGGTCTTTAATACCGTGCAAGATGCCGTTGACACTACCGGTGCGACTGCCAGTGTGATTTATGTCCCGCCTTTTTACGCCGCCGATGCAATTCTTGAAGCCGTCGATGCCGGTATCAAGCTTATCGTCTGCATCACCGAAGGCATACCTATTTTGCAAATGTTGCGTGTTAAAGCGGCAATGGCGGGAACCGGCGTGTTATTGGTCGGCCCCAATTGCCCCGGCGTCATCACGCCGGGCGAATGCAAAATCGGCATTATGCCCGGCAAAATCCACCTGCCCGGTTCTATCGGAATTGTGTCGCGCTCCGGCACTTTAACTTATGAATCCGTCCATCAAACCACCCAACAAGGATTAGGACAAAGCACCTGCGTCGGTATAGGCGGCGATCCTATCCACGGCATGAACTTTGTCGATGTGCTCAGCCGCTTTCAGGAAGACGAGCAAACCAAAGGTATCGTTATGGTCGGCGAAATTGGCGGCGGTGAAGAAGAGGATGCCGCTGATTACATCAAAGCCCACGTCACCAAGCCAGTTGTTGCCTATATTGCCGGCCAAACTGCGCCTGCGGGAAAACGCATGGGGCATGCGGGTGCGATTGTCACCGGCGGTAAAGGTACTGCCGAGGGCAAAATAGCGGCGCTTAAGGCGGCGGGGATTGAGGTGGTCAGTTCGCCTACTGATATTGGGGCGGCGATGAAGGCGTGTTTTTGAGAGGTCTTTAACGGCGTGATTTATCGCGTCTTGGTAATGGGCCAGCTCTGTCATGGCATTTAAAATACAGAGCCCGGCCCATTACTTTTTCCAAATACTTATCAATCTTTGTAAAAATAATTGAAATGTAGTGGAATGAAAAATCTACGGGTGCCTGTAATGCTAATCCTCATCATGGTGTTATGCCCGCTGCGGTGGCGTTCGGGCACTATTCGGGCATTGCCAGTCAGATAATTACCGCACAGCAAAGGGTCTTGGCGTTCAATGGGGCAGCGGCGGATGTCGCTGATATTTTAGTGCCACAACATGGTGACCACTGCCAGCCTGATAAGTCACACCCGACAAGTTGTAGTTTTCATGTTTGCGTCGATTGGGCAATCCCTTTCTTTTTTGGCTTTCTTCCGGCTTATAGACCACTGCCTTAAGTTAAGGATTTATACTTCAAACAGTCAATTTTTCGGTTTCCCATTTTGCAAAAATACAGTCTGGTGTTGCAATTTCAGGAACAGCGCAAGCATGGGCTGTGTACTAGGCTTTAACGCGGGTAATTTTTAAGACAATGGCCAATTCTTTTAAACGCCGCATGATTTTTGCCAGATGTACGCGGTCATTAACGGTCAGCGTGATTAGATCAATGGACACGCGGTCATCTTGATCGACAACGGTGACATTTTCGATATTTGAATCTAACTCAGAAATTGTTGATGCAACGGTTGCTAGTGAGCCTCGCTGATTAAGTATTTCTATGCGCAACTCGGCAGAAAAATCACCAGTAACGTCCTGACTCCATTCAACATCCAACCAGTTAGAGTGTTTTTTTCGGATGACCGAGCGGTTACGGCATTCGTGATTATGTATTACGATGCCTTTGCCTGGGTTGAAAAAGCCAATGATCGAATCTCCCGGAATGGGTCGGCAACATTTCGCTAGGGTAATAACCATGCCCTCAGTGCCTTTGATAATCAGCGGGGTGCTTTTTGGCAAATCAGCGCTTTCGAGTTTAACATTAGCGTTGACGTCCATCTGGGTAATTTGCTTGGCAACCAAAAAAGGCATTTTATTACCCAGCCCGATACTTTCCAGTAGCTCATCCAATGACGGCGTGGCGGTAAGTTTAAGGAATTCCTGTAAACGCGTTTGGTCGATAGTGTCCAAATGCTGGTTCATGGCTTGCAGTTCTTTTTCCAATAAGCGGCGCCCTAAGCTGATGGCTTCTAGTTGTTGAAAATGCTTCAGATAGTTGCGGATACTGGAACGGGCTTTGGCAGTAATGACATAATTGAGCCATTGTGGATTAGGCCTTGCCCAAGTGGTGGTGATGACTTCGACTGTTGTGCCGTTTTCCAGCGTGCTTTGTAACGGTACGAGCTGGTTGTCTATTCGCGCAGAAACGCAGGCATTACCTATGTCGGTGTGTACTGCGTAGGCAAAATCAACAATCGTTGCGCCCCGCGGCAGTTTAATAATGCCGCCTTTGGGCGTAAATACAAACACTTCCTGAGGAAATAAATCAACTTTTAGGTTATCGAAAAACTCCAGTGAATCACCTGCTGACTTTTGGATTTCCAGTAAATTCCTGATCCATTCATTGGCGCTGTCTTGAAATTTTGCTGATTTGTCATCATCGGATTTGTACAGCCAGTGTGCGGCAATGCCTGAATCGGCCATGCGGTGCATATCGTAAGTTCTTATCTGTATTTCTATAGGTAGTCCGTGCGGGCCAATCAATATGGTATGTAAGGATTGGTAGCCGTTGGCTTTGGGTAGGGCTATATAATCTTTAAAACGGCCGGGTATGGGTTTGTAAAGGTTATGGATGACGCCCAATACGCGGTAGCAGGCATCGACATCTTCACAAAAAATCCTGAACGCATGGATGTCAAAAACGGCCGATAAGGCCAGTTTTTTTTGGCGCATTTTCTCATAAATGCTCCAAATATTCTTTTCTCGCCCTGAGACTTCGCAAGATAAACCAGCTTCTTTCAGGCGGCTTTTTATCGAGTTTTCAATGGTATTGATAAGTTCTAAGCGATTGCCACGGGCTTGTTTTATGGCTTTTTTTAAGACTTTATAACGTTGTGGATAAATGGCTTCAAAGCATAATATTTCCAGCCTATGGCGTATCGAATTCATGCCTAGACGATTGGCAATAGGTGCGTAAATATCCAATGTTTCGCGGGCGATACGCCGTTTTTTTTCTGGTTGCATGACCCCTAAAGTTTGCATGTTATGCAAACGGTCAGCGAGTTTGACCATAATGACGCGCAAATCCTTACCCATTGCCAAAAGCATTTTGCGGACATTTTCCGCTTGTGCCTCGGCATGTGATTTGCCTTCAATTTTGCTTAATTTGGTGACGCCATCAACTAACTCGGCAACTTCCGGATTGAATGTTTCTGCCAGTTGTTCTTTGGTGATGTCGGTGTCTTCGATAACATCGTGCAGGATTGCCGCCATGATGCCATTAGCATCCATACGCATTTCAGCAAGGCTAATGGCAACAGAAATGGGATGGCAGATATACGCTTCGCCACTTTTACGCACCTGTCCGGTATGGGCGGCTGCGCCAAGTTGATAGGCGCGGAGACAATCATCTATCTGGGCTTGCCCTAAATAGCTTGATAAAGTCGCAGATAAATGTTGTACCAGTTGCTCCTCGAGCGGTTCGGGTTCATGGGACGGCGCTGAGGGCAACATGTGATTGGCGTTTAAAACGTTGGCGTGTAATCGTGCGGCTCGCCAGTACGATGCAATAGATTGATGTTTTCAGTGGTGACATGGCCGGCAGCAATTTCGCGCAGGGCGAGAACCGTATCCTTATCTTTAAGGCGGGGCAAGAATTCTGTTGCGCCGTAGCTAAGTTGGCGGGCTCTTGTAGCCGCTAATAAAACCAGCTTGAAGCGATTTTCTACATTTTCCAAACAATCTTCGATAGTGATTCTAGCCATTTTTTAAAACCTTTTATGTTGTTGAGGAATCAGCCTAGTCTGACTAGGCTGATTAGAAACGCGCCATTATAAAGTGGGGAAACTATTATAAAGATAATGCGCCCTTTAAACCACTATTGTCTGGATTTTAATATCGCTACCGCAGGCAGTTCCTTGCCTTCAAGAAATTCAAGGAAGGCGCCGCCGCCAGTGGATGTGTAGGATACGCCGTCATTAATGCCAAATTGGTCGATGGCGGCTAAGGTATCGCCACCCCCAGCAATTGAGAAAGCCGGGCTTTCGGCAATGGCTTTAGCCAGTGTTTGCGTGCCATGGCTGAATTGCTCGATTTCAAATACACCCACGGGGCCATTCCAGACGATAGTGCCTGCGGATTTTAGTATGTCAGCGTATTGTTTGGCAGTCTCTGGCCCAATGTCTAAGACGAGGTCATCAGCTTCTATGTCGGCTACTTTTTTGATAGTGGCAACCGCTGTTTCTGAAAATTCTTTGGCACAAACGACGTCGACAGGTATTGGAATATCGGAACCGGCTTGTTTGGCGGCGGCAATCAGACGCTGGGCTTCTTCAATCAAATCAGGCTCATAAAGTGATTTTCCGACGGGGAAGCCAGCAGCGGCAATGAAAGTATTGGCAATCCCGCCACCAACAATTAATTGATCGACTTTTTCTGACAATGATTTCAAGACCGTTAGTTTGGTCGATACTTTAGAGCCGCCAACAATTGCGACCAATGGCTTGGTCGGCGTTTCCAAGGCTTTGCCTAACGCCTCCAGTTCGCTGGCTAACAGCGGGCCGGCACAGGCGATGGGGGCAAATTTAGCGACGCTATGCGTTGATGCTTGGGCACGATGTGCAGTGCCAAACGCATCCATGACAAAAATATCGCACAAGGCGGCCATTTTTTGGCCTAATTCATCGCTGTTTTTTTCTTCGCCAACATTGAAGCGCACGTTTTCACAAAGTACGACTTCGCCAGGGGCAACTGCTAAGCCATTTATCCAGTCTTTTTCTAGTCTGACGGGTTTGCCCAGCAGGGTGGATAAGCGTTCGGCAACCGGTTTTAGCGAGGACTCCTCGTCATAAATCCCTTCAACCGGACGTCCCAGATGCGATAACAACATCACGGCGGCGCCCGCTGCGAGGGCGTGCTGGATAGTGGGGACGCTGGCTTGGATGCGAATATCGCTAGTGACCTGGCCATTTTTTACTGGCACATTCAGGTCTTGACGGATTAATACACGTTTACCTGCTAAGTCCAGATCAACCATTTTTTTAATCGACATGCTTCACTCTCTATAAGGTTTGTGGGGATGAATATTAGTTCTGTTTCCATTTGATCGAGCAGCCAATACTGGGTGTTTGCAACACTGGGCCTTTCCCGGTTTGTGCCACCTGCTTCATGGCTTCAAATAAGTCGCGTATTGTATCAGCAGGCGCCGTTTCCTTGCGACTGGCATCCAGACGGCCGCGGTATTGCAGCGCATAATCAGCGTTATAACCAAAAAAATCCGGTGTGCAGACGGCAGCATAAGCTTTAGCCACTGCTTGAGTTTCGTCCAGTAAGTAGGGAAAACTGTAATTGGCTTGTCCGGCAATCCGTTTTATGTTTTCAAAGGAGTCCTCAGGGTATTCTACGGTGTCATTGGACATGATGGCGACCGATTCAATGCCAAAGTTTTTAAGTTCGAGCGTATCCCTGATAAGTCTTTCATGTATTGCTTTGACATAGGGGCAATGGTTGCAGATAAACATCACTAGCAAGCCTTTTTCGCCCATACATTGTTGCAAAGTCCAATGGCGACCATCGACACCGGGCAAATCAAAATCGTGCGCTTTGCGCCCAAAATCACAAGCGGGAGGTTCTAGTGCGGCCATGATTTATTCTCCGGTTGTTAGTTATAAGGTGCTTGGATAAATTGATTACTGTACAACAAAATAACAGGATTTATTATTTTTTTCAGCACTGCGTTATGGCTGCACATAAGCTAAAAACAACCTGTTTTCATCAGTCAGATAATCAAAGTAATGTGTTATTTCTAGTGCTTGTTACCGTGTTTCATGACAAAATATTAAGGATTTTTGCACCATAACCTGAAACCCATATCAACCCCTTTATCCTGAGAATTTATGAGAATTGCTATTTTATCGCGTAACGCTAAATTATATTCAACCACCCGTTTGGTTGAAGCGGCGCAAGCACGCGGGCATCAGGTGCGGGTGCTCGATGTTTTGCGCTGTTATATGAATATCACCTCTCATAATCCATCGATCCATTATCGTGGTGAGGATTTAAGCGCGTTCGATGCGGTGATCCCACGTATCGGCGCTTCAGTGACTTTTTATGGGACTGCAGTGTTAAGGCAGTTTGAAATGATGAATGTATTCCCATTAAATGAATCTGTTGCCATTTCACGTTCTAGGGATAAATTGCGTTCAATCCAGCTGCTTGCGAGAAAAGGCATTGGTTTACCGGTGACCGGTTTTGCCCATAATCCTGATGATATTGAAGATTTAATTGCCCAAGTAGGCGGTGCGCCGTTAGTCATTAAATTGTTGCAGGGAACGCAAGGCATTGGCGTGGTATTGGCAGAAACCCACAATGCGGCTGAAAGTGTTATCCAGGCATTTATGGGGCTGAACGCCAATATTATGGTCCAGGAGTTTATTAAAGAAGCAAATGGCAGTGATATTCGCTGTTTTGTCGTAGGAGACAAGGTTGTTGCTTCGATGAAACGGCAAAGCGCAGAAGGTGAGTTTCGGTCCAATTTGCACAGGGGTGGCACTGCTAGCCTGATACGCTTAACGCCTGAAGAACGCTCCACCGCAGTGCGTGCTGCAAAAATCATGGGGCTAAATGTCTGCGGTGTGGATATGTTGCGCTCCAATCATGGCCCGGTCATCATGGAAGTTAATTCATCCCCAGGCCTTAAAGGTATTGAAGCCGCCAGTGGCAAGGATATAGCCGATTTGATTGTCCAGTTTATTGAAAAGCGTTTCGAAGCCATCGAAACAGCTAAAGATAAATCCCCAACCCGTACCCGTGGTAAGGGCTAAACCGCAAGATTGAGTTCTTGACCCCACCTAATGGATGCGATAATAAGCCATTTTGTGTAAAATAGGCGGCTTATCCTATACGGCTGTAAGCCAATCCAGCGCCATTCTTTTATCCCTAATTTATAACCAGATCACTACATAATCTGGTTAACCCCTATATTTATTAACCACTAGAGTAAAAAAAAGTGATCGAAAAATTAAGAAATATCGCCATTATTGCCCACGTTGACCACGGTAAGACAACATTGGTTGATAAATTGTTGCAGCAATCCGGAACTTTTGCCGCCCATGCGAAAGTGACCGAGCGCATTATGGATTCCAACGATATTGAAAAAGAACGCGGAATCACCATTCTGGCAAAAAACACCGCATTAGACTGGAACGGTTATCACATCAACATAGTGGACACCCCGGGCCATGCTGACTTCGGTGGCGAAGTGGAGCGTGTATTGTCGATGGTTGATTCAGTTTTGTTGTTAGTCGATGCGGTTGACGGGCCGATGCCACAAACGCGTTTTGTCACGCAAAAGGCCTTTGCATTGGGTTTAAAGCCGATTGTTGTCATCAATAAAATCGACCGTCCAGGTGCACGTCCTGACTGGGTGGTTGATCAAACTTTTGATTTGTTTGACCGTTTGGGCGCAACCGATGAGCAACTGGATTTCCCTATAGTTTATGCGTCGGCAATCAATGGTTATGCCGGTTTGGAGCACACGATAAGCGGCGGCGACATGACGCCTTTATTTGAAACTATCGTCGCCAAAGTAAACCCGCCGCCAGTTGATATGGATGGCCCTTTCCAAATGCAGGTGTCCAGTCTGGATTACAACACTTATGTGGGCGTTATTGGTGTCGGCCGTATTCAGCGTGGTAGCATCAAACCTAACCAACCGTTGGTTATTGTCAATCGCGAAGGGGTCGAGCGTAAGGGCCGTATGCTGCAAATTTATGGCTTTCATGGTTTGGAACGCGTTGAAGTGCAGGAAGCCCGTGCCGGTGACATTATTGCTTTTGCCGGGATTGAAAAACTGGAAATTTCTGACACTATTTGTAGTCCTGAATGTGTAGAAATCATGACGCCGTTGTCGGTTGATGAGCCTACTGTAACCATGACATTTCAGGTCAATAACTCACCGTTCGCCGGTAGGGAAGGTAAGTTTGTCACTACCCGGCAAATCCGCGACAGATTGGAAAAGGAGTTGCAACATAACGTCGCGTTAAAAGTTGAAGACACGGCAGACCCGGATAAATTTAAAGTGTCAGGTCGTGGCGAATTGCATTTGTCGGTGCTGATTGAAAACATGCGTCGTGAAGGTTTTGAAATGGGTGTGTCGCGTCCAGAAGTTATCATTAAAGAAATTGATGGTAAAAAGTGCGAACCGTTTGAAATGGTCACGATTGAAGTGGAAGAAGAGCACCAAGGCGCCATCATGGAAAAACTGGGTGACCGGAAAGGCGACTTGACCAATATGGTGCCGGATGGCAAAGGCCGTATCCGTTTGGAGTATATGATGCCTTCACGTGGCCTGATTGGTTTCCAGACTGAATTTATGACAGCAACGTCAGGCTCTGGTCTGCTCTATCATGTCTTCGACCATTATGGCCCGATGAAGCCAGGTGAAGTTGGCAATCGCCAGCGCGGTGTGATGATTTCAATGGTGGCAGGCAAAGCCGTGACTTATTCATTACATCCGTTACAAGAACGTGGCGAATTACTCTTGGTTAATGGTGATGAAATTTACGAGGGCATGTTGGTGGGTTTGCATTCCCGCAGCAATGATTTATGCGTAAACCCTTGTAAACCGAAACAATTGACCAACGTCCGCGCGTCAGGTACCGATGAAAGTTTAGTGTTGGCACGGATTCAAAAATTAACCCTCGAGCAAGCGCTGGAATTTATCGCTGAGGATGAATTGGTTGAAGTGACACCTAAGTCGATACGCTTGCGTAAGAAGTTATTGACTGAAAATGAGCGCAAAAGAGCCTCTAAAAACTAAGTTGTTTTAGCGGCATTGCCTGCATAGATATAGCGTTTAAAGTCAAGCCAACACGTTTGGTTTGGCTGCTAGTCTCGATGCCAGAATTTCAAAAAAATAGTTGTTTTTCCGAAAGGCTTGTTGCGTTTTAACAAGCCTTGACAGGCCTTAATGCTGATTGTTAAGTGGCATGGTCATCGGCTCGGCGTTATAATCGCCAATTTGCATTGGAATGGCTGGATACGCTCGTCAATAGTGAAACATTCAAGGCATTCCCGATTGATTAAGGTAAAACGCCATGTCTGCATCTACGCTCTCGCTGCACAACCTAACCGTCGAACCTAAACTCACAGTCTCTTTTCGTTTATTGTTGGGTTTATATTTTATTATTCCCCTGTGCTTGTTGTTACAAGCTGTCGATAGCTGGTTTTTTCACGGCAATTTAAAACAATTATTGCCTAGCAGCCCGACCCACTTCCTATTATTCCAAATTCTGTTTGGCACCCCACATATTATTGCCAGCTCATTAATACTGGTTAGCAACAGGGATTATATCCAGCGTTACCGGCGCAGTTTGCTATTAATGACGGCAGCACTTGCGGTTTTTTTTGGCCTCGGCAGCTTGTTTCTCCCTTATAAAGTGATGTATGTGATGGTTGCCGCGTGGACGGTTTATCATGTCCTTAAGCAGCAGCATGGCATCGCACGGGGCGTTTGCCGGTTGCCAGGCTGGGCGTTCCAATTGTTGTTGTGGCTGAGCATAACGGCAGGGATTTTTATTTATGTCGGGATTTTTCTTAAGAACAGCTTGGATGTGCAACAGGCAGGCCTTATCCGGACGGTAGCAGGTGGCTTGTGCCTTAGCCTGGTCGGTAGTGCTGTCTTGAGCCAACGTTACTGCACCACCGCCTTTAGCAGGTGGTTTCTGTGGGCGAATGTTTTTTTGGTGTTGAGTAGCTTTTATCTGTATCTGCAACAGTATTACTTTTTGGCAATTATGGTTCCCCGCTTAGTGCATGATGCGACAGCCTATATTTTTTATGTCACGCATGATTACAACAAGCATCACCAGCAACCGAAAAATATAATTTATCGTAGCGCGGCCTATTGTAATATCCCTGTTTTTATTGTCTTGCCGCTGTTGTCATTTATGTTGGCGTTTGCATTACAGGCCTATGGCGACGATGTGGTCAACCTAATAAGCAATACCTTGTTTGAGGTTGAGATCCGTAAAGCGGTGACTGTCGGGCTGTTAGGTTATTTGGCGTTAATGCACTATTTTACTGAGGCGTTCACGTGGAAGCAGGATTCACCTTACCGGCAATTTATTGGCTTTTCTAAATAAACGGACAGGTTTTTATATACGCGGCCCGTTTAACGCTCATTCAGGTAATGTATACCCTACTTTAATGGTTACCTGCCAATGGGCGATTTTACCGTTTTCTAAATGTCCACGGGTTTCAACCACTTCAAACCAGCGCATGGATGCGATGGTTTTGGAAGCTTCATGCACCGCTTTTTCTATGGCATCCTGGATGCCGATGGTTGAGGAGCCGGTCAATTCAATTTTTTTGTAAACATGGTTAGGCATGGTCAATACTCCGCTGTGTGTAATAAAAATCAAGCGCTTGAAGACGCTGTGGCGTGCCAATATCCATCCAGAACCCGGTGTGTTTTTGTCCACTGATCCGGCGTCCGGTCATCGCTTGGCGTAATAAAGGCGCCAGTTTGGTTTTCCCTGCAGGCAGATTGGCAAACAATGCCCGGCTATACAAACCGATGCCACTAAACGTGGAGGTGTCTGTGCCACCATCAATGACGTAGCCGGCGCTATCAATACTAAAATCTCCTGCAGGATGATGTTCAGGGTTGGTGACCAGTATTAAGTGCGCTAAATCAACGTGCCGGCTTTGAAGTGAGGCAAAAGGAAAGTCAGTGGCCACATCCGCATTAACAACCAAAAAGGTTTCTGTGTCCAGTAGCGGTAACGCATTGATAATGCCACCGGCGGTTTCCAAGCCATACTCACCTTCTGGAGAATACTGGATAGTTGCGCCTAATTGCTGGCCATTGCCCAAATAATCGGCTATTTGTTGTCCTAAATGGGCGTAATTAATAACGATGTCGGTGAAGCCAGCAGCCACTAATTGGCAAATGGTGTGTTCAATTAGTGGTTTACCGCCTGCTGGCAACAAAGGTTTGGGGGTGTGGTCGGTTAGCGGGCGCATCCGCTCGCCGCGCCCTGCGGCTAGTATCATAGCTTTCATTCGGTTAATCCCCGCGCCTGTGCTGCGTTTTCTTTTATAAAGTGATTAAATTCAGTCAGTTCGGGATACTCCGAGCAAACGTCGGTGACATACTGTAAAGTGCGCGGTATGTCGTTCAGATAGCCCGACTTCCCATCCCGTAAATGCAGACGGGAAAAAATCCCGATTGCTTTAAGGTGACGCTGCAACCCCATCAAATCGAACCAACGTTTAAACTGATCCAGATCACAGGTGACCAATGCGGCTTGCTGTAAGCGTTGAAAATAGGCTTCCAACCATTGCTCAACTTGATGTTGCGGCCAAGCGATATAGCAATCCCGCAGTAACGATACCAAGTCGTAAGTGATCGGGCCTATTACCGCGTCCTGAAAATCAATGACCCCAGGCGAGTTGTTGTCCAACACCATCAGATTGCGTGAATGGTAATCCCTATGCACGCAAGTTAAAGGTTGGGCCAATGCCGAGGCGATGAGTTCCGACTTTACGCGTGCCCACAGTGTTTCTGGTATGTCGATGTCCAGTAAGCCATTAAGAAACCAGTCATCAAAAATAGCCAGCTCCCGCTCTAGCAAGGCTTCATCATAGCGGGGGAGGGGATTGTTTTTTAGCGGTGTCTGGGTTTGTAGCTTAAACAGGCTATCCAATGCGCTTTGGTACAGCGTATTGGCCGTATCAGAATTTAGTTGGTCTAAAAAGCTACGGTTGCCAAAATCTTCCAACAACAAAAAACCGTCATCGATATTTTGTTGAAAAACAGTCGGGACATTAATGCCAGCCTGGGCCATAAGTCCGGCCACCCTGATAAAGGGTTCCAGATTCTCTTTATCTGGCGGCGCATCCATAGCAATAAGCGGGCCTTCGGGTGTGGTCACCCGAAAGTAACGCCTGAAGCTGGCGTCGTTGGAAGCGGGTTGGAAATTTTCGACTGTCAGTAAAAGATCATTTTCAAGCCAGTCCAGCAAAGTGAGTGTTCTTAAGTCTTCAGGCATCATGGTGTTGGGCAGATTAGTTGTCTGGCGCTAGTAAATTTAAGGTAGAATGCACCTCTGCATTTTATGCGATTTACGCTTTATTCCGCCATTAATCTTGATTTGATACCTATATGCTTCGCCGCTTATTGCTCATCTTTTTGCCTTCGGTAACAACCTCGGTCAGCTTTGCTGACCAAGATGCATGGTCTTGTCAACAGGACAAAGACAGCAACGAGTGGGTTTGCCTAGGCGACCAAAGCGAAGCAACGCAGCAACCGGCTGATGCTGAACCTGTTGGCACGGCGGCGCCGATTATTGTCAAGCCAAGCGAGCCGCAACAAAACCAAACGATAACAGCCCCCGTAGCGGCGCCCCGGCTTCCTGCAGAACCTATAGAAGAACCCAGACCTGTCCAGGCCATGCCGCCCGAAGCTGTGCCGGTGGTAACGGTGCCTGCTCCTGAGGTAAAACGGCCGCAAGCCGCCGCGCCGATTGAGCCCGACATTTTGGATAGCTTTAATGTGGGCTTGCTCAACCCTATGTTCGATCACGAGCAAGAGCAGATATTCACCACGTTAACTTCAAAGCTCAAGGTAGACCCTTGGGAAAACTGTACCGTGCAATCAGCGGGTAAGGTGGCACCAGCCGATCTTCGGGAAATCAGGAATAAAACGCCTCTGGATGTTAAATCGAATTATTCGGAAATATTCGATAATGAAATCGGCAATTATTCCGGTCGGGTGGAAATGAGCCGTGCCGATCAGCAAGCGCTGGCTGATAAGGCCAATTATGACAGTGTCTCAGAGACATTGGATTTGCATGGCAAGGTTTATTACAGCGAAGACCAACTGGCTTTATATAGCGAATCAGCCTCGCTCAAATTGGCCACTGACCAGGCAAAATTACGCAATACCTTGTTTATTTCCGCTATTACGCCGTTGCGTGGGAGTGCTGAAGCGGTGTACCGGGACAGTGCCTTTTTATCGCATTACAAAAAGGTCACTTATACCAGTTGTCGTCCTGGCAACCATGATTGGGCGGTTCATGCGGCTGAACTGAAACTGAATAGACAGACCGGCAAAGGCGCAGCTAAAAACGCGTGGGTTGAGTTTAAAGGTGTCCCCGTTTTTTATTCACCCTATCTGGCTTTTCCGGTCGATAACCGCAGGCTTTCGGGGTTTCTCTCGCCCACGTTCGGTAATACCCAAAACAGCGGGTTTAACCTGTCCGTCCCTTATTATTGGAATATCGCCCCCAATTATGACGCCACCTTAAACCCTGTCTATTTTGGTGACAGGGGGCTTTTATTGGGCGGCAACTTCCGTTATTTGACTTCAAACACGCAAGGCCAGGCGAGCGTGCAATACATGCCTGATGACGCTAAATTAAACAGGTCAAGACACCATTTGATGCTTAAGCACAACACGCAGTTCACCGAGCATCTCAGCACTAACCTTGATTTGAATACGGTGTCAGATAATAACTACTTTGCTGAATTGGGCAATGCGCTAAGTACGCCTAACTTTAGTTTCCTTAAAAGTCAGGGGGGTATCAGTTATATTGATGAAGGAGTTTCTTTTGTCACGCGTGTCGAAAGTTACCAGACCTTGGATTCATCGCTGAAAGGCAACGAAATCCCCTATAAACGTTTGCCGCAAATCAATCTGAATTTAAACCATGCGTTTAACGCTGTGCCAATTGATGCGGCACTGGAAAGTGAAGCGGTCAATTTTCAGCATAGCACGTTGGTTGATGGCCAACGCTTAAACGTCAAACCCTCATTAAGCCTGCCATTACAGACGGCCAGTTCTTATGTGACACCTAAAATATCGGTGCAGCACACCCAGTATTTTTTAAATAATCAACAGAACGGATCGTCAACCGACATTTCCAGAACATTACCTATTATGTCCGTCGATAGCGGCATGTATTTAGAACGGAATATTGCAGGGAGCGCTTTAGTTCAGACGTTAGAGCCCAGGTTGTTTTATTTATATATTCCCAAAACTGACCAAAGCCAAATACCGTTGTTTGACACCTCTATTTACGATTTTTGGTTTGCCAGTCTGTTCCGGGAAAACCGCTTCAGCGGCTCAGACAGAATACAAGATGCTAACCAAGTCAGTGCGGCGATCACTTCGCGTCTGATTGACCCTGCTACCGGTCGGGAGCGCTTAAAACTTAACGTTGGGGAGATATTTTATTTCCGTAATCGTGATGTCACACTGAATTTACCAGGTAGTCCGGTTGAAACCGCCAGCGCCTCACCGGTTGTCGTTGAGTTGGGCAGTGAACTGACCCAGCATATTGCCGTGGATACGGGGGTGCAATGGGATCCCCATTCCAATGCGTTTGTCCGTGGCAAAACGATGGTGCATTTTATGAATGAAGCTGACCAGATTATCAATTTGGGCTATTTATACCGGCATGACCCCCTCGTAACCGATAAAAGCAACGATATTACCCAAACCGATATGTCATTCCGCTGGCCTGTTTATAACAATTGGTATGCTGTGGGCCGTTGGCAGTATTCATGGTTATACAATAGAACCCAGGATGGTTTTTTTGGTCTTGAAAAAGAGAACTGTTGCTGGCGTTTTCGCATTATTGGCCGAAGTTACCTTAACAGTATCAATAAGTCAGTCAATAATATCAGCCAGGTTGTTGAAGGGACGAACCAGACAGGCATATTCTTTCAAGTGGAACTTAAAGGTTTGACCGGTATTGGCGCACAATTGGATGATTTCTTCGCAACAAGTATTTATGGTTACCGGAAACCGGCAAAATGATTAAGCAAAAACGTATAAAAGCAATACTGCACTTGATAGTGTCCATTGGTTTACTGTTCAGCAGTTTTTTAGCAGGCGCACAATTGCTTGATGAGATTGTTGCGGTTGTTGAAGATGATGTCGTTCTTGAAAGCGAGTTAGGCAAAGAAGTGGCGGCTATTGAGCAACGGATAAAAGCCAGCAACACGCCAATGCCCCCCTTGTCTATCTTGCGCAAGCAGGTGCTGGAAAAATTGATCATTGACAAGCTACAACGGCAATTGGCAGAACGGGCCGGGGTTAACGTCAGCGAAGAAATGCTCAATAGTTCAGCGGCAGACATTGCCCAACGCAATAATATGAGCCTGGATGAGTTCAGGGCCGAGCTGGAACATCAAGGCATGTCTTATAAAAGCTTTCTCGATAATATGCGCAATGAAATTATCATTAATCAGTTACGTGCTAGGGAAATAGGCGGACGCATTAAAGTGACCGACCGTGAAGTCGACCATTTTATGGAAACCCAGGAAAAAATTGGTGAAGAAGCTATCCAATACCATTTGGGGCATATTTTGGTTGCCGTTAAGGAAGGGGCTTCAGCCGCAGAAATACAAAAAGCGCTTGGCAAAGCGGATGCGCTGGTTAAAAAATTACGTGCCGGAGAGGATTTCAAGCAAGTTGCGATGAGCGACTCAGATGATGACAATGCCTTAAAAGGCGGCGATTTAGGGTGGCGCGGCATCGGCGACATACCCACTTTATTCGTTGATGCGGTCAAGACCATGCCCGAAGGGGCGGTGTCGGAGCCAATCCGTAGCCCCAGCGGTTTTCACATCATAAAAATGCTAGCACTTAAAGGGCTGGACAACCATATCATCACCAAAACTAAAGTACGGCATATACTTATAAAAACTAATGAGTTAGTCGATGATGCCGAGGCGCGGAAACGGTTGTTGGCATTAAAGGCACGGATTGTTGATGGCGATGACTTTGCTACATTAGCACGTTCACATTCTGATGATAAAGGCTCGGCGCTTAAAGGGGGATCTCTCGATTGGGTGAGTCCCGGTGATTTGGTCAAGCCTTTTGAAGAAACTATGTCAAATTTGGCCGTTAATGAAATCAGTGAGCCGGTACAGACCCAGTTTGGATGGCACTTGATTCAAGTTTTAGGGCGCGAAAATAAGGATAACAGCGCCGAATACCGGAAAAACTTGGTCAGGGAAGCTATCCGAAAACGCAAAATTGAAGAAGAAACAGAGCTGTGGATACGCCGTTTACGCGATGAAGCCTTTGTCGAAATCAACCAAAACAGGCTGTGATGGCTGCTTTCAGGTTACAAATAATTGAACAATAAATGAAGTTTATAGAACGGCTTGAGCCAAATCAGGCACAGTTATTGAAAAGCCATCTGCAGTCTATTTTAGCCAGTGAGTGCCTAGATGGCCCACGGACGCTTATTGCCTCTATAGCCGCTGAATTGGATGTTGATATCTTAGAGTGTGCAGCGGCCTTGGTGTATTTGACACAAACAGGTCAGAGCGCTACGTTGCCATTAGTGGCAGCAAAAAAAACCGCTGTCCAGCCAGGCATCAAAATGATCCGTTACCGTTTGGATGTCGGTAGCCAACATCAAATCACCTTGGACGACCTTAAAAAAGTCCTGGTCGATGAATCGGGTGTCGATAAAAACAACATTGCTAATGTCTCCATCCGCAGTTTATATACACTGATTGATCTGCCCGATGCCATGCCACCCGATATATTTCAACATCTAAAAACCGTAGAAATTAATCAGCAAAAGCTAGATATACGGCGAGTAAAAATGCGTAATAAAAAGCGTGGCAATCTGCTTAATCGCCGTGGCAAAACACGTCACCACAAACCTGATGTCTAATATCTAAATTTGGCGGGCTACCATCCAAACGCCTAACCTAAATGCCCGTGACTGCACCTTAAGGGGTGTGGACTCCTTATATTTGATCGACCCACATATTTATGACCCCCATTAATTACGTCAACACCCCAGAACAACTTGCCAATCTATGCGCACAAATAAAAAATTACCCATGGCTGGCGCTTGATACCGAATTCTTGCGAGAAAAAACCTATTACCCCAAGTTTTGTTTGCTGCAAATTGCAACGCCCGACTGGGTTGCCTGCGTTGATCCGATCGCCTTGCCTGAACTGGATACGCTTTTTGAGGTTCTCAATGATCCTGCTATTGTTAAGGTATTCCATTCCAGCCGACAAGACCTGGAAATCTTTTATCAATTGACCGGTAAGTTGCCCACGCCTATTTTCGATACGCAAATAGCTGCACCTTTATTGGGTTTTCAGGATAATCCTGGGTATGCCATGCTGGTTTCCAGTTTGCTGAATGTCAATTTGACCAAAGCGCATACCCGCGCAGATTGGAGCAAACGGCCGTTAACCCCTGCAGAAATTGATTATGCGGCTGACGATGTCATTTATTTATGCCAGATTTATCAAATCATGACCGAAAAGCTCGCCAAACTAGGGCGTGCGGACTGGCTGAAACAAGATTTTGCCGAGCTTTCTGAACCGGCGCATTATCAAGTCAATCCTGAAAAAGCGTGGTTAAAAATTAAGGGCAAAAACAAACTGACCGGAAAGCAATTGTCAATTATCCAGACCTTGGCCGAATGGCGGGAACACCACGCACAAGCCGAAGATCGTCCAAAAAGCTGGTTGTTGCGCGATGAACTGCTGTTTGAATTAGCCAAGCTACAACCGGAAACTGTCGGTGAATTGGCTAGTGTGCGCGGTATCAACGAGCGTATCGTCAATCGCTACGGCAAAGAGCTGTGCCAGCTGATTAATACGGCTAAAAACCGTGCGCCTATCCCGTTGCATGAACATGGGAAAGCTGCAAAAAAAACCCAACAACAAGAAGCGATATTGGATATTTTAACGGCGCTGGTCAGGATAAGGGCTGAAGAAAACTCACTGAACCCCAGTATCTTGGCTTCCCGTAAGGATTTGGAAACCCTGTTGTCGGATGAAGGGGACGAATGCCCGTTGCTGCACGGTTGGCGTTACAGCATGGCTGGACGGGAATTGGTCGGCTTGCTAAAAGGCGAGCTGATGCTGGGGATTGAGTCGGATAGGTTGGCGATTTTTGAAAAATAATTCTGGTTTGTGGCCTCAACCCTGTTGTTTGCTTAAGCCACTTTTACATGCAAAGAGGTTAGTGGACTATGCCGCAGCTCAGTTTTATTTCTGATGAAGCACTAGCCTCGGCTGTCCAACACTTGTTGGATATTGCTGCCAAAGCCCGCACCAAGGCCGATAAGGACTTTGAACGGAATGTGATTGACCCGTTTGCCGTGCTGTTTGAAATGTCAGGTTTTAACGTTAATGAAACTACATGGTTAACGGGTGAAAAAAACCGTCAAGTCCAAAAAACCTTACAAAATCATGTCGGCACGTTCCATCAGGCGATTCTGGGCTTGATGGCAGGTTGGCAAGATTTAGGGACTGGCGGCGTTGTTGATGTGGTGTCCACGGACAGGAAAATCATTGCTGAAGTCAAAAACAAGCACAACACGGTAAAAGGTTCGGATAAGGTCAAAGTGTACGACCAAATTGAGACTTTAGTGATGACTAAAGGCCATCAATACAAAGATTTCACGGCTTATTATGTTGAAGTCATCCCTAAATCCGGTTTGCGTTACGATAAGGAATTTACGCCCCCGGACAGCGCAATAGGCCAACTGCGCCGTGCCAACCCATTGATCCGTCAAATTGATGGTTACAGTTTTTATGCTTTGGCAACTGATGTGCCTGATGCCTTGGAACAATTGTTTACCGCCTTGCCTGATGTGATTGAAAGCTGTTCAGATTACCGTTTTGCCGACCGTGAGTTCGCCAACACATTTTTCCGTAAGGCGTTTGGGCAATCATAAGTCACTGAACTCATCATAGACCGGTATTTCAAAATACTCGGCGCCACTCTGCAGCCATGACACCAATTGTTGTAAAGTTGTGTCCCTATGCTTTTTTTTCAGACCGCATTCCCAAATAATTGCCACCCGCCAGCCCAGCACTTTAAGCTGGTACAGTATTTTCTGGTCCCGCGCCACATTGCAGGCAAATTTCCGGCTCCAAAATTCTGGGCGTGTTTTTGGTAAATGTGCCGCTTTACAACCATCGTGCTGGTGCCAAAAACAACCGTTGATGAATATCACCGCATGGTATTTGCGTAACACCAAATCTGGCGAGCCGGGCAGTTTTTTAGCGTGCAGGCGGAAACGGAAGCCTTGCTGGTGTAACGCAGAGCGCACCCATTTTTCTGGCTTTGTGTCTTTGCTGCGGATAGCCGCCATCGTGCGCGACCGGGCGGCCGGGTCAATGCGGTCAGTCATGCGTTTTCCAATGTGATGTAAATCATCGTGGCTTGCCTCCGTCATAGTAAACGATCCATTTTTTAATTATAATGATAACCATGTATAAGGTTGTTTAAGGTTATTTATGTATTCCGTAGCACAAGTTGCCGATATGTTGGGTGTTTCAAAAGAGACTTTGCGGCGTTGGGATAATAGCGGGAAACTGCCTTCTTTGCGTAATCCCATGAACAATTATCGGTTCTATAACAAGGAACAACTCCGGCAATTTGAGGAATTGCATTTTATTTTCGACAGTTGCGGGCGCCAAGACATTACCACTACCCATGCTTATAAATCTATCGAGCTGTTCGCAGGGGCGGGGGGCTTGGCGATTGGGTTGGAAAGGGCAGGGCTGGATACGGTGTTGCTCAACGAAATTGACCAGAATGCGTGTGCCACGCTCATGGTCAACCGCCCACATTGGAATGTACAGTGCGGCGATATTGCCAAGCTGGACTTCACTCCTTATTTGGATCAGATTGATGTTGTCACGGGTGGTTTCCCTTGCCAAGCGTTCAGTTACGCAGGTAAGAAAATGGGCTTTGAAGATGCGCGTGGCACCCTGTTTTTCGAGTTCGCCAGGGCGATTAAAGAGACCAACCCCAAGTTGTTTATGGCAGAAAATGTCCGTGGCTTGCTCAATCATGACGATGGCAAGACCTTGGCAAATATCCGCTCGGTCATTGATGAATTGGGTTACACGCTGCTGGAACCGCATCTGATGAAAGCCATTTTTTACCGTGTGCCGCAAAAGCGCGAACGGTTATTGCTGGTCGGTATCCGCAATGATCTTGCCGGTGTGGTTGACTTTCATTGGCCGCGCCCCTACCAAAAAATTTACACCGTTAAGGATGCCCTAAAAGCAGGCGAACTGTTCGCTTGCGATGTCCCCGTATCTGCCGGGCAAAGTTACCCGGACAAAAAAGCCGCCATCATGGCGCAAGTGCCTCCCGGAGGGTATTGGCGTGATTTGCCAGAAGATTTGCAAAAGGCTTATATGCAAAAAAGTTATTATTTGAGTGGTGGCAAAACCGGTATGGCGCGGCGGATGCACTGGGATGAGCCCTGTTTGACATTAACGTGTGCGCCTGCACAAAAGCAGACAGAACGTTGCCATCCCGAAGCAACGCGCCCGTTCACCGTGCGTGAATATGCCCGTATCCAGACGTTTCCTGATGATTGGACGTTTAAAGGCGCGTTGACTTCGCAATACAAGCAAATTGGTAACGCCGTTCCTGTCAATATGGCTTATGAATTGGGTTTGTCAGTCGTGGATTTTCTTAACCGTCTTTGTGCAACCGGAAAAACGGCACCAGCGGGCGCACCTGAACAACAGGAATTGCCGTTTATTTGAAGAAGAGGCTCGTTTTAAATTTACGTCGTCATAATTTGCCGCTTTAAAGGTTCTATGGGGTTATGCGCAATAGCTGTGTGACAACCACGTCAGGGATATTACCAATTAGTAATGCAAATAACTTCATGTAAGTGCTCACCGCTTGCTAAGCGGATATTTTAAAAGTTCCGCTAAAGGTATGTTGGGCAAATCACGAGGCATCTGGGACTTTTAAAACGTGCACTGAGCAATCGGATATAAAATTTATGGCATCAGGCCTCATCGGCATTTAGCTAACTTCCTATAATTTGATGTTACATCCACTTATAATCTACATTACCAAAAATTGATTGTTAACTATATTCATAAGAAATTGATCTATCTTTGAAGGAATCGGAAAAATGCAGAATATTGTTATTGACTGCGAAAAAATGAAATACCCTAACACGGGTTTTTATTTTTTCTGTAAGAACCTAGCTACTAATATCATTCAACAAGCTAACGCAGAAACTGCAAAAATTAATCTATATTTACCAAAACAAGAACAGGGGGAATTTAATTATCATCGCGATATTATCGCGACTAGCTCCTTGCATAAGTTCTACATGCCCAATATGGACAAAATTGATATATGGCATAGCACTACACAGATGAGCCGGTTTTTACCGCTCAATAAAAAAACAAGAATTATCTTAACGATTCATGACCTTAATTTTCTATATGAAAAATCTGATCGCCCAGAATTAATAAACAAACAACTGGGTAAGATTCAAAAAAAGATAAATAAAGCAGATGAAATAGTCGCCATTTCAGAGTATGTAAAAAATGACATCTTAAGTCACCTAAACACTGGCAATAAAAAAATAACTGTAATCCATAACGGTTGTAATGCCCCGCCTGAACAGGACCTTATCCCCCCCATCCAACAACCTCAACAACCGTTTTTGTTTGTTATCGGCGCCATTAATGCGAAGAAAAATTTTCATGTTCTACCCGCATTGCTGAAATTTAATCACTATGACTTAGTTATTAGCGGAATAACAGAAAGCGACGCATATAAACAGAAAATTATTGATGAAGCGGTTAAAAATGATGTATTGCAACGCATCATTTTTACCGGCCCAATTTCAGATAATGACAAATATTGGTATTTTAAAAATTGCGCGGCGTTTGTTTTTCCTTCGCTCGCCGAAGGGTTTGGCTTGCCTGTTGTTGAAGCGATGTATTTTGGCAAACCTGTTTTTTTATCCGCAAAAACTTCTTTGCCGGAAATTGGGGGTGAGGTTGCGTTTTATTTTGATAATTTTGAGGCGGGGCACATGCAAAAAGTTTTTAATGAAGGAATGCGGCAGTATCAGAACAATATTGATCTAGCGAAAATGATAAAAGAACAGTCCATTTCATTCTGTTGGAAAAAAGCGGCTGATCAATACATAAAACTTTACAATGCCCTTTTATAAAAGCGCATTATGAGAATCATCACAAAAACTTGGCTTAAAATAACCAATAAAGAACAATACAAAATCAATAAGGAAATTTATAACGCCCAAAAGGCAAATAAAAAATTTTGCGACCGATTATTACATCTCAAAGAGCCAGCCAATCTAAACGTTCCCAAAAAAAATGGCTATTCATTTAAGCATAGCGGTAATTCGGGCGATATTATTTACGCTTTGCCAGCGATCTATAGCCTTGCCAGTCAAGCGCCTATCACGTTATATCTGCATCTTAACCAACCAACTAACTATTCAAAAACATTTAAGCATCCTCTAGGTAATGTCATGCTCAACAAAAGCATGTTTGAGCGGCTGCAACCTTTATTGTTAGCCCAGCCAGGAATAACATCGTGCACAGCCTATGCCGATCAATCGGTTGACTATAATCTTGACATTATCCGCGACTATCCCTTCCCATTATCGTATGGCAATATTGCGCGGTGGTATTTTTTAACTTTTGCCATAAATGCCGATTTGGGCAAACCCTGGTTATATGTGCAAGCTAACCCCGAAGTTAAGGATTATGTGGTGATTGCACGTAGCCAACGCTACCATGCACCAAATATTGATTATTCCTTTTTGGCTACTTATGAAAATATCTTGTTTGTTGGCCTGCCTGAAGAATTTGCAGACATGCGGGCTATGATCCCTAAAATAGAATATCAACCTGTCGATAATTTTCTGGAATTGGCGGAGATTATTGCTGGTTGCAAATTTTTTATCGGCAACCAATCTTTCCCTTTTTCTATAGCCGAAGCATTGAAAGTAAAACGTTTACTCGAAGTCTGCTTTCAATGTCCGAATGTGTCTGTAGAAGGGATCAATGGATTTGACTTCTGCTATCAACCACAGTTTGAAAAAATAGTTGAAAAACTTTACTACTCTAAAATTTGCCCCGACAACCCATGACCGTACCTACCAATATCCTTATTAGCCGCACCGACAGTATCGGTGATGTGGTTTTATCTTTGCCTATTGCAACCGTACTAAAACAACGGTTCCCTACTGTGGTTATCGGTTTTATGGGCACTAAATACACAAAACCTATTATCGAAGCCTGTAGCGCCATTGATGTTTTTATCGATATGGAGGATTTTTTGACCAAGGAGATTACCCTGGCGGGTGAAAGCCCACAGTGCATAGTGCATGTACTGCCCCGGCCAACTATTGCCAAACGGGCTAAAGAATTAAAAATCCCTTATCGTATAGGGACAACCAATCGGGTTTATCATTGGCTGACTTGTAATAAGTTAGTCAAACTAAGCCGTAACAGCTCACCTTTACATGAGGCTCAATTAAACCTCAAACTGTTAAAGCCTTTTGGAATAACCCATAATTTTTCATTACAAGAGCTTGTCGAGTTAACCGATATGAGCCTCTTGCCTACATTACCACCGCAATTTGCCGCTTTATTGCACCCTGACAAATTCAAAGTCATTTTGCATCCTAAATCTCGGGGCAGTGCAAGGGAATGGGCATTGCCCCATTATGCCGAATTGATTAACGCATTAGATAGCGATAAGTTTCAGATTTTTATTTCGGGTACGGAGAATGAAAAACCGGCCTTGCAGCCTTTATTAAACGCTGTCGGCAAGCGTGTCACCGATATAAGCGGCTTGATGGACTTATCTGAATTTATTGCCTTTATTGCCGCTTGTGATGGCGTGGTTGCCTGTAGTACAGGGCCATTGCATATTGCTGCGGCTTTGAACAAGCACGCGCTCGGTATATATCCACCCATGCGTCCTATTCATCCAGCACGCTGGCAACCCATCGGTAAAAAAACGCAGGTTTTTGTGTTAGATAAAGAATGCAATGATTGCAGGAATGATAAAACAACGTGTCCTTGTACGCAGGCGATACAGCCTATAGACATAAAAATGGCGTTAGATTCAATATCCAATGACTTTTCATAATGAACTGACCGTACCCTTTGCCGATATACACACAAAACTTCCAATCAAAAAGCGCAGTGATACGACAAAACGTTAAGGTTTTTTTAGCCGATACAATGCCGATATATCCTCATCACCAAACCCGTCTGCCATGAGTTGTTCATAAGCGGTAACCGTCATATCGGTTAATGGCATGGACGTAGCGGTTTGTGCCGCCATGGATTGGCAAATCCTTAAATCCTTGTGATGCAATGCCAGCTTAAAACCGGGTGCAAAGCTGCCGTTTGTCATGGTTTTGCCACGATGGTCAAGAAACCAGTTGCCTGCCGCGCCGCCGGAAATCACATCGATGACTTTGCCCATCGGCAGGCCTTGCGCTTGGGCAAAAGCCAGCGCTTCAGTCACGGCCTGGTTGATGCCTGCACACATGATTTGGTTGACCGCTTTGGTGGCTTGTCCAGAGCCGGTTGCGCCGATATGGACAATGCGCGTTGCCATGGTGGCCAACACCGGACGGACACGTTCCAGCACGTTGCTGTCACCGCCTACCATCATCGCCAACGTGCCGTTTTTGGCGCCTTCCACGCCACCGGACACGGGCGCATCCAGAAAGGCGGCTTGTTTTTCCGCCAGTATCGCCGCCGCTTGTTTGGCGGTCGCACTGCTTACCGTAGACATATCGACAACAACCGCACCAGGCTTGATGGTTGTTGCGATGGCCTTGACGACCGCCAGCACATCCGCATCGGCAGACACGCACAGCAACACCACATCAACAGTTGCGGCGAGCGCTTCGGGCTGGTCATAGACGGCAACCCCTAGTTCTGCGGCCAGCGTTTGGGCAATAGCCGTTGTGCGGTTGTAAACCGCAGCCAAATAGCCCGCTTTGGCGACATTCCGCGCCATGCCCGCACCCATTGCGCCTAAGCCTATAAAACCAACTTTCATGCTATGTCCCCTGTATTTTTGATTATGGATAACTCAAATTTTTGACGTTAAGCCAGCTTGTTTGAGTATGGCATTGGCGGTGGGTTTGGACTTGATGGTAAAAGGTACGCAAAAAATTTTTCCGTTAATTGGGCTGCGCCAGATTTCATGGCCACCCTTACCTTGACGGACAAAAACACAACCAGAAGAACGTAACAGCTCAACCCATTGCGGATAGCGCGTTGAAACCATCAAACCTTCACCGGATACGTGGATTGTTCATGGGAAAAGCGCAGCCGAAGATGCTCAGCATCGACCCCCACGTTGTTTAATTCCGCCAATTCAGGCGCAATCAGCCAAACCCGTTCCAGCAAATCATCATAACTTTCTGCCTCCGTGACCAAACCCAACGGGCCACATTCAGCCGTCCAAATGCCATCCAGCACAGAAACCTCAACCACAAAAGCGCTATCGGTCGGCTTAAATAAATCAACAGGCTGACGCGTCTGTGCCGCCAAAGCCGTTTTTAAAGTGTTTAGCACAAACGCATTGATGTTTTTGATTCCCGCCAATCCGGCGTTCATTTCATCGGGGATTTCAATGGTAATGTTCATGTTTACAGCTTATTGATCGTATTGCAGTTTGTCCATATAAATGGCTAATTCTGCAAATGCCTTTGGATATTTCCGTTTTCTTTCTTCCATGTCGTAGGGGATGATTACTTCGTCGCCTATGTATTTTGTTAATAAATCATGGAGTATTTCGCCTGATTCTAAATATTTCCCGTTTGGTTTTAAAATACTGTAGGGCACTTCTTGAATTGAGCCAATATCTTTATCTAATGAATTGATAAAATTCATATTTTCTTCGATAAGAAATGCAGCATTTTTATTGAAGCTATAAATTGAATAAAGGACAAAATCATCATTTTTAAAGAGAACATGATGCTCTCTTATTGCCCGTTTTGTTATTCGCTTCATATCAATATTAAAAAGATTCTGATAACTATCAGACCGCAAAAGAATTAAAGCTTGTCCTCTAGGAGCAACTAAATGCTCCATGTTGCTCACATAATTAATACTTGTTGAAAAACCTAAGTAAAATAAGCAATCTTCGTAGTTTAAAAACTCGCTTGTTATTACTTGACGCTCAGTTAGTAACCTAATCAATGAAAAACTGGAGCTTTCGAGTTTTTTACAAAAGAAATCAATATTGAAGGTAAATCCGTTTTTTGAAAAAAGCATATTCACACTATTGCTGAAGTTATCAAGTTTTATGATAGGAATATATTCCTTTATAGAAACTTCTAAATTCAAAATATAGGCAATAAAACTTTTTGCCACCTCTAAATAAAGCCCTTCTTCAAATGGAAGTTTGTCACAATCAATTTCATTTCTATCCAATTTTAAAGGAAACAAACCTTCGGGATCTTCAAATAAAAAACTACTGGGTCTTGCGTTTATAACACGGCCTTTTTTCATAAAAAAATTGAATTCATGTATTTTGTCTCGGTATTCACTAGATTTAGAAATAACAATATCGTTAACAACAATTGCTGAACTAAATCTGCCATTTTTTGGATTATTCAAATTGAAAGACCAATGGATATTTTTAAAATTTTCTGTTTCAAAAATATTCAATTTATTTCTATCAACTTTAAATGACGGTTCAATGTTTTTCTTATCTAAAAAATACTCTACTTTTGGTGAATTCCCAATATACCAATCAGTCCACCTTTTTCCATCTTTCAATAATTCTTCTCTTTTCTCATTTGAAAGATTCAGACAAATAGCTGTACCAATTGCAAAAACACTATTCTGTTCTCGCTGAATTTCGATAAAGCCACTATCTATTGTCGTTGCAAAAGAATAAGCCGTTTGGTCATTGTATTTTCTGGTTTTAACCGTAATTTCTTCGCCAATCAAAAACGCCGCTAATACACCAATGCCAAAACGTCCATTTCTATTGACTTGTGAATGCCCTTGGTCATCAACAAACTGCTTGCGCCACGCCAAACTTTTTCTGAATGACACGCCGATATTTAGAAAATAATGGACGATTTCATCAATATCCATGCCTTTGCCATTATCGGCAATCTTGAATATGCTTTCCTGTTCGTTTATTTGCTCAATGGAAACCGTAACTTTCAGTTCGTAAGCTGCATTTTTCGCTCTGGTTTCTAAATGTTGCCGTTCCCGACAGGCATCCACGGCATTTTGCACTAACTCACGGACACCGTAAGTCGCCCGATTGCCATAAAGCGGTGCAACCAATAGTTTAGATAGTTCATTGTTAACCTGAAAACTGATTTTTTGCGGGACAAACGGCAATTGCGTTAAGTAATTTGCTTCCTCAAAATTCGAAGTAATTCGTCGGAATTTTATTTTAGGAAAATCCCGAAAACCATAAACTTCTCCCAATACCGCCCATGAAACATCCAGTTCTTTTTGTATATCAGTAAAGAGATTTTGTAACTTTACCAACATGCCGCTGTTATCAGGATCGCACTTAACATAAAACCGCTCTGGGTCATCGTGTTTAAAGCTAATGAATTCTATCGCTAGATGCGCCTTGTGTTCATTCAAGGAAATGGGGCTATTGAAGGTTTTTAATTTCAAAAGAAAGGGATTAACTCTTGATGCGTCGATTTGAATATAATCGGCAATCCGCAAAACGACCATCAAAAACACAATATTGACATCATCTGGATAACGCCAACCTTGTTGACCTCCTATACTTTCCAGATAGAGGAAAGTGTCACGAAGATTCATGCCATGACTTCTCGCCACGATACCCGCCATACCCCGATACAATGATGTTAATTTTTCATTGCCAAATTTGATGGTTTCTTGATTTTTCCCAATTAAGCCATTGAAGGCTATTTCATGCGCTAAACGGGCGTGATACCGTCTGATAAATTCACCGATTAATTTTTTATCGTAACCCGTAAGTTTGTCTTTATTGGTCATGTCCGGTTCGTTGTAGGCTTGGAATTCATTACCAAAAATATTGCGTTTTTGCTGAGAGCTAAAACGCTTGGCTTCGGAGAGATAATCCACCCATAACTCGCGCCAAGTTTTGGTATCGAGACACGTTTTGCAATGGTCATAATGACCATCAAGCAAGGCTACAAAAGTCGCATATTCAGTGTGCATCCCGATGTCATGCAAAATGACTGACAAAATCAAGATGGCGACATCTTTGGCGTTCATGTTTTCAAAAGCATCATCTGCAATGATGAATTCTGCCGAGGCTAAGACACTTTGGATGTGCTTGATACCATGATCGGTATATTCTTCAAAAAAGAAGAGTTTGTTGTCTTCAAACACAGGTTGGAAAGACGTGACTATGTCTAAGATGACAGCATTCAATGCTTGGTTAGTATCTAAAATGCGCTTGAATTTTTCGGGTATTTTCATATTGAACGCGGTGTTGAATTGCATCCTGTTTAAATTTCTAGGCTTGTCGTTTTGATGGGCTTCCTTACATCAGCCCATCCTACATTTCTACCCAAACTTTAAAAACTATTTCTCCAAATAAGTATAAGCATTCAACCCTGCCACCAACTCCTGTTCATATTCCTGACGTTGCTCGTCACTCAAGTCACTTTTTGCCAACTTTTTCCTAAACGCAGTTTTAAGTTCCTCACTGCTGATATGCACATAGTCCAGCAATTCAGACACGTCTTCGCCTTCTTGCAGGTCGTAAAAGTGGTAGCCGTTGTCGTCTAGCTTGATGTTGATGGAATGGGTGTCGCCGAATAAATTATGCATATCGCCAAGAATTTCTTGGTACGCGCCGACCATAAAAAAGCCGATAAGATAAGGTTGCTTGGTGTCAATCAGATGGACGGGCAGGGTGTTTTCAAGATTTTGCCCGTCTATGTATTGGTCGATGCGGCCATCCGAATCACAGGTTAAATCTTGGATCACAGCGCGGCGGGTCGGTTGCTCATCTAAACGGTGGATGGGCATGATCGGGAAAATCTGGTCGATGCCCCAGATGTCCGGCAGCGATTGGAACAGCGAGAAGTTGCAAAACACCTTGTCGGCGAGCTTCTCGTTCAGCTCTTGTAAAATGGTGGCTTCGCTTTGGTTGTTGGGGTTAAGTTGGCGTTTGATCTGTTGGCACAAAACCGCGTAGTCATTTTCCGCCTGCGCCAAGCCGTTGATGCTGAGTTTGTCGCGGGCAAATTTAGCGCGGGCTTCGGTAAGCTGGAAATGCGCGTCATGATAGGCTTCGACCAGATTTTGGCTGGAGGGTAAATTTAGCAGCGCATTTTCATTGGTGTAAACAGATTCAATGTCAGTGACATTGGTGATTAACACGGCGTGATGGGCTGTTAATGCGCGGCCTGATTCGGTGATGATGTCGGGTTGCGGCACTTGTTTTTCGGCGCAGATGTCGGCAAAGCTGCGGACAATGTTTTGCGCGTATTCGTCCAAGCTATAGTTGATGGACGATTCGCGGCGCGAGCGGCTGCCGTCATAATCCACACCCAGCCCGCCGCCAGCATCGACCACTTGGATTTTTGCGCCCAACCGGTGCAGTTCCACATAAAATTGTCCGGCTTCTTTCAGCGCGATTTTAATGTCGTGGATATTGGCGATTTGCGAGCCCATGTGGAAGTGCATGAGTTTTAAGGTATCCAGCATACCGGCTTGTTTCAGGCGCTCTATGAGTTGCAGCACCTCGTAAGCATGTAGGCCAAACTTGGATTTTTCGCCGCCGCTGTTTTGCCATTTACCGGCGCTGATGCTCGATAACCTGACCCGCAGGCCCAACGACGGTTTGATATTGAGGCGGGCCGCTTCTTCGATAATCAGCTCCAGCTCCAGCGGTTTTTCAATCACCAGATAAAGCTCCAAACCCATTTGCAGGCCGATTAAGGCGAGGCGGATATAGGCGCGGTCTTTATAACCGTTGCACACCACCACGCCTTGGTTGGATAACGCCATAATCGCCAGCAATTCTGGCTTGCTGCCCGCTTCCAAACCAATATTGTCCGCCTCCAGAATGCCTTCAACCACTTGGCGTTGCTGGTTGACCTTAATGGGATAAACGGGTGTGTAGCGCCCTTGATATTCATTGTTGAGGCAGGCTTTTTTAAAGGCGTTATCAAGGCGCGTCACGCGGTCTTTTAAGATGTCGGTAAAGCGTACCAATACCGGTAACGACAGCTGTTTGTCGCCCAGCGAGCAGGCAATCTCATATAAATCCAAGGTTTCGGTTTTATCTGAGCTGGGTTTTACGCAGACATGCCCTTCTGAATTGATGGAAAAGTAACCATCCCCCCATAAATCGATGGCATACAGTTGCGCTGTTTGCTGGATGGTCCAGCTTTTTGAAGGGTTTAAACTCACACAAAACTCCGTTATGTCACTATTGCCGATTTCTAATATAATGTGGACTTATTTTAGCCGTTTATTTATCAGGAACAACAAATGAATCCTTCAGAGTGGTTTACCGAACAAGCCGCTGGCGCTGGCTCAGCCTTTTCGTTAAAAATCAAGCAAAAACTGCACGAAGAACAATCCGACTTCCAGTTTTTGGAAATCTACGAAACCGAAACCTTCGGCAATTTGATGGTCATCGACGGCTGCACGATGGTTTCTACCCGTGACAATTTTTTTTACCACGAAATGATGAGCCACCCCGCGCTGTTTACCCATCCCGCCCCAAAACGGGTATGGATTATTGGTGGTGGCGATTGCGGCACATTAAAAGAAGTGTTAAAGCACGATTCGGTCGAGCAAGCCATCCAGATTGATATAGATGAGCGCGTCACCCGTCTTGCCGAGATTTATTTTCCTGAACTGTGCGAGTCCAACAACGATCCGCGTGCCGAACTGAAATTTATCGATGGCATCAAATGGGTTAAAGATGCCGAACCAAATTCAGTCGATATTATCATTGTCGATAGCACCGATCCGGTCGGCCCGGCTGAAGGCTTGTTCAGCAAGGCCTTTTACCGTGATTGCTTTAATTGTTTGTCAGAACATGGCATGGTTGTCCAACAAAGCGAATCGGCGCTGTTCCACCTGAAATTACTGGGTGAAATGCGTGATGCAATGGGGTCGGCAGGCTTCGACCATTTGCAGACGCTATTTTTCCCGCAATGTCTGTATCCTTCCGGCTGGTGGAGCGCAACGATTGCCAGCAAAGCGAGCCTGGCAAAATTTAGGGAACTGGATTCCGCCAACAAGCCGTTTGACACCACTTATTATAATATCGACATCCATAGGGCCGCGTTGGCCCAGCCTGAGTTTTTTAAGAAAGCCTTTTCGTTAAGCTAAATGCAAGAAACCAATATATTTAAACTTATTGAGCGCATCGGCAACTTGTTGCGCTCTGAAGAACGCAAAAAATACGTGACTATCGGCCTGCAACCAGTCCATATCCAAGTATTGGAATATTTATCAACTTGCAACCGCTTTAGCGATACCCCAGCCGCCGTTGCCGAATACTTGGGCATGACCAAAGGCACTATTTCCCAATCCATCCAAGTGCTTGAGCGCAAAGGTTTTGTTGAAAAAACGCAAGATAGCGATGATGGGCGGGTTGTGCATTTGGCATTATCGCCTGCCGGTGAGGCCTTGTTGGATGAGCTTAAACCGATGGACGTTTTTGCCCAAGCTCAGTTGGCAATGTCGACTAAAGCCTTCACCACGGTAGACGAGGCGTTAAATGCCATGCTATCGGAATTGCAAAAAGCCAATAACGCCAAAAGTTTTGGGGTATGCCATTCCTGTGTCAATTTCATCCAAATAGACAACCACTATCACTGTAATTTGACCCAACTACCGTTAAGCCGCTTCGATGCGAAAAAAATCTGCCGCGAGCATGTGCCGGCTGATGACGAGTAAAGAAGACAATCATCCGCATAAATAGCTTGTCCGCTTGGAAAAACCCCTACAAAAACATCGTGTTGTACGCCATGGAATAAGCCGTTTTCTGTGGGGAAAATAGCAATCAGACAAGGTTTTAGAACGTATGTTGCAACTATCTGGACAAGTCAGCATCCCTGACCATGAAATCGAAATTTCTGCCATTCGCGCCCAAGGCGCGGGTGGCCAGAATGTCAATAAAGTATCAAGCGCCGTGCATTTACGTTTTGATATTAACGCCTCATCCTTACCCGGATTTTATAAAGAAAAGCTATTGGCCTTACATGACCAGCGGATTTCAAAAGACGGGGTGATTGTCATCAAGGCGCAGCAGCACCGCACCCAAGAAAAGAACAAATCCGATGCCTACAACCGCCTCCGGGATTTAATACAAAGCGTTGCTGTGGTGCACAAAAAGCGCAAAGTGACCAAGCCGACTAAAGGCTCAAAGTTAAAGCGTTTGGACAGCAAAACCAAGCAAGGCCAGCTCAAGGCGTTGAGGGGGAAAGTTGATTCTTAATAAGTGTGATGGAGTGGATGGGATTAAGGCGTCCGACTAGGGATGATGCGCGTTTAACCAAGGTTTTGGTTTAGGTATTTTTACGTTTGTTATAGATTAGAGATTATCCAAATTAATGTTGAAACTGAGTTTGTTGATATTTGCCTTACAAAGTCACCATTTTTGACCAAACTAGCCCAAAAGCCTTTGCCCCGTGGTCGGGACGATATGCTTTTTTATGCCAACGTCATAGCTTACCCTTCCGTTTTCAGGGTGGCGATGAGTGTCGCTTTGCCACTACCAAACTATCAATTTTCACTGAGTTTGCAGAGGTTTTGAACAAGCCCGTTATTGTTGTCTCAGACCTTAAATGATTTAACCTGTTTGCTGAATTGTTTTAGGTCTTGCTCAGTGGGTAATCTGCTATAACGGAGTTTTATGAATGAGTCGGTAATTTCAGTGATAGCGCCAGCTCGTTCAGGCAATTGTATTTGCGCCCTTTTTGCAAAATCATTCGCCCCTTCTGAAAGCCCCTTGAATATCCCTCGTTTCGCCAATTTTTTACAAAATTGTTGGTAAATCCGCATAACTTGGTCATTGGTTTTTATTTTTTTATGTAATAAAAACGCACTAAGTACAGCGGTTAGTAACGCGATAACCGCAACCATCCAATAAACCATTGTTTTAATATCAGCGATGCCTAACGATGATAAAAAATTTGCCTGGTTTTTATTATCGTAATTAATAACCCAGCGCTGCCAGTTATAATCGGCATTATGCCAGAGCTGGCGTGCCTGTTTCAGCCAATTGAAAGCGGCTTGGGCGTTTTCGCCGGTTGGCGCGAAACTTATCAGGCCACCTGGCACCAATGCGTCAATATTGACTCCCCGCTCAATCCTATCCGCTGCAATTGCCGCCGTTGGGTCGACCCGTACCCACCCTTTATTTTCCAGCCACACTTCTGCCCACGCATGGGCGGTGTATTGCCGTATTTCTAGGAAATTGCCTATTTTGTTGTAATCGCCACCTTGATACCCTGTCACTATCCGTGCCGGAATATGGGCAACACGCATTAAATACACAAAGGCCGAGGCGTAATGGCTACAAAAGCCATAGCGTGTTTCAAATAAAAAAGTCTCAATCGGGTTGTCCTCCATCTGCGGTGGAGTCAGGGTATAATGAAAATCTTCTTGCCGAAAATGATTTAGCAGCTGGTTAATAAATTGTTCTGGAGCACTGTCGAAACCGTGTAACTTCGTGACTAATTGCTTAATTTTTGTGGATGCCGGGGCGGGTAACTGGGTGGCCTCGTTATATTCGGTACGGGTAATAAATCCGGTGTTATAGCTAGGATAAGAGGTTATTTTATATTCTGCACGGTTAGTTGGATTGCTTGAAGAAATGAGCTGGTAATTGGCATTTTGGCTTAACGGTGCAGAAAAAACGGCTGGCATATCTAACGCAAACACCCAGTTTTTATTGTGTGGTTCCATCAATAAGGTGTATTGATAAGGCTCCCCATTAAACTTTGGTTTGTCCATAAATGCCTGGAATGCCCTGTTTTCGGTTTGCGTCCAAAGCTTCCCGTCAGTATGGGTCAACACCGGCCCACGCCAGTAACGTTGTACGGGGGGCGGCAGTTTGCCCACAAACTGCACACGGAAAACCAGTTCGTCAGATAAGCTTAGTTCACTGATAGAACCCGGTTCCATGCTATCACTTAAACCTGACCGGGTCTGAGTTTTATCCTCGAATAGCATCCACCGTGGCGCTTCAACACGGGGAAATAAAATAAATAAGGCAATGGCTATTGGCAGTGCTTGTAGAACTAACGCCCCTGCTGTTTTTAGCGCTACTAAAACGACGGGTTTACGGCTGTTAATACCAACCAGTGTCGCTAATAGTAGGCAACAAACCACTAAGGTATAAGCCCCCATCAGCAGGCTTTGTTCGTATAAAAACTGCGAAGCGGCAACAATAAATGCCAGATAAGTGATTAAATATAAATCCCGTTCACCTTTGATCTCCATTAACTTAAGTGCCAACGCAATCAAAAATAAACGGGTTCCGGCATCCCGTCCAAACAGGCCTTGATGCTGGCTATAGAGTAAGCCAATTCCCAATAGCATCAGCAGGAACACCACCCCTTTGTTAGGTAGCCAACCGGGCTTCCACACGCCAATAAAACGCCAACCTAATAATAGGTAAAAGAACGAAAAAATACTTACTGGGATGTTATAAATATGCGGCAAAACAATCAGCCCAATAGCGGATAATAATAAGATAAGTATTGGTTTATTAGGGGCAAAATACATTGGGATAATTAAAATCTAGGCTAATTTATAAGAGGATGATAATTTTTATTTTTCATGGACGTTATAGCGTTGGTATCAGCAATTCTCCCTACAAAGATAAAACTTTTCTAGGCAACTATATCAGTGCAAGGTGCTACAATAAATAGCTTGAGAGACCTCCCATACCCATCTATTCCCGTGCAAGCAAAACAAGCCACTTCTATTTACAGCTGGAACAGCCTTTACAAAATAGCCCTGGAACATAAAAAACAGCTGGTTTATTCACATTTGCTGGCCATTTTAGCAACTGTAGCCAGCGTGCCGGTGCCTTTGTTAATGCCGTTGCTGGTTGATGAAGTGCTGCTTAACAATCCCGGCACCGTTACCGCTGCGATCAATGTGGTGGCGCCTGTTGAATGGCGGCATCCTGCACTTTATATCTCAGTTGTATTGTTTGCCAGTTTATTGCTCAGGCTTATCGCCATTGTTTTTAATATTATCCAATCACGGCAGTTTTCCTGTATTGCCAAAGATATTGTTTTTCGGCTCCGCAAAAATCTGATTGGACATTTACAAAATATTTCCATGTCTGAATATGAGAGCCTAGGCACAGGAACAGTGGTGACGCATCTAGTCACCGATCTTGACACGATTGACAATTTTATTGGCAACACCGTCAGCAAATTGCTCGTGGCGGGATTGACCGTTATTGGTACGGCGGTGATTTTGTTATGGATGCACTGGCAACTGGGCTTGTTTATTTTATTGTTAAATCCTGTCGTCATTTATTTTACCCGCGTGGTGGGTTCACGGGTTAAGGATTTAAAAGCGAAAGAAAATTCGGCTTACGAAGTGTTCCAGCAGGCTTTGACCGAAACGCTTGAAGCAATACATCAAATCCGGGCCAGCAACCGCGAACGGCATTATTGTGGATTACTGATAGATTCCGCCAACACGGTTAAAAACCATTCTATCGCATTTGCTTGGAAAAGTGATGCGGCAGGGCGCTTAAGCTTTCTGATATTCTTGTTTGGGTTTGATATATTTCGTGCCTGTGCAATGTTGATGGTGTTTTATTCTAATTTAAGCATCGGGCAAATGTTGGCGGTATTTGGCTATCTCTGGTTTATGATGGCACCGGTACAGGAAATCCTTAATATCCAATATGCGTTTTATGCGGCTAAAGCGGCGTTGGCGCGCATTAACCGGTTGAACGCTTTGCAACAGGAACCGCAGTATCCGCATCTGCAAAATCCTTTTGCCAATAAAAAGACAGTTGGGGTACACGTCGATGATTTGCATTTTAGCTATGGCGAGGAACAAATCCTCGATGGCATCAATTTGCAGATCAAGGCTGGCGACAAAGTGGCGCTGGTGGGGGCAAGCGGTGGCGGCAAGTCAACGTTGATACAAACGCTGATTGGGCTGTATCCGACCGCCGCAGGGCATATTTATTTTGATGGCGTGGCGATTGAGCAGATCGGGCTGGATGTGGTCAGGGAAAATGTGGTGACAGTGCTGCAACATCCCGTGCTGTTTAATGACACGATCCGCGCCAACCTGACTTTGGGCAAGCCAGCGACCGACGAAGTCTTGTGGAATGCGCTGGCAATAGCCCAATTGACAGAGGCCGTGCAGGATTTGGCAAATGGACTTGATACAGTCGTTGGCAGACAAGGGATGCGTTTGTCCGGCGGACAGCGGCAACGCATGGCGATTGCGCGGATGGTGGTCGCTGATCCTAAAGTGGTGATCTTGGATGAAGCAACCTCCGCCCTCGATAGCGAAACCGAACATAAGCTGCATCAGGCGCTTAGCGTATTTTTAAAAGATAGGACAACGCTCATTATCGCCCACCGCTTAAGTGCCGTTAAACAAGCAGACCATGTTTATGTTTTTGAACAAGGTAAAATCTGTGAACAAGGGCGGCATGAAACCTTAATCAATCAGCATGGACTTTATGCAAAACTGTATGGCGAATACCAATAATCATGGCTGAAGTATACGACTTACACTGTCACTCCACCGCTTCTGACGGTGCCTTATCGCCGACTGCTGTCGTGCAGCGTGCGCACCAACAAGGCGTCACCGCATTGGCTTTAACAGACCATGACACCACGGATGGTCTCGCTGAAGCCCAGTGTTGTGCGGCAACAACCGGCATTAAATTAATAACAGGCATTGAACTGTCGACCAATTGGCAAAACAAATGTTTCCATATTGTCGGTTTGGGAATCAATCCGGCTTACCCGTCTTTGCAGGAGGCAACGCGTAATCTGCAAAACGTACGTCTTGAACGGGCCGAAAAAATTGCCGATAAATTAGCAAAAAAACATATCACCGGTGCCTTTGATGCGGTCAAAAAAGCAGCGGGAAGCGGCATGATCACACGCACCCATTTCGCTGATTTTTTAGTTTCACAACATCATGTTGACAGCCAACAGGAAGCGTTTGACCGTTATCTGGCTAAAGGTAAACCGGCTTATGTTGCGACTGCTTGGGCTGATCTGGCCTTAGCGGTAAGCTGGATTACCGGCTCAGGCGGTGTTGCGGTATTGGCGCACCCGTTGCGTTACCAACTGACCGCCAGCTGGATGAAACGTTTACTAGCTGCATTTAAAGAGGCTGGCGGCCAAGGCCTGGAAGTCATCACTGGACGGACTAACCCCGATGAAATAAGAGTGGCGGCAAATTATGCGGCTCGTTTCCAGCTGGCAGGTTCCACAGGTTCAGATTTCCATAGTCCCGCTAACCAATGGGTCGAGTTAGGCCGGTTGGCACCTTTGCCCAGTACGGTTACCCCGGTATGGGAGTTGTTCCATTAGGCACCAATTAACCGACAATCTTGGAGATTTTGCATGACAATCTTTACCACTGCCCGTCTTTGTGACGCGCATTCCAGTGAAAATCATTTCCAGATTGCCGAGCCGCTGCTTAAATCCTATGGTGCTAAAGCCTCATTTTCAGGGCAGATAACAACCATAAAAGTCTTTGAAGACAACGTGTTGATCCGCAATACGCTGGCAGAAAAAGTCGATAATCGGGTTTTGGTCATCGATGGTGGTGGCTCGCACCGTTGCGCGCTACTGGATCATGAACTGGCGGTTCTGGCACTTGATAATGGTTGGCAAGGACTGGTCATTTATGGTTGCATCCGTGATTCCGAGCTAATTGGCCAACTGCCTTTAGGTATTAGGGCATTGCACACGCAACCGTTAAAGAGCCATGAGAAAGGTCTTGGTGACCGCGATCAATTAATCACCTTTGCTGGCATCAATTTTAAAAAAGATTATTTTTTATATGCCGATGCGGATGGAATTATCGTATCGGACACACGATTAAGTTAAAATAAATTCACATTAACCTAGTAAAGAAGTCAAGATATGCAAATTGTACTCGCTAATCCCCGTGGATTCTGTGCTGGCGTAGACCGCGCCATTGAAATCGTCGACCAGGCCATAGAAACATTCGGTGCGCCAATTTATGTCCGTCATGAAGTCGTCCATAACCGCACGGTGGTTGACGGCCTTAAAGCAAAAGGTGCTGTTTTTATTGAAGATTTAAACGATGTGCCGGTTGGCTCATACCTTATCTTTAGTGCCCATGGCGTGTCCAAACAAGTGCAAAAAGAAGCTAAGGAACGTGATTTGACGGTTTTTGATGCGACTTGCCCGCTTGTTACAAAAGTGCATTTACAAGTTGCCAAACATGCCAAACTGGATCGTGAGGTTATCCTGATCGGGCACGCCGGGCATCCAGAAGTGGAAGGCACGATGGGACAATATGAAAAATGCACTGAAAATGGCGGCATTTATCTGGTCGAAACGCCAGACGATGTGAAAAAACTTAAAGTCAACAACCCTGAAAATCTGGCTTACGTGACCCAAACCACGTTATCCATGACCGACACTAAAATCATGGTTGACGCGCTGAAGGAACGCTTCACCGCCATTCAGGAACAGAAAAAGGACGATATTTGTTATGCCACGCAAAACCGTCAAGACGCTGTCAATGAACTGGCAAAAAAATCCGACCTTATTCTGGTCGTCGGCTCCCCCAACAGCTCCAACTCCAATCGCTTACGGGAAATTGCCGAGCAATTGGGCAAACCTGCGTATTTGATTGATACCGCAAAAGATATGCAGCAACATTGGTTTGAAAACATCAGTGTGGTTGGCGTGACTGCTGGCGCGTCGGCTCCGGAAGTTTTGGTGCAAGAAGTCATCAATCAATTGAAAGTGTGGGGCGGCCAATCTACCGTGGAAATCCAAGGCATAGAAGAAAAAGTGGTGTTTTCTTTGCCAAAGGGCCTGAAAAAATAAATTGTTGTGCCGTCCGAACAAGAAAGTATCCGTCTTGATAAATGGCTCTGGGCCGCGCGTTTTTTTAAGACGCGCAAGCTCGCCGCCGATGCCGTCTCCGGTGGCAAAGTCCATGTGAATAACCAACGCACCAAACCCGCTAAGGAAGTTAGGGTAGGGGCGGTGCTGGCCATCAGCAAAGACCATTACCGTTGGGAAATAACGGTTGTTGCGCTGAGTGGCCAGCGTCGGTCAGCGAAAGAAGCCGTTTTGCTTTATGAAGAATCCGCAGAGAGCTTGGCAAAACGTCAACAGCTAATGGCGCAGCAACGTGAACAAAAGGAATTGTTTGTCTTTAGCGGTCAAGACCATAAACCCAATAAAAAAGACCGGCGCTTGATACACCGTTTTAAGCAAGAGTCTTAGGGCTGGTTCAATATCCCTGTGTTAAATAAAGACGTTAAAGGCGTGGCCCGTCCATTGGATTTTACAAAATGACACAGCAAAAACCGTTCAAAATTCATAGCAAATATCACCCCGCAGGTGACCAACCGACCGCGATCAAACAATTGGTGGACGGTTTGGGCGATGGCGAGGCGCATCAGACTCTGTTGGGTGTGACCGGCTCTGGAAAAACGTTCACTATTGCCAATGTGATTGAACAGGTACAACGTCCGGCCATGATCATGGCGCCCAACAAGACGTTGGCGGCACAGTTGTATGGCGAAATGAAGGAGTTTTTCCCAGAAAACAGCGTCGAGTATTTTGTCTCTTACTACGACTATTACCAACCAGAGGCCTATGTGCCTGCATCCGACACGTTCATCGACAAGGATGCGTCGCTGAATGAGCATATCGAGCAAATGCGTTTGTCGGCAACCAAGGCGCTAATTGAGCGGCCTGACACGATTGTTGTCGCGACAGTTTCGGCAATTTACGGCTTGGGCGAGCCGGAATCGTACTTTGAAATGGTGTTGCATTTGGTCAAGGGGGATTTGATCGGACAGCGGGCGATTCTGCGCCGTTTGGCGGAAATGCAATATACCCGCAACGATGTGGAGTTGCGACGTGCGACTTACCGGGTGCGCGGTGAGGTGATTGACATTTTTCCGGCGGAATCGGACAGCGAGGCGTTGCGGGTTGAGCTCTTCGATAATGAAGTGGAACGCTTGTCGTTGTTTGATCCTTTAACCGGTGAAATCTTACAGCGCATTGTCCGTTATACCGTGTATCCGAAAAACCATTATGTCACACCGCGCGAGCAGCTATTGTCCGCAGTCGAAGCTATCAAAATTGAGCTGAAGGAGCGGCTGGAACAGTTTTACGCGTTGAATAAGCTGGTGGAAGCACAGCGGCTGGAACAGCGGACGCTATTTGACATTGAGATGATTTTGGAAATCGGTTATTGCTCAGGGATAGAAAATTACTCGCGCTATTTGTCGGGTAGTGTCGCAGGGGAGCCGCCACCGACAATGTTTGATTATTTGCCCGATAACGCGCTAGTGATTATTGATGAAAGCCATGTGACAGTGCCGCAAATCGGTGCGATGTACAAGGGTGACCGCTCGCGTAAAGAAACCTTGGTGGAATACGGTTTCCGTTTGCCGTCTGCGCTGGACAACCGTCCGCTGACTTTTGCAGAGTTTGAGTTAAAAGCCCCGCAACGCATTTATGTCTCGGCAACACCCGGAACTTACGAAAAAGAACATTCCGGCGTGTTTGTCGAGCAGGTGGTTCGGCCGACCGGCTTACTTGACCCGATTGTGGAAGTGCGCCCCGCCAGCACTCAAGTGGATGATTTGCTGTCAGAAATCAATTTGCGGGTAGGTGTTAAAGAACGGGTGCTGGTGACCACGCTGACCAAGCGCATGTCCGAAGATTTGACGGAATATCTGTCGGAGCATGGGGTTAAGGTACGTTACCTGCATTCGGATATTGATACGGTGGAACGGGTGGAAATCATCCGCGATTTACGGTTGGGGCAATTTGACGTGCTGGTGGGCATTAACTTGTTGCGTGAGGGGCTGGACATTCCGGAAGTGTCGTTGGTGGCAATTTTGGATGCCGATAAGGAAGGTTTTTTACGTTCGGTGGTGTCGCTGGTGCAGACCATAGGCCGTGCCGCGCGGAATGTCCACGGCAAGGCAATTTTGTATGGTGACCGCATCACCCGGTCTATGCAACAGGCGATAGAAGAAACCGAGCGCCGCCGTGAAAAGCAACACCTTTTCAATTGTGAACATCATATCCAACCGACCACCATTTACAAATCAGTGACGGATATTTTGCAACTTGCGGTGCCAGGTTCTGGTGTGTCCGGCAAAACCTTGGCAAAAGTGGCGGAGGCCGCTGCCGATTACAAAGCCATGACACCCAAGCAACTGAGCAAGACCTTGAAACAATTGGAAGAAACGATGTATCAACACGCCAAAAATCTGGAGTTTGAGCAGGCGGCAAAACTTAGGGATGAGATTAAGGTGCTGCAGGAGTTTATGTTGGTTTAAGAGTCGAGTTAGTGAGGCCACGGCTGCCAGTTATTTAAAGACTGGCAGGCTGGTTTTGATGAATTTATTTTTTAGCTTAACGTTGCTTACGGTGCGTCAGATACCATTCCGCCAACATAATGGCTATGACGGTGAGCACTATAAAGACCACGCCATGCTCGACATTTTTAATGGTTTGAAAAACTTGGTCTGCTAAATCGCCAAAATAATAGACGACCCCGACTATTGTCGGCACACTGATTAAAGCCGCCAAACCATCGTAATATAAAAATTCCTGGAAAGGCAAGTGCAAAGTGCCGGCGGCAAAATAAGTGGGGGCACGTAGCAACGGCATAAAACGCGCCGTAAAGATGAGTTTATCGCCGTTTTTATGCAGCTTTACCTTAACGGCCTCAATCCGTTCCGGCGGTAAAAACCGGCTTAAATAGGGATGTTTGGCAAGTTCCCCACCATATTTCCTCCCCAAGAAAAAAATGGTGCTGTCGCCAATCAATACGCCGGCCAAACAGAGAAACATGACTAGCCACACATTAACAATCCCGTAATAGGCAAGCATGCCAGCGACAAATAAAGTGATGTCTTCAGGAATAGGCAAGCCCAGTCCGCAAGCCAACAAAATTGAAAATATTAAAAAATAGGCGGTAAAGCCATCAAAATTAAGTGCAAAACTTAATAACTCCTCCATCGTCTGGACCCTTTATTTTATTTATTATAGTATGCCGACATGACTTATCGGTTCGGCGGTTAGTCGCTTTATCTCAAGGTTTTAATTCATATAAAGAATTTGGTATGTTTAATGTCGTTTTGGTGCGTTAAGAATGCGCATTATAACAATCTTTGCTTGCTGCATTCGCGCATTTGCGCAGCACCCCTTTTTAAACGTATCATGCGGATTGTTTTATTAACCGGATTTTTTGATGGATACGATTAGCCTACGTGGTGCCAGAACACATAATCTGAAAAATATTGATCTTGATTTGCCCAGGGATAAGCTGATTATTATCACCGGGCTTTCCGGTTCCGGTAAATCGTCATTGGCTTTCGACACTATTTATGCCGAAGGCCAACGGCGTTATGTCGAATCCCTCTCAGCCTACGCGCGGCAGTTTTTATCGATGATGGAAAAGCCGGATGTCGACCATATCGAAGGCTTGTCGCCTGCCATTTCCATTGAGCAAAAATCAACTTCACACAATCCCCGCTCGACAGTCGGCACGATAACAGAAATCTATGACTATTTACGCTTGCTGTATGCCCGTGCAGGGTCGCCGCGTTGTCCTGAGCACCAGGTCTCTTTAGAAGCGCAAACGGTCAGCCAAATGGTTGATCAGGTGCTCGCACAGCCGCAAGATCAACGTTGGATGCTGCTGGCTCCGGTTGTTAGCCAGCGTAAGGGCGAATATTTGCAATTGCTTGATGATTTACGGGCACAAGGTTTTATCCGGGCGCGTATAGACGGGGTTATCTATGACCTGGACGAGCCTCCCACGTTGGATTTAAAAAGGAAACACACGATTGAAGTGATAGTCGACCGGTTTAAAATCCGTGATGATATCGCCTTGCGTTTGGCGGAATCGTTTGAAACGGCGCTACGCATTGCTGATGGTATCGCTATTGCCGCCAGTCTTGAAGAAGAGGGCGCTCAGCTGTTGTTTTCCGAACGTTATGCCTGTCCCCATTGCGGGTATAGTTTGACTGAGTTGGAACCGCGTATTTTTTCATTCAATAATCCTAAAGGCGCGTGCAGCAGTTGTGATGGTTTGGGTGTGCGCCAGCATTTTGATCCGGCACTGATTATCCACAACCCTGACATCAGTCTTGCAGGTGGTGCTGTGCGTGGCTGGGATCGGCGTAATGGCTATTATTATCAAATTATTTGTTCCTTAGCCGCGCATTATGGTTTTGATCCGGAAGCGCCATTTTCAGGATTGCCCAAAGCGATCCAGCAGATGGTTTTGTATGGCAGTGGTGAGGAAATCATCACCTTTAAATACTCAAGTGGTGCAGGAGCGGCTAAAAGCCAGCGGCATTCATTTGAAGGGATTATTGCCAATATGGAAAGGCGTTATCATGAGACGGATTCCGCGTTGGTGCGTGACGAGCTGTCGAGATACCTGACCCAGAAAGTCTGCACAGTGTGTGGGGGGGCACGGTTGAATAAGGCGGCCAGAAATGTCTTCATTGATGATGTGCCGATCCATCAGCTTACCCGTTTACCTATCCGCAAAACCTTGGCATTTTTTTCAGCGTTGAGTTTAACCGGCAAACGCGGCGAAATCGCGGTGAAAATAGTTAAGGAGATTCAAGCGCGGCTGGAGTTTTTAGTCAATGTCGGCTTGGATTATTTGACGCTAGACCGCAGTGCCGATACTTTGTCTGGGGGCGAAGCCCAGCGCATCCGTCTCGCCAGCCAAATCGGCGCTGGTTTGGTGGGGGTCATGTATGTGTTGGACGAGCCGTCGATAGGGCTGCACCAACGCGACAACCAACGCTTACTGGGCACACTTTTCAGGTTGCGTGATTTGGGTAACACGGTGATTGTTGTCGAGCATGATGAAGATGCGATACGTGCCGCCGACCACATTGTCGATATAGGCCCTGGCGCCGGGGTACACGGCGGACAAGTCATCGCACAAGGCACATTGGTGGACATTATCGCCAATCAAGACTCGCTGACCGGGCAGTATTTATCGGGAAAAATGGGCATAGCGGTGCCGGAAACGGTGATGCCGGTTAATAAGGATAAGCAAGTTATCGTCCGCAATGCGCATGGCAATAATCTAAAAAATGTCGATGTTGCTTTTCCCGTGGGGTTGTTCACTTGTGTCACCGGTGTGTCCGGTTCTGGCAAATCGACGCTAGTCAACGATACCTTATATTGCCATGCGGCACGGTTAATCAATCGTGCCTCATTGATTCCGGCGCCTTGTGACAGTATCGAGGGATTAGCTAATTTTGATAAGGTGGTCGACATAGACCAAAGCCCGATAGGCCGCACCCCGCGTTCTAATCCTGCGACATATACCGGTTTGTTTACGCCGATCCGCGAACTCTTTGCCGCAACCCCCGAAGCGCGGTCACGCGGTTATACGCCGGGCCGTTTCAGCTTTAATGTCAAAGGCGGTCGCTGCGAAGCCTGTGCGGGTGATGGGGTGATTAAAGTGGAGATGCACTTTTTGCCCGATATTTTTGTGCATTGCGAACAGTGCAACGGCAAGCGTTATAACCGTGAGACCTTGGAAATCCGCTACAAAGGCAAGACTATTGACGAGATATTGGCGATGACTGTTGAAGATGCGGCAGCGTTTTTCAGTGCGGTGCCCAGTTTGGCAAAAAAATTACATACGCTGATTGATGTCGGCTTAAGTTACATCACCTTAGGCCAGAATGCCACGACTTTATCAGGCGGCGAAGCGCAACGGGTAAAGCTTGCTAAGGAGCTTTCCAAGCGTGATACCGGCAAGACGCTGTACATCCTTGACGAACCAACTACCGGCCTGCATTTTCATGACATCAAACAATTACTGACGGTATTGCACATGTTGCGTGACCACGGTAATACGGTAATCGTCATAGAACACAATCTGGATGTGATTAAAACAGCCGATTGGGTTATTGATATGGGGCCTGAAGGTGGGGATGGCGGTGGCAGATTGGTTGTTGAAGGGACGCCTAAGCAGGTTTCCGAGTCCAGCACATCACATACCGGGTTATACCTAAAACGATTTTTTGCCTGAGGGGTTTGAAATCAATGAGTTTAATCATACCTGGCTAGACTTTTAGGTTTTATAATTCGATTTGATGGCAGTTGGATTGAAAATGCGGCTAAGTCTGGCGCACTGACGTGAGTGCATTCATTTTTTGGTTGGCATGGGCTACTTTTATGAAATATATCTTATTAATTTTTATATCTTTTCTGGCAATTATCAACTTTTTTTATGTGGCCGCTGGCAGGTTTATGCCAGATTTACACCTGCATGTTGATGTTTTGTTGGTACTTAATGGCGTGTCCGCAATTATTTTTGGATTTGTTTTTTATCTGCAGCAAAAAAATAATAAGTATCGGGAGGCCATGAGCCTTTTAGCCCAAGCTTCAGTGGTTGAAGCACCCGTTAATTTAACCGGTAAAGATGATGAGTCTTTGCTTGAACATATGCTCAATTTTTTATGTTTAAAAGATGCGCAAGGCCGTTGGTTACGGGCCAGCCCTACTTACTTGGAAATATTTAATTTGCAAGGCATCGATTATCAAGGGAAAACAGATGTCGAATTGGCCTCATATCCGCAAAGCGATAGGGAGGCACTGATGTTAAGTGCTATTAACGATAAGACTGTTTGGCATTTAAAAAAGCAGGATAAAGAAACAAGAAAGGTTGGCCAGGTCGGTAAAGAAGATAAAGTTTTGGAAATAACCAGAACCCCCGTTTTTGATGCCCAAAAAAAACCCATAGAACTCATTATTACCGGACATTTTATCGGCGTGGGCGAGGATCAAACGGCCTTGCAGGAAAGAGGTTTGGGGATGATGGATGTGAGTGATATCTGCCATTTTAGCCTGCTATTTTTAGATGCTGATTTTAAGATTGTTAATATTAACAATGCCTTTTCTAAGATGACTGGCTACGTTTTCGATGACATAGAAAACAAGCCATTAACTTTCCTTATCGAAGACGAGTTTAATCCCGTACATAATAAGCTGTTCAAAACTGAAGATGACTCTTTCTGGTCTGGCGAACTGATATGCCGTCATAAAGAAGGTTATTTTTTTCCAATCCGGTTGGATATTACCGTGTTAAAAAAAGATCAGCAGGCAAAATACTTTGCCAGCTTGGTTGATATTACCCGCCAGAAGCAAACGGAAAATCGTATCTTGAAGATTGCCCATTATGATGATTTGACCGGATTGGTTAACCGCGTGATGTTTTTTGGTCGGCTGAACCGGTTTTTAGCAGGGGCCAAGCTGCAAAAAAATGGCGTCGTTTTTCTTGTGGATCTTGACCGGTTTAAGGCGGTCAATGATTCGTTAGGTCACGATGCAGGCGACGAACTGTTAAAAGAGGTGGCTGGCAGGCTGCTTTCAGCGGTTAGAAAACAAGATGTCGTTTCCCGTTTGGGCGGGGATGAGTTTGCCTTGCTGCTGTTAAATGAACAGTCTCATGAAGAGGCTGTTTATACGGCCTCAATGATTGCTGAAAAAATCATCCAGAAAATAGCGGAGCCTTTTTATATCCAGCGTAGTGAGGTTTTTATTGGTGCCAGCATAGGTATTGCAGTATACCCTGACGATGGTCTGGCAGCTGAAGAGTTGCTGAAGCATGCCGATATATCAATGTATGAGGCTAAAAGGCAGGGGCGTAATAGTTACCAGTTTTATAAACAAGACTATAAGTCCGCATCACAAGACCGGCTTGAGCTCGAAGTGAAGTTACGTAAAGCGCTGGAAAGGGATGAATTGCAGCTTTATTACCAGCCGCAATATTATGCGAGCGATAGGAAACTGTCGGGGGCGGAGGTGTTGATTCGCTGGCGTAATGGGCCAATAGGCGAATCCAAGATGATTTCGCCCGATCAATTTATCCCTATCGCTGAAGATACGGGGTTAATTGTTGAAATTGGCGCATGGATTTTGAAGACTGCTTGTGTGCAAATGACCCGCTGGCTGCAGGAAGGGTATCCGCTGCAACAGATTTCCGTCAATGTTTCGGCACGGCAATTTTCTGATAACAATTTCCTAAAAATCGTAGAAGATGCGCTTGTCACAACGGGGCTTGATGCCAAGCATCTGGAGCTGGAAATCACAGAATCCATGTTGATTGGGGATATTAAGAAAATTGAGCTGCAATTGCACCGGTTAAAAAAAATGGGCCTCACCATTGTGCTTGATGATTTTGGTACGGGTTATTCGTCTTTATCCTACTTGAAAAATTTTCCTATAGATGTTTTAAAAATTGACCAATCTTTTATAAAAGGGACGGCATTATATTCAAAAAATGCCCGGATTGCCTGTGCCATTATTAATATGGGGCATTCTTTAGGTCAGAAAATTGTTGCCGAAGGCGTGGAAACTGAACATCAATTGATGTTTTTGACGCACCGTGGCTGCGACATCATCCAAGGCTATTTTTTCAGCAAACCGTTACCCGTCAGTGAGATGACTGCGCTGCTAAGTATTGAAGGTGAAGGAAAAGGCCCATCCAGTAAAAAATCCAACGCATTGTTTGCAGACTAACAATGCCACCCACAGCCGCACAGGCCATTAGTAAGCTTGTTTAGGCGGGTCGTTAAAACGAGTGCATTGCCTCCCTTCATTTGTATATACTATGTCGCATTGCCAGCATATGGCTGGGTTACGGATGAGGATTGTAGGCTTTTAGCCAATATCTGAATCATTCTACATGCTAAATTTTAAGCCATGCACAACGTTCCAACAGGATCAATCAATGAAAAATAGTTTAATTTCTGAAATTAATGGTCAGCAAGATGTTGACCCTGCCGAAACCAAGGAGTGGATTGAGGCGCTGAAAGCCGTATTGGAGCAAGACGGCAGTGAGCGGGCACATTTTCTGATTGAGCAATTAGTTGCTGAAACAAGGCACGCAGGATTTGACATACCTTTTAGTGCCAACACAGCCTACCTCAATACTATTCCTGTTGCCAGACAAGCCCAATTTTCAGGTGATGCTACGATAGAGCAACGCATCCGTTCGTATGTGCGTTGGAATGCCATGATGATGGTGTTAAGGGCGAATAAGCACACGAATGTTGGTGGGCATATAGCCAGTTTTGCTTCCGCTGCAACTTTATATGATGTGGGTTATAACCATTTTTGGCATGCACCTTCAGAACACCATGAAGGCGATTTGGTTTTTACGCAGGGACATTTGACACCGGGTGATTATGCACGGGCATTTTTGTTGGGTCGGTTTACTTTGGAGCAAATGGATAATTTCCGCCAAGAAGTTCATGGTAACGGCTTGTCATCTTATCCTCACCCTTGGTTGATGCAAGATTTTTGGCAATTTCCTACCGTTTCTATGGGGCTTGGACCCATCATGGCGATTTATCAGGCGCGGTTTATGCATTATCTGCAAGACCGTGGCTTGGCACAAACCTCAGGCCGTAAGGTATGGAGCTTCTTAGGGGATGGCGAGACCGATGAGCCGGAATCATTGGGCGCTATTGGGATGGCGGGAAGGGAGAAATTGGACAACCTTATCTTTGTTGTTAACTGCAATTTGCAACGTCTCGATGGCCCGGTGCGCGGAAATGGTAAGATTATCCAAGAGCTGGAAAGTGAATTTCGCGGTGCGGGCTGGAATGTCATTAAGCTGGTTTGGGGACAACGCTGGGATGCCCTGTTGGCGCGTGATAAAAAAGGGTTGCTGGCAGCACGTATGATGGAATGTGTCGATGGCGATTATCAGACCTTCAAAGCTAAAGATGGCGGCTATGTCCGCGAATATTTTTTTAACACCCCTGAATTGAAAGCGATGGTTGCCGACTGGTCTGACCGCGATATTTGGGAATTGAACCGTGGCGGCCATGATCCCGCCAAAGTGTTTGCCGCATTCCATGCTGCTATCAACCATCAGGGCCAGCCTACCGTTATTCTGGCTAAAACCATTAAGGGCTATGGGATGGGGACTTCGGGGCAAGCCCAGAATATCACCCATCAACAGAAAAAAATGAGCCCGAGCTCACTAAGCCATTTCCGTGACCGCTATGAGTTGCCAGTCACGGATGATCAATTGCACGAACTGCCTTATCTGACCTTTCCTGAAGGTTCCAAAGAGCTTGATTACATGCGTAAACGTCGCGCTGAGCTTGGTGGGCATTTACCTGCCAGACGCGCAAAATCATACGCACTGGATGTCCCCGTTTTAAGTGATTTTAAAGCCTTGTTGGAAGCTAGCGGCGAAGGCCGGGAAATTTCCACGACGATGGCTTTTGTGCGGTTGCTCAATATTTTGGCTAAAGACAAAAATATCGGCAAACGCATCGTACCGATAGTGCCTGACGAATCGCGGACTTTCGGTATGGAAGGTATGTTCCGGCAGCTGGGTATCTGGTCACAAGTAGGCCAGTTATATACGCCGCAAGATGCCGATCAGCTGATGTTTTACAAGGAAGACAAGCATGGTCAGGTGTTGCAGGAAGGCATCAACGAAGCAGGTGGTTTGTGCGATTGGATAGCTGCGGGCACATCCTATTCCACCCATAACGTGCCGATGATCCCGTTCTTTATTTATTATTCAATGTTCGGTTTCCAACGCGTCGGCGATTTGATTTGGGCCGCCGCCGATCAACGTACACGCGGATTTTTAATGGGCGGAACGGCAGGACGGACGACGCTTAACGGTGAAGGTTTGCAACATGAAGATGGCCATAGCCATTTAATGGCCGCAACAGTGCCTAACTGTGTGTCCTACGACCCTACCTATTCCTATGAGCTTGCCGTGATCATCCAAGATGGTTTGCGGCGCATGTACGTCGAGCAGGAAGATATTTTTTATTACATCACCGTGATGAATGAAAATTACGCCCATCCCGCGATGCCTAAAGGCATTGAGCTGGATATACTTAAGGGTATGTATTGCTTCCGTCAGGGCGCAGTTAGTAAAGCCCCTAGAGTGCAATTATTAGGATCAGGAACGATTTTCCGCGAAGTTGAGGCGGCTGCCGAATTGCTCCGTAATGATTGGGGTGTTGAGGCCGATTTATGGAGCTGTCCGAGCTTTACCGAATTGGCTAGGGACGGTCAGAGTTGTGAACGTTGGAACCGCCTACATCCTACTGAACCCCCTAAACAACCGCATGTCACTAGCTGTTTGGCTAATGCCGTAGGGCCAGTTATTGCCGCGACCGACTATACCCGCGCTTTTGCCGAGCAAATCCGCGCCAACATTTCAGCGCCTTATACGGTATTGGGCACAGATGGCTTTGGCCGTTCAGATACCCGTGAAAATCTGCGCCGGTTTTTTGAAGTGGATCGTTACCATGTAACCGTTGCCGCCTTAAAAAGTTTGGCTGATATGGGGCAATTTGACCCGTCCAAAGTCGATGTTGCCATCGCTAAATACGATATAGCGGCTGATGCAAAAGCGCCCTGGCTAATCTAACGGAAAGATGAATATGACTAGTTTGTGTGAAATTAAAGTCCCTGATGTGGGTAATGTCGCTGAAATTGATGTTGTTGAGGTATTGATTAAACCCGGTGATGTTGTCGTGTTGGAACAGACGGTGGCAACACTGGAAACCGATAAGGCCAGTATGGAACTGCCATCCAGCGCCACAGGCACTGTGCAACAGGTGTATATCAAACCTGGCGATAAGGTCTCCGAAGGTTCTCTGATAGCAACGGTATTGGCAAATGCAGAGCAAGCTAGCGAAGCAAAGCCTGAAGAGCCAATGCAGTCATTGCCTGAGGCGAGTCCGGTCGTTGAACAAAAAGAGGGGCGGGCTGTTGTTCAAGTACCGCCTGTTACAGTGATGCCTGAACCAGATCAAGCGACCGATGCGGGCAAAACCCCTCATGCCTCGCCTTCAGTCAGGTTGTTTGCCAGAGAACTCGGTGTTGATATCGGCAAAGTCATGGCCGGCAGTGGCCGCAAAGGCCGTATCTTAAAAGAAGACATCAAAAACTTTGTCAAAAAAGTGATGGTTGAAGGTGTGGTCGGTGGTGGTATTCCTAGGATACCTGCCGTTGATTTTACACAGTTTGGTGATACCGAAACTTTGAAGCTCAGCAAGATCAAACGGCTCACAGGACAAAACCTGACCCGAGTCTGGCTTAACCTGCCAATGGTGACGTACCATGAGGAAGCCGACATTACCGATATGGAAGCATTCCGTCTTGAGCTTAACGCAGAAAAAAGTAAGGATGAAGTTAAAATTACTGGTTTGATGTTTATCGTCAAGGCGTTAGTTGCCGCAATGCAGCAATTTCCTAGCTTTAACGCCTCGTTGTCGAGTGATGGCGAAAGTTTGATCTTAAAAAAATATTTTAATATTGGTATTGCGGTCGATACGCCTAATGGTTTGGTTGTGCCAGTATTGCGTGATGTCAATGCCAAGAGCATTAATCAGTTAGCGGTCGAATTAGCAGAAAAAAGTGCTAAGGCCAGACAAGGGAAATTATTGCCTGCTGATATGCAGGGTGGCTGCATTACCATATCAAGCCTCGGCGGTATTGGCGGCACTGCTTTTACTCCGATAGTTAACGCGCCTGAAGTGGCCATTTTAGGTATTACTCGCGCCAAGATGCAGCCGGTTTGGAATGGCCAGGAATTTGTCCCCCGATTGATGTTGCCTTTGGATTTGACCTATGACCATCGCGTAATAGACGGTGCGGAAGGTGCGCGTTTTATGGCCGTTGTTAAGCAAAATTTAAGCGATATTCGCCGTTTGTTACTTTAAAAAGGAAGTGTGCAATGAATGAAATAGTGTTACATGCAGAAGTCTTGGTATTGGGCGGCGGTCCCGGCGGTTATAGTGCGGCGTTTCGTGCAGCTGACTTAGGAAAGCAAGTGGTTTTAGTCGAACGCGAGCCTGTGTTGGGTGGTGTTTGTTTGAATGTTGGCTGTATTCCTTCCAAAGCCCTATTGCATACTGCACATATTATTCATGAAGCCGATGAAATCGCTGAACATGGCATTAGTTTTAATAAGCCTACGTTGGATTTGGATAAAATCAGGGCTTGGAAACAAAGCGTGACTAAAACCCTGAACGATGGTTTGGCCGGGCTTGCCAAGCAGCGTAAAGTTCAGGTCATACAGGGCACTGGCCAGTTTACCTCATCCGAAACATTGGTTGTGCAATTCGAAAACGGGGCGACTACCCTTCGTTTTGATCATGCTATTATTGCTGCGGGTTCACACCCGACTCGAATCCCCATTTTTCCGCATGATGATCCGCGTTTATGGGATTCAACTGATGCCTTGGCATTAAAAGAAATCCCTAAAAAATTGCTGGTTGTCGGGGGTGGGATTATTGGCTTGGAAATGGCAACTGTTTACCATGCGTTTGGTTCAGAAATCAGCGTAGTTGAATTGATGGATCAAATTATCCCTGGCTGCGATAAAGATTTGGTCACGCCGCTCTTTAGACGCATTAAAAAGCAATATCGGAACATTTGGCTGGAAACCCGTGTCACCTCGATTGAATCGCATGAAGAAGGTTTGAAAGTGTTTTTTGAGGGCAAAGGTGCGCCAGAATTTGAACTCTTTGATGCGGTATTGGTGGCCGTAGGCCGCAGACCTAATGGCAAGCTAATTGATGCTGAAAAAGCCGGTGTCAATGTTGATGACCAAGGTTTTATCACGGTTGATAAACAACAACGTACTAATGTCGGCCATATTTTTGCGATAGGCGATATTGTCGGTAATCCGATGCTTGCCCACAAAGCCGTTCATGAAGGCAAAGTGGCCGCTGAAGTGATCGCAGGCCACAAAGCTGGGTTTGATGCATTGACTATCCCATCGGTTGCCTATACAGACCCTGAAATAGCTTGGATGGGACTGACTGAAAACCAAGCGAAACAGCAAGGGTTAGAATACGACAAAGCGGCGTTCCCTTGGGCGGCGAGTGGCCGTTCTTTAAGCATGGGGCGCAAAGAAGGCATCACTAAAATCCTGTGTGATAAAGCAACCGGTAGAATTTTAGGCGCAGGAATGGTCGGCCCGAATGCAGGGGAATTGATCGCCGAAGCAGTGTTGGCTTTGGAAATGGGTGCCGATGCCGAAGACATCAGTTTAACTATCCATCCACATCCGACGCTATCCGAAACATTCGGTTTTGCTGCCGAGATGATCACCGGCACAATTACCGATCTATATATTAAAAAATAGTGGTGTTTTAAGTGCGGATTTGTTTTCCATCAGGCTGCCATGTAAGGTAGCCTGAGGCTAATACCACCGACTTGAGATGTATTATCTTCAGTCAACAGTTTAGTCCGCCAACTTTTAATCCACCAGCTTTAACTGGTGGTTGTTGAGGTAGGTTTTGAATTGCGTGGTGTATGAGTTTTGATAATGTTGCTCATAACTTATTGTTTTTCTTCAAGTAATTTTATTTTCTCTTCCAATAATTTTACTGTTTTTAATAATTCGGGCAATTTGCTGATTGCCACTTGCTCCTTGTAAGCGGTGCGCTTGTCTTTGGCGGGGCTACCAAAAACTTGGGTACCCGCTTTTATATCGCCCGCCACCCCTGCACGTGCCATTACCACAGCGCCTTGCCCTATGGTCACATGATCGGCGATACCCGCACTGCCGGCGAGAATGGCATAGTCTTGGATATCACAGGAACCGGACACCCCGACTTGTCCGCACATAATGACATGGTTGCCGATTTTATTATTGTGGCCAATTTGCACCAAGTTGTCTATTTTACTGCCTGTGCCTATAAAAGTGCTGCCTAACGCTCCACGGTCTACACAGGCATTTGCGCCAATTTCGACGTTATCCTCAATAATCACATTGCCCACTTGCGGGACTTTAACATGCTGGTGGTTACGGAATTTATAGCCAAAACCATCTGCACCGATAATGGCGCCTGAGTGAATGATGACGTTATCGCCAATGACAGCGTCATCATAAATGACAGCATAAGGATAAATCCGGCAGTTTTTGCCAATTTTGACATTTTTGCCAATATAAGCGCCGGCCAATATTTCACTGTTGTCGCCTATGCGGGCGTTGTCGCCGATTATCGCATAAGACCCGACATAAACAGTCTCAGCAAGCGCTGCAGTATCCGAAAGCACGGCTTGCGGTGCGATTTGGGGACGATAGATATGTTGTGGATGCAGTAGTTCGACGGCTTTTATAAAGCTCATCTCAGGATCGGCGCAAACCAGCAAGGCCACATTTTCCGGTATGTTTTCAACGGTCAATCCTTCCGCAACAAAACACGCGGACGCAGTTGAATTTTGAAGGTATTTGTTATAGCGGCTATTTGTTAGTTGCGTGACTTGACCGGGTTGTGCCGAGACAATGTCAGCAGCAGAATCGATAAGAAGGGAAGCATCCCCGCCTTTAATTTGGGCAGCACATAAATTGGCAAGTTCTGTTAGGGTAATTGACATATTTTTATGGGGTTGGTTGTATTATTTTTATTGGGTTAAAAGGACAGAATTAACGTGCTAGCAATTCTTCATCACATATAGTTTCTACGAGTTCGTCCATTTCAGTTAGGGCCGCCAGTTCTTCGGGCGTGTAATTTTCGGTTGCTGAATTTGGCCCGGCTTGTTCGGTCATGTGTGCCATGAATAAGCGCATGACGTGCTCGACACCTTGTGCTGTCACTGAGCGGCGGTCTTCGTTGAAGTAATTATGGCCAGCATGGTTTCCGGTAATAATTTCATAGGCAGGGAAGTAACACACTTGTGGGTGGCTTGCGGCAATTTCTTCTGCGGCAACACGTAGCACGGCTTTCGAATAGGTGGTCGAAACCAGCACATGGCGCTGAGCTGCAGTGGCAACCAGTGGCACTGGCGATACGGTAAGGATGACTTTGGCGTTAGGGTTCACTAAGTGTAGCTTTTGCAAAAAAATACGCAAATCAGCAGACACATCACTCACGGTAAAGTTCGTGAAAACATGTTGCGCCGGATCAAATTTCCCACCGGTTACGCCAGGTGCCAATGGATAAACAGCCCCATCCAGACGCGATAGGTAGCATTCGGTCAGCCCGAGGGTGAAGACCAAAACATCCAGTTCGAGAAACAATTTTTTTACGGCCTTTAAATGCTGCCGGACGTCTTGGCGCACATGGGCTTCAGTAAGGAAACCTTGAGGTTCGATACGTGGCCGAAATGGATCGCAGAACCCCCCATCATGGCGTTCCCAGACCTTATCCAGAGGCTGAAAGTAGCCGAAGGCGCGGTCGAAAAGTTGTAACAATTGTCGGGCGGTGTAAATGTTGCCGTAACGGGCGCTAAAATCATAAAAACCGCGTGCTTCGGCCTCTGGTTCGTTATTGTTAGGTTGTTCGGTGACTAAAAACTGAAAGCCCTGCGCCCGCAAATGTTTGGAAATGTGTTGGGCAAAACAACTGCCTGCCGTGGCGATGTTGTCGCTATTGCGGATAGTGAAAGGCGGGTTAGTGACTGGATCTACATTTGCACAAGGTTGGTCAGTGATCGCTTGTTTCCAGAACGCGTAATCAGGCAGTTGTTGGTAGGGATGTACAGGTGTTGGTTTGTTGCTATTTTTTATAATCACTTCAGAGAGTTGGGTGAGCACTCTTAAGCCATATTCCGTATTACCGTGAAGCAGGTCTTTACTATAACAGTCTTCAGCGCGGAAGCCGTTGTTTTTGAATATCGATGCGGGTAAATCGATAAATTCGATGTTGTATTGGGCGCATAGGTTTTTGACAATTTCACAGTATTTAAGCCAGGCTGACAGCCTAAATCCGATTGGTTCAATATCACGTCCGGCATAACAGGCGACACGTTCTTCGGAAAATAGGCCGGACAGATGGTGGGCATCTACGGGTGGTGGGGAAGGATAAAAAATAACCCGGCCAGGCAATAAAGGGTGTAAAAAATTTAGCCATTCTGTCAGTTTCTTGTTGATAATCCGCGACATTCTGTCCAGTTTTGCGGCCTGGGTGAGGGATGGCGAATGGATCATGCCAATACCTGAGTGTTCATTGCCATTGATGCATAATATGGCAGTGTCAGGTTTAGTTTGTTCGATATGGTTTTTGATTAGGCTTCTATCTACCCCTGCCAGTGATGATGTTTGTGTTCTCCGCTCTTCGTCAGAGAGTCCTAGGGTTGATTGGGAATGGAATTTTTTGTCCCGCAACAGCAGAAAATCAAAATCGACTGATGTTGGATTTTTTTTGTTACGTCGTTTATAAGCGGTACGTAAACAAAGGATATGGCTATGGCCAATGACTAGGGCATTATTTATCATTATTAGGATCTCTGTGCGGCGGGTTGAGGCTTAGCGTACTGGCGAACCAAATTGGCCAATTCTTGTTGCGCCCATAAACACTTTTCTGTAAACAGCGCGGTGTCACTTTGTTCTGGATACATGGAAAAGTCGTCATTAAAAAGTGGCGATACAGCATCAGGCAATTGCGCTTGCAGGGCTTTGTTGGAGATTGCAAAGCTTTGGTAAAAACGCATGGCGGCTTGTCTATCAGGATAGCCCATCTCACCGGCAAAGTTTTTTCTAAATTGGGCGATTAGATGCCTTCTTTCAGGGTTTGTCATAACGAGCAGGCCATTTTTAATTTGCTGGTTTAGCGCAATAACCAGACATTCAGCGGCTAACGAAAACGCTTCATTTTTTCGTTCGGGCATTAATAGGCCTGTATTTTCAGGAATACCCGCAGCGGCACAAAAATCGCTGAGCAAGTTGCCATTTATAAAATGTTCTTTAGCAAAAATACGGACTTTAATAGCGTCCTTACCAAAACAATTAAGCCAATTTTGGTAGATGGCAAAAAAATTAAAATAATAGCTATTTGAGTCAAAATTAAAATAACTATCCGGGACAAACCCAGCTATCAGTGCAGTGGAATAACGTGATACAGCCATTAAATCTTGTCTTCTAAAATAAATCAGCACAGTGATGGATGAGAAGTGTTTTTCCAGCTGGTTTTTTAGAAACTGGATTTGCTCCGGCTTTGATATGTGGGAATGCAGGTGCTCATTGGAGATGATGGCCTGTGGGCAAGTGTTGCTTTCCAATTCGTTTTGGAATTGCTGTTCTAAGTCTTTACGGAATAAGCGGTGTTTTTCATCGGAGTCAACACCGAAGGGGTTGCGGGTAAGGCGCCACGGATGAGTGTCCGCATAAGCCGCTATTTTAGTATGGTTTTTGGCACCCAAAGAGGTGGGATAAAGTATGCCTGAAGCGTTTAATTGCGTCCGGTTTAACGCCAGGAATTCTTGTATTGATGTGGTTCCGGTCTTTTCAGTGCCAATATGCAACACTAACGTATTTTTTTTCATTTTATACTTCAGATGACCCTGCGGGCTTATTGGGAATTATACTGAAATTAATTTGCCAAATTGACCAAGTTTGATTTCAGCTTGCCAAGATTCAGGTAATTCCATTCTAAAATTGGGGTCTTGCTTTTGATTGAGCCCTGCTTTGTTATTTTTTTTAGGGAAAGGCAGCAGTGGAATGTAGTCATCAGGCAAGGCAAGGTAGTCGGCGAGGATATGCCACTTATCATTGCTGCTTAGCGCGGGGTTGGTAATATCAATTTTAAGTAACCGCGCATTAGGATGTGCGGTAAAAAAACAATCCACGCGGGTTTCATGTTGTTTATACGCTTCAGACCATGAAGAACAGTTTGCATATAAAGCAAGATGGATGATGCGCCACAGCGGCGAATCCACTACGCCACCGTTGCCATTACCGTTAAGACATAATCGTTTGAACGCGTCAAAGTCTTTGATCCAATGAAAATGGGTGGCAATGGAATGGTTCCATTTTTCAATATCCCTATAAGTATAAATAAAGTGGCTGTCTGGAAACGCATAATAAAGCAATTCAAACATAAAGGAGACGGGGGTGTCAGATAAGGCATCGTGGGAAAAGAACTCTGTCCAGTCGATAATTTTATTCTCTGCAATCGGGTTCATCCAGTGGACGGTGTTATAACCCATCATCGCAAGGCTTTGGTTAAGCGATGACGTGGCTGTTCTGGATAACCCGATGCCAAATATTTTTCTGATAGGCGGTGGATCCAATTGATTAAAGAGGGCAATATTTAAATTGCATACGGTATCCAAGCGTTTTTTTAATCCGGGATTGTTTGGGAAAACAGTGCAGCCAGCACGTAAAACCTGTAAGGCCAGCAGCTGCTGGCCCTCAATCATGGCTTTATTGGCAAGTTGTATATATCCGGGTGCGGAGGTAAGGATTTTCTCACGAAGCGCTCTTTTTACTAGGGTGCTGTCAAACATGCAGGATACCTTGCTTTTTTACACCGATAAATTGAAGTGACAAATCGTTCAAGATTACGTTTAACGGTGCCATTTTTTTTGATTTAAATTATGCTCTCAGCCTAAACGGCACTGTTTTTTGTTTGTGCGCTTGGTTCCTGGTGGTTTATATGTAGCGCCCACCATCAATTTTTCCGATGTTTTTGAACTGCGTTAAATTGCCAGTGCTCCAGTTTTCATTGATACGCCGCCCGTGCATGAAAGTTTCGCTGCACTGTTGCAAAATGCCAAATAATTTATTGACTTGGTTGCCTATATAAACAGAGGTGCAGCCATAACGATTAAATACATAACGGCAAATTGGCATCCCATAGCAACCGCAGGAAGCGAAGAAAATGGAAAAGGAGTTGTTGGCAAATGCGCGGTCAACTTCAGTTATCAATTGCTGGAATGTGTCATTCCAAGAGGCATGAGGCCGATTGGGGTAGGTGGAAATATAAGCAGGCACGGTCGTGAGTGTAAAGTCCGGGATTGCTATGTCGGCATACAGGTTGAACAGGCGTTTGCTGGTATAAAGGCCGTTAATTTCTTGATGGAAAGGTGTCATGAGCAAGATGTTTTGGTTTTCCAGCAGGGCATAGAACTTTTCCGGCTCAGGGAAAGCAACATAGTCTTTAATAACACCTTGTTGCTTGAAAAGATGGTCTTGTGGCACGAAAAAGTTTGGATAACAACTCGGATAAGGGAATAAAAAATGCGTATCAGCTAGGGCATCCAAGTATTCCCTAGCCCAAAAACAAAGCGCTTCACTGCCAAGTTTTGCCGGACTGTCGGGCAGGTAAAAACCGGCATTGGTCATCAGTCTGCGCAAGTTAAAATTGACATCCGCCGCGCTAAGCCAGTGCACGCCGTCACTCCCTTGATACATATAGTTTTCATCCGCCAGATGATCCACTATCTTAGCTAATTCCACCCCAATCTTGGGTTGGTTACGCAAATAACTGTCAATGGCGCGTAGCTCAACGTTACCGTAGCGCCCATAAAACTTTGCTTCCCATTGCGTGATTTGTTGGGCTTGGCAAGCGATCCACGCCCGTTTCCGAAAGGGTTTTTGGCGAAAATAATGACCGAATACCGTGATTAATTTACTGATACGGTCATAATTTTCATAAGAAAAGTTTTTTTTGCGGATTAATGCGGCGCGAAGGTCAGCATTGAGTGGTTCAAATGAAGTGACGATAATGTCCTCTTCATTCAGGTTATTTTGTTCCAGTGCAGCCAAGGCCAAACGCAAACGCCTGACACTTTCGCGTTCATTGTCAAATGGCAGGAACGGGGCTAGATTAATCCGAATGACAGGGTTTTCATCAATGATCAGTTCGGGTTCCAGCTCGTTATAACCAAGTGCATATAAAGTCATCAGACGACATCCTAACTTTTGTGATTCGCAGATTATTCGGGAAATCCGGCAAGCAATGCCGATGCTTGGCGGCTATTGCTAAGCCGGTTGCGGATTTTTTCGTAAATTTGATAAGACGCACAAATTAACTGCTCAAGTTCCATGAGTTTCCCCCCAATAGCATCAGGCTGCTTAAAAAGCATAGGCATCCGATAGCTTAAGTTATGCGTTTCTGCGATTTCATCATAGATAGGCCACCATGTTGAGTGGGCCAAATAATTAGGGAGCAACGCTATGGGTTGCCGCTGCGCTTTTAGCCCTAAATGCGTTGCTATAAATAGGATGTACTCCTGAAAAACAGCGGGGGTAGGGTGGTTTAGCGTATAGAGACAAGGGGTTTTTATTAGCAAGGCAATAAAGTTTTCAGCAAATGGAATATCCAAATGGCTATCCCGGCTACGGAGTTCTGTCGCCGCTTTTTCAAATTCATGATAATAGCCTAGCCTTTCGTATTCATTCCCAGAAAAACGTTGTAGGCAATCGGTTTGTGAGCGGCCAGTCAAAAAACTGTGCAGTATTATTTTACTATGATAATCCCCTAACGGAGATTGTATTCTCCCGCCTTGGTCACCTACATAAATAATGTCGGGATGTAGCCCTGCAAAGTGAATATTGGTCAATGAATAAAACCGTGGAACCTGGTGTTTTAAGAGCAATGTTGAATACTCGTTAAATCTGGATTCATGGTTATAGCTTAAAACGATGGCATCGGGTTCTTGAACAAGGCGTTTAAATGCTTCGTCGGGTTTTTCAAAATGTTTTGTGCCAAATTGGTGGGTAGGCACGGGCACGACCATTTGCACATCGTAAAGCGCTGACAAAAGTTTTGCTAACGGTTGCACCTGACAGTTGGCGACAATTCCAATTTTCATGTTTTTTTAATTTGGTAAAAAAAAGATTAGGGCATGCTGCTTGGCAACGCTTCCGGATTCATCATCTTGAAGGCTAAGCGTATCTTGCTTGTATTGCGTGAAACACGGCCATATCTGCCGCGTTCGCTTTGAGCAGCTTCATATAACAGTCGGCCCCTATTTCAGCACGAATCTGTTCAAGTTTTTGCTCAAGTGGGATTGTGTTGCCACGGGTGACATTTCTGGTCACGATAACTGGCTTAAATTCTGGGAAATGGGGTGATAGCCATTCGGTAAGACGTTTGATTGAGTTGTCATACTCATCCACCAATCCCACAAACGGCAAGCTATCCAAGGCCTTAATTGCCAGTGTGGCGGGGTCGCCAGATTCGCCTTTAGTCATGTGTATCAGCTTGGAAATATGGAAGTTGTGGCATTGGCTGTGTTGGCCAAGTGTAAGGTTCACTTCAATGTAACCTGCTAGGGTGGTGTGTCTGGCAAGTACCGAGCCGAAGGTGGGACTCCCTTGGGTGCGCTCGAAAGCGTATGCCGAAGCGATACGGTCGATCGGGTGCCGAATAAAAATAATGGGGAATAGCTGGATGTCCGGTAGGCTAGGTGGGGGTAATAAAGCCGTGTGCGAAGAAAATGCCATGGCATCTTTTTCCTGTTGTATCCATTGCGTCACTTGGGTGACATTAACGGGATAGTGCCCGTTAAATTCTTTGGTCACCCATTGCTTCGGAAAGTTGGCTTTTAGTAACGCATCTACTGAAGTTCCTGCATTTTTAAAGAAATGATAATGAAAAACAACTTTTCTCAAAATATAACCTTATTAAAATTTACTTAGCGGAGGTAGTGATTAAAAACAACGGGTAATTTATCAATAGAGGGGTGGGCGGGTTTGTTTGACTACTAAGGCCTGATTATCCATCGGGGTAAACACATCGGCGGCTTCCAGTGCTTTCAACATTAATTTCCGGCCATTTTCAAAAGAATAATGTTGGCGGGCAAATTCACGTGCGGCGGCCGACGTTTTTTCCCATAATGTTTGTTCTGTGTATAAGCGGGTTACTGCATCGGCCCATTCTTGTGCGGTTTCGGCAATCATCACTTCCAGGCCATGCCGGAGCGGCGTGCCTTCTGCCGCGATTGGCGTCAATACTGATGGCGTCCCGTGTGCCAGCGCATCAATCACTTTGCCTTTAATACCCGCCCCTGCCAATAGTGGTGCGACAAAGACACGGCAGCTGTCGTAAACGTCAGCGACGTCTTCGATATAACCTTCGATAATGACATTGTCAGATTGCAGTTTTTCAATGTCTTCCGGCACGTTACTGCCATAAATACGAAATTTTGCTTCAGGCAATTGGTGATGCAAAATCGGCATGACGTGATTGACGAAAAACAGCACGGCCGCTTTGTTGGGTGGATGGCCGAAACCACCAAGGAAGGCAATATCTGAGCGGTCGGAAAATTTAGGCGGGTTAGCGGTAATATCAACGACCCAAGGGCAGGTGACAACCTTTGTGTCATTTGAATTGTGCGAAAGAATGACGGCATGCTCAATCGTGTTATACGACAGCGTTACGTCCACACGGCGCATGATAGCCAATTCTTCATCACGGATGGCGCAGGCGCGGTCAATCATAGCCTGATTATTTTGCTCGATACCATCCCGCAATTCCCTCAAAAAGTGCAAGTCCGCATTGCAGAATAATACTTTTGCCTGAGGTGCGTACTGGCGCACTAAATTCAAGTTGTTTTTGGCGACATAATAACGGGTGATATACACCACATCGAATTCATTACCGCGTTTTTCCAAGAATTCCTGCATTGTGGAAGCGAAGGGCGCGCAGATGGTTTCAATGCCAAGCCGTTGCAAGAATTCCGTATATTGGCCAAGATAGGCCAAATTTTCTGGCACAAAAGTCACTTTAAAACCTAGCGATTGCAACAGGCGCATTTCCTGGATAGCGGCATAACTGCCCGCATCTATATCGGGCCGCGGTGTCTGATAATCAATGACAAGGGCGCGGCGGGTAATGCCGCGATCTTTATTAAGATCAACATCTTTGCCTTCTTCACCATTAAATTGGCAGTCATGTATCCATTTCTGTTTGAATTTTGGGCGGTTGATTTCCTGATAGCGTTTTGTGCCGGAGGCCACGTTGGTGCCACTGCTGATCCCTTCAAAGTGGTAAACAACAGAAAGCGGGACGTAAACGGTTTTATAGCCTGCGGCGCGTACTTTAAATGCCAAGTCGGTGTCTTCAAAATACGCAGGGCAATATGTTTCACTAAAACCGCCGACTTCATCCCACAGGTGTTTAGGGAGCATGATAGCCGCACCGGATAGGTAATCGGCTTGCCGGGTATAATTGAATCGTGGTTCGTGTGGATTGCCGCCACGCCCATAGTTCCAAGGATTGCCATTGTTCCAGACGATACCGCCGGCTTCTTGTAACTTACCATCCGGATACAATAGCTTGGAGCCCGCCAAGCCTACATTGGCATATTGCCCAAAAGTAAAGATCAGCTCATCCAACCAGCGGGTGGTTGGCTCAGTGTCATTATTAAGCATGACGACATATTGTCCCCGGGCAACGCTAGCACCACGATTACAGCTACGGATAAAGCCTTGCGAAGTTTCATTGCGTAGATAAACAATACCGTCAATCCGCTCTGGAATGGTCGTGGTCTCATCACTAGAACCATCATCAACCAAAATTACCTCAAAATTTGCATGGTTATAAGCGAATAATAAGGCAGTCAGACAGTAATAGGTGACCGAAAACTTATTATGTACAGGAACGACAATACTGACATCTGGTGCTTCTACAAAAGGGAAGGTTAACGGCTCATAGATACGGATTTTTTCAAAACCGGCGACTAATTGTTCATGTAGTGCGCCCAACCGGGCAGTCCGCTTGACAATGTCTGCAAGGTCTTTCCCTGTTTTATGTTTGGTTGCTTCTGATAAGGCCACTAATGAAGCACGCATCGAATCGTAACGGTAAGCGGCGGCGGGTGAGAGCTTTGCCGGCAACGGTTTGCCTGCATATTTTTGCAGCGTATCCCAAGCGACCACCTGATAAGGCGTAATTTCTGCGAGTTGGCCTATGCTCTTTCCGGATGGATGGACTTTTGCTTCAATACGATGCGGGCGGCCATCAAGAAATTGATTAGGTAATGCTATGGAAAATCGAAATTGCCCGTCAGCCTTGCTATTGGCTGTGGCCGAGATTGTATTTGCAACGGATTGCCCTTCTACATATAAATTGACCTGTAGATTGGGCTCCGAAACCCAACCAATAGCGCGTGAATCTTTTAGACATTCCAATTGCCCGTCAATATTAAGCCCATAGGAAAATGTTTTTGGTGAACCTTGAGCAACCAAGCCGCTGTCACGTTCAATCACCCCGATTGTATGGGGTTGCCCATTGTATGCCTGTTCAGGTAAATCAAACTCGATACGGGTAAACTGGCTTAAATCGAGTCCGCGCAACAATTTCCATTCTTCAGTGCCAACCGGTGATTTTGCCCATTTTAATAAGCTTGCAGTAGCTGCTGGCACTTGGGCGAAAAGCGGGCAGGTGAAAAATAAAAAACTGTCGGCCTCACCGGCTTTCGCTGGAAACTTCTTTATTACCAAGCGGGTAAAAACCGCATTGCCGGGGGTTTCAATAATGTCCGAAATAGTCAAGTAGTCTTCGAGTACTTGACCGCCTAATTTGCCTTCAAATAGGTTTTTTTCGTAGCGTTGCACTAGTTTTCGTTGTTTATCATAAAATTCAACGACAAAAGCACCTTGGCACCGATGGAGGCCAAAACTGCCCGTGATTTGGTAGCATTCTTTGCCTTTTACAGGAAGGAATTCACCAACTACAGGATCTTGGTAGACTAATTCAACAGGGATATTGAAACCTGCACTTTGATGCAGGTAGAAGGTATGCCCATTATACAAAGACCATTTTTCATTTAAATCTATGCCAGAACTGGCCCCGTTTTCTGGGCTTTTATTGTATAACCAATAAGGGGTTGCCAATTCAAAACCTGCATCGCAAATTTGATTGATGTTGGTCAGCAGAGGCTGCTGGCTAACAGCTGATGTGTCAAGTGTGCGTAAAAAATCGCCGTCAATTAATAGATCGAGTCCATTGCCTTCGCTAAGCCATTTTTTTTGTACAACTGCTGTATTGAAGAATCCATTACATGATAAAAACAAGCTTCTCATTTCAAAACCGCCAACTGTTTGATTTTTTTGGTCAAATAAGGCTTAAAGCCAATCAATTTAGGCAAACGGTGGCAACACCAATTTGCATAGAGCACGGGGCATCATACCACAACCCATAGGCTTATGCAGTGGCAGGTAAGGATTCACCGGAGGGCTTTGATACGGCTCATCATTGCATAATGAGCCGTGCCACCTAGGAATAAGATGGCTCAAAATCGAGTTAAGCTGTAGAGTCAGTTGCCGACGGATAGGTAGGTTAATATCCAAAGAGGGTTTATAGCTACGTTGCTAACTCGCCAATTTGTTTGTCATGGAATCGGCTTAAAGTAAGCAGCGCCACTATTGCGCCCAATAGCGCGTAAGCCATATCTGACTGGGTATCCCACACATAGCCCTGGGTGCCTAAAAAAGCCTCGGTGGCTTGTTTACTGACCAATGCAGCACACCATTCAATCAGCTCGTATAAGGCACTAATTGCCAAGCAAACACAAACAACTAAAAAATTAAGCCACGCACGGCCATTCACAACCTTATTTCTAATAATGATTTCCCTGGTAATTATAGCTGGCACAAAACCTTGGAAAAAATGCCCCAGTTTGTCGTAATTATTACGTTCCAGAGCAAATGCTTCCTTTATCCAGTTGAATAGCGGTTCTTCGGCATACGTGTAATGTCCACCTATCATTAGGATAATGCTAAGGATCAGGATCAGCCCATAAGTCAGACGCGTCAATTGAAAGTGTGGGCGAGTGATCACCATCACAGCAAAACCGATGAGCGCAGGTGCGACTTCCAGCAACCAAGTCAGCTGATCTTTTGGATTAACCGCTGACCATATCAGTACCGAGAAAAATATTGCCAACCAAAATTTAGTCATTATTACACCTTGATGAGCAGTGATAAAAACAGCGCTTGCACATTGGAATATTAAAACAAAAAAAAGATTGCGCCTAATCCACATTCCTAGAAATTAGGTATTGGCAGCTAAATTGCACTATGAAGTTTAACGCGACGCCGACCAGCTTATGATAAGGGAAATCACCCGTTATAGGGTGCAATGGGAACGCTACGAATGCGCGCTAGTATCTCTGGTAACAATAAAAAGCCCTTGCAGATTTTTAAAATCTGCAAGGGCTTAAGGACATTGGTATTTCCGGAATCTCGGTGAAATGCCGGAAAGCCTTTTATGCCGCTGGCTACAGCCGAAACCTATAATTAAGCATAGGTGGGTTTAAATGCCTCTTCAGGATTGGCCACCGGCCCATTTCCGTCCCAATAGGGCGACAGTTTGCGTAAGGTGGCCACGACCCCCGGCATCACTTTCAGCACTTCGTCCACTTCATGCATTGAGTTATAACGTGAGAACGAGAACCTAATCGTGCCGTGCGCGGCGGTGTAGGGGATGTCCATTGCCCGCATGACGTGTGATGGCTCCAACGAACCGGAAGTACACGCCGAACCGCTGGACGCGGCAATCCCCGCTTTGTTCAGCAACATCAAAATGGCTTCGCCTTCAATATATTCAAACGCAATGTCCGTGGTGTTCGGCAAGCGGTTGTACATGTCGCCGGTGACAAAACAATGCGGGATCTGTTCGGTAATGCCGCGTTCCAGACGGTCACGCATGGCTTTGACGTGGGTGTTTTCGTATTCGATATGTTCCAAGGCCAACTCGCACGCCTTGCCCAAACCGACGATGGATGCGGTGTTTTCGGTGCCGGCACGGCGTCCGCGTTCTTGATGGCCACCGCGCAATAACGGACGGTAGCGGGTGCCACGGCGCAGATACAGCACACCAATGCCTTTGGGCGCATGCAATTTATGGCCTGACAATGACAGCATATCGATTTTAGTATCCTGCAACATCATTGGGATTTTGCCGACCGCTTGCACGGCATCGGTGTGGAACATTACGCCAGCTGCATTCGCCATTTCCGCCATTTCGACGACTGGGAAAAGTGTGCCGGTTTCGTTATTTGCCCACATGACCGAGACGATAGCGACTTGGTCGGACAGCAATTTTTTGTAAGCATCCAAATTTAAGCGACCGACTTTGTCCACTGGCATCCGGTGGATGGTGTAGCCGTCTTTTTCCAAAGCTTCGCACAGGCTTAAAATCGCCGGATGCTCGACCGTGGTGGTGATGATTTCTTTCTTGTTCGGCTGGGCTTTGACTGCGGAAAGGATCGCCGTTGAATTGGACTCGGTGCCGCAGGACGTGAAAATGATTTCCGAATCATGCTCGCAGCCGATCAGGCTTTGCACTTGTTGGCGTGCAGTCTTGATCCCTTTGGCGACACCGTCGGCAAATTTGTGTATAGACGACGGGTTGCCGTACTGTTCAAGAAAGTACGGGATCATCATATCGACCACTGCCCGATCCACCTTGGTGGTGGCATTGTTGTCCAGATAAATGTCGGTCATGGCTGAATTCCTATGCAATGTTCACAAGTTTGGACATTTCCGAAGCGGGGACGACTTTAATAAATTCGCCCATCACTTCCATCAGCCGTTGTTGGATACCGGCGACGGTCATTGCCGCCATCTGGCAGCCGTTGCACGCGCCAGTCATGTTGACGTAAGCGGTGTTACCGATGACTTCGACCAATTCGACATCGCCGCCGTCCGCCATCAGCGCAGGCCGCAACGATTCCAGCACTTGCTCGATTTTTTTGATGCGTTGCAAATTGGTCATCGGTGCTTTTACTTCGGCAACGGCAGGTTTGGCAACAGCAGGGGCTGCTTCAGGGTCAAATTTCTCGCCCTTTTCCGCCAACACTTTTTCCAGAATGGCTTCGATATCTTCATGACATGACGCGCAACCGCCACCGGCTTTAGTGAAGTTGGTCACATCTTCAACGGTGCGCAATTTATTGGCCCAAACCATTTCTTCAATCATCACGGCATCAATCGCAAAGCATTTGCAGATCAACGCGCCTTCTTCATGATCGTCCACCCATTCTTCGCCGCGATAATTGGCAATCGCCGCTTGCAGTGCCTCACGTCCCATCACGGAACAGTGCATTTTTTCTGGCGGCAAGCCTTCCAGATGGTCGGCAATGTCTTGATTGGTCACTTTTAACGCTTCATCGATGGTCATGCCTTTGATGATTTCGGTCAGTACCGATGAGGACGCAATCGCCGAACCACAACCAAAGGTTTGGAAGCCCGCTTCAAGAATAATTTCAGTTGTCTCTTCGACTTTTAAGGTCAAGCGCAAGGCATCGCCGCAGCTGATGGAACCGACTTCACCTGTGGCATTGGCATCGACCACTGCACCGGCGTTTTTCGGATTAAAAAAATGTTCTTTTACTTTGTCTGAATAGTCCCACATGGCTGGTTCCTCGAATGGATTGGTAGGTTGGGGGACGACAGGAACCCCAACAAAATCGATGATGCTGTATCGTTGGGGTTTCTCACCCCAACCTACATTACGAACAGGTTTTGGTTCCCGTCCCGCTAGGGTTAGGATTAAAGGATGACCCACAGGCGCAGCTTTTCGCCGCATTCGGGTTAGTGAACTTAAATCCCGAACCGTCTATGCTATCGAGAAAGTCGATATTCATGCCATCAAGCATTGGCATACTGACCGGATCGACAAACACTTTTACGGTGCCGCAATCAATGACTGTATCTTCTGGGGTGTTGGCGGATTCTAGCTTCAATCCGTATTGGTATCCCGAACAGCCCCCATCCGTGACTTCAATACGAAGACCCGCCGAGGGTGTTTCCGAACTGGCGATAAAGCGGCCGACAGCGTTAATAGCTTTTTCTGTTAAGGTAATCACAAGAGTCTCCTGAAAAGTTTGGCATCGTTCTTGTAATCAAATAAAGCAACCTGTGTGCCAGACTGTTGATATTTTTGTAAGTAATTGATTAATAAAAAACAACAATCTGTTTTACCCAGTGTTGCAAAACTGACAAACAAACAAACAACCTGGTTTTGTCGGAAACCCTACAAAATCACCCGCCCTGATGAGGAGAAGAAAATGAGAGTAGAAGATTTGGATATAGGCGATATAGTTTACGCTGCCACCACGTTGACCGATGACGGCTCCATACCTGGCGGAAGCGAGGGTGAAATATTGGCGGAATTAGGCACACGCGGCGTAATCACGTTAATAGGGCATATTGAAGAGCAACCAGAGCGCAGTGTTTATTTAGTACGTTTTGAAGATAAGGAGATGAACCTAGGCAATCCGGTTGGTTGTTGGGTGGAGGATTTAATGGTGGAGCCAAGGTTGGTGAATTGACGGTTAGGCGTTTCGGCCTACAATCTAATGTGTTAAGCCCCTTAACCAAAATGGTGATTTGATGAACCCAAAGACCCCAGCTATCCTAAGCTACCACCAACGCACCAAACACACCCTACAACGTTACGCCAAAGGCCCGGAGACCCTTGACTGGGAAGACCAGCCCGATCCGTTCCGGCGCTTTTCCGGTTGTGCGGTGTCGCCGTTGCCAGCGCCAGGCCGGGATTTGCCGGTGTTGTTCACCGACCTTGACCAGCCGGAAAGCATTGCGCCGCAGCCATTGGACAATGCTAATGTAGGTTTGTTGTTGGAATTGGCGTTCGGATTGTCGGCATGGAAACAATTCGGCCCTAGCCGTTGGGCGTTGCGCTGCAACCCGTCCAGCGGCAATTTGCATCCGACTGAAGCTTATGTGATCAGTATTGGCCAAGATTTTCTGGTGTCCGGCGTCCACCACTATGTCAGCCACGACCACCGCTTGGAACAACGTTGCCAATTTGCCGGATCATCCTCTGAAGCGGGGCTGTTCATTGCCTTGTCGTCCGTGCATTGGCGGGAGGCGTGGAAATATGGCGAGCGGGCCTTCCGTTACTGCCAGCATGATATAGGCCACGCGCTGGGGGCGTTGCGTTATGCGGCGGCGACCTTGGGCTGGTCGGTGGATATTTTAGTTGAAGCGGGGGATGAAGAAATCGCCAAATTACTGGGCTTAGACCGCTCCGGCGATTTTAAAAAACGCGAGGATGAAGCGCCTGATGTGTTGTGCCGCATCCGTACAGCCAGCCTCGCACCAGTGCCTTACCCAACGCTATTGGAGCAGTTGCCTTCTGCGACATGGTCTGGCAAGGCGGATAGTTTGCGGGCATATCACTTGTACCATTGGCCCGTGATAGACGAGGTTGCCGAGGCCGCCCACAAACCGCTCACCCACGAAGTGCTGTGGCAAACCGCAGCGCAACCGCCGTTGCCTTCCGCTTGCCAACGCAGTGCGGCGCAAATCATCCGCCAGCGCCGTAGCGCACAGCAATTTGACGGTAAAATGCCCGCTTTGCCCAGCGCCGATTTTTACCGGATGCTCAGTGCCGTATTGCCCAGCGCCGCCACGTTTGCATTCTGGCCGTCGGCGCCTAAGGTGCATTTGTTCATTTTTGTGCATCGTGTCGAAGGGGTGACGCCCGGCCTTTATGCGTTGCTGCGCGATGAGGCGGCTCTAAAACCGTTACAAGCGGCGACATCGGCGCTGTTCGGCTGGCAAAAACACCACGGGTCATTGCCGTTTTATCATTTGTATGACGGTGATTTGAAAGTGATTGCCAAAACCCTGTCGTGCCACCAGCCGATTGCCAGTGACAGCGCGTTCAGTCTGGCGATGGTCGCCGAGTTTCAGACGACTATCGAAGCCGAACCGTGGCGGTATCGGCGCTTATTTTGGGAATGCGGCCTGATTGGGCAAGTGCTGTACTTGGAAGCCGAAGCGGCAGGGGTACGCGGTACCGGCATCGGCTGTTATTTTGACGACAGCGTGCATGAGATTTTGGGCATCAAGGATGATACATTCCAGAGCCTGTACCATTTCACCGTTGGCAAACCGCTGGAAGACAGCCGCTTGCAGACGTTTCCGGCATACAGCCATTTGCAGGCGCAAGGACAACAGCAATGAACGATTGGACGGTAGAGCGGAAGGCGCAACGGGCTTATTCCTACGAGAGTTTTGCGCTGGCCAAGGTGTTTGTGTTCCGCAAATGGTGCGAGCAGGCCGCTGAGCGGGATATTACGCCGCCCGCCGACCTTTCCGGCTCATGCAAGTATGGTAGCCTGTTCATGAACCAGGTTTTCGGTGGTTCAATCTGTGGTCATTATGAACACCAATACAACCTTATCGGCGGGCGTATTGTTGATTTGAGCCACGATGCCCTGGACGTGGGAAGAATGGGCAATCCTTATTTGCACGAACCGGATTTTTTTGCCATCCCATCAAAACGCGCGGCTTTAAACCGCTGTTTGCCGCGTGTTGAGGGTTGGGTCTGCCAATTTTTAGCGGAACTCGACAGCGCCGAAAATCCGGCCTAACGCCTGCGCCGTTGCACTTGCTGCGGGTCGGCGGTGATGGCGCGGTAAATCTCCACCCGGTCACCGTCTTTTACTGGCGTGTCGAGGGTGGCTATTTTGCCGAAGATACCGACTTTTTGGGTGCTGAGGTTAATTTCTGGATAAAGCGCCAACACGCCTGACAGATTAATGGCTTCTTCCACGGTGCTGTTATCGGGCACTTCCAGACGCATCCATAGCTGCCTATCCACTTCTGCGTAACAGACTCCAACGTTCATACGGGACTCCTTTGTTTGTAGTTTGTAGAGGGTACGGCTTACTCCACAGGCATCGGCGTCAATACGTCTGTAGTCGCCTTTCTTTCAGCCAATTTTTGGTCAAGCAAGCGCTTGCCGACAATCAAGAACGCCAGCATGATGAAACCGCCAGGCGGCAATGCCATCAGCAAAAAACCTTTGTAGTTGGGGATGATGGTGACTTCCAAAAACTTAAAGGATTCGCCCAGCAACACCGACGCGTTGGCGAACAGCGTGCCTGCCGAACTGATCTCCCGCGCTGCGCCTAACACAACCAAGACCAGCGTGAAACCTAAGCCCATCATCAAACCGTCCCACAAGGCTTCCTTGACAGGCTGTTTGGAAGCAAACGCTTCGGCGCGGCCCAGCAGGGCGCAGTTGGTGACGATCAATGCGATGAACAGTCCTAACACCTTATAAAGCTCATGCGCCCAAGCGTTCATCAAAATATCGACCAAGGTCACCAGGGCGGCAATGAGCAGCACAAAAATAGGGATGCGGATTTCGCTGGGGATCAGGTGCCGGGCAAAAGAAATAAGGCCATTGGAAGCCGTGATGACCACCAAGGTTGCCAAACCCATGCCCAAACCGTTGGTGGCGGTGCCGGTGACGGCGAGCAACGGGCATAAGGCCAAATTTTGCCCGAACACGATGTTGTTGTTCCATAGGCCATCGGTGGCAATTTTGCGGTAAGTGTCTGATAACATAAGATTCTCCTGCTACTGTAGGGTACGCATCGCGTACCTTTATAAAATCTAAAAGGTACGCGATGCGTACCCTACATGACAAACAATCAAGGCTTAACCAATTCCGCTTGGTGCGCCTTAAACAATTGCAGCCCCCGATAAATTGCCTGTACGGATTTGCGCGGCGTGATGGTGGCGCCGGCAAACTGGTCGAATTCGCCGCCGTCCTTTTTCACCGCCCATTGTGCAGGGGTCAGGTTGTCCAGCGAATGACCGACAAAACTCAGTATCCAGTTGGATTTGGCGGTTTCGATCTTGTCGCCCAAGCCAGGGGTTTCCTTATGGCTCAAGACCCGAACGCCCAAGAGATTACCATTGCGGTCCACGCCCATAATCATATTGATTGCGCCCGAATAACCATCAGGCGCCGTGAATTTATAACAGACGGCGGTGACTTGCCCCGCTTTTTTGGCGATATAGACGGTGGTTTCATCCGCGCCGATGTTGTAGTCGGTGGACGGGATGGTGCGGGTGTCCTGTAACATATCGTTGTCATGCAGCTCGGCCGGGACGACTTCCGCCAACGATTTTTGCAAATCTTCGGCAAGGCGTTGTTGGATAGTGCCTTCGGTGCTGCAATTGGTTATGCCTAGCAAGATGCTGGCGAGCAACGCAAATCCTGCCAAAATGCCCGTTTGGAAAGACAGCCTTGAACGCAGTTGTGCGAGATTGTCAGGCGCTAGCCAACGGTGTAGCCAATCCAGATAACGCAGGGTTTGCGCTTTTAAGGGGTCGAGTTTCATGTGGTGTTCCAACCTAATAATGTAAGGTGGGCAATGCTTTTCTGCCCACCGTAATCCTTAAACAATCGGTGGGCGGAAAAGCGTCGCCCACCCTACGCCGCTACAATTGACTCACGGTTTTGGTATTTCCAACGGCTTGCCTTTACGGTCACGTCCATAAATCCTAGGCCGGATGTAATGGTCTATCAATGGTGTTGCCGAGTTCATCAATAATATGGCGAAGCCCGCGCCTTCAGGATAAGACCCCCAGGTGCGGATGACGAAGATCAGCAAGCCGCAACCGGCTCCGAACACGAGTTGTCCGGTCGTAGTGTTTGGCGACGTGACATAATCGGTGGCGATAAAAAAAGCCACGCAAAACATTGCACCGGAATTCAAATGCAAAAACGGGCTGGCATAATGGTCGCTGTCAAGCAGGTGGAAGACACTTGCCAAAACCGCGACAGTCATCAGCAGCGATACTGGAATCTGCCATTGGATGATGTTTTGGCGGATTAGCCAGAAACCACCCAAACCTAGTAATAACGTCGATGTTTCCCCTAAACTGCCGCGTGTCCAGCCGATAAAATTAAGCACGGCGGAATAATCTTTCAAAATGTCCGGCAATAAACGGTGTTGGGAGAACTCGGTTTTGATATAACCCAAGGTTGTCGCACCCGTGTACGCATCGAGATTTTGCAAGCCTGAAAAAGTGATGCCCAAACTGTCGGCAAAGTTTGGCGAATCGGTAAAAAACAGCGGCGAGACATTCGCCCATGTGGTCATTTCGATAGGGAAGGAAATCAGCAAGGCCACCCGCGCCAACATGGCCGGGTTAAATAAATTTTGCCCCAAGCCGCCATAGACTTGTTTGCCCAACACAATTGCCAGCCCCGCACCGACCACGCCTAGCCACCAAGGTCCCCATGGTGGCAAGGTCATCGCCAACAACCAGCCAGTCAATAACGCCGAGCCATCCATAATAACGGGTTTTACCGCCTTACCTTTCAGGCGGATGCAGAAGGCTTCAAACAGCACAGCCGACGTGACGGTGATGAAAAACAAGAACACCGCAGGCCAACCGAAACACCACAGCCCAAAGACGGTGGCGGGCAACAAGGCCAGCATGACTTGCCACATAATCTGGCGGACACTTCTGTTCGCGCCGACATGGGCGCCGCTACTGGGTTTGCTATGGGTCATCATACGGTGGCCTCCTGTTCGGCTTTTAGGCGATCACGTTCCTTTTTGGCGGCGATACGCGCCTCCTCTTCCTCGCGCTGTTGCTGGGCGATACGGTCTAAGCGGGTTTGCCGCGCTTCCATCAGGCGTTTGGTCTGTTCGGATTTATGTTGTGCTTGTTGCCGTGCGGCAACTTCGCCGGAGGCATATTTAAAATAGTGCACCAGAGGGATATTCGAGGGGCAAATATACGAACAACAGCCGCAACTGATGCAGTCTTTCAAGCCAATATCGACGGCGGCATCCAATTGGTTGGCGCGGATGTTGTTCGCCATATCCAAAGGCCGCAGTCCGGCGGGGCAAACCGTCACGCAACTGGCGCAACGGATGCAAGGTTGTTCGTCCGTGTCCTTCAGTTCACTTTGGGTCAATGCCAAAATGCCGCTGGTGGCTTTAACGGTGGGCAAGCTGATGTGCGGAAGGGAATCGCCCATCATCGGCCCGCCCATGATGATGCGGGCGGTCTTTTCTGGACTGACATAGCAAAAGTTAAACAAATCGGCAATTAACGTGCCCAATGGGACTTCCACATTCATCGGGCGTTGCACCGCACCGCCAGCAACCGTGACGACACGGCTGACCAGCGGCCGCCCATGCCGGATGGCGTTATGGACGGCATAAGCGGTGCCGACGTTATGGATGGTCACACCAATTTCCGAGGAACGGCAACCGACGGGGACTTCTTTGCCCGTGACATAACGGATCAATTGCCTGTCCCAACCCATCGGGTAGCGGGTGGGGATTTGCATGACTTTAATTGATGGGTAAGGCATGGCCGCTGCCGTCATGGCGGCAAAGGCTTGCGGCTTGTTGTCTTCAATGGCCACTACCGCATTATGGGTTTCCATGCCGTGTAACATCAAGCGCACACCGTCGATGATAGATTCGGCGCGTTCTTGCATCAGGCGGTCGTCACAACTGAGATAAGGCTCACATTCCGCACCGTTGATAATGAGCGTGTCGATATGGTTTTCCCTGCCCATATTCAATTTGACGGCGGTCGGGAACGTCGCCCCACCCAAGCCGACGATGCCTGCCGCGCCCACGCGCAAGCTGATGTCTTCGGGGGGTAATTGGAACGGGTCGCCAATGTCCGGGGGTTGCAACCATTCGTCTTTGCCATCCGTCTCCAGGACAATCATGCGGATGGGCAATGCGGACGGATGCGGGGCAGGGTAGTCGTTGACGTCCAAAATAGTGCCGGAACTGGGTGCGTGGACAGGCGCAGAAATTATGCCTTGGCTGTGGGCGAGCAACTGGCCTTTTAAGACAACTTCACCGACTTTGATTAATGGTTCGGCAGGCTTACCGACATGCTGTTGCAACGGGATGTAGAGTTTTTTCGGCAACGGGAAAGCGGTGACGATGGCTTGCGTCGCCGTGCTGGTTTTACGCTCTTCGGCGTGGACACCGCCACGGATGCGCCATTTGCTGAACAGACTGGTCATAGGGGATTACCTGCCACAGCCACGCGGGGTTTTGCCCAGCGCCAGTTCCGTAAGGTGATTTCAATAGGGTGCATTTGCAGGCATTCGGTCGGGCATACTTCGACACATTTTTTACAGGCTATGCAAGCATCGGCGACCACTGCATGGATTTGCTTGGGGGCGCCGACTATCGCGTCGGTAGGGCAGACCTTAAAGCAGCGGGTGCAACCGGTGCAGGTGGCTTCGCTGACGCGGGCGACCAACAGTTCCGGTTCCTGCACGTCTTTCAAATCCAGATCCAAACCTAGCAACGCGGCAATTTGTTCTGCCAACGTACTGCCGCCAGGCGGACAGATGGTTGCGGGGGCTTTGCCTTCCGCCAAGGCCTCAGCGGCCGGACGGCAACCCGGAAAGCCACATTGCCCGCACTGCGAACCGGGCAGCATCGCTTCCAATTCATCAACAATCGGGCTGCTTTCAACTTTTAAATACTTGCCGGCAATGCCCAGCAACAAGCCGAGCAACAAGCCTAATCCGGTTAAACTGATGATTGCGTAGAAAACGTACATATTTTTTTTCCTGTGCCTATTTGGTGTAAAGCCCGGCAAAGCCCATAAACGCCAGCGATAAAATCCCTGCAGTGATGAATGCAATTGGCGTACCGGCAAACAGCACTGGAACAGCCATTAATGCCAGCCGTTCACGCAAACCGGCAAATAGCACCATCACCAATGTAAAACCCACTGCCGAACCGAAGCCAAACATCAGGCTTTGCATAAAGCCGTATTTTTCTTGCACATTCAGCAAGGCCACGCCCAGCACTGCGCAATTGGTGGTGATGAGCGGCAGGAATATCCCTAAAATCTGATATAACACCGGCGAAGTCTTATGCACAACCATCTCGGTAAACTGCACTACGGCGGCAATCACCAAGATAAAAGCGAGGATGCGTAAAAATTCAATATGCAACGGTGCAAGGATAAAATGTTCCAATAACCAACTGGTCATTGCTGCTAAAGTCAGCACAAATGTGGTTGCCAGACCCATACTGAGCGCTGAATCGAGTTTTTTTGACACGCCCATAAACGGACACAGGCCGAGGAATTTCACCAGCACCACGTTATTGACTAAAGCCGTGCCTAATAAAAGTAGTAGATATTCACTCACTGTTGTTTCCTGACGATGGGTAGGGCTTTTCAGGGTAAAAGCAGTAATTATGCCAATTTGTGTGCAGGCGTAAAGAGCCGCGCAGGGCGCGGCAAACAGGCGTTTTGGGCTGTGGCAAGTCTGACAGAGGGGGTAAGCTTGGAAAATATTTTGTCGGAAACCTGACAAAACAGCCTTTGTGTTGGGCATTTCGTCGTTGTGGGCTGGAATACCGGCAGGGCATAAATATGACCGCGTAGCGTGGCGTTGTGGCATCTGACCTCTGGTTGTGCCGGAAACGCCTATTCCCATTGGTGCTTGAAAAACCTTGTTGCCGTCTACGAAACTAAGTTTGGGAATGGATGCCTAATAAGTCTGTTAAATCTCTGGCGTTAAAATTGCTTATAGTTTATGAATAAAGTATAAATAAAGCTCTTACATCAGGCTGTGATATGAAAAAATCCCCATTACAATTTTTACGAGAACACACGGCGATGGCGAGCGTCCTTGGCGAATTTGCCCCTGATTTATTTGGTGGGACAGCAAATGTTAATAGTGGGGCGACGCCTTATCAGTTGTTTGTGGAAACCGTGGAGCAAGTGCCGATTGCTATATCCATTACCGACAAGAAAGCCAAAATACTCTATGTGAATGAAGAGTTTTCTAAGATTACCGGCTACCAATCGGAAGATATTTTGGGTAAAAATGAATCCATGCTTTCCGATAAGCATACGCCCAGATCGGTGTATTACGATTTATGGCACACCATCCGCAGCAAAAAAGTCTGGCATGGCAGCTTATGTAACCGCCATAAATCCGGCCAGCGCTATATTGCCGATTTGACTATCGCACCGATGCTGAACGAGCAAGGCGAGATTAGCCATTACATTGGTATGCACCGCGACATTACATTGGTGAATGAGGCCGACAAACGGGTCATTAACCAAAAATTGCTGATTGAATCGGTCATCAATTCCTCACCGATTGCGATGGTGGTGATTGACGACCAGAATAAGGTCATCTTGGACAACCATAACTATAAAGCCTTGGTCAGCGATCTTGATAAGGGTGAGCCCGCTGCATATTTTCTGAATTTGCTGCATGAAGAAATGGGCGATGAATGGGTTAAATTGCAAAACAATGAGCAAGGTTTCAACAACCGCGAGTTCAAGGTGGAAGGCAAGGCGGGGCGCAGGGCACGATGGTTTTCTTGCGCAGGCAACTGGTTTAAGGAAAATGAAGTCCACGCCGATGCGTTTTTTGATAATGCTGAAAAACAATATCTGATCCTGACTATCACCGATATCACCCGGCAACGGCGGCAACTGGAAGAGCTACATATCCAAACCTTAAAGACCATTATGTCCGAAGACGAACGGGTGCGCAGTATCCGCGAAACTTTGTTGGGCGCAATCCATCAAATCCACATGCCGATGAACCAAATTAGGGCGGCGGAACAGATTTTAAAGCATAAAAACGATGAGCAAAACGCGGGCTTGTTGCAAATTTTGCAGCAAATCCAGCAATCGGGCGAAGAAGCGATTGCCACCATGCAAAATTGCATTCCCGAAATTTTCCAAACGGCCGAGATTCCGGTCAACCTTAACCAAATCCTGCATGACGTGCTGTTGTTGAGCGACCAGCGTATCTGGAGCAACGGCGTTGAGGTGCATTGGCAGCCGCTGGCGGCTTTGCCGAATATCCTAGGCTCTGAAAACCGCCTGCGCTTGTTGTTCAGCCAATTGCTGGAAAACGCCATTGATGCTGTCAGCTCCCCTGATACAGTCGAGCGGCGCATTAAAATCGGTACGGCGGCCGATGCTGATTTGGTGCATGTTTATATAGAAGACAGCGGGCCGGGTATCCCCGAAGAAAAGCGCAGTAAAGTGTTCGAGCCGTTTTACACCACACGCCCGATGGGCGGGCAAAAAGCAGGCATGGGCTTAGTGATTGCCAAGGAAATCGTCAACCAACATCAAGGTTTTATTGATATTGACCCTAATTATGACCAAGGCTGCCGGTTTAAAATCGGTTTTCCGCTACACAGACAGACCCTAGGGAGGCTAGCCTAATGCTTGAGCGTACCGAACTTATCGAAGCGGAATTGGACACGCTTTATCTGATCAGCCAAGTGTTGAACAGCACCCATGATTTGCATACTAAATTGCAGGCGGTGCTGGAAGTGTTGCATAAACGTTCGGGGATGCGTTCCGGCATGATCACGCTCAAGGAAATAGAAAGCGACAGTTTGATTGTCAGCGCGGTGCATGCCAATTCTGATAACCCACTGAAACAGCCGATCCGTTATCATCCCGGTGAAGGGGTGATGGGCGCAATACTGGATGCCGGCAACACCATTGTCGTCGAAAAAGTCTCCGAAGAGCCTAGATTTTTAGGTCGTATGGGGTTGTATGACCCTGAATTGCCGTTTATCGGCTCGCCGATTTATATCGAGCAAGGCGATACTATCGGCGTGCTGGCGGCGCAACCGGATAACCGCTTGTTTTTAGGCGAACGCGCCCGTTTTCTGGAAATGATTGCCAATTTGATTGCGCAAAGCGTGAAAATGTTGCGTGTCATGGAACGTAACCAACGGTCATTACAAAGTGAGCGCGACCAACTTAAGCAGGCGTTAATCAAAAACTACCGTTTTGAAAACATTATCGGGCATTCGTCGCCGATGCTTAAAGTGTTCGAACTCATCCGCCAAGTCGCCAAATGGAACACCACCGTGCTGATACGTGGCGAATCTGGTACCGGTAAGGAAGTGGTTGCCAATGCCATCCACTTTAATTCCGGTTGTGCGAATGGCCCCTTTTTAAAGCTTAATTGTGCGGCATTACCCGACACTTTATTAGAATCGGAATTGTTCGGTCATGAAAAAGGTGCGTTCAGCGGTGCGGTCAGCCAGCGCAAAGGGCGGTTTGAGCTTGCCAACAACGGCACGTTGTTTCTGGATGAAATCGGCGAAATCTCTGCGTCATTCCAAGCCAAGCTATTGCGCGTGCTGCAAGAAGGTGAATTTGAGCGCGTCGGTGGCACCCAAACCATTAAGGTCAACGTCCGCATCATCGCTGCCACCAACCGCAATTTGGAAGAAGAAGTGACCGAAGGCAAGTTCCGTGAAGACTTGTATTACCGCCTCAACGTCATGCCCATCAACATGCCACCACTGCGCGAGCGTAGCGAAGACATCCCGGAATTGTCGGAATTTTTGCTGGGGCGCATTTCCGAACAACAAGGCGGGCGGCCCTTGGAGATCAAAGAAAGCGCAATCCGCATCCTAATGAAACACGACTGGCCCGGCAACGTCCGCGAACTCGCCAACTGTTTGGAGCGGGCGGCGATTATGAGCGCAAATGGCATTATCGACCGGGATGTGATGGTCAATACCGGTCTGGAAAGCGTGGTGGCGCAAGCCGGACTCACCAGCAAACCGCAAAAATTGCCCTCAGTGGATGTCAATGACGAAAACTTGGATGACCGCGAACGCGTTATCGCCGCCCTTGAGCAAAGCGGCTGGGTGCAAGCCAAAGCCGCCCGCTTGCTGAACATGACCCCTAGGCAGATTGCTTACCGTATTGCCACGTTGGATATTACGATGAAGCAGATTTAAGGGGGAGGTTACGAATAGCAGTGGGGTACGTATTTATACCCTAGAGATATAAGGGTATTGTTGAAATGGATACAGAAATAATCGGCCAAATTAAAATAACTGAGAATGGTGAGTTGTTGCTAGCCGTAGTTGGTGACGGAAAGCCTATGTATCAACATATTTACCGTGAGGCTGCTGGTATCTACTGGGATAATGATTTACATGGGTTCAAGTCAGCTCCGATAAAAGAGTGGTCATATTCAAAATGGTTTTTCCATATCGTCGCTGTCGCCAAATCTGCAGGCATTGATTTGCAACTAAGCGATAAAGCAAGATGGCAAGACATACCAGAGAAAGACAAAAATGAAATTATGCAAAGTTATGCCGTTTAGCAAGACACTCAAGCTATCCCGCTTCCGCTACAGCCATTGATTCTTCTTAGCGCCTGCGTAAACATTATGATTTTATCAAAGGTACGCGATATCCTACCTTCTGGGGAATAAATGCGCACCCTATCCACAAAGAAAGAAACTTTAGCGTTTACAGTATATTAGGATAATTGACCCACCAACAACCGCAAAGGATGCACAACATCCCCCCCACCGGCATTCATAAAAACCGCACAGCCAAAATTACTGCTGACCACCCGATCAACCTGTGCGCCGTTAATTGTTTGCTGTTTCATAGTGCGTAATTGCCCGGCGTTGTCAGGATGGCTGAGCATGTAGCTGCCGCCCGCGCCGCAACACAGGTGGTTGTCGGGTAAGGGGATGGCCTCCAATTCAGGGATTTTTGCCAGCAAGGCGTACACGGTTTGCTGATTTTTCAGGACATTGCGTTGGCTGCAAGGCTCGTGTACCGCAACTTTTTCCGGTAAGGCGTTCAAATGCAAATCCTCAGGCCAATGCGCCAGCAAAAATTCGTTGATGTCTTGTAAACGTTGGCTAAATAGTGCCGCCGCTTCATTTTCATGCCGATAGTCGCTTAACATTGCCCCGCAACCGGTTGCGGTATGCAATACGGCTTGCACATCCAAGGCGTTGAACACGTTGATGTTATGGTCAATTAATGCGGTGGCGGTTTGGCCGTTGTGTTGGTGCACTGCACCGCAACAGCCTTGTTCGGGCGGTACGATGACCGTATAGCCAATGGCGTTCAATAGCGTGATGGCGGCTTGCAACGTGGCGTTGTCAAAATGTTCGGCGATACAGCCGGTAAACAGGGCGACTTGCCCGCGTGTCGTGCCGATGGCGGGGTATTGTGTCGCTAAGGGTTTTAGCGCGGGCAGGGTCAGTAGGGATTCAGCATCGGCCAGATGCAGTTTTTTTAGCAAGCCCGTGGCACGCAAGGGGTTTTGCAGGCCAGATTTTAAATACACCGCCAGCAAGGGCAGCAAATTTCGTCGCCAGCGTTTGTTTTCGATCAGGCTGTACGCCAGTTTCGCCAAACCGCTAGGGGAGGCCGTTAACTGGGCTTGCGCTTGGTCAAATAGTTCGCCGTAGGCCATGCGGCTAGGGCAGGCCGTCTCGCAAGCACGGCATTGCAGGCAGTTGTCCAGATGCTCGCGTTCTTCGGTGCTGATGGCTTGGTTTTCCACAAGGATTTTGCTGAGGGTGCGGATACGGCTACGCGGGGTTTCCTCATGGGTTTGGAACAGCCGGAACGTTGGGCAACTGCTGACGCATTGCCCACAACGCTGGCATTCGCCAGCATCGGGGATGTAGGGGCCGGATGACGGTGTTATGCCCGCAGCATTAAAATCCATCTCCATAAAGTCGAACATTTTAAGACTCCATCACTTGTACATAGGCACGGCGTAGCAATTCCATTTCCGCCGGTGGCCTGCCTCGTAGTTCAGGCAAGGTTTTTAGTTTGCAGGCGCGGCTTTCTAACAGTTTGTGGGGTGGGTCGAACAACTTAAACCGGGCCATGTGCACAATGATAATGCCTGCGGGCGTGTCAATTTGCTCGCTAAAGCCGGGTTCGGCTTGCAATAAGTCATTGTCAAGTTGGAATAGCGTGTTAATGGCATTGACCAAGGCTGACGGATGGAGATTGACTTTTGTTTCGGTGCATTCTTCCGGTTCCAATGCGCTGGACAACAGTGGCAACGGGCTTGGGAAGCAAATGCTGCCGTTACTGTGTTGGGCAAACAGCGTTAAGGCACTGATGTCACCTTTGTAATAAAGGAGTAGGCGGTGGTTTTTAAAAAGCGCATCGGCACCCATATTTACAGTGTTTCCTCTTATGTTTTTGGGGTATGGCGCATGCTGTCCCACAGTGGCTTGTAACTGCTGTCCAGCCGCGATAAACGGACGTTAGTTTCTTCCAACAGCCGATAAGCCGGATAGCGGCTTAGGTTGCCCGCGCTATACCAGTTTTCCATCTCAGCCGTCAGGCGGTGTTTTTCGGCGACACAATCGGCGATCTGTTGTTTCAGCCACGCCATGCTGTTTGCCGGAGCCAATTCGGCGATGCGGTAATGGACGCCGGTCTGGAAAATCCGCACGCCGCCACCTTGCGCGGCGGTGTGGTACAAGGCGGTTGCATCAGTGACTTCCACACCCGCCAGATAATCAATGCCAAATTCATGCAATTGCGGCAGCCACGGTACGGTTGGCCCCATGAGTACAGTTTTAGCATTACTGGACAATTCCACCAAACGCGGGAAGGTTTTGTTCGGGATGGTGCTGGCGGTCAGGAACACCCAATCGGCTTTTGGTAGCAGGAACTCGGCGGCGGCATCGGGCAGGTCGCCTAGTTGCGGTTGCCTTTCCAGCACGGTGAGTTGCATTTTGTTTTGGTAGCGTTCGATGCCGGGGTAATGGCCAATGACCACGACATTTTTGCCCTGTGTGTGCGGCAAGAAATAGTCGAACACGGCGAGGTTGGCATGTTCTGGATTGGCTTCCAGCAAGACAGATTCAGGCAATGGCCTGGCGTTTATGCAACAGTTGATTGCAGCCATTGCGACCGTGGCTTTATACGGTTCCCAGTCCAGTATCCACGCTGCCAAATCGGTGACGGGTTTGCCCGTCAATGTGCCTGACCAAGGTAAGGTGCGGGTGGCGATGTTCGGGCTCATCGCCAAACCAGTCAGCCCTTGGCTGTCGTCTTGGCAGAGCGTCCAAACGAGGCCGATCATTAGCTTGTCGGCTTTGGTTCGGCTGTTACAGGAATCTAGCAGGAGTTCGTAGAGGTGGTTGGGCATTTGTGACCTTTGAGATTTTAAAGATGTTTCCGGCAATCTCGTGAACGATTGTGCTAGAAACGCCGGCTTCCGCTAACGCTGCAACCGGCTTATTTATGCCCTATGGGTATTCCCGCCTGCTACGGATAATTTTGGCATACAATTTTTCAACCACTTGCGTGACTTGTGTTTTTTCCCGTGCATCAAGCCGCATGACGGGGCATGAAATACCATGTTCCCTGAGGTAACGATGGTATTCGATCAGGTAAGTCTGGGTGGTGTTGTCATCATAATGGGTGATGGCTACAATCGCGGGATGGGTTTTTAAATAATCACCATGTCTTTGGAGAAAATAATCCAATTCTACCAAGGGGTGCGGATGGGCATTATCGATCATGACAACCATGCCGACAGCGCCTTGGCAGGCAATTGAAGCCATAAAGTCAAAACGGCGCTGCCCAGGCGTCCCATAAAGGTGCAGCTTAGTGTCATGGATGTGCATAACGCCATATTCAATGCCTACGGTTGTCGTGGCTTTCCGGTGTAGGGCATCTTGCTCGGTCGCCCGGACTTCTGTGCCAAGCATGGCCGATTCGCTTAATGACGTGATAGCCGTTGTTTTCCCCGAACCGACATTGCCGACAAAAACAATTTTCATCGGTGCGGGTGCGGGTGTCGGGATGGGGACTAAGCGTGGGGTAGCTAAGTATTCTGGTCTCATAATTCCACCTCTAACTTTAATAACATTGTTGGCTTGGGGTTCCTACTGTTCTGTGCCCTATGGCACACGTCAACCTACATTTCATTGATATTTAAGCCGTCATTTTCTGTTCACAGGCAAAACCGACCACTTCCAGCCATTCTTCAACATCGGCATCAATAATTTCCAAACCGATTTTTTTGCAATAGCGGATTTCTTTGTCGGTGGGGTTTTTGTTCAACACCCAACCTTTAGGTTCTGCCGCGTCCCTGATGATGTCACTCATCACCATGCGTTCCGAATCGCGGTTCAGGCGCAAACCTAAAAACAAGTATTGTTTGTCTTTACGGTAGCTTTTCAAGAAATCAGGAATAGCAAATCCGCCCATCAGTTCGGTGATGTAATCGACATAATCGGCATCAGAGGCGACATAATTGGCTTCCGGTTTGGGTGTGCCCATGGGTTTGAACAGTACAGGAAAGCGGGAGTCCACTTGCTCCTGAGGAATTTCAAAATAACTGCTGCCGTCGAAATGGTAGATACGGAAGCGGAATTGACTGGCGGTAATCCGTGCCACGCCGACAATCAACGTGTGTTCCTCATCGGCGTAACTGTCTTGCAGTTGGGTGTCGCGGTTGACATCAACCACATAGGCAGGTTTCCAGTGCGCTAGCCAATTGTGGATTGCAGCGCGTGTCCATTCTGTTTCGCCGTAGGTTCTGTTGAGGAATTGGCCGAGGAAATTACGCCCCCGCTTCAGTTCCTGGTTCATCGCTGCACGGGGGAATTCGTACATCAATTTAGGCGCCATCGGTTGCCCGTTGTTCATCGCTAAAATCAGGCTATGGCTATCGGCGGGCATGGCTTGGCCGGTCTGTTTGTTCTTGGCGTCGAACAATACGCCAGAGCCTAGGTAAGGGACAATTTTGTTGTCGTAAAGGCCATCTAATATTTCAGAAAATACCGTGGTGGACATGGAAAACTCCTTTAGGTGTAAATGCCTAATACTTATGCAAGAAATGATCCAGGTTGTTATTATTTGTTATCTATTTGATATTTATAATTTTTTAGGTGTTTTCCGCAGCTATGGTTTTGTTGGTTTTATAACAATGATTTTTGCTGTTTGCTGATAATGCCGTTGTGAGGGGTAGGCAGGGATACAGTTTGTTATTTATTATCTATCTAATACTTATAACTTTTATTTTATCTAGTAGGTAGTGGATTTGTCGGTTTTATAACAATCAGTTTTGCTGGTTGCTGATAATATTATGGTACAAGGCAGGCTTATCTTAAAAGATGGATAACTTTCTTTTAAGTGCCGAAGTGGTGTTCTTTGAGAATAATGTTGGTACAGGATTCTAAGATAGTGAAGCAGGCTGCACCAGCGCTTATGTCAAAACCAATCCACTCATCAGGCGGGATATGCACGTTTTTGTCGACAATACGGGGCGTTAATTGTTGATTAACGCCCTACAAGGAATATTAATTTAACAAATTCAATATAAAATATATATTGAGTTTTATAAGTAAACGCTTATAATACATACTAGCTTGAAAATCTGATTTACCCTCTGTTTACCTTTTCGATGTTTCTCCTTGTAGTCTCTCGTCCTTGTTTCATTAAGTAATTTCTAAATTTCTCTGCTTTACCCGCCGTAAAGGCTTCATTATTTAATATATTTTATAGGACTCATTATGTCTACAATCACCACTGGCACCGTTAAATGGTTTAATTCTGATAAAGGTTTCGGTTTTATCGAGCAACAATCAGGCCCCGATGTTTTCGTACACTTTGCGCAAATCAATAACGCGGGTGGCTACAAAACACTGGATGAAGGCCAAAAAGTACAGTTCAGCGTAACGCAAGGCCCAAAAGGCCCGCAAGCTGAAAATGTAAGCGTCATCCACTAAGCTGACGCCAAAATTGGCGGTACAAAATAAAGCCGCCACTTGTTTTAAAAAGTAACAAAGATTCATTATTTAAAGATAGACGGCTTACTTTTTATGCTAGCTGCCGAACATTTAAATACAAATCCTATCACAGTATCTGTGAATCACACGGGGGCGACATGGCTTCGACGTGGGTAGCAAAACCTTAAGTGCATGCCGAGGACTGTACATCTCGTAAAACATACAGAAAAAAAGTATTCGCAAACGACGAAAACTACTCAATGGCTCTAGCTGCTTAAACACAGCACCATTCCTTTGACCACCTGTGCTTATGCGGGTGGAGTCCGGTTCGCTGGACGCTCAGAGGTCATTTACATAAGATCGCGCTGAAACCTGTCCGGTGTGGATGCGCTAAAACCTTACGGAATCGCTGGTGTTTTTCTTGGCCCGTCGGGTAGCCACCAGCTAAATCAAAAGAACGGGACAAGCATGTAGACCTTGGGGCGGAGTACTTGCGGACGCGGGTTCAATCCCCGCCGCCTCCACCACCACTTAAAAAAATGGGGCTAACGCCCCGTTTTTTATAGCTTTAAACAACATTTTCCTTGCTGAATTTTTCTAATTCACAAATGAGGCCACAAAACAGGCCACATTTTTCGGCAAGCGACCATGAACCAACCCGCCTACTTGTGGAAAAACAGCGACGGTGTTTACTATTTTCGTGCCAGAATCCCCAAGCAATTTTTAAGGCACTTCACTTGTGGCGAAATAAAAAAATCACTCAAAACCGACAGCTACAGGCTTGCCGTTAATTTGGAGCGGGCCTATCGTGTCAAACTGGATGAAGAAATGGCTAAGCTCGAAAAAGGTAAGTTTACCGTTTATCAGGCCGTTATAACGGGCAAAGCATTGGCAATCCTGCCAGATGGGGAGAAAGTGCCTGTAATGGCTAAATCTGAGTGGAATTTGTCCGAAAAACAAGCGCGCCAGTATTTTTCGCGAAAGCTGAAATGGGATCCGTCCGATTTCAGCGGCGAAAAATTTGCTGGCGATTATTGCCTTCGGCTGCCCGCGTTCGTCCTGTGTCCGCCGCGGCGCGCAACTCCCCTACGGTACGCTGCGCACCACTGGCTACCCCAAATGACTTGACGCCGTGTCGGGATGCCTTGCATTTTGTCTCCGCCCTCGCTAGGGAGTGTAAATAATTTCGTGTAACCGCTTATTTTCAATGCAGTAGAATTCCTTTAGGAGGAATGAAAATGAGCGACATCATCAAAGCCCCAGTTTTAGTTTCAGCGATCCAAGATTTGGCACGGGG
>JAQTQZ010000034.1 GCA_028712695.1 Methylovulum sp. | reverse complement strand
CTGGAATGTTTGAAGATCAGACATAAAACCAACCATTTCGCCATGCGGGCTAAGCTGTTCATCAAGGCTAACCAGATCGCTTATGAAGAGTTGCAGAAATTACGGGCTGCGTAACATCAGTTACTAACAACTTACAACAGCAGAATCCATATACTAGAAAACAATTTATGGAATAAATAATAATAAGGTTGAGGGTTTACTTAGGTAGGGTTTGGCCTGCCATTGAATTTGCGGCGTAGTAAAGATGAGTAGACTATGGGGACTTAGATGATGAATTATAAAATATTTGGTGTTTTAGGCATTGTATTGACTGGGTGTGCAGGTATAAAAGGGACACCGAGTCCGACCGTAAAAACTGAAGATGCTTTGAGTGCCCTCAATGCTTATTTGAAAGTTGATGTGTTGACTAAATCCGATAGCACCAATCCAAAAGACCGAAACAAGCCAGAACAATCAAAAGTATGGCGGGACACAATAATCGACGCCCGCATCACTATTGCCGATTTATACTTTAGGGATTTTACAAATGATCTGCATTCCCAGGGCACCAGCTTTAACATCCTTTCTGATTTTGCCGTACTGGGGATGAGTGCCGCCGGGGCATTAGCGAGTGGAGGAACCACCAATGTTCTTGCTGCCGCTTCCGCTGGAGTGACTGGCGCGCGAGGCGCAGTTGACAAGGATATTTATTATCGGGAAACCCTTCCAGGCTTGATAAGAACTATGGAGGCCAACCGCAAAGAGATTTTAGTGGGAATTAAAACCAAAATGAAAAGCCATGATGCATCCCAATATTCGTTGGGAGATGCATTATATGACCTACAACGTTATGAAAATGCAGGTACGCTGAATTCGGCGCTTAGTACGATAACGGGTAAAGCGGATGAAGCAGCCAATACCGCAGACGAGACCCTGAGCGCACTATTCACAGCAACCATTGTTCCGGAAGATGTTAATGATCGGAAAGTAAAGCTAGCTGACTATATCAGAGGACTCAAAAGTAATGACAAAACGACACTCGACAAGATCGCTAAACTTATTAAGATTGCCGTCACGCCCGACATGGAAACTGAAAGAGAGTTCATTCTTGATGAACTGAATAAACGCATTAATTCGGTTGTAACCATGGACGAAATATCAGGCCAACTAAAAGAATTAACTAATGAGGCGTTTTAATTATGAACAAACAAATTGGTGCAATCTCAACTTATGACTTATCAGAGCTTCAAAAGCTGGCGCAGCAACAAGAAAATTACTATGCGGGAGTGTTAATAGGCTTAGGCAATGATGGAACGCAATCTGTTATCGTGATTGATAGTAATAAAGGCCGTCCAAACAAGTTCGTCATTCTGAAACCTACAGTTGCTGGTGTCGCGATAGAACTACCAAACCACGCTTTCATCTGCAAAGGAACGTGCTTTATCACTGGAGTTAAACAAGAGCTTGCGGCATATCGTCCGCAGTAAATTTTACCATTCAGTTGGCGTGGCATTAATGCGCCAAGACGCCGCACTTGGATTTAGCCAGGCCAACAGCGAGTGACAAACCCGCCGGAAACATAACAACTTAACCAGGAGTTAATCATGAATTTCACCAATAAAGGGCTTCCATTGAGCGGTCAAGGCATTAAAGATGTCTGCACAGACCTTGGCATTGCCCAAGCGCAAGTGTGGGCGGTGTTGGCGGTCGAGACACGGGGTTTTGGCTTTCTTCAGGATCGGCGTCCACAAATACTGTTTGAGCGCCATATTTTCCATAAGCTTACAAAGGGTAAGCATGATGCGGGCAATGCTGATATCAGCAATGTAAAGCCCGGTGGTTATGTCGGCGGTACAGGGGAATATCCACGGCTACAAAAAGCCATGGCACTTGATCTCGATGCTGCGTTACAAAGTGCTTCTTGGGGTGTCGGTCAAGTCATGGGGTTCAATTTCAAGTCTGTCGGTTTCAGCGACGTAACCGGCATGGTCACAGAGATGGTGAAAGGCGAAGACGGACAGCTGCTGGCTATGGCGAATTTTATTAAAGCCAATAGCCTGGCTAGCACGCTTCAGCATCAAGATTGGGCCACTTTTGCCCGCCATTATAATGGTTATGGTTTCGAGAAGAACAGTTATGACACACGTCTGGCCGCCGCCCATGCCAAATATAAGATCCTACTCCCTGATTTGGCTTTACGGACTGCGCAATCCGCATTGCTGTATCTTGGGTTTAATCCCGGATCTGTCGATGGGGTAATTGGTCGCCGCACAAGGGCTGCATTGTCAGGTTTCCAAGAGAGATTCGGTTTGCCCGATACTGGCGATCTCGACCCGGCAACCGAAAAAAAATTGTTGGATGAGGCATTCAATAATTCTTAGACAAGCCCTTAGTTTTTCAATTTATGTAACCCAGCGTTTATTGAGGAGAAAATCATGAGTTTAACAGACAGAGTCCCAGTCCCCACCAGTATCAATCCAGGAGTCAAAAACGCCAAGCAGCAAACTATGTTGGATATATTGGGTAAACCACGCAGTTCATTCACTCAAGATTGTCAAGAGGTGACTAATCCGGATTTAAAAGCTCTTATTGTCACTGACGATGTCGGCCCTTTTAGAGTTACCGGATTAAAGCCAGCCGTTGTCGATTTACGTGAGATTTTTGCCAATGTAAAGTCCGCTAACCCTGCTTTGTATGCAGCTTTGAGTACAGCAGGAATGTTATGCGCCCGCTTGGTGCGTAATACTACAAGAGGTTCAATTAGCAACCATGCTTGGGGTACGGCGATTGACATTAAAATTAATAAAGAGCTTGATCGTTATGGTGATGGGAAGGTCCAAGCAGGACTGGTTTTGCTCGCGCCATTTTTCAACCAACACGGCTGGTTTTGGGGCGCTGGTTTTGGGACTGAAGATGGCATGCATTTCGAGGCGGGCGACGGGCGGGTGCGCGAATGGCATGTGGGAGGTTTGCATCACGTTACGGGAGGAGTTACTCCAGACGAAGTGTTGCGCCTTGGTGACCGGGGGCCGGAGGTGTGCCAGTTGCAGGAGCGGCTTAACGCCGCAGGGGCAAATTTGGTGGTTGATGGGGATTTTGGCCAGAATACCCATGACGCTGTGCTTGCCTTTCAGCAACAAAAAGGCTTGAAAGCAGATGGTGTCGTTGGTTCCAAGACATCGGCAGCATTGGGATTGTAACTAACTGATATGGTTACTAACCTATTGAAAACCGCCTGGCTAATTTGTTTAGCCATCCAGATGTCATTGTTAGTGGCTTGTGCGGATAGCGGGGCAACTGAAAGCAGTTATATTTCCTTGGGGGATGACAACTGTTTTCAGCCCCCAAGCGATATTCGGCAACTTTATACGAATCGTGGGCTTGGCGTTATTGAGTGTAGGGTAAAAAAACCAGTAACCCGCTTGTTCGTGGTGTCATCACAAGAGCGGTCGTGGCTTGATATTGCCGTCGGTGATACGCTTTGGTCAACAGAAGAGCAGGTTGTTTACGCAAAGGAAAACCAGTTTGGTTATTTCCCTAACGTGGGTATTGCTCCAGCCGAATTGCTGGTGGATCAAAAGGAAGCGTTTGTGGGTTTAATCTTCCGTGTCACTGCTCAAGATCCAAATCGGCAAGAACAGGGGATAGCTAATATTTCCCGCTTGTTTGTATTAGGGTTACGCAAAGAGGGGGTCTGTTTTTTAGGGTTGGCTAACACTAATACCGAAGCAAGATCCTTTTTACAGATAGATGTGGTTTGCCGACAGATATTGAAATCAAGCCAATTCATGCAGAATGGACATTGAAAAAGAATCCGTACCAAGATTCCAAATATTTTATCGTTGGTTTAGACCTAGGAGATATAGCATGGTTTTTTGGACGCCACTCTTGAACCGCTTGCTTGTGCTTGCTGTTGGATTGCTTTATATGCCCGCCGTGTATGCCGGAGCCACTTGCAACATCCCTGTTGAAACGGTACTACATGGGGATTCCACCCCAAACATTGTGAAGTTTGATGCGGGAGTGACATCTTTGCCGTTTGGTGCTGACTTAAAAATAACTGTGCCGACCATGCTGGTGAATAAGTCTGATACGACAACCTTCGCCTGCATCCGATGGAAACCTACCGTGTCTGCCCTAACGGGCAATATGACCGCTATTTTTCGCAGTTATTGTACTTTAGGCGGATTTGCGCTTGCGCAAACTCAATGCAACAAAAAATGTACCGATATAAACCAGAAAACCTAACACCATCATAGCAATCACCGGATCGGCATTTTTTGATGCGGCGTAGGTATAACAGCCCACCCCCAGCAGCATGGCAAGGTTGTTGAAGAAGCCCTGCAACGCAACTGCCCGGCCACTGCCGATGCTGTTGTTGCCTAATTCCTGCAGCACGGCGTTAATGGGGACTATAAACATGCCGCCCATCATGCCTATGGCCAATAGGGCAAAGCGGGCGGGCCAGAGGCTGTCCGTCAAACCTAGCACAACAATAAATGCCGCCATCAAATATGCGGGGATTCGGGCGCGGCGGATCTTTTCCAAAGGAATTAACTGGGGCACAATCGCTGAGCCAGCGATAATGCCGACAGCCAGAAACAAGGTCAGTTCGGCAATTTCAGTCGCATTTTTTGATAATAAAATCAGCGGTGCCCACGCAATAATAATGACGCGCAATGTTGCCGCCGCCAACCAGAACAAACCGCCTCCGAGTATTGCAAATGACGAGCGGGGCAAGGTAAAAAACTGTCTGATCTCTTTGCTGAAGGCAATGATTTTTGAACCTTTAGCGGCTGTCCGGATAGTGCCGGAAGGTAAAAAATAAGTCAGAAAGGCCGAAATGACGAACACTACAATACAGCCGCTCAGCGCGGCTTGCGTGGAATGATCGGCCACTTTGGCGCCCACCAACATGCCGGAAAGGATGGCAAGAATGGTGGACCCTTCCATCAAGCTGTTCGCTTTGACCAAATAATTATGGTCGGCCAGTTCCGGCAGAATGCCGTATTTGACAGGATTATAAATAGCCGCACCAATGCCGACGATGCTATAAGCGATGATGGGTTCTATGTTTAACAGCAATAACGCCGCACCAGCCGCTTTGATTAAATTTGCCACCAACAGTACCCGCGCCTTGGCGTGGGTGTCGGCAATCTCACCCGCCCACGGTGCCAGCACCACATACGCGATAGTGAAGGCGCTTTGTACGGCGGGGATATACCAGCTTTCCGTATGGGCGGATTGCATCACCAAGGCAATCACGGTGAACAATACGGCATTATCGGCAAACGCGGACAGGAACTGGGCAAGCAGGAGCGGGTAAATTTGTTTGTTCATGGTGGCGGTAACCTTTTGTTTGGGGGATGTCTGATGTTTGGTTAAGCTTGGGTGGCCGCCAATTCGGTCACCGCCGGATAATCAACCTTGCCGGTCGCCATGACCGGAATGGCATCAACGACGATGATTTTTTTAGGCAAGCAGATGGCCGCAACACCGCTGGCAACGGCGGTCAATTCACCTAAAGCCGCCGGTTTTTGTGTGGTCACCAAAATAATTTGTTCGCCTTTTTTCGCGTCCGGCAAACTGACTGCGGCATGTTGGGCGTCCGGCCAGGCTTTGGTTGCCAATTGTTCAACAACCGTTAACGACACCATTTCCCCGCCCACTTTGGCGAAGCGTTTACTGCGCCCACGGATGCTGAGAAAACCTTCTTCATCGACGTGGACAATATCGCCGGTATCGTACCAGCCTGGGCCGTAAATGGATCCGGTTGGCACCAGTTTGCCGGGGGCGTCTGCCAGCAGGTAACCGAGCATGATATTGGGGCCTTTGACATGCAGTCTTCCGGCGTCTTCAATACCTTCGACCGGTTCTATCCGGTAACGCATGCACGGCATAAAACGGCCCACCGTGCCAGTTTTAAAGTCAATCGGGGTGTTGACTGCGGTGACTGGCGCGGTTTCCGTCGCGCCATAGCCTTCCAAAATGCGGATGCCGAATTTATCCGCCCACAGCTGACGGGTGCTTTCTTGCAATTTTTCTGCGCCCGCGACCACATAACGTAGGGTATGGAAATCATAAGCGTGGGCTTTTTTGCCGTAAGCGGCAAAAAATGTATTGGTGCCGAACATGATGGTCGCGCCGATTTCATAAGCGATCTCAGGGATCACGCTAAAGTGCAGCGGGCTTGGGTAAAAGAACGTGGTCATGCCGCTTAGCACGGGCAACAAAGTGCCCACGGTAAAGCCGAAGGAATGGAACATCGGCAGGAAATTAAGCACCACATCTTGCGGGTTAAAACTGATACGTGCGGCGACTTGCTTATGGTTGGCGAGGATGTTGGCGTGTGATAACACCACGCCTTTGGGGGTGCCTTCAGAACCGGAAGTGAATAAGATCACCGCCGGACTATCGGGGGAGTACTGGTTGTGTTTGTACCAAAAATTGGCGGTTTTGCTTTGCACCAATGCCTTGAATTTATCGAAGCCGGAAATGTGTTTGGCGACATCTTCCAGATACACTAGGTTAACGTGTTGGGCGAGCTGTTCCGCATCGTTACTCAGTTTAGCCAGTTCGATAAAACGGAGCGATGTCAGGATGGTTTTGACTTGCGCAGCTTGACAGGCAGACAGCATTCCCGCTGAGCCTGTCGAATAATTCAGCATGGCAGGGACACGCCCATGCAATTGCAAGCCCAGCACCACGCACAGGGTCTTGGTCGTGTTGGGCAGGAAAACACCGATATTTTCACCGGCTCCAGTCATTTCCTTGATGGCGTTGCCGATAGCAATCGTGCGGGTGATGAGGTTGTCATACGACAGCGGCACCCGTTCAAGATCTTCGGCGACCGTATGTTGGCCGCCGTGGATCATCCGTGCCTCAAGCAGATGGGCGAAGACGGTTTGTTGGTAATGGCTGGTTGCAAACATCATTTCCGTCATCATGTCCGCCAAAATATGGCCGCTGTATTTACGGCGGTTTTTGCCATTGGACTCTTCTTGTGTGGCAATCTGGGCAGGTGGCAAAATTTGGATGGTTATTTTGGGAAACAAGCGTAACCGGAAGATATTGCGCATCTTGGAAAAATGCGTGTACTGGGCGCCTTCAATGCGTATCGGCAAAATAGTGGCGCCTGATTTATCGGCGACCATGCCAGTGCCGTCGTAAATTTTCATTAAAGAACCGGTTGCGGTGATGCGGCCTTCAGGAAAAATGACGGTTTTGCTGTCGTTATGCTTTAAATGATGGATCAGGTTTTTTAGCGATAACGGTTGGGTAGGATCCATCGGAAAGACGTGGGACAAACCCAAAAAGGGTTTCAGCCACCAGCGTTGGGAAATATGCGTGTTAATTGCAAACGTGATGTCATCGGGCAAAAACACGCCCAGCAGCAACGGATCCAAAAACGAGGTGTGATTGGCAATAATTAAAACCTTATTGCCCGCTTTGTGATAATTGTCCAAACCTTTGATTTCGACCTTATAAATTAAGGTCAACAGCCAGTGTAAAAATTTTTTTAGCATGATGCTTCCTCCTAGCGCGGCATTCTAACAGATATTAAATGGCGTCTTGTGTGGGTGTTATGTCGGCAATGATATTTTTACCTAAAGCGATTAATCCGGGCGTTCTGTAGGGGAGATTTTTGTCCGCTAAAACTTAAGTTTTGTCGCATGAAATGAACCCATATATCTTAAGTGCATTTAAAAACAAAATAGTGCAGACCTAATTTGTGGCAAAATCCTGCGCATTGGTAAATCACAATCGCATTGTTATTATGGTATTTTTTCTTTTATACTTGCGGGCTAATCATACTAAGGAGCTATTATGGAAAAGCCACTCATTCTACACATGCTGACTACGGCTAAAAATCTAAGCCCATTCGACGTTAATATGGCGTTGGATGCGGGTTGGGTTGCGGCATTACCTTATACCAATGTTGAGCCGGGCGAGGTTCAGGGTTTGGTGCAGGACGCTATCTTTTCACGTAGCACTAAAAATTTGAAACGTACTGGGATATTTATCGGTGGCCGTGACACAAAGCAGGCCATGGATATGCTTAAAATCGCCAAACATTCAATGGTCCCGCCTTTTGAAGTGTCTGTTTTTGCTGATCCTAGTGGCGCGTTCACCACGGCTGCGGGTATGGTCGCCGCTGTCGAGCATGAGTTAATGACAAAATTTAACACCACTTTGGTTGGGAAGAATATTCTGGCTCTAGGTGGTACTGGCCCTGTCGGCCAGGCGGCGGCGGTGATTGCAGCCCAAGCGGGTGCTCAGGTAAGGATTATCGGCAGGCAGTTGGAAAAAGCACAACACGTTGCTGAACTTTGCAGTAATGAATTTGGCGAAGGAAAAATCACCATCACTGCAGGGGCCGATGCGTATAAAGCAGAATACATGGAAACGGCCGATGTTGTTTTTGCTACAGGTGCTGCCGGTATTGAATTGGTTAGCGCTGAGTTGATCGCCCTTGCTACGCAGCTGAAAGTCGCCGCCGATGTTAACGCGGTGCCGCCAGCCGGTATTGCCGGTGTTGATGCGTTCCATAACGGTGCGCCTATAGACGGTTCTTGTAGCGGTGCGGTTGGGATTGGCGCTTTGGCTATCGGTAACGTTAAATATCAAGCTCAGAATTTGTTGTTGAAAAGTATGCTGAGTACTGAAAAACCGGTTTACCTGCATTTTGAACATGCGTTTGAAGTGGCAAGAAATTATATAAAATCAAAAGCTTAATTTTTCCCGTACTCACACAGAGGTTCCCTAATGGAGAAACGTAGCATACTGCATATGCTTGACCCCATGCCGCACAATAGCCCATTTGACATCAATATGGCTATGGATGCCGGCTTTGATGTAATGATGCCTTACAGTAATGTCAAATTGGACAGCGTTCATGGCTTAACGCAAGATGCTATTTTCTCTCGTGGCCCTGCCGGTGTTAAGCGTACCGGAATTTTTATTGGCGGCCGTGATTTGGGTTTGGCAATGGATATGCTGAATACCTGCCAACAAGCCATGGTGCCGCCGTTTGAAGTGTCTGTTTTTGCCGATCCAAGCGGCGCTTTTACGACGGCAGCGGCATTGGTCGCATGTGTTGAAAAAGAACTAAAAGCTAAGCATAACAAAGAATTAAAAGATTGTAAGGCGTTGGTTTTTGGCGGGACAGGCCCTGTGGGTATTGCCACCGGAATTATCGCGTCATTGGCGGGGGCATCGACTAGTCTGGTTGACCATTTGTCGCAAGTGAATGCTGAAGAGATTGCCCAAGCTTATAACCGCCGTTTTGCATGCACGCTTAACGGTGCATGTGCCCGCTCTGATGCTGAAAAAAGCGCCCTGCTTGCTGATGTTGACGTGGTTTTTTGTACCGCCAAAGCAGGCGTCCAAGTGCTTAGTGCCGCAATGCTTAAGCAGCTAACCCGGCTGAAAGTGGCCGGTGATGTGAATGCTGTGCCGCCATTGGGAATCGAGGGTATCAAGCGCCTTGATTTTGGCGCACCGTTGATCCATGCCGGCAATGCCCAAAATGCGGTTGGGGTGGGGGCTTTAGCGGTCGGTGATATTAAATACCGGCTACAAAATGAACTGTTAAAGTTAATGCTGGAGGCGGATACGCCGTCCTATATTGATTTTAGGGCGGCTTTTAAGAAAGCGAGGGAGCTTGTTTAAAAGGGGCTTTGGGCAGTTTGGCCCACAAAAATTCTGGCGCAAACGGAATCGGTTTATATCAAGGTAGGAGTGATTTTTATATTAAACAGCCAGCAAATTTCAACTTAATCAGAAATTGGCCGTATAAGGTAAGAAGCGAATAAAATGGACAAAAAACACCGCATTTTATTTGCTGGCGATCCGCATGGAAATTTCCAACCTTTAATAACGGCTGTGCACAAATACAGGCCAGAAGCGGTTATTTTATTAGGCGATTATGATCTCGAAGAGCCATTGGACAGTTATCTTCAGGCTATTTTGGGGCTAACTGAAATTTGGTGGATTGCGGGTAATCATGATTTTGAGTCGCCCAGCAAATATAAAAATCTGTTTCACTCGGGGTTGGCCGATAAGGGTTTGCATCTTAAAGTGACCGAAGTGGCCGGTTTTAAAGTTGTTGGCTTAAGCGGTATTTTTTTGGGCCGCGTTTGGTATCCGCCACAGCCCCCCAAATGGCAAGGCAAACAGCATTACCTGCATCATCAGCCAGCCCATATCAAAAATTCAGATATGTCGTTAAAGTATAAATCAGCCATCTGGCATGATGAATTTCAAGCGTTAAAGTCATTACGGGCCGATATACTGGTCACTCACGAAGCGCCAGGCTCGCATCGGCATGGATTTTCAGCGATCAGCGACTTAGCTGTCGCTATGGGAGTCAAGCAGGTTTTCCATGGCCATTTGCATGAAAATTATGCCCGCAGGATAAAAAACAGCATCAACGTTTTTGGTGTGGCCGACCGGGCTGTTGCTGACTTGTCCGGCAACACGCTAAGCAATCAATAACGCTATCCATAGACAACACGTATCACAACGGGCATCCGTTGCCGAAGCGTTTCCATTGTAAACACACCGATTTATGACCGACTTTATCCCGCCTTATCCTAAGCGCCATGCCGTTCCTTTAGGGCCATTGGACACGCTAAACCATCTGCGCCGTGACTTTTTGTCAATATGGCCGGAAAATGCGTTCGAGCGTCAGTTTATGTCTGAAAAAATAATTAACCGGCGGATTTTTATAGCAAATTGTCCCGATGTGGTGCGTCATGTGATGGTCGCCAACCAGGCTAATTATGAACAAAAAAGTCCGTTAATGCGCAAAATGTTGGCGCCTTTATTGGGCGATGGTTTGCTCATTAGCGATGGTGCGCTCTGGCAAAAACAGCGGGCCTTAACAGAGTCCCTGTTCACTATTGAGCAGTTTGCCGGTTACGGTGACAAAATGGGGCAGGTGATTGGGGCGTGTGGTCAACGCTGGGCAAAGTTTGCCGAAGGTGACATTATCCCCGTATTGCCGGAAATGCGCCGGTTAAGTGCGGCTATCAGTAGCCGGATTTTGTTTGGTGCACAACTGGATGAAAGGCAAGCCGCCCAGCTGGGCCAATGTTTTACCGATTATCAGGCGGCAGCTGAGCAAATGGACTTGAACACCTTATTTGGGTTGCCGGGCTGGATTCCCGGCATAAAAGCGAATAAAACGACTAAAACCGCTAAAGTTATCCACGAACGTATTGATAAGCTGATTGCCGAAGGCGGCAACAGCACGGCTAAAAACACGCTGCTGGCGCAGCTTTTAGCACAGCAGCAGGCAGGCTCCAAACAGGTTTTAACCCGCGGACAAGTCCGCAATGAACTCATCACCCTGTTTATGGCAGGGCACGAGACTGTTGCTAACATGCTTGCTTGGGTCTGGTATTTGATTTCCCAATGCCCCACAGTGGAACAGCGTCTGCATGATGAAATAGCGGCTGTATTGGGTAATCGACCCGCTATTTTTGGCGATGTGGCCAAATTGCATTACACCCGCGCCATTATCAAAGAAACCCTGCGATTGTACCCGCCGTTACCTATTTTATCGCGTGAGGCCAAAGCCGAAGATACCATCCGCAAGCGTCATGTGCCTGCTGGCTCTACCATGCTGGTGGTGCCTTGGTTGTTGCATCGCCATAAACTCTATTGGGAAAAGCCTGACCACTTTATCCCGGAACGTTTTTTACCTGACGCAAAGGTCGTGCCTAACAAGTTTGCCTACCTCCCTTTTAGTGTTGGCCCAAGAGCCTGCGTTGCTAAACATTTTGCCATGGTGGAAACCACTTTGTGCCTTGCTTTATTGGCTAGACAGTTTCGTTTGCGTGTCCCTAGTGGACAAACAGTCACGCATGAATGCCGCTTGACACTACGTCCTAAAGATAACTTGTTGATGCAGATAAGCAGACGATGAATTTGCGTATCCAAACCGTTGCAGCCCAATCACTACCAATAAACCTACTTGAATAACCTAAATATCCCATGATTAATATCGGCAAAATTAACACCCTAAAAGTGCCCAAACAACAAGGCGCCGCGCTTTATCTTGAAGACAGCGCATCCAGAAAAATTTTACTGCTGGATAAAAAACTGCCGGCAAGTTGCCAGCCTGGCGATAGCCTTGATGTGTTTGTTTATGTCGATTCGGAAGGGCATCCGGTAGCAACGGCGCAACTACCCTTAGCGCAAGTGGATGAGATTGCTTGGCTAAAAGTGGTCTCCATCAATTATTACGGGGCTTTTTTGGATTGGGGCTTAGCAAAGAATTTGCTCTTGCCTTTTGGCGAACAACTCGGCGAAATGGCGGTCGGTGAAGCGCATTTAGTCAGGTTGTTTCTTGATGACAAGGAACGTGTTGCGGCGACCGCGAAAATTGACAAATTTGTCGCCGATGAAGTGGCTGATGCAGACGAATTTCATAGCGGACAACAAGTGTCATTGCTAATTGCCGATAAAACAGAGCTGGGGTTTAAAGCAATCGTCAATAATAGCTATTGGGGGTTGCTGTATCAAAATGAACTGTTCCAGCCGCTGGAAAAAGGCCAGAAACGGATAGGGTATATCAAGCAAATCAGGGAGGATAAAAAAATTGACTTAACGCTGAACCAGCCGGGTTACGAAAAGATTGACCCATTGGCGGAACAAATTTTGGCTAAACTCAAAGCCAATGGCGGCGTTTTGCAGATCAGCGACAAAAGCCCGCCGGAAGCGATTTATGGCACGTTCGGGGTCAGTAAAAAGGCCTTCAAACAAGCGATTGGCGCTTTATATAAACAGCAGCTGATCAGCATCGAAAAAAATGCCATCCACTTGGCTTGACAGTAGGAGCGGTCTCTTGGCTACGATTATCGCTACCAATAGACCGCTCCTACAATAGGTTATTCGGCTTTAGCCGCCGTTTCAATAACCGGTTGTTTGATAATGCCGCGCTGTACCAGCAAATCAACAACGCATCGGACGCTTTCATCTAAAGACTGTTCATGGGTGTTGACGACCAACTCAGGGTGGTCTGGCGCTTCGTAAGGCGAATCAATACCGGTAAAAAAAGGGATTTCCCCCGCCCGGGCTTTTTTATACAGCCCTTTAACATCCCGTTGTTCACAGGTCTCAATGGGGCACTGGCAATGGATTTCAAAAAAATCACCGTGTGGCACCAAGTTTCTGGCGGCATTGCGGTCTGATTTAAACGGTGAGATAAACGCGGTTAACGTGATGACACCGGCTTCGATAATTAATTTCGCCAGCTCGCCAATCCGTCTGATATTTTCTATGCGGTCATGGTCGCTAAAACTGAGGTCACTGCATAAGCCATGACGGACGTTATCGCCATCGAGCACAAAAGTGGAAATGCCTGCGTTATAAAGATAATCTTCCACCGCGTGGGCCAACGTTGATTTGCCTGACCCCGACAAACCAGTGAACCAGAGGATGACGCTTCGGTGGTTATGCAATTTCTCCCGGTCGGCGCGGGTGACAGTGGCATGATGCCAGACAGTGTTGGTGTTTTTTTTAGTCATAAGTCTAAGTAATATTTGAAATAATGATCGCTGTTAGCCGTATGTTTGTTCAAAGGCGCTAATAAAAACAGCCAATTGATCCAGTGGCAAATGGTTGATGCCTGCCGCGCTTTTACGTCCGCCACCTGTTGGAAAAGCAGCGCACAGCGTGTCGGCGCCGGTTTTATTGGTCAACGGGGCACGCACACTGATTTGATAATCGTTCTGCGGCGTAAAACTTAGCACGGCATGGGCGCGTTCTGGCGCCTGGTTAGCCAACTCGTTGCCAAACACGCCGCTGATCCGTCGTGCCCATGCCTCATCCGGCAAAATATAAACCCCGATAGCCTGCGTCTGGTATTCCGGCTGGGTCCGCAAAGCCTGCGCCATGTCTTCACCATAACCGGTCAATAAGCGCCCGTAAGTGGCGGTGTTATCAGCCATAAAATCAAACGGCGACGGGTAAGCCACCAATTCGCGGAATAAGGCGTCCGGCGCAAAATGCAAATCGGCGATGCTGGCGCCATAGCCGTTATAATTGATGCAAACACCTAACTCATTCAGCTTTTTTAAGGCGCTGGCGGACAGCGACAAGGATTTAGCCGCTTGTGTGGCGCTGTCAATTAGATTGTCGCCAAACGCGGCGGTCACTGCCCATGCCTTAAATTTGCCGCCTAGATGCTGGTCAACCAGCAAACTGGTGCAGGTGTTGGCATCGGTGTTGATAAGGGTCTTAAGCTGCGGATGGTTGGGGATTTCGCCCGCTTGATGATGGTCAACGTAAAATACGCTGGCGCCTTGGGCAAGGATCCGGTCTAACGCCGCGCGGTTTTTTTCCAGCGAAATATCCAGCACGGTCACTTGGTCGCCGGGTTGCACCGACAACGGTTCCAGCAACTGGATGTCCCGTTTGATGCCTGTGACCAACTTTGCCTCAGTAGGGTGGGCAAGGCGTAATTGAACCAGCGCGCAGAGTCCGTCCGCATCACCATTAAATACATCAATCTGCATGTTTTAATCCTAATTGTTAGCGTTTTTGTATTGTACGGGATGACTGGGGCAATTCAAAATCATCCGTCACATAGGGCAAAAAGCCCTGTTGGTTGTAGAATAGCCTGACTATCAGCAAACCTGCACCGCATTTAATGACAACGCAAAACCAACGAACTTACTTGGATTTTTTTAAAAACGCCTTAAAACGCACCTTGCCCAATGCCCAAGCGGTTTCCTTGGCAGTTATCCTGATTGCCAGTTTTGCGCTGATTTATTACTTGTCCGCATTACTGATGCCGGTTTTTACCGCTATCGTCATCGCTTATTTGTTGGATGGGTTGGTTGACAAGATAGAACGGCTGGGTTTGCCACGGTTAGTGGCGGTCTGCCTGGTGTTTTCAGGGTTTATGACCTGCCTGGGTTTTTTGCTGTTTTATTTGATCCCGATAGTCTCACAGCAAACCGTGGAACTGATCCAGAACGTCCCCAGCATTATTGACAAGGCGCAACATGAAATCATGCGCTTGCCCCAAGTCTACCCCAATCAGATTTCCGAATACAAAATCCAGCAAATCCTGTTTGCCGTACAAAAAGAATTGCTCACCTACGGGCAAAGCATACTTTCGCTGTCCGCCGCCTCCGTGCTGGGTTTGGTCAGCGCCCTTATTTACCTGTTTCTCGTGCCGATGATGGTGTTTTTCTTTTTAAAAGACAAACAGCTGTTTATGACATGGTTTTTGCAGTTTATGCCCAGCGAGCGGAACCTGACCGTGCGCGTGTGGGAAGAAGTCGACACCCAAATAGGCAACTATGTGCGCGGTAAAATCACCGAAGTGTTTATCCTTTGGCTGGTCAGCTATGCCACCTACGCCAGCCTGGGACTAAATTATGCCATGTTGTTGGCGGTGCTGATGGGCTTGTCGGTCATCATCCCGTACATCGGCGCCACCTTAGTGACCTTTCCCGTGGTGATAGTCGCCTACATCCAATTTGGCATAAGCAGTGACGAGTTTATGTATATCCTGATTGCCTATGCCATTATCCAAGCATTAGACGCCGTCATCCTGATCCCCGTGCTGTTTTCAGAAGCCGTTAACCTGCACGCCGTCGCCATTATCGTCGCAATCTTGTTTTTTGGCGGATTATGGGGTTTTTGGGGCGTGTTTTTCGCCATTCCGTTGGCAACCGTGGTTAAAGCCGTGCTGACGGCGTGGCCACGGTTGGGGGATAATACAGATGGGTTAGAAGGGGTAGGGTGTGCCCCTAAGCATTGCGGACAATAATAACTATACGTACAATAATAAGTACATTAATTAAAGGGCACAACAATGGACGCAATCAGTTATTCAACCTTCCGAAGCCAGTTGGCAACTATTTTGGATAAGGTCAACGACAACCACAAGCCTATCCTAATTACCCGGCAAAATGGCAAGCCTGCGGTTGTCATAAGCCTAGAAGATTTCCAGGCTTATGAAGAAACCGCCTACTTGATGGCTAGCCCCAAAAATGCCCAGCGGCTGAGCCAAGCAATTGCCGAAGTGGAAGCCGGAAAAACCCTGCAACGCAGCTTAATTGAAGAATGATCTTATCTTGGGCAGAAAAAGCTTGGGAAGACTACATTTACTGGCAGGAAACCGATAAAAAAGCAATCAAACGCATCAATGCGCTAATTAAAGCCATTCAGCGGCAGCCCTTCGATGGCATAGGTGATCCCGAACCGTTAAAACATCAATGGTCAGGCTATTGGTCTCGCCGCATCGATAGGGAGCACCGCTTGGTCTATAAAGTGACAGGTGACACTTTAATTATTGTCCAGTGCCGTTATCATTATTAAGTAAGTGAAATGGTGTACCCACTTAACGTGACACTTTGCACGGCAACCCCAAAAACCATACAACCAGTGACACTTTTTGTCATAAGCTGACGCGGCGGGTTAAACCTATCCCCCTATAAGGTAGGGTGGGCAACGCTGTTCTGCCCACCAATTTATCGATAATTGGTGGGCAAAAAAGCGTTGCCCACCCTACGGCATTAAAAAAACAAGCACTTACAACCTAACCCAACCACCACCTAAACCGCCAAAACAAAACTGGCACACAACCTGCTTTATCAAACATCGAGTTCTCCCTCAACTTTAACCAACCCACAAGGTGAATAACATGAAAAACCAAATGACTATGCAAAAAGTGCAACAAGGTTTTACTTTAATCGAGTTGATGATCGTTGTTGCGATCATCGGTATTTTGGCGGCGATTGCGTTGCCTGCTTATCAGGATTACACAGTCCGTGCACGTGTTGCCGAATGTTTAGGTTTGGCGTCATCGGCAAAAGTTGCGGTTGCCGAAAATGCAGCAAATGCAGCGGCTTTTGGTGCGGGGTACACCCCTCCGGCAGCAACCAAAAATTGCGCAAGTGTCACTATAGGTGCTGATGGAGTTATTACAGGTGTGTCAACCGCTGCCGCTGGTGCGGTGACTTTTCTGTTGACTCCAACCCCTGCTCTTGTTGTTGGCACACCTCCAGCAGATAGAATCCAATGGACTTGTACCGCTGCTGCTGCGTTCCAAAAATTTGTGCCTTCAGAATGCCGTACATAAGCGTTAGTAGTGTAGCCGGGTAGGGTGGGCAACGCTGTCCCGCCCACCTTATCCATCAAAACCACCCAACCCTTTTGCGGTTGGGTGGTTTTTTTATGCGCATGGGTTTTTGGCGTGTTGGTTGCCGTCGTCCACCGTTTACGGATAAATGGGTGGGCAAACGATAAGGCTGTTTGCCCACCCTACGGCTTATCCATCAAAACCACCCAACCCTTTCGGGGTCGGGCGGTTTTTTTTATGTGCGGCAGGTTTGGATGGGCATGGGATTTTTATGCTTACGCTAATCTACCCTGCATATGGGAAAGCATTGTGATAGTGGTATAGGGAAGTAAAGCTTTGTGTCTCCACAAACCTATTTTTGTCATAAACTGACGCCGCTGGTTAAGTTCAAGCCTGAATTGAGTGGGGCGTTCTTCGCGTAACGCATAAAAAAGAAATACACGGTACTTTATGCCTCAATCACTGATCACTTTAGCAAACAAAAACAATTAGTTGTAAGCTAAACAACTAATTGCATTATTAATAAAAAACTGGCACACATATTGCCTAATAGTTCTTGGATTGCTTGAAGCTTTTTTAACCTATTCCAAGAAGACAAAATATCATGAACACTAAAATACAAAAAATACAACAAGGTTTCACCTTAATCGAGCTAATGATCGTTGTTGCGATTATTGGTATTTTGGCGGCGATTGCGCTGCCTGCTTATCAGGATTATACCGTCCGAGCGCGTGTTTCTGAATGTTTGCTTCTGGCTTCATATGCAAAAGTAGCGGTTACCGAGAATGCTTTAAATGGAGCAGCCTTTGCTGTGGGGTACACCCCTCCGGCAGCAACCAAAAATTGCACAAGTGTTACGATAGCTGCTGATGGAATTATTACAGGCGTGACAACCGCTGCCGCTGGTGCGGTGACTTTTCTGTTGACTCCAACCCCTGCTCTTGTTGTTGGCACACCTCCAGCAGATAGAGTTCAATGGACTTGTACCGCTGCTGGATTCGCAAAGTTTGTGCCTTCTGAATGCCGTTAAGCCGTGTAGCCGAGTAGGGTGGGCAACGCTGTTCTGCCTTTATGCCCTGCGGGTACACCCTACGCTATAATTACCTTTGTTTTCATTCACCTACGGCTTCTGTTTGCCATGTCACGTTACCGGCGCGTAACCCTCCCTGGCGCAACTTACTTCTTTACCGTGGTCGCTTACCGCCGCCGTCCAATCCTTTGTGATGCGCCGGTGCGGGCGGCACTGCGTGCGGCGGTCAAAACCGTGCAATCGCGCCATCCGTTCACCATTGATGCGTGGGTTTTGTTGCCTGACCACTTGCATACCATTTGGACATTGCCGCCGGGTGATGCAAACTATGCCCTGCGTTGGGGGTTGATAAAACGCGCGGTGTCTTTGCGTTGTGCGGGCGATTACCATCGGGCGGATTGGTTGACGGCATCCAAAACCAAACACCGCGAATCGACATTTTGGCAACGGCGTTACTGGGAGCATTGCATCACCACCGAACCGGACTATTGCCAACACCGCGATTATGTTGCCATAAGCAAGTAGCCCGTATGAAGCTTGCGTAATACGGGGGTTTTCGGGCTTCGATTCCCCGTATTCCGTTACACTTCATACGGGTTACTTGCTGCTGTAGGGTACGCATCGCGTACCTTTATAAAATCTAAAAGGGCCGTAGGTTGGGGTGAGGTACGAACCCCAACACAACGATGGCGTCGATTGTTGGGGTTCGTGCCTCACCCCAACCTACATTTTTGGAATTGATTATGTCTTTACGTTTAAAAGCTTTTTGGCTGCATCTGTCAGCCAGCGCGTTATTGCTGTCGGTGTTTGCCGGTTTGGTGCTTTTCCTTTGGTACACGCCCTGGCCGTTGTTAAGCCTGCAAGGCGGCGTTAAAATTTTGGGGCTGATGGTGCTGGTTGATGTTGTCCTCGGCCCCAGCCTCACCTTGTTGGTCTTTAAGCCAGAAAAAAAACGCGGCGAATTGATCGCCGACATGGCGTTGATTGTTATCCTGCAACTTGCCGCGTTCGGTTATGGCGGATGGATACTGTACACCGAACGACCGTTATTTTTGGCGTTGGCGGCTGACCGTTTTGAAGTGGTGCGGGCGCCGGACATTCATATAGAAGCAGTCGATAAATCGGTGGCAAAGCTGGCGCCGGCTTACGGTGTGCAATGGGTTAGCGTGGAAACGCCTGCCGAACTGAGCTTTCAGCAAATACTTAGCCGGTTATCAAACTCCCCTGGGGTGGAGTTAAAGCCAGAACTGTACCGTCCGTTGCAAGATGTAAAGCCGGAGCTGTTAAAAAAATATGCCTTGCCGGTGCAAGAAGTCAATGCCGATGCTGCCGTTAAAACTTGGTTGCAAGCACATCAACTGACGGCAGAAAAGGTGTTGTTGTTTCCGGTCAACGGGCGGGCAAGACCAGGGGTGGCGGTGTTGTCTGCAGATACCCGTGAGCCGTTGGGTATAATTGAACAATAATGTGCTGCTTCTATGGCTTTGGGGTGGTTTGCTAGGTAAGCAAGCGCTTTAGTGGATTGCAGTTTATACTGTGCCATTGGTTATTGTTGTGGGGAATAATTGTGGCTTATTCATTACCTTATGAAGTGTATGTGTTGCTGGAAGAGGCGTTCAATCAGGATAGGGCTAAGGCTGAGGTGTTTGCCCATGCCGTGGAAGAGGCGCTCCAGGCTATTGAACAGCAGGCCGAAGAGCGCATCACCGCTAAAAAAGAAGCGACTAAAGCGGAAGTTTACAATGCGCTACGTAATGAGCTGGCGACTAAGGAGTTTGTTCGGGCGGAAATTAATGAATTGAGGGCGGAGTTTAGGGCAGAAATAAACGAATTGCGCACCGAAATAAATGAATTACGCACTGAATTAACTCAACTACGCGGTGAGCTGAAACAAAATGCTTTGTTGTTGAAGATGTTGATCGGTATTGCTGTGTTTGGTTTGACGCTGTTTAATCCCGCGTTTGTTAAGTTAGTGGAATTGTTGATGAAATAAGCGTTAGCGCTTTTTTGCGGGGCATAAGCCATTCAATGCTGCTATAGGTTGAGTGGTTTTTTTATGCCCCCTTTTTTAAATAATCTGCGTAAATGCGCCTTTTGCAGACATATTTCATCTGGCAATCCTTGCTATTTTTTTGGTTGTCCCCATAATTGTTCTTTGCATAAATTGTTGAGGGTTCCTCTTATGGAAACACACCAAATGACTGAATTACAACAGGCAACTGTACGGGTTCCGGTGCTGCCACTTAGGGATGTGGTGGTGTATCCGCACATGGTCATCCCTTTGTTTGTCGGTAGGGAACGTTCTATTGATGCGTTGGATGCGGCGATGCGCGACAGTAAGCAGGTATTGCTGGTGGCGCAAAAAGAAGCGGACGTGAATGATCCTGAAATTACCGACCTTTATCAAGTCGGTACGTTGGCTAATATTCTGCAACTTTTGAAGCTGCCGGATGGCACGGTCAAGGTTTTGGTAGAAGGTTGTCTACGTGCCAAGGTTTTGAACTATAGTGAAACGGAGCCGTTTTTTTCGGCGGTCGTCGAGCCGTTGGAAGAGATATTGACGCTTTCCGAGCAGGAATTGGATGTTTTGCAGCGTACGGTGATTGGCTCGTTTGAACAGTACGTTAAGCTGAACAATAAAATTCCGCCTGAAGTGCTGACTTCGTTGGCGGGCATTGATGATCCGAGCCGGTTGGCGGACACCATGGCGGCGCACATGAGTCTGAAGGTCAACGAAAAACAGGAAATCCTGGAAACGGCGGATATTGAAAAACGCCTGGAAAGTTTGATGACGCTGATGGAAGGCGAAGTTGATATTCTGGAAATGGAAAAGAAAATCCGTGTCCGCGTTAAGCAGCAGATGGAGAAAAACCAGCGGGAGTATTACCTTAACGAACAAATGAAGGCGATCCAAAAAGAATTGGGCGATATGGAAGATGTGCCTAATGAAATTGAAGAGCTGGAAAAAAAGATTGTCGCTGCTGGTATGTCCAAGGAAGCTAAGGCCAAGGCGGATGCGGAACTAAATAAGCTTAAGCAAATGTCGCCAATGTCCGCAGAAGCGACGGTGGTGCGCAACTATATTGATTGGATGGTGAGCGTGCCTTGGAAAAAAAGCACTAAAGTCCGCCATGATTTAAAAATTGCCGAGCAGGTTTTGGAAGCCGAGCATTATGGTTTGGATAAGGTTAAAGAGCGCATTTTGGAATATTTGGCTGTCCATCAGCGGGTAAAACAGCTTAAAGGGCCTATTTTGTGTTTGGTGGGGCCGCCGGGGGTGGGTAAAACGTCGCTGGGCGAGTCCATCGCTAGGGCGACTAACCGCAAATATGTGCGTATGGCGCTGGGCGGGGTGCGTGATGAGGCGGAAATACGCGGCCATCGGCGGACTTATATCGGTTCGATGCCAGGCAAGATTTTGCAGAATCTGGCTAAGATAAAAACCCGCAACCCAATGTTTTTGCTTGATGAGATAGACAAAATGGCGCAGGATTTCCGTGGCGATCCCGCCTCGGCTTTGTTGGAAGTCTTGGATCCTGAGCAAAACCACGCTTTTGCCGATCATTATCTGGAAGTTGATTTTGATCTGTCGGATGTCATGTTTGTTGCTACCGCAAACACCATGAATATCCCGCCTGCATTGCTGGACAGGATGGAGGTGATAAGGCTGGCTGGTTATACCGAGGATGAAAAAATCAATATCGCCATCCGTTATTTGCTGCCCAAGCAGATTAAAAATAACGGGCTTAAAGCAGCTGAGATTGATGTGTCAGAAACGGCGGTGCGTGACATGATCCGCTATTATTCCCGTGAGGCGGGAGTGCGTAATCTGGAGCGGGATATTTCCAAAATTTGCCGTAAGGTCGTTAAGGCTTTATTACTGACCGATAAGGCCGCTAAAGTGTTTATAACCCCCGAAAATCTGGATGCTTATCTGGGAGTCAAGCGTTTCAGTTACGGAATTGCTGAAGAGCAGGATCAAATAGGGCAGGTGACTGGGCTGGCGTGGACAGAGGTGGGCGGTGAACTGCTGACGATTGAGACGGCGGTTATTCCCGGTAAAGGCAAGCATTCAGCGACCGGCAAACTGGGCGATGTGATGAAGGAGTCTATCGAAGCGGCGATAACGGTGGTCAGAAGCCGTTCGGAAGTGCTGGGGATTGATAATCAGGTGTTCCAGAACAATGATATTCATATCCATGTCCCTGAAGGCGCGACACCTAAAGACGGGCCTAGTGCGGGTATCGGTATGTGTACGGCTATTATTTCGGCACTAACGAAAATACCGGTGCGGGCGAATGTGGCCATGACGGGTGAAATTACGTTGCGTGGCGAGGTGTTGCCAATAGGGGGGTTAAAAGAAAAACTGTTGGCGGCGCACCGTGGCGGCATTACTACGGTTTTGATACCCGCTGAAAACGAGAAAGATTTAGTCGAGATACCTGAAAATATCAAGGCCAATTTGACTATTAAGCCCGTACATTGGATAGATGAAGTGCTGGAAGTTGCTTTGCAATATTTACCTGTTCCTAGCAAAAACATTACGCCTGAGGAGCAGGCTAAAAATGATATTGATGCAGCAAAAAACATAAATAAGGGGGTTACGGCGCATTGATGAAGAGGAGGCGTCAGCGCTTGATAAAATTGCCTGATGCCCCAAAAATCAAGACTTCTAGCGGTTTAAAGCTTGACACTGTGTGATAGCAGTTGATATAAATACGGGTGTTTCTTGTGTTGCTATCGCATAGTGGATAAGACTTACACACGCATCTTGCACATTACTCATAAAAATGACTTCCTAAGGGGGATAGAATGAATAAATCGGAACTTATCGACGCTATAGCGGAGTCTGCTGAATTAACAAAAGCAGACGCAGGGCGTGCTTTGGATGGTTTTATCAGCGCGGTGACAGCAGCTTTAAATAAAGGTGATTCTGTTGCTTTGGTGGGGTTTGGCACTTACTCGGTAAAAGAACGGGCAGAGCGTAAAGGCCGTAATCCACAGACTGGCGAAGAAATAACTATCAAAGCAGCAAAAATTCCTGCATTTAAAGCTGGTAAAAGTTTAAAAGATGCTGTAAACTAGTCAGCATTAGTCGGGTGCTTAGCTCAGCTGGGAGAGCATCGCCCTTACAAGGCGAGGGTCGGGGGTTCGAACCCCTCAGCACCCACCAGACTTTGGAGTGGTAGTTCAGTTGGTCAGAATACCGGCCTGTCACGCCGGTGGTCGCGGGTTCGAGCCCCGTCCACTTCGCCAAACCAATAAAAAGCCCCGTACCTTAATGGTTCGGGGCTTTTTTTTTGCTTCGTAAGTTGTTTCTTTAGGACAAAGTTTATGCTGACAAAAATTAGAGAGAAATTTCAGGGTGCTTTTGCATGGGGTATTTTGATAGTAATCGGTGTGCCATTTGCGTTATGGGGGATCAATAACTATGTGGATAATGCCAAAGAAACACAGGTCGCGTCTGTAGGAGATAAAGATTTTTATCAGCGCGACATAGCTAAAGCTTACGAGCAATATAGCCGGAATTTTCAGGGCTTGGGTATTGATGAAAATATTCTGAAAGCACAAGCCTTAGATAAATTGATCAAAGACGAAGTGTTGTTGCAATATGTTAACGCTGAAGGTTTGGCGGCAAGCGATGATAGTGTGCGCGACTTTATCAAATCATTGGAATATTTTCAGACCGACGGCAAGTTCGATGATAAAAAATATAAATCATTGTTGGCTGCGCAACGTATGTCGTCCAATGAATTTGTCAGTAGAATAACAAATGCGTTAGTGATGCAGCAATTTCAGGATAGTGTTGTCGCAAGTAGTTTTGCGACGCCATATGATGTGGAAAGTTTTTTTAAAATCCAAAACCAGCAACGTGACGTCGATTATGTGACAGTCACACTTCAGCAAGTGTCTGCCCAACCTACCGATGCTGAAATAACGGCGTATTATCAGCAGCATCAAAACGCTTTTCAGGTACCTCAGCAAAGTGCTATCGAATATGTTGAATTGACATTTTCAGATATTGCCAAGCAAGTTGTTGTTACCGATGACAAATTAAAAACGTTCTATGAGGATCAAATAGATCTGTTCACTACGCCAGAACGGAGAAAAATAAGTCATATTTTGTTTGCGGTTAATGATAAAACCACTGATGCAATGGCGTTGGAAAAAGCTAAGAAAGCTAAATTAGAACTTGCTAATAAAGAGTTTTCTAAATTGGCTGCTGAAGTTTCTGATGACAAGGTGACCGCTAAGACAGGCGGTGATTTAGGGTTGTTTAATACAGGCGTTATGGAAAAGGCTTTTGAAGAGGCCGCGACTTCTTTAAAGCAGGGTGACGTGTCTGAACCTATCAGATCAAAATTTGGTTATCATTTGATTAAAGTGACTGAGTTAGTGCCCGCCGAAGTCAAACCATTTGCAAGCGTTAAGGATGAAGTGACTAAAGCCTATCAAAAAGCCCAAGCCGAAAATGCATTTTATGAAGCCGGTGAAAAACTTACCGAAATGAGTTATGAAAATCCTGACAATCTGCAAACAGTTGCCGATGCTTTGGGCCTTGAAATTAAAAAATCGGCGTTATTTACCGAAGCTAAAGGTGAGGGCATTGCTGCCAACGATAAAATACGCAGTGCGGCATTTTCAGAAGAGGTGTTGCAAGGTAATAACAGCGCACCGGTAGAGATTGATGCCGAGCATTTAGTGGTGTTGCGGCAATCGGAACATAAAGCTGCAACCACGCGTGAATTAAGCGCAGTGAAAGCGGATATCATCAAGGTATTATTGGCCGATAAAGCCAAAGTGCAAACTATAGAAAAAGCCAAACAAATAAAAGCACGATTGCAAGCTGGCGAATCTATTCAGGTAGTAGCCGTTGAGAACAAGTTGGCAGTTAAGCAAGTGAAAGGCTTGACACGAAACAATAGCGACCTGGCTGAACCATTGAAAGAGGCTATTTTTAAAGCGCCCAAACCTGTTGCGGATAAGCCTGGTATCTTTATAGCGCCACTTCCTTCAGGTGAACAAATCGTGGTTAGTTTATCGAAAGTTACCGAAGGCGTGATGAGTGAAAGTGACAAAAAACAGTTCGACCTGGCGCAGAAAAATATCGCTAATGCGTTTGGTCAAGGTGAGTTTAATGCGGTCTTGAACAGCTTACAGGCTGATGCCGATATTTCTATCCAAAGCAAGCCCCAGCAAACAGCGGAATAAATTAGTGCCAATGGACAGATTCATGAATAAAAGCTTTGCTACTAATTTAATTGCTGTGTTGATAATTATTACCGGTTACGTTTGTCCGGTACAGCAGGCATTAATTAAATCCATCGGTTTTTTTGCCTTGTCCGGCGCGGTCACTAATTGGCTCGCGATTTATATGTTGTTTGAAAAAGTACCTTTTTTATACGGTTCTGGTGTCATACCAGACCGTTTTGAAGAGTTTAAGTTGTCAATCAAGCAACTGATGATGCAACAGTTTTTTACTGAAAAGAACATCGCACAGTTTATTGAAAACGAGGAGCAACAAGGTGGCAAGGTATTGAACCTTGAGCCATTATTGAATGCTATCAATTACGATAAAATCTATGAAGGTCTGGTGTCTTCGATTATGGGTTCTTCTTTTGGCGGTATGTTGCTGATGATGGGAGGTGAAGAGGCATTGGTACCACTAAAAGAACCGTTTATTGAAAAGATGCGTGGTACTTTTGTCGAGATGGTTGAGTCTGAGCGCTTTAAAATGGCCCTTAAACAAGGGCTGGATGCCCACAAAATCGGTGTCGATTTTGTCGATAAAATTGAAGCGGTGATTGATAAACGGCTGGGCGAGTTGACCCCGCAACTGGTAAAAGAAATGGTGCAAGCCATTATCCGCGAACATTTAGGTTGGCTGGTGGTTTGGGGTGGCGTTTTCGGCGGCCTGCTCGGCGGGCTGTTTGCGTTTGCCTGATGGAAGCTGTCGATCTGGCATTTGAGGAATACGGCGATCCGGCTCACGCCCCTTTGATCATTTTGCATGGTTTTTTCGCGTCTTCGCGTAATTGGCGGCAAGTGGCGGAAAAGTTGGCGGCTAATTATCATGTTTATGTCTTGGATATGCGTAACCATGGCGCGTCCTTGCATCACCCGGTCATGGATTACCCGGCGATGGCGGCTGATTTATTAAGGTTTGTTAACCGGCATAATTTAGCGGCGTTCAGTTTGCTTGGGCACAGCATGGGGGGTAAGGTTGCGATGTGGTTTGCGCTGAATTATCCTGACGGTGTTGATAAACTGGTCATTGCCGATATTGCGCCAGTGAGTTACCGGCACAGTTTTGACGGCCTGATCCACGCCTTAAAAGCCGTGCCGCTTGCGGAAATAACAAACCGTAAGCAGGCAGAAGTCCTGCTTGCCGAGGCGATACCGGAATTGAGCTATCGGCAATTCTTGCTGCAAAACCTTGTCCTTAAAGACGGTGCGTATTGTTGGCGTGTTGATTTGGATATTTTCCAGCAGACGGCCCATCATATCGCTGCCTTTCCCGAGACCCAGCGGTTAACACCTTTTGTGGGCAAGGTTTTGTTTGTTACTGGAAGTAATTCCAATTATGTGTCGCTTGATAGTGTCAGTACACTATTCCCACAGGCGACATTGAGCGTTATTGCCGATGCCGGGCATTGGTTGCATGTACAACAACCCGCCGCGTTTATCGGGCAGGTCGGGCATTTTTTGCAGGCAGGTTAAAGCGTTCTTTAATCCTCCCATTCCAGTTCTGCAAACGCGGCGGTCACATTTTTGCGATGGAATTGATCGAACAACTGCCATTGGCCTTTAGCCGAATAGCCCACCGTTTCCAATGCGTCCTCCAGATAACGGTCTTGCTTGATTGCGGCACGTACTTCCGTCAGCAACAGGCGTAGATAGTCTTGTTCAGGCCGCATACTTTTTGGCCAATCGGTCACCACCGGGCCGTGGCCTGGAATGACAGTTTTATAAGACTGTTGCGACAGGTTTTCCAGCACCGCCAGCCAGCCTTTCAGGCTACCGTCTATGACCGGCAAATGTTCCATAAACAGCAAATCAGCCAGCCATAGCGTATCGGTTTTGGCATCATAAACCGATAAGTCATTATCGGTGTGGGCAGGTTGATAGGCTGTCAGTTTGAGCATGCGCCCGCCTAAATCAATGTCCAGAGTATCCTTAACCGCTATATCGGGTGGGATAATGTCGTTTGCCGTCAATTGAATATCTAGCTGCTCAGGGGCTTTATCCAGATAATACAAGCCGCGTGCCGACATCGCCCTAGCCAACTTTTCATGGCCGACAAATTTTACGCCATCGGCTTTAAATGCTGAGTTGCCATAAATATGGTCGGGATGGACATGCGTGTTAATGACATAGCAAATGGGTTTGTCTGTGGTATGTGCGATGGCGTTTTTTAACGCTTGGCCTTGTGCCGGATTGCCGCCCGTATCGATCACTGCAACACAACGTTCACCAATAATAAAGCCGATATTGGCAATCGCGCCATGATTATGCGTGTCGGGCCATTCATGGGGGCCAAAATGCACATAAATTCCCGGCGCCACTTCGGTGATTGACAATACAGGTGTGGCCGCAATTGTCTGGCTGGCAAATAATAGGTATAAAATAAATAAAAATCGCATGATGGGTTTTTCCTGACGCTATAGCTTGATAAAAAACAATATCACAAAATCATTTATTCCCACACAGAGACGATAGCAATGGTTATTTTATGGACGGACGCACTGATATTTATGCTGGTTTTTATCCTAATCGGCTTGGCGTTTTATCTGCGCGGCAAAGCACATATTAAACGCCCCCTGCAAAAAATAGCCACTAACAACAGTGCGATGGTGTCACTGGTTGTGCTGCTGTTTTTTATCCTGATTGGCCTGTTGGACTCCGTGCATTTCAAGCCTGCCAGCGACAATGGCAATGAGATTATTAGCCTGCTGGATTATTGGGCAAAGCCGCTGCGTGAACACGGCGAGAAAACTTATTCAGCGCCTTTTGCGACGACGCTTTATAGCAAAGAAATGATGGTCATGGCCGATGGAAGTTCACAGTGGGGCTATCCCCGTTTGGAATTTGGCGGCAGCCATTTGCCGCATCCTGAAAGCCAGCATTTGGCGGATGTTATTACTAAAGCCTTGACCGGTTTGGCGGAAGGCACTGGATTGATGATGTTGCTTACTTTGCTGTTTTGGCTTGTTAGTTTAGTGCGGCAGCAGCGGCCCGGCATTACACCCGCTTTGAAGGCCGTGGTAATCACTTTGTTTGTTATCGGCCCGGTCAGTTATGCGCTGTGCTATTTGTCGGGCTATTATCATGTGTTGGGCACGGATAAAGTAGGTGAAGATGTTTTTTATCAAGCGATAAAAAGTATCCGCACCGGCTTGATGATAGGCACACTGACAACGTTGGTCATGTTGCCGATGGCGATTGTTTTTGGCATTCTGGCAGGGTTTTTTCGCGGTTGGATAGACGATATCATCCAATATATTTATACCACGCTCAACTCTATCCCCAGCGTATTGTTGATAGCCGCTTCGATTCTGATGGTGCAGGTTTACATGGCGAACCATGAGCAAGATTTCACCAGCGTTATTGTCCGTGCCGATATGCGCTTGTTGTTCCTTTGCCTGATTCTGGGCGTGACTAGTTGGACGGGATTATGCCGGTTGTTGCGGGCGGAAACCCTCAAGCTCCGGGAAATGGACTATGTCCAGGCCGCCCAAGCGTTGGGTGTCAGGCAGGGCAGGATTTTGGTGCGGCATATTTTGCCGAATGTCATGCACATCGTGCTGATTTCGGTGGTGCTGGATTTCAGTTCTTTGGTTTTGGCGGAAGCGGTGTTGTCGTATATCAACATTGGCGTTGACCCGACGACTTACAGTTGGGGCAATATGATTAACGGCGCACGTCTGGAAATGGCGCGTGAGCCGATAGTTTGGTGGTCGTTATCTGCGGCTTTTGTCTTTATGTTCACGCTGGTTTTGGCGGCTAACCTGTTTGCCGATACGGTACAGGAAGCGTTTGATCCCAGACGTGCTAGCCGCTGACTTTAAGGTCGGTTATCTCGGTTTCAGTCAAATAACAGCCCGGGTCTTCCGCCCAATAATTGCCGGTGGTTTGCGCGGCCCTTACCCGCGTGTTGCCATTGCAAATGGCTTGGAAATGGCAAACACCGCAACGGCCTTCCAGTGGGCGGGGGCTTTGTTTAAGCCCGGCCATCAATGGGTCGGACGTGTCCGGCCAAATTTCTGAAAATGGCCGGTCTTTTACATTGCCTAAGTTATAGTGCCACCAGAACGTGTCAGGATGGACATTGCCGAGATTGTCAATATTGGCGACATTGACACCGGAAGCATTACCGCCCCATTGTTCCAATTTGGTCTTGATATGATCTAATTGGTCAGGAAAACGTCTTGCCACCCAATGTAAAAAATACACCGCATCCGCATCATTATTGCCGGTGACAAATTCGCGCTCCTTGCCTGCACAAAGCCATTCGTAACAGGTGCTGAACAACAAGTCCATTGCTTCCCTAGTCATCAGGAAATGGGCGTCATCCTTGCGGTTTTTATTGCCGCGCCCGCCGTAATTCAAATGCGACAAATAAAATTTGTCGATACCGTTGTCATCCATCAATTGCAGCAAAGCTGGAAAATCATGGTAATTGTCTTGCGTCAGCGTAAAGCGGATGCCGACTTTTATGCCTTTGTCCAAACATAAATGCACGCCGCGCAATGCGGCATCGAACGAACCCTTTTGCCGCCGGAACGCATCGTGCGTGTCTTTAATGCCGTCCAGGCTGACCCCGATGTATTGGTAATCAAGAGCGGCAATCTCAGCAATATTTCCCGCCGAAATCTTGGTGCCGTTGCTCGATAAGGCGATATAAAAGCCCATGTCTTTGGCGCGGCGGGAAATGGCAAAAATATCGGGATGTAACAATGGCTCACCGCCCGATAAAATCAACACCGGGACTTTAAAGGCTTTCAGGTCGTCCATCACCGTGTAAATTTCCGGCGTGGTCAATTCGCCGGGGAAATCAATGTCGGCGGAAGTGGTGTAGCAATGTTTGCAGGTGAGGTTGCAGCGGCGGATCAAGTTCCAGATAACCACAGGCGCGGCGGGGTTGCGGGCAGGTTTTATTGGGGTGGGGGCGATGAGTTCCCGCATGTAGTGGCTGAGTCTGAACATGATGATACTTTTGAGTTAGGTTTCGTCGCTATGAATCTAATCTAATGGCAAGGGGGACATTGTTTGGCAAGGCCATGTTAACGTTTTAGATGTTCAAAATATTTGAATTTTGCAGCCTTTTTGTCAAAAGTATAAATCCCTGCACAATTTGCAAACTTTGCCGAATAGGCGATTAAAACATCAGCAAGATCAAATTCACCCTCCTTTCTTGAAGCGATAAGGCTCTGAATGACCATAGGTTTTTCAAGCATCAGGACAGGCATAAGCAACAGTTTGCCTAGCGTTGCGACGATAGCGTCATCCGTTATGCCATAAGCCGATTGCAGAACCCAAATGGTTTCCAGGATAACCAATAAAGGCACAAATAACACCTGTTGCTCTTCCTCGGTTTGTTTAAAAAGCCGATAAACAGTTTGGGCTTGTTGTTCATCATCCTTAACCAGAAAGCGGACTAACACGTTGGTATCCAGCGCCATCATTAGAAACCATCCTGCATTTTTTTCCTGATTGACGTATCCATTTGTTCAACCGATACGGTTTTTCTGTCGGCCTGATACAGCAAACCAAACATCTCATCCACTTTTTTAGTAATAGGGCGCAGTAAAACCTCATTTTTGTCAGTAATGACAAATTCAATTTTGTCGCCTAAATGCAAGCCTAGCACCTCCCTCACTTTTTTGGGGATAGTGATTTGGCCCTTACTAGTTAGCGTTGTTTGTTGCATAAAAAATCCTTACTTTGTATCCGAAGTAAGGCTTGATGGTAAGGCGAAATGAGGTATAGGTCAATGTAGATGATGTTGTTAACGTTTGCTACTACGGAACCCCGTCTTCTTCAATATCTTCGTGCTGTACAACACCTCACTACCACGACACTGTTTGCCCAACACATCGGCGATCTGCCGGATTTGCTGGTCGGCTTCGATTTGGGTTTTGCCATGCACCATCGCAAACAAATTGTAAGGCCATTCGGGCAAGTGTCGTGGGCGGTGGTAGCAATGGCTGACGAAGGGCAATTGCCCGACTTGCCGCCCCAGTTCGTCTATTTGCCCGTCCGGCACATCCCAAACGGTCATGCCATTAAAACGATAACCGAGTTTGTAGTGGTTGGGTACGGCGCCGATGCGGCGGATGATGCCGCGTTCTTGCATGGCGGCCAAGCGCTGCATGATGTCTTCTTTGGTCAGGCCCAATTGTTCGGCGAGGGCTTGGTAGGGTTCCGGGGTTAGCGGCAAGCCAGCTTGGGTGGCGTGCATGAGGCGAAGGTCGGTGGCATCCATGTCAGGCTTCTAGCTTCAGATTGACGAAGTATTCTTTTAGCTTGGGCATATTGTAGACGGTCAAGCCGGTTTGCCCTTCAATCGTGTTGATGGTTTGGCGTTGTTGTTCGGAAGTTTCGGTCGCCAGCACAAACCACATATTCAGTTTATGGTTGCGGGCATAGTTATGGGCGACTTCAGGGAAGGCGTTTATGATGTCTGTTACTTTATCAAAACGTTCGGTGGGAACCTTAACGGCTGCCAAGGTCAGTGCGCCGCCCATTTGCTCGGCATTGTACAGCGGCCCGAAGCGGGTTAAGGTGCCATCAGCCAATAGGGCTTGCAGCCGCGTCAACAATTCGGTTTCGTTGATGCTTAACGACTCGGCGACTTGCCGGTAAGGCGCGTCGCAGATAGGGAAACCGGTTTGCAAGGTATTGATGATGTGGCGGTCGATGTCATCCATTCGCTGTTTCCTGGGTTTGTTGGGCTTGATAAACCGCCCCGCGCTGCTTAAAACAGCGGCGGCTGAACAAAATCTGCCGCTCAAAGTTCGCCAAGCCGCAGGCGTTGTCGAGCTGCGCCAATTGCGCCAATACTGTTGCGCGGTCTTTGCCGTGGATCATGCAGTACAGGTTATAAGGCCATATCGGCAGTTTGGGACGTTGGTAACACAAGGTCACAAAACTAAAGCGGCTGATATGTCTGCCCAGCTGTTTGATAAGCCCGTCAGGCACATTCCAAACGATCATGGCGTTGGCGCGGTAGCCTAGCGGGCGGTGTTTGACGATGACGCCCAGCCGCTTAATCAAGCCTTGGTTTTTCAACAGGGTCAGGCGGCTGATGATTTCCGCTTCATCCATGCCAATTGCCATGCCGATTTGTGCGTAAGGCCTGGGACATAAGGGCAAACCGTCGGAAACTTGCGCCAATAGTTCAATATCACGCGCATCAAGCATGTTTCAAATCCAGCTTAAAGCCCAAATCAATGAAAAAATCATCGACTAGCGGTAGTTGTAGTGCCGCAAAGCCGGTTTGTTTCTCTATGTTTCTGATGACATCTTGCAGCTTCCCGGCATCGGCTGCTACTGCGACAAACCATAAATTAAGCCGATGTTCACGCTCGTAGTTGTGGTTGACTTCAGGGAATGCGCTGATTTTATCCGCCACCGCCTGTAATTGTGCTGCGGGGATTGCCATTGCCACCAAGGTACTGGTGCCGATATGGTTGGGTGGGATGACCGCGCCGATGCGGCTGATGAAGTGCTGCGCGTTCAGTTCCGCCAACGCGGTGATAACATCGGCTTCAGTGACACCCAATTGCTCGGCAATGTCCTGGTAAGGCGTGGGCGATAACGGGAAATCACGTTGGAAATCGTTTAACAGGCGTTTTTGCAAATCCGTCAGCATGGTTAAAGTCCAATCTTATGCGCCCTCGCGCTGAAAAAAATACCGTTGGGATGGCGGGCAGGCAAGCGCGTGATTTCCTGCAAGGTAGCCGTGTCGTAAACCACCAGTTGGTTGTCATCACGCAATGCCGCCCAGACTTGTTCGCCGCGTGGGGTAAATTCCATGTGCAATACGGCTTTGCCGGGGGTGAGCGTGGCGTTGACTTTTAAGTCTTTCACATCAATGATTTGTAAATGGTTGTTGTCGGGCAGGGCGAAATTGACCCACACTTGCCGCGCGTCAGGCTGTGCCATGACAAACACCGGTTGCCCGATAACAGGGATGGTTTTCAGCAACGTCCAATTGCGTTTGTCTATCACCAGCACTTCATGTTTGCCGATGGCGGGTGCAAACAGCATATCACCCGCCATTGCCCAGCCTTCCAGATGCGGCATTTTGTAGACGGGCAGTTTGTCGTCCTTTTTGCCGTAATTCGGCAGGATGCGTTTGACGCCGGCAGCGGTGTCCCATAGATCCAACAACGCCAAACCGCTTTCGCCAAACAATCCGGCTATATAAAAGCGGCCTTCCGGCGACATCAACGCATCGTAAGGTTGCTTGCCGATATTTTTAAACTTTTCGATCACGGGCTTTTGTGGATTTTTCATGTCCAGTGTCCAGATTTCACCTGCATCGAACAGGCTGAACACAAATTTTTGTCCGGGCGCATCCACCAGACCGACCACCTTCGAGCGTTTGCCGGGCGCGTATTCGGCAGGAATGTCGGCAACTAAGGCCAGCGTGTCGGCGGCAAACACTTTCACGCCACCCGGCTCGTAATTGGACACGGCGATCAGCTTGCCGTCCTGCGAAATCGCCCCGCCAATGCTGTTGCCTGCCTGCACGATGCGTTTATTGAGTTTGTCTTGTAATAGGTCGATTTTGCTTAACCCGCCATCACGCCCGAAAACGTAAGCATAACGTTGGTCGCGGGAGAACACCACCGAGGCATGGGACAAATCGCCTAAACCTTCGATTCTTGCCAACTGCTGATGATGGGTGGTGTTGATGATGAGCGCCGCGCTGTCTTCGCGCTCGATGACCAGACCCAAATCGCCGGTGGCGCGGGGTTCTGCAAACGTGTTGAAAGACAACAATAATGCCAGAACCGTTGTTTTAATTTTCCAAATCAATTTTTCCACCCCATAGTTTTCATCGCTGAAATCATTTCATATTTGTAGTTTTGTAGTCAATTTGTTGTGCTGTGCGTCAGCTGGATTTACAAATATTCCAAGCTTACCAGCAGGGTGCTCAGCAAAATCATGATGTCTTCAGGGTTGCGGGCGTCAACATGCAATACGGGCCACGGGTCACCGCGTTCCTCAAGCACTTGATAATAAGTATCAATCGTTGGTTGCGGGCATTGGTCAAAATGAGTGATGCCAATCACAGCGGCGTGGTCTTGTAAAAATGCGGTGTTCAAATTTAAAAAATAGTCCAGTTCTTCAAACGGCTTTTCGTGGGTGTTGTCAATTAAAATGACCAGCCCTAGTGCCCCTTGGGTCAATACTGAGCACATGAAATCAAAGCGGCGCTGGCCAGGCGTACCATAGAGGTGGATTTTTTCCCCATCGTCGAGCGTCAATTGGCCGTAATCCATGGCTACTGTTGTGGTGCTTTTTCTTTTTATGACGCTTTCCTCGCTGGGCTTGACTTCGGTTGAAATGGCGTTAATTTCACTGATTGCCTTGATTGCGGTGGTTTTGCCGGCGCCGACACAGCCGGTGAAAACAAACTTAATTTTTTTGGATGTATTCATATTGGCTTTAGTCGGGTAATTGCAAGGTTTGGTTAAAACGTTTGCCAATTTTTTCCAGCAATTGCTTTTGTTCATCATTAATAGTTTTTTCGTGAACATCGGTATGTTCGCTGTGCGCTATCAGGCCAATCACTTTGCAGGCATTATAAAAATTGTAAATCTGTTCTATGGGGGCGCCGGTGTTGGCCTGTGCGGTGGCTAGATCAACCGCATTGCTGTGCATATAGGCTGCTAATTTGATCAACCGTTTACAACCCGGCAAGTTAATGTCTGGCCAACGTTTTAAATGGACGATGTCACTTTGTTGGTAACCTTGGATGGGTTTGCCCTGTGAGCAGGTGAACGCGGTGAACCAAAGCAAGTGGGTCAAAGGCCGCTCTTTGAGCGCTTGGCTGGCGCTTGCCGCTTGTAATTGCTGGGCGGAGATGTTCGCAACCTGCAATTCAGTTGTGGCAAAAAAATAAGGTTCTAATTGTTCGAGGCTGGAATTGCTGTAGTAGCTGTTCTGTTCAGTGTCAACGAGTAATACGATGCCCGCATGTTGGTTGGTGAGCTTAAACGTCAAGGGCGTTGTTGCAGGCGCTAATAAATGGCCTAAGAAACCTTGTTGGGGATTAAAAAAACAGGTTTCGGGAATGGGGATTGGTTGACTGTCTGCCGGGGGAGGGGGGGTATTATCATTATCACCAAGTTTATTAAAGAATTCAGTCAGGTATTGCAACGAAGGGTTATCTTCTTTGCCCCAATAGAACTGATGCTCTTCTACGCTGGGGTCATCGGGTGTGCGCCTTATAAAAACACATTGCTGACGTGGCAGGTGCTTAAGCATCTCATGCTCATCCATTTGCGGAATTAAGCACTCCTTGATCAAGTAAAAATCAGCGGGAATGTGTTCGGTGGTTTTCCATTTTTGCTTAAGCCTGGATTCAGCCAGAGTCAGGATAGCTGAAAAGCGTATCTTCTCAATATGGCTAAAACCTATCATTTTTAACGTGTTCATGGTGTTGTTCTTTAGAATTTATAGAGATCAATGACTTAAGGGTTTGGTTCGATAAATTAAATGTTGTCCGCATCAAATTACCATGAAAAATCAATGGGTTTTAAGAATGATTCCGGTTTATAGGATACTATATAACATGCCGCTTATATAAGCTGAAACAAGTTTTATCCGTGTTGTATTTTTGATTCTTAGATCACGATTTACATAATACAAACGTTATTTCTATTGTATTTGCCCAACTCAAAAGTCAAACAGTTTGGTAATCACAGATGCGGCTATATCAAACACATTAAGCTCAGCGTCGTTAACGGTGTAATTCAATCCACCGTGGTTGTAAGTGTCTGCTGGCTTGGTGTGGAGTGTTGTTTTTTTACTTTGTGCAGCCGCTTGTTGTTCATGCAATAACTGCCCGCCCGCTTTTTTCCATTCCATCAAATGCGTGATTTCGCCACTGTCAAGCCAGATTCCGTGCTTGTTGCAACGGTCAATAATGACGCCACTGCGATAACCGTAAGCTTTCCTGTTCATTAGCACATGACACACAGGACATTTTAGATATTTGACCGGTTTGTTCGCTTGAAAACGGTCATTATTGATGGCGTCCAAATGCTGCGGGTTGATGTGGAAGACATTTGACACCGAGCTTTCAAGTAGCGCTTCAACTTGTCCCGGATCAAAAAACAGACCGTAACATTGTCCACAGCGTTCGATCAGAAACGGGCCGTCAAGGTTGAGGCTAATGGTTTGCATGGGGATTTCGCAATGCGGGCAATACCGTTCCG